>NZ_JAMYMW010000006.1:0-352788 GCF_040318745.1 Mesorhizobium sp. M1027 | reverse complement strand
AATCCCACATCCCGCCGCGCTGCGTGGCCGCGCATTTGGTAAAAATAGACCCCACCCGGGCCGGCCCCGGCCCGCCCCTCTTGTCTGGAATTCCGGTTCGGCTGTTAGAGCGGTTCATCGTTTTCACGGAAAACGCCGAACCGCTCTATCTCTTTGTTTTGACGCAATTCCGGACGGAAAACCGTTTCACACTTTTCCTGGAATTGCTCTAGTTGTTACCGAAGAGGTTGCGGTCGGCGCCCTGAGGCGCGGACTTGGGCACATCGCCAGACGAATTCAGCAGTTTGTAGATCGGCGAGTTGCTGTCACGCACCGAATATGTCTGCGTCTTGTCGACATTGACGGTCGACTGCTTATTGATGTCGCTCCCGCCAACATTGTCGTTTTGGGCATAGGCGCCGCCGGCGGCAATCAAGAGAGCGGCGGCAGTAAGAACAATCTTTTTCATTTGGATACTCCTGGATTTCGCATCAAAGCGGCGGGCATGCCCGCCCGCCTTGATGGTGGGATCGGCTGTTAGTTGTTGCCGAAGAGGTTGCGATCGGCGCCCTGGCCGACCGGCTGCTTTTCAGCCTGATCCGACTTCTTGAGGGAGGCCGTGTACGAGCTGTCGACCGCGACAGCCGGCTGGTTGGCTCCGTTGGAACCATAATTGTCGCTGCCGGCGAAGGCGCTGCCGGTGATGGCCAAAACGGCGACGGCGGCAAGAAAGATCTTTTTCATTTCAATACTCCTGAATTTTTTCAGATCCCGGCGGCGGATTATGCCCGCCGCCCTGATGCTGGGATGGGCTGTTAGTTGTTGCCGAAGAGGTTCCGGTCGGCGCCCTGGACAGGCTGCTTGTCAGCATCAGCCGGCTTCTGAATGGAAGCCGTGTACGAGCTGTCGCCCGAGGCGGCAGGCTGGTTCGCACCATTGGAACCATAATTGTCGCTGCCGGCGAAGGCGCTGCCGGTGATGGCCAAAACGGCGACGGCGGCAAGAGCGATCTTTTTCATTTTTAATACTCCAGTATCTTAGTCTCAGTCCGTCTAGCGGCGTGTCTTGGGAGGAGTTCGCGTCGTTCGGACCGCCCCGATGTGGGAAAGCCAATGGCCAGTTTCCAATCACGAAGTTGTTTGGTGTGGACCAAGAATCTACACCTTGAAATTGTGCCACGGACTCCCTCCGCCACATTTTTAGCGTTTAATGTCAACAAGATAGCCCATCGCCTCGGTCTGACTGCAAGGGGAGTTGGGAGGCAGCGTTCACAGCGTCCTGCACGCATTGTCAACAGAAACGAACCGTTCGGTTCGATTTTTTAAACCGATAAAAGTCGCAGCCGGGGTTGTTTGTCGAATCGTTAACCATTTCAGCCAAGCGCGGCCTCGCCGTTCCGCCGGTTTTCGGCCCGTTTAGGCCGGCCGGCAAAGGCAGCAACAGGGCAAGCAGAACCGGGTCAGACCCCGTAGCGTTCGGTGCGGATGAGAGCCGCAGGCACCCCGGCATCGATCAGTGCCTCGGCGGCGGCCGTCACGAATGCGTTCGAGCCGCAGACAAAGGCCAGCTTCGGCGGCGCGGGCAGCCTGGTCATGGCTTGCACCATCATCGCGGCGTCGACCCGCCGCGCATAATCCGCCGGACGGCGGGCCGGCTCGCGCGTCAGCGTCAGCACCAGGTCGAAGCCATCCCGGCGCTCGGCGAGGTCCATCAGCTCGTCGCGAAAGATCACCTCGTCCCAGACCCGCGCCGAAACCACCAGGGCGGCGGCAACCAGCGACCCCCGCATCGCCCGGTGACGGACCATCGACATCAGCGGCACCACGCCCGACCCACCGCCGACGAGCAGGAGCGGTCCGCCATCGCCGTCGGACCAGACGAAATGGCCGCCGAGCGGCCCGCGCAATTCGAACTCGTCGCCCACCGCCGCGATCTCGTGAAAGAACGGCGAGACCTCGCCGTCCTCGAGTTTTTCAATCGCCAGCTCGATGGTCTCGCCGGTCTCCGGTGCCGAGGCGATGGAGTAGGAGCGCCGCGCCTGATAACCGTCAGGCGCCGTCAGCCTGACATCGACATGCTGTCCGGCACGGTAGGCGAAGGGCCGAGACGGCTGCAGGAAAAAGCTGGTGACGCGCGGCGTGCGCTTTTGGATGCGGGTGATGGTGACTATCTGCCAGGGCGACTGCGCCGCCGGTGCGTCGCTCATGGATCGTTCGTGTAGCGCTGCTCGCGCCACGGGTCGCCATAGATATGATAGCCTCGCAACTCCCAGAAACCCGGCTCGTCACGCTCGGTGAACTGCAGCCCGTTCAGCCATTTGGCCGATTTCCAGAAATAGAGATGCGGAACGAGCAGCCGCGCCGGGCCGCCATGGTCGGGGGTGATCGGCTTGCCCTCGTAAAGCAGCGCCACCATCGCCTTGCCGCCGGTGAGATCCTTAGTCGGCACGTTGGTGGAATAGCCGTCGAAACCCAGCGCCAGCGTGAAGGCGGTGGGCGGCTCGATGCCGGCGTCGGCAAGGATGTCGTCGACCAGCACGCCCTGCCACGCCGTGTCGAACTTGGTCCATGCGGTGACGCAATGGATGTCGCGCGTCATCTTGGTCAAGGGCAGCGCGTTGAACTCGGCCCAGTTCCACTTCTTGATCGGCCGCGGCCCGTGCTTAAGCGTGAACGACCAATCCTCGGTGCGCACATGCGGCGTCGGGCCGGCCGACAGGACCGGGAAACCTTGCTCGAGATATTGCCCCGGCGGGAGACGTGCACCCGTATCCGTCGGCGGCTTTCGTCCGGAAGAGAAACCTCGGGTAGCCATCGAGAATATCCGTTTGCGCAAGGTCCAATCGACCTTTGTCAGTTTTCTCGAAGACGCGCGCGCGGGCAACCGAAATCTTCTCGGCCTGGCGGCAATGCCCTCCATCGATCTTGGCAGCGCGGCGCCTGCCTCAGCCACTGGCGAAGGGGACGGCGACAAACATCTGGGCGTCGCCGCGCTGGACAAGCAGCAGCACCGATTTCTTGCCGGATTTGGCAGCCTGCACGATCGCCTGGTTAGCCTGCCTGGCGCTTCTCACCGGATGCTGGTCGACGGCGACGATGATATCGCCGGGCTGGATGCCGGAAGCCGATGCCGCCTTGTTCGGGTCGACGCGCTCGACCAGTGCGCCGTGCTGGTTGCCTGCCAGGTTCATTGCCTGGCGTACATCCGGGGTGACATCCATCAGGCGCAGACCGAGCGCCGGTGCACGGAGGCCCTGCTCCGTCGACGGCTGACCCTGATCGCCGGTCACCGATCCCGTTGCCATGTCGTCTTCGTTGCGCCCGATCTCGACCGAGATCTGCAGGCTTTGGCCCTTGCGCCAGACATTGAGGGTTTCCCTTGTGCCGGGCGCAACGTCGGCGACAGCGCGCGACAGGTCCCTTGGGTCCTTTATGTCGCGATCGGCGAAGCTGGTGATGACGTCGCCGGTCTCGATGCCGGCCTTGGCGGCCGGCGATCCGTCGCTGACCTGCGCGACCAGCACGCCGGCGGGGTGATCGAGGCCGATGGCGCTCGCCATATCAGGCGTCACCGGCTGGATCTGGACGCCGAGGTAGCCGTACTGGATGGACCCGCCCTTCATCAGCTTGGCGACGACCTTTTGCGCCTGGTCCGAGGGGATGGCGAAGCCGACGCCGACGCTGCCGCCATTCGGCGAAAAGATCGCCGTGTTGATGCCGACGACATTGCCGTTCACATCCGTCAGCGGGCCGCCAGAATTGCCCCGGTTGATCGGTGCGTCGATCTGGATGAAGTCGTCAAACGGCCCGCTGTGCAGGTCGCGGCCGCGCGCCGAGACGATGCCGGCCGTGACCGTGGTGCCAAGGCCGAACGGATTGCCGAAGGCGAGCACCTGGTCACCCGGCATGAGCTTGTCGGAATCGCCCCATCTGACGGTCGGCAGGGGCTTGCCGGCTTTGACCTTGAGCACGGCAAGATCGTTCTTGGCGTCATGGCCGATCAATTTGGCGGGAAGCTCGGTGCCGTCGTCGAGCGTCACCTTGATCGATTGGGCGCCATCGACAACGTGATTGTTGGTGACGATGGTGCCGTCGCTGGCGACGATGAAGCCTGAACCGAGGGCCTCGGTGCGCGGCGCCTGTTCCGGCGGTGTTTTGGGAGCGGGCAGTCCCTGGTCACCGAAGAAATGGCGGAAATAGTCGTCGAAAGGGGAGGTTCCGCCAAAGGGAGAGGCGTCGCTCATGGTGTCGGGCTGTTGTACTTTCATGACCGTCGTGATGGTCACCACCGCCGGCTTATCGGCCGCCACGACCGGCGCGAACGAGCCGCTCGGCGCCGTCATGCCGGTGACGGGAGGGGTGACCGTTGCCGCCAGGACATCATTCAGCCTGGGAGCGAGAGGCAGGGCGAAAGGGCTGACGATCAGCGCTGCGCCCAGCAGAGCGGCGACGCGATGTCTGCGAAGGGTCTGGATTGGTGACATGGCCGTTGTCCGGGCGAGAGATTGGTGAAGCGCCCTAACGTTCCGTCACCGGAACAATTCATCGGCGCGTCGGTCGTCGGCCTTGCCTGTCTCGCCTGTCAGGCAGCCGACCGGATCGACAGCCCCGCATCTAGGGCGCCGATGATGGTTTCCAGATAATGTTACGAAGATTTAATTTTCGGCTGGCAACCGCCGTGCCGGGCTGGCGCCGAAACCCGAAAACAAAAACCCGCCTTGCGGCGGGTCGTTGGGGCAAATCAGCACCATACACAAATTACTAGCATAGCTGCCGGCACAAAGCAAGAACAAAATAGCTGTGCAAGCCAAATCAGGCCGCCCCTCACTGCCCCGCCAAGGCTTCCTATGCCGCTGTCCCGTCCGTTCGCCTGAGATACGCCGAGGCGATCTCGCGCATCCGCCTGCCGTCGAAGCTCGGTCCATGACCGGCATGGCCGATCCGGATCGGCAGGTCGAGCAGCCGCTGCATGGTGCGGCGGTAGGCGGCACGATCGGAATCCGGCAGGTCGTCGATCAGCGTGGCGTCATAGATGGCGTCGCCGGCGAAGAACAGGCCGTCTGCCTCATCGAACAGCGCGATCGAATCCGGAGAGTGGCCGGGCAGGTGCAGGACGCGGAATTGCCGGTCGCCGAGGTCGATCCTATCGCCCTCGTCCAGGGTCCGGTCCAGCGGCGCCGGTGGAATCCTGTAATCGGCCGCTTTCCAGCCCTTTGCCGGCAGTCTGGAGACGGCGCCTTCCAGATCATGGAACATGTAGGCGTAGGTCACCGCTTCGTCCATGCTGTCGAACTGCGTGGCGCTGTGGCGCGGACCTGCCCGTAACGGAAACTCGTGCAGCGAGCCGACATGATCGAGATGGATATGCGTGGCGACGACGAGCAGCGGCTTGCCGGCCGGCGTGTCGATCTGCGGCGCCAGCGGGCAGATCCCCATGCCGGTGTCGACCAGCAGGTCGACATCGCGGCCGCGCACATGCCAGATGTTGGCGCGCACGAAATCATGCACGAAGGGCTCGGTCAGCATCATCGTCTTGGCGTCGACGATGGTTTTGCTGAACCAGCTGTCCATCAGATCAAGGCCGGCATCAGACGAACGGCTTACCAACCCTGTACTTTCGCGGAACCAGCCGCTTCAGATAGGCCATGCCCGCATCGGACAGCCGGTTGACGTCGGGCAGCATGAAATCATCCGGCATATGGCGCGTCTTGCCGGCGACGTTCTTCAGCGGCACCTTCTTCAGTACGGTTTTTTTGCCGTCATATTGCAGCGCCACCGAACCGCCGCCCTCGTCGGCCACGGTGACGGCGAAGGCACCGGCATCGAAGGCCTCCTGCGCGTCCACCGCGCTGATGGCGCCGACATAGCCGCGCGGCATATAGCCGAGCGCATCGACGCGCGCCCGCTTGCCCGGCAATCCTTCGGCGAGCGCGCGCTCCAAGGCTGCCGGCAGGTCGCTGCCCGACAGCTTGACGTTGCCGTGCTGGTCGCGCTCCAGCCTTTCCGGCGGCACCAGGCTTTCGACCAGCGCCTTGCCGTCGGCGGTGCTGACGCCTTCGGAGACGGCAACGATGCAGCGCTTGTGGCGGTCGAGCGTGGCGCGCACGTCGTCGATGAAACCGGCCGCCGAGAACGGCCGCTCCGGCACGTAGACGAGATGCGGGCCGCTGTCCTGGTCGAGCTGCCAGGCCGCGGATGCGGCCGTCAGGAAACCGGCATGCCGCCCCATGACGATGCCGACATAAATGCCCGGCAAAGCGCGGAAATCGAGATCGACCGAAAGAAATGCTCCAGCGACGAACTCGGCCGCCGACATGAAGCCGGGCGTATGGTCGTTCTCCTCGAGATCGTTGTCGATGGTTTTCGGCGCATGCACGAAGGCGATCTTGCCGCCGGCGGCGTCGGTGAGGACCTGCTGCGTGCCCGAGGTGTCGTTGCCGCCGATATAGATGAAGGCATCGGCGCCGGCTTTCTTCAAGCCGTTGAGGATGAGGTCGCAATAGGCGGCATCCGGCTTGTCGCGCGTCGAACCGAGCGCGGCGCTCGGTGTCGCCGCGATCAGCCGCAGGCGGTCCTCGGGGATGGCGGAAAGATCGACGTAATTGCCGTCACGAATGCCGCGCACGCCGTGGATGGAACCAAGCACCTTGGCGCCGGGATGCCGCTTGCGGATTTCGAGCGCAGCACCCACCACGGTCTGGTTGATGACGGCGGTCGGGCCGCCGCCTTGCGCGATGACAAAAGTTCCGGCCATTGTTCACGTCTCCCGGGCGATGAAATCGCAGGCACTTTCGCCTGTCTTGCGGCATCGCGCAACGGCAGAGTGATCGCTGAAGGCGAAGCCGCCGTTCAGACGACGACGACCGGGTTTTTCTTGGAGACGCGGCTGTAGAGATCGATGATGTCCTGGTTGATCAGGCGCACGCAGCCCGACGACATCGCCTGGCCGATGCTCCACCATTCGGGCGAGCCGTGGATGCGATAACCGGTGTCGCTGCCGTTCTGATAGATGTAGAGGGCACGCGCGCCGAGCGGATTGTCGAGGCCGCCCGGCTGTCCGCCTTGCCACTTCACTAGTTCCGGCCTGCGGGCGATCATCTCGGGCGGCGGGGTCCAGACCGGCCATTCCTTGCCGTACTGGATGTTGGCGCGGCCGGACCAGCGGAATCCGTCCTTGCCTATACCGACGCCGTAACGGATCGCCTCGCCGCCGGGCTGCACCAGATAGAGCAGCCGTTCCTGCGAGTGAACGACGATGGTGCCGGGCTGCTCGCCGGTCGGATCGACGACGATCTGGCGGCGAAACTCCGGCTTGATCTTGAGATAGGGCACCTCCGGCACGTTGAAGCCACCGTCGGTAAGCGAAGCGTACATCACGTCGGGGCTGGTGATGTTCTTGTCGACGCTGATGCTCGGACGGACGGGCCGGATCGAGCCGGTGGTGACGTCGTCGAGCTGGAGCGACGGCAGATCCAGCGTCTGGCTGCAGCCTGTGACGCCGAGCAGCGCTAGCGCGCCGGCGCCGGACAGCACCGTGCGGCGGGAAAGCTGTAGTTCGGTTTCGATTGCGTCGCCATTATGCGGCAGCGACAGACCGTGCGGCAACTCACGCATTTACCCAAACCCTACGCTGTCGGCGGGAAACACGGTCCGGCCGGATAGCAGGCATTTTCACCAATCATGGTTGAAAAAGCGTGAAGGCCAGCCGCCTGGCGTTAACGAGGGGCTTTTTCGATTCTTGCCTCTTTACATCTGCGCGAGGTCAAGGATTTATCCTCTTCTTTGAGCTCAAGGAGAAGAAAATGTCCTTCGAAAACTGGGCCGCGTTTGCCGCT
Organism: Mesorhizobium sp. M1027; assembly: GCF_040318745.1. Lineage (NCBI taxonomy): Bacteria > Pseudomonadati > Pseudomonadota > Alphaproteobacteria > Hyphomicrobiales > Phyllobacteriaceae > Mesorhizobium > Mesorhizobium sp. M1027. The sequence goes on along the minus strand of NZ_JAMYMW010000006.1, from coordinate 344,975 downwards.
GCCTCGGCGGTCCTTCTGGTCATTCCTGGCCCGACCATCCTGCTGGTGGTTTCCTATGCACTTGGCCAAGGCTGGCGCACCGCGCTGCCGATGGCAGTCGGCGTGGCGCTCGGCGACTTCACCGCGATGACACTGTCGATGCTGGGCATCGGCGCGCTGCTGGCGGCGTCGGCCACCGTATTTGCGGTGCTGAAGGTGATCGGCGCCGGCTATCTGATCTATCTCGGCATCAAGCTGTTTCGCGCCGGCGGCGCGCTCCGGGCCGAACCGCGCACCGATGCGGTGTCATCGGCGAAAATGGCGGCGCATGCCTGGCTGGTTACTGCGCTCAATCCGAAAAGCATCACCTTCTTCGTCGCCTTCCTGCCGCAGTTCCTCGACCGGCACGCGGATTTCTGGACACAGATGCTGATCTTCGAGACGACCTTCCTGACGTTCGCCTTCGCCAACGCCGTCGGTTATGCGCTGATCGCCGCAAGGGCGCGCAACGTCGTGCGCAATCCAAAGGCGATCCGCATCTTCAACCGCACCGGCGGCACGCTGCTGGTCGGCGCAGGCATCGCCACGGTGGCGATGCGATCGGGCAACTGAGGACACGCTATGGCGGTCAGGGATGCATTCGGCCTGACACTGTCTGGCGCGACGGAGGCCGGGTTTTCGTCCTACAGCCAGGCCGTGCGCGAATTGCAGTGCTTCATCGGCGATCCGGTCGGCTCCATTGACCGGGCAATCGCCGACGATCCCGGCTTCGTCATGGCGCAGGTGTTCAAGGGTTATCTCTTTGGCCTCGCCACCGAGCGTGAGGCGATGGCGGTGGCCAAGGCATGTCACGAGGCGGCGCTGCCGCTTGCCGCGACGACACGTGAGCAGGCGCATGTCGCCGCCCTTGGCCACCTTGCGGAGGGACGCTGGCACGAGGCCGCCCGCGTGCTGGAGGATTTCGCCATCGAGTTTCCGCTCGATGCGCTGGCGCTGCAGACCGGGCACCAGATCGACTTCTTCACCGGCAACGCGCGCATGCTGCGCGACCGCATCGGCCGCGCGCTGCCGTCCTGGCAGAGCGGCATGCCGGGCTATCACGCCATACTCGGCATGCAGGCCTTTGGCCTGGAGGAAATGGGCGATTACGCGCGCGCCGAAAAACTTGGCCGTACGGCGGTCGATCTCCAGCCGCGCGACGGCTGGGCCCAGCATGCGGTGGCCCATGTCATGGAGATGCAGAGCCGGCAAAAGGACGGCATTCTGTGGATGCGCGCCAATCCCGAAGCGTGGACGCGGGAAAGTTTCCTGCAGGTGCACAATTGGTGGCACCTGGCGCTGTTCCACTACGATCTCGGCGAAATCGACGAGGTGCTGGCGCTCTATGACGGGCCGATCTATGGCGAGCGCTCGACGCTGGCGCTCAACATGGTCGATGCCTCGGCGATCCTGTGGCGGCTGCATCTCGGCGGCGTCGATGTCGGCAGCCGCTGGGCGGCGCTCGCCGCCAACTGGTTGCCCAAGGCCAGCGCCGGCCATTATGCCTTCAACGACGCCCACGCAATGATGGCGTTTGTCGGTGCCGGCCTCGACGCGCCGGCCAGCGGCTTGCTCGAGGCGCAGCGCGAGGCGATGCGCGGCAAAGACGACAACGCCGCTTTCACCCGGGATGTCGGCCATCCCCTGACGCTCGCCATCAAGGCATTCGGCGAGGGCAATTATGCCGGGACGATACGCCTGATCCGGCCGATCCGGGCGATCGCCCATCGCTTCGGCGGCAGCCACGCCCAACGCGACGTCATCGACCTGACGCTGATCGAGGCGGCATTGCGTTCCGGTGATGGCGCGCTGGCAAGGGCGCTGGCGGCGGAACGCGCGCTGGCACGGCCGGACAGCCCGTTGTCGGCACTGTTTTCACGGCGCGCAATCGCTCTCGCCGCGAATTGACCAAGATCAAATCTTGCCTTAAAAACTGCCCCGGCCAGATTTTTTCGAGTGTCGAAAAAATCTTCGCGTGTTGACTGGAGCGTTTTTCCGGCAGCACGATTGCCGGGATATCTTCGCCGTCCGTGTCGCAGGACTGGGCTGGGGAGCAACAAAGACCGTCGCCGCCAGGCCTGACGGACATGGGAGGAAGCATGTATCTCGGCCTCGATCTCGGCACGTCGGGCGTCAAGGCGCTGCTGATCGATGCAAGTCAGGGCATCGTCGGTTCCGGCCATGCGCCGCTCGATGTGTCGCGCCCGCATCCCGGCTGGTCCGAGCAGAACCCGGCCGACTGGATTCGCGCCTGCGAAGCGGCGATCGCCGAGCTGCGGTCCACGCATGCGAAGGAGCTCGCGGCGGTGAAAGGCATCGGCCTTTCCGGCCATATGCATGGCGCCACCCTGCTCGATGCCGCCGACCAGGTGCTGCGCCCCTGCATCCTGTGGAACGACACACGCAGCCACGCCGAGGCGGCTGCACTCGATGCCGACCCGCGCTTTCGCAAGCTGACCGGCAACATCGTCTTTCCCGGCTTCACCGCGCCAAAGCTCGCCTGGGTGAAAAACAACGAACCGGCTGTTTTTGCCAAGGTGGCAAAGGTCCTGCTGCCGAAGGACTTTTTGCGGCTCTGGCTCGCCGGCGACCATATCTCGGAAATGTCGGATTCGGCTGGCACGTCGTGGCTCAACATCGGCAAACGCGACTGGTCCTCCGAACTGCTCGCAGCGACGTCGCTCGATGAAAGGCAGATGCCGTCATTGGTCGAAGGCACGGCCAAGGCCGGTGCCTTGCGCGGCGAACTGGCTGCGAAATGGGGCATGCAGACGGGCATCCCGATCGCCGGCGGCGCCGGCGACAACGCGGCCTCGGCCTGCGGCATGGGCACGGTCGGCGCCGGCCAGGCTTTCGTCTCGCTCGGCACGTCGGGCGTGCTTTTTGCCGCCAACGCGTCCTATCTGCCCAATCCGGAAAGTGCGGTGCACACATTCTGCCACGCACTGCCCGGCACCTGGCACCAGATGGGCGTCATCCTGTCGGCAACCGATTCACTCAACTGGCTGTCGGCAATTGCGGGAAAAGGCGCCGTCGAGTTGACCGCCGAACTCGGCGATGCGCTGCAGGCGCCGACCGGTGTCTCCTTCCTGCCGTACCTGTCAGGCGAGCGGACGCCTCACAATGATTCCGTCATTCGGGGCGCCTTTACCGGGCTTGCCCACGAGTCCGGCCGCGCGGCGCTGACCCAGGCCGTGCTCGAAGGCGTCGCCTTCGCCTTCCGCGACAGCCTCGAAGCCCTGGCCAAAGCCGGCACGACGCTGACCCGGGTGACGGCGATCGGCGGCGGCTCGCGTTCGCGCTACTGGCTGAAGGCCATCGCCACAGCGCTTGGCCTGCCAGTCGATATTCCAGCCGACGGCGATTTCGGCGCCGCCTTTGGCGCCGCCCGGCTTGGCCTGATCGCGGCGACCGGCGCCGATCCGCGCGCCGTGTGCACGGCGCCGGCGACGGACGCCACGGTCGAGCCGGTCGCCGCCCTCGGCGGTGCCTATGCAGATGCCTATCAGCGCTACCGCCAGCTTTACCCGGCGATCAGGAGCGCCACGGCGTGAGCGGTTTCCCACCCTCGCCGTGGCCTGCCGAGAAGGCCTCACTGTGCCGGCACCTTGTCGAGAAAGCCGGTGACGCTTTTCAGCCGGCCATTTTCGATGACGCCGATATCGGTGCCTTCGATGACGGACTCGACGCCTTCCGGCCCGAGATTCCAGGAGAAACGGATGGTATCGGCGAAGCCGTCCGGCTTGCCTTTCAGCGAGAACCTGAAGCCGGCAAAGCGCTGCTGCACGCCTTCGATCAGCGCAGCGATGCCGTCATGGCCGTCGCCCTGCATGATCGGATCGCGGTAGCCGACGTCCTCGGTGAAGGTCGCCTCGAGCAAGGCTTTCCTGCGTGCGGCGTCGCTCTCGTTCCAGGCGGCGATGTAGTTTTCGGCAATGGTGTTGAGGTCGGTCATGGTCTGTCTCCTTCGTTGGGTGGCTTTGACATGAGCCTTTTCGACCAGCGCCAGCGCGAAACCAATTACGCCTGAGGTAATCAGGCCGAACCATGCGAGAGGAAAAGAACATGAGCAGCGGTTTTTTCGGCGACATCCAACAGATCAAATACGAGGGACCGGATTCGACCAATCCGCTGGCCTACCGGTTCTACAATCCCGACGAGATTGTCGCCGGCAAGCGGCTCGAAGACCATCTGCGCTTTGCCGTCGCCTATTGGCATTCCTTTGCCTGGCCGGGCGGGGATCCGTTCGGCGGCCAGACATTTGACCGGCCGTGGTTTCCGAAGGCCGGCAGCACCGACACGATGGAGTTGGCCAAGCTCAAGGCCGACGTCGCCTTCGAGATGTTTTCGTTGCTGGGCGCGCCTTATTTCTGCTTCCACGATGCCGACGTGCGGCCGGAGGGCCGGGACTTTTCCGAAAGTGCGGCGCGGCTCGACGAGATCGCCGATTATTTCTCGGAAAAGATGAAGCAGACCGGCGTCAAGCTGTTGTGGGGCACGGCCAACCTGTTCTCCAACCGCCGCTTCATGTCGGGCGCCGCCACCAATCCCGATCCGGACGTCTTTGCCTATTCGGCGGCGACGGTGAAACACTGTATCGACGTCACCAAGCGTCTGAACGGCGAGAACTACGTGCTGTGGGGCGGCCGCGAGGGCTATGAGACGCTGCTCAACACCGACCTTGCCCGCGAGCAGGAACAGGCCGGCCGTTTCCTCAATCTGGTCGTCGATTACAAGCACAGGATCGGCTTCGAAGGCACCATCCTGATTGAGCCGAAGCCTCAGGAGCCAACCAAGCACCAGTATGATTACGACGTCGCCACCGTCTATGGCTTCCTCAAGCGTTTCGGACTGGAGAATGAGGTCAAGCTCAACATCGAGCAGGGCCACGCCATCCTGGCCGGCCATTCGTTCGAGCATGAACTGGCGCTGGCCAATGCGCTGGGAATCTTCGGCTCGATCGACATGAACCGCAACGACTACCAATCGGGCTGGGACACCGACCAGTTCCCCAACAATGTGCCGGAGATGGCTCTCGCCTACTATCAGGTGCTGCAGGCCGGCGGCTTCAAGACCGGCGGCACCAATTTCGACGCCAAGCTCAGGCGCCAGTCGCTCGATCCGCAGGATCTGCTGATCGGCCATATCGGCGGCATGGATTGCTGCGCTCGCGGCCTCAAGGCGGCAGCGCGCATGGTCGAGGACAAGGCGCTGTCCGGCCCGCTCGCCGAGCGCTATGCCGGCTGGGATTCGGCCGAAGCCAAGGCGATGCTTGCCGGCAAGCGCACGCTGGAGGAAATTGCCGAGCGCGTCGTCAAGGAGAAGATCGAGCCGCAGCCCAGATCCGGTCGTCAGGAACTACTCGAAAACGTCGTCAACCGGTACGTCTGAGGCATACCATCCCGCGGCCGCATTGTTCAGCGGCCGCGGGATAAAGACGACTTTCCGCGGGGCTGACACCGACAAGGTTTGCCCCGTGCGAAACTTTCGGTCTGCTTGCTGACCGGGCCTGGCATTTGCCTTAGCCGTGATCGAGGCCTCTCAGGTAGGCGCAGAACATGTCGGCCATGGCGTCGGCGTAGGCTTCGATCTCCGCGGGGGTTCGGGGCAACTCCGAGAACTGCTTCCCCACCGTGCTGAGCGTCGTCATGACCAGGTCGCCGGCCAATTCGCGAGTCGCTTGCGCGGCGTTGGGCAACGCCTTCTGCATGAAGAGCTGGATGGTGCGGTCTCCGGACGCCCTTGCCGCCTGCGCCTCAGGCGCGTCGCGGTAAAGCGGTGCGGCGTCGTCGAGCGCCACACGCACCGCGGCCTCGTCACACTCCGAGCGGAGGAAGGCGTGGACCAAGGCGCGCAGCCGTTCAAGTGGCGGTTTCCCGACATCCTCGAGGATGTCGCGCAGCAAATCGGTCGTCTGCCGCCATTCGTCGCTCTGGAGCCGGAACAGGATCGCCGCCTTGTGCGGAAAATACTGATATAGCGATCCGACACTGATACCGGCCTTCTCGGCCACCCGCGCCGTGGTGAAGCGCTGCGCGCCTTCCTTCGCCAAAACCTGAACAGCAGCCTGCAAAATCGCAGCAACGAGCTCTGCCGAGCGGGCCTGCTTGGGCTGTTTTCGCGAGGAAATCCGCGGACTGCGGTGATCGCTCATTGAGAGGCGCGCCAATGCGATTAGTAAATGCGAATGAATAGTCGTATTTTGAATGCCGCACAAGAACGCATTCCATTCTGACTGGAGACCGATATGACCACACTGTCGACAACGCCGCTCGCGCCCCTGCTGGATCGCCTGTTCGAGGAAGCCGCTGCCGCAACGAGCCCTGCGGTGGCGGAGCTCTCCGCCGAAGATCGGATGCGCCTGGTTCGAAGCAAGACCGAATACCTCGATTTCTATGGGCGGCTAAAGGACCTCTGGCTTCCCGTTTCGCGAGAGACCGGCACGCTGCTCTACATGCTGGCACGGGGCAGCAGCGCAAGGACGATCGTTGAATTTGGAACCTCGTTCGGCATCTCGACCCTGCACCTTGCCGCAGCCTTGCGGGACAATGGCGGTGGCCGCCTCATCACCAGCGAGTTCGAGCCATCCAAGGTGGCGCGCGCCAGGAACAATCTGACGGCAGGCGGTCTCATCGACCTGGTGGAAATCCGAGAAGGAGATGCGGTGCAAACATTAAGCGTCGATCTTCCCGAAACCGTCGACCTGCTTCTGCTCGACGGCGCCAAAGCGCTCTATCCAGAGATCTTGAGTCTGGTCGAAAGCCGCCTCAGGCCGGGCGCCTTCGTCGTTGCCGACAACGCCGATCTTTGCCCCGAATACCTCGAGCGGGTGCGCTCGACCGGAAGCGGCTACATGTCCACGTCGTTCAGCGAGGATGTCGAGCTGTCGATGCGGCTTGGCTGAAGCACTGCCTGACCTACTGGTACGATAGTGCCTAAGATGGGCGGCGGCGGATAAAACTTTGCCCGGCGCCGCCCATCAATCGCCTCGCTCTTGCCTTCAAACAGCCGTCACGAACCTCCTATAGTGTGGTTCGTGGCGGGAACGGAAAGAAGGAGGCGAAACGATATGCAGCACGAACGCGAAATCGACGCCCTGCTCTCATCTGGCGAGGCCGGATCGATCATCGACCGGCTGATGGCGCTGCCGCACCCGAAGCAAGGTGCGCTGAGTGCGAACGAATGGGATCGCGCGGTCGCCAGCCGCTTCGAGACCCATCTTGCGAGACAAATGCGCTCGCAGATCGACGGCAACAGCGACCGCCAGGACGCTGCCTGATCTACCTTTGTCTATGCATTGCCGTTGTCCCAAAACCGTTACGGACTTTTGGGCGACATGCATTATCCCCGACGCAGCCTGACCGGCGCTTCGCCGAACGCTCTTGAAAACGCTCTGGAAAATGCCGCGGCGGACGAAAACCCCGTTCGCCCGGCAATATCGGCCATGGCCACGCGCGTGTCGACCACCAGCCGGCGCGCGGCGCCGAGGCGCAGCCTGAGATAATAGGCGCCGGGCGTTTCGCCGATCGACTTGCGAAAGATACTTTCCAGCGTTCGTGCCGTCACCCCGGCGCGCTTGGCCACCGCGGCTATGGTCAGCGGCTGGTCGATATGCGCTTCCATCAGCCGGATGGCTTGCGCCAACCTGGGATCGTAGCCGTCGAGACGGCCGAGCGAGACCAGCGGCTGCGCGTCGGTCGCAGCGCGCGCCTGGTCGTAGATGAAGACGCTCGCGACATCGAGCGCCACGGCCATACCGAGCCGCGTGCGAATCAGATGCAGCATCAGGTCGAAGGTCGGCGAGGCGCCGCCGGAGGTGAACACCGGGCCGTCGATGACGTAGCGGTCGGGGCGCACGTCGACGCCGGGAAAGGCCGACGAGAAATCCTCCATGTCCTCCCAGTGGGTGGTGGCGCTGCGCCCTTCCAGCAAGCCCGCGCGCGCCACCAGCCACGTACCCGCCTCGACGCCGCCGCAGGCGCGTGCCGCGCGCGCCGCCCGGCGCAGTCCGGACAGCAGGGCCGATGTGGCATAGTTCTGCGTGCCGAATCCGGCGACGACGACCAGCATGTCGGTTGTGTCAGCCGCATCGAAGCGGCCGCTGACCGCCACCGGCAGGCCGCATGTGGTAACCGGCGCCTCGCCCGTCACCGAGACCAGCCTGAAATCGAACAGCGTCTCACCGGCAATGCGGTTGGCGGCGCGCAATGGATCGACGGCCGAGGCTACGCACATGATCGACGAGCCGGAGAATACCAGCAGCGTTACCTTGAGCGGCAAACGTTCGGCACGAAAGATCGTCGGCTTTTCGTTTTTGATCACACGATCTTCGTAAAACGCAAAACAGTTTCCGGCAAGTCAGGCATTCTTGCCCTACGTCCTATTGGGAGAGAGTCCTATGCCGTTAGCGATGAACCGTGAGGTCTTCATTACCTGTGCCGTGACCGGGTCCGGCAGTTCGCAGGATCGCAGCCCGCATGTGCCGCGTTCGCCCAAGCAGATCGCCGATTCGGCCATCGAGGCGGCAAAGGCAGGTGCGGCGATCGTCCACTGCCATGTGCGCGATCCCGAAACCGGCAAGCCTAGGCGCGACGTACACCTTTATCGTGAAGTAACGGAGCGCATCCGCGCGGCGGATGTCGACGTGGTTTTGAACCTGACCGCCGGCATGGGCGGCGACATGGTGTTCGGCCCGCCGGAAAACCCGCTGCCGCTGAACGAAAAAGCCACCGACATGGGCGGTGCCAGCAACCGCATGGAGCACGTCCGCCAGTGCCTGCCGGAAATCTGCACGCTCGACTGCGGCACGATGAATTTCGCCGAGGCCGACTATGTCATGACCAATACGCCCGGCATGCTGCGTGCCATGGGCGGCATGATGACGGCGCTCGGCGTCAAGCCGGAAATCGAGGCTTTCGACACCGGGCATCTGTGGTTCGCCAAGCAATTGGTCGAGGAAGAAGTGCTGAAGCCGGACGCCTTGGTGCAATTATGCATGGGAGTGCCGTGGGGGGCGCCGGACGACCTCAACACCTTCATGGCGATGGTCAACAATGTGCCGGCGACCTGGAACTGGTCGGCTTTTGCCATCGGCCGCAACCAGATGGCCTACGTCGCTGCCGCGGTGCTCGCCGGCGGCAATGTCCGCGTCGGGCTGGAGGACAATCTCTGGCTCGACAAGGGCGTGCTGGCGACCAATGCGCAGCTGGTCGAGCGGGCGGTCAGCATCGTGTCGAATATGGGCGCCAGGGTCATCGGCCCGGACGAAGTCCGCAAGAAGCTCAACCTGACGAAGCGCGCACCGCTTTGAACGCGGAATCGGTTGGGAGGAGCCGCCGATGAAGACCGTGAAATTCACCGCCATGAAGGACGGCGACCGCGAGGATTACGCCTTCCTCACCGAGCACGAGATCGACTACGCGGCAAAGACCGGCGAACGGCTACTCGACGCGCTCGTCCAGCTGGATGCGGGCCTCTCGGGCTACAAGATCACCCGGCTCGGCCATTCGCTGCAAGCGGCAACGCGGGCCTGGCGCGGCGGCGCCGACACCGACTGGATTGCCTGCGCCTTGCTGCACGACATCGGCGACATCTACGCGCCCTATAATCACGACGAATATGCGGCGTCGATCCTGAAACCCTTCGTTCGCGAGCAATGCACCTGGGTGGTGGAAAAGCACGGCGATTTCCAGCGCCTCTATTACGCCCATCACCTCGGCGGCAATCGGCACGCCCGCGACCGTTTCGCCGGGCACATCTACTTCGACGATTGCGATGAGTTTTGCGAACGCTGGGATCAGTCGAGCTTCGATCCCGACTACGAGACATTGCCGATCGATTTCTTCCGGCCCTTCGTGCTCGAAGTGTTCGCGCGCAAGGCCTATGACGCGTCCGTGATCCGTGCCGGCGAACGCGTCGCCCTCACCGACCCCGCAACAGCCAGCACAAGAACCGGAGCTTCCGCATGAGCATCATCAACAAGGCGGCCGCCATCGGTGGTGGCGTGATCGGCGCCGGCTGGGTCGCGCGGCTGCTGCTCAACGGCATCGACGTATCGATCTTCGATCCCGACCCCGAGGCATCACGCAAGGTCGGCGAGGTGATGAGGGGAGCGCGACGCGCCTACAAGCAGATGCTGCCCGGCGGCCTGCCGAAAGAGGGCAAGCTCACCTTCGCCAAGACGCTCGCCGAGGCGGTGGCCGATGCCGATTTAATCCAGGAAAGCGTGCCGGAGCGGCTCGACCTGAAGCACCGCGTGCTGGCCGAAATCGACCTTTATGCGCCGGCCAACGCAATTGTCGGCTCCTCCACTTCCGGCATCAAGCCGACCGACATGCAGGTGGCGATGAAGAAGCATCCGGAGCGGCTGGTCGTCGGCCATCCGTTCAACCCCGTCTATCTGCTGCCGCTGGTCGAGATCGTCGGCGGCGAACAGACCTTTCCCGAGGCGATCGAGGTCGCCAAGGAGATGTATGCCTCGATCGGCATGAAGCCGGTGGTAATCCGCAAGGAGATCGAAGCCTTCGTCGGCGACCGCCTGCTCGAAGCGGCATGGCGCGAGGCGCTGTGGCTGGTCAAGGACGGCATCTGCACGGTCGAGGAGCTCGACGACATCATGCGCTATGGCTTCGGCCTGCGCTGGGCGCAGATGGGCATGTTCCAGGTCTATCGCGTCGCCGGCGGCGAGGCCGGCATGCGCCACTTCATGGCGCAGTTCGGCCCGTGCCTGAAATGGCCCTGGACCAAGCTGATGGACGTGCCGGAGTTCAACGACGAACTGGTCGAGCTGATCGCGACCCAGTCGGACGACCAGGCGCACGGTCTGTCGATCCGCGATCTCGAAAAGATCCGCGACGACAATCTGGTCGCCATCATGGAGGCACTGTCGAAGCAGAACAAAGGCAAAGGCTGGGGTGCCGGCGCCTTGCATAGGGACTACACCAGGCAGTTGGCCAAGCTTGCGGCGAAGAAGCCCAGCGCCTCCAGGGCGGCCGAAAAGGCCAAGGCTGAAAAGCCGAAGAAAAAGAAGAAAGGCTGAGACCATGGATTTTGGTCTTTCGGAGGAGCAGAAGCTCATCGTCGAGACGACGCGGGCCTTCGTCGAGAACGAGCTTTACCCGCATGAGCGCGAGGTTGAACGCACCGGCGTGCTGCGCCGCGAGCTGATCGAGGAGATCAAGGCCAAGGCGATCGAAGCCGGCCTCTATGCCGCCAACATGCCAACGGAAGTCGGCGGCGCCGGGCTCGATACGGTGACCTGGCTACTCTATGAAAAGGAGCTCGGCCGCGCCAATTACGCGCTGCACTGGACCTGCGTGGCGCGGCCCTCCAACATTCTCCTTGCCGGCACGCCGGAGCAGCGCGAAAAATATCTGTTTCCGTGCATTCGCGGCGAGAAGTGGGATTGTCTGGCAATGACCGAGCCGGGCGCCGGCTCCGATCTGCGCGGCATGAAGGCAACCGCCGTGCAAGACAGCGACGACTGGGTGCTGAACGGCACCAAGCATTTCATAAGCCACGCCGACCTCGCCGATTTCGCCATCGTCTTCATGGCCTCGGGGGAGGAAGAATCTTCGCGCGGAAAACGCAAGAAGATCACCGCCTTTTTCGTCGACAAGGGCACCAAGGGCTTTACCGTGCGCGATGGCTACCGCAACGTCTCGCATCGCGGCTACACCAATGCCATTCTCGAATTCGACGATTGCCGGCTGCCGGCGAGCCAGGTACTCGGCGAGGTCCACAAGGGCTTCGAGGTCGCCAATTCCTGGCTCGGCGCGACGCGCCTGCAAGTCGGCGCCACCTGCCTTGGCCGTGCCGAGCGGGCGCTTGGCCATGCCATCGAATACGCCGCGCAGCGCCAGCAATTCGGCCAGCCGATCGGCAAATTCCAGGGCGTGTCTTTCAAGCTCGCCGACATGGCGACCGAGTTGAAAGCCGCCGACCTGATGGTGTTCGAAGCCGGCTGGAAGTACGATCAGGGCACCGTCACCGACCAGGACATGGCCATGGCCAAACTGAAGGCCACCGAAATGCTTGCCTTTGTCGCCGACGAGGCGATCCAGATCCATGGCGGCATGGGGCTGATGGACGATTTGCCGCTGGAGCGCATCTGGCGCGACGCCCGCGTCGAGCGCATCTGGGAAGGCACTTCGGAAATCCAGCGCCACATCATCTCGCGCGCGCTGCTGCGCCCGTTCGGGGCCTAGAGCATGACCCCAAAAAGTGGAATCCGGTCTTTGGAAAAGATCATGCTCAGACGAAAAGATGACAATGCACAGGCTTGAACGTCTTTTGCGGCCGAAATCGATCGCCGTCTTCGGTGGTGCGCAGGCGGCGGCCGTCGTCGCGCAATCGATCAAAATGGGCTTTGCCGGCGAGATCTGGCCGGTGCATCCGAGCAAGGACGAGGTCGCCGGCCGCAAGGCCTATCGCTCGGTGGCCGAATTGCCCAGTGCGCCGGATGCCGCTTTCGTCGGCGTCAACCGGCACTTGACCATCGAAGTGGTCAAGGCGCTGGCGGAGCGCGGCGCTGGCGGTGCGGTCTGCTTCGCCGCCGGCTTTCTCGAAACCGAGGCCTATGACGAAGACGGCGAGCGGCTGCAGGCCGAACTGGTCGCGGCGGCCGGCCAAATGCCGATCATCGGGCCGAACTGCTATGGGCTGATCAATTACGCCGACGGCGCGCTTTTGTGGCCCGACCAGCATGGCGGCATCAGGCTGCCGGAAGGCGGTCGCGGCGTTGCCATCATCACCCAGTCGTCGAACATCGCCATCAACATGACGATGCAGAAACGCGGCCTGCCGATCGCCTTCCTGATGACCGCCGGCAACCAGGCGCAGACCGGGCTTTCCGAAATGGCGCTCGGCCTGGTCGAGGACGACCGCGTCACCGCGCTCGGCCTGCATATCGAGGCCTTCGATTCGGTAGCCGGCTTCGAAAGGCTGGCGGCACGGGCACGCGAGTTGAAGAAGCCTGTTATCGCCATGAAGGTCGGCCGCTCCGAGCAGGCACGGCAGGCGACCGTCTCGCACACCGCGTCGCTGGCCGGCTCGGACGCGGCGTCCGGCGCCTTCCTGAGGCGGCTCGGCATCGCCCGGATCGATTCAATTCCCGCCTTCATCGAGGCGCTCAAGCTATTGCACGTCACCGGCCCCCTGCCCGGCTACCGGCTGTCATCGATGAGCTGCTCGGGCGGCGAGGCGTCGGTCATGGCCGACAGCGCCGAAGGCCGCTGGGTGACGTTTCCGCCACTCACCCCTGAGCACCGCGCGCGGGTCAAATCGACGCTCGGGCCGCTGGTCGCGGTGGCCAACCCGCTCGACTACCACACCTTCATCTGGAACAACGAGCCGGCGATGACCGCCACCTTCACCGCCATGGTGTCTGGCGGCTTCGACCTCAATATGCTGGTGCTCGACTTTCCGCGTCCCGACCGCTGCTCGGACACGGACTGGTGGGCGACGCTGCGCGCCTTCGAATCGGCGCTGAAGACCAACAGCGCGCAGGGCGCGATCGTCTCCTCGCTGCCGGAAAACCTGCCCGAGGAATACACTGCCGGCCTGATGGCGCGGGGCATGGTGCCGCTGTTCGGCATTTCCGAGGCCATGGACGCCGCCCAGGCGGCAGCCTTCATCGGCTGGGCGTGGCGCGAGCCGCAGGCGCAGCCGATCGACACTTCGGCGTCCGGCGCGCCGGCCGGCGACAGTGTCACGCCGGACGAGGCCGAGGCCAAGGCGCGGCTCATCGAGGCCGGGCTCCCCGTGCCGAAGGGCGAGCGCGCCGGCAATGCGGTCGAAGCTGTGATCTCCTCGATGGCGCTCGGCTTCCCGGTGGCGCTGAAGGCTCTTGGCGTCATCCACAAGTCCGAGCTCGACGCGGTCCGGCTCAACCTCAGGGATGCCGAATCGGTCAGCGCCGCCGCCCATGATCTCGGCCCCCTCGGCACCGGCCTTTATGTCGAGCGCATGGTGCGCGACGGCGTCGCCGAGCTGCTGGTCGGCTTCACCCGCGACCCGATGTTCGGCGCGGTAATGACGCTAGGCACCGGCGGCGTGCTGGTCGAGCTGTTGCGCGACAGCGTCACACTGATGCTGCCGGCGACCCGTGACGACATCGAGGCCGCTTTGCGCGGGTTGAAACTGTTCCCGCTGCTCGACGGTTATCGCGGTCGGCCGAAGGCCGATGTCGCAGCGGCAATCGATGCGATATCGGGCATTGCCGCTTTCGTGCAGCAAAATGCCGGCGAGATCGAGGAGCTCGACATCAATCCTCTGATCGTCTGCACCGAGGGCAAGGGCGCCTGGATCGCCGACGCGCTGCTGGTGCTGGGAGAGAACAAAAATGTCTGACGTCATCACCACCCGCCGCGAGGGCACGATCCTCGAAGTCATGCTCGACCGGCCCAAGGCCAATGCCATCGACCTGAAGACGTCGCGGCTGATGGGCGAGACGTTCAAGGCGTTTCGCGACGATCCCGACCTGCGCGTCGCCATCGTCAAGACCGCCGGCGACAAGTTTTTCAGCGCCGGCTGGGACCTGAAGGCAGCGGCTGGCGGCGATGCCGTCGACGGCGACTATGGCGTCGGTGGCTTCGGCGGGCTGCAGGAATTGCGCGACCTCAACAAGCCGGTGATCGCCTGCGTCAACGGCATGGCGGTCGGCGGCGGCTTCGAGCTGGCGCTGTCCTGCGACCTCATCTATGCGTCGGACCACTCCTCCTTCGCGCTGCCCGAAATCCGCGCCGGCACGCTGGCCGATGCGGCAACGATCAAGCTGCCGAAGCGCATCCCTTATCATGTCGCGATGGACCTTTTGCTCACCGGCCGCTGGATGGATGTCGCCGAGGCGCATCGCTGGGGCCTGGTCAACGAGGTGCTGCCCAAGGAAAGACTGGAGGACCGCGTCTGGGAAATCGCGCGGCTGCTTGCCGGCGGCCCGCCGCTGGTCTTCGCCGCGATCAAGGAAACGGCCCGGGTCGCAGAATCGCTGACCTTCCAGGATGCCATGAACCGGGTGACGCGCCGGCAACTGCCGACGGTTGACGCGCTCTACGGCTCGGAGGACAATCTCGAGGGCTTTCGCGCCTTTGCCGAAAAGCGCGATCCGGTGTGGAAGGGCAGATAGTGAGTGTCTCTGGAACGACGGCGTTCCGTCCCACCCCCCTCCGGCCTGCCGGCCAGGCGGATTCGTTACGATCCGTTCCGTTTCCATGACCAACTACAAGAAACTCATCGACGCCGAGACCTGGGCCTTCATCGAACGGACCAATTCGTATTATCCGCCGGATACGATCGACTACACGATCGCCGAGCAGCGCGCGATCTACGACCGGATGTGCCGCGAATTCTCTGCCGGCTATCCGGATGGCGTGACGGCTGAAACCACCGTCATTGCCGCGCCAGCGCACGACGTCCCGATCCGCATTTATCGCAGCGCGGCGCCGAACGCCTCTGCGATGGTGCTCTATGTCCATGGCGGCGGCTACATCCTCGGCGGACTCGACAGCCATGATGATGTCTGCGCCGAGCTTTGCGCCCGCACCGGCTATGAGGTGGTCTCGGTCGACTACCGGCTGGCGCCGGAACATCTGCACCCGGCCGCCTTCGACGATGCGATTGGCGCCTTCGAATGGGCCACCGCCACTTACGAATGCCCCGTCCTGCTCTGCGGCGACAGCGCCGGCGGCAATCTCGCCTGTGCCGTCAGTCATGCGACGCGTGGCCACGTGACAAAGCCGGTCGGCCAGGTGCTGATCTATCCTGGCCTTGGCGGCGACCGTTCAAGCGGTTCCTATGTCACGCATGCCGAAGCGCCGATGCTGACGATGCGCGATCTGGAGTTCTATAAAAACATCCGGACGGGCGGAGTGGACGCCACAGGCGACATCACTTTGTCTCCGCTTGCGGACGCCGATTTCGCCTATCTGCCGCCTACCGTCGTGATCACCGCCGAATGCGACCCGCTGTCGTCAGACGGTGAAGCCTATCGCGACCGCATCGTTGCCGCAGACGGACGCGCCTGGTGGTTCGAGGAGCCGGGGCTGGTGCACGGCTATCTCAGAGCCAGGCACACGGCCGGCCGCGCCCGCTCGAGCTTTACCCGGATTGTCGATGCCGTGACGGTACTTGGGAAGGGTGAATGGATCTGGTGAGGGCTGCCCTCCTCGCCGCGAAGGGCCTTTATCGGCCGCTATAGCTCTACTTGCGGCGGCGTCGGCGGCCGGAGACCCGCCTCAACCAAGGTCCCAAATGAAAGGCGCTCATCAGCAGGTACATCGGGACCATGCCGCCCAGCGGCGACGCATCTTGCCCGGTCGAGCACATCATATCCGGCGCTCCGCCGAGAAACGTCAGCAGCGCCATGGTTGCGAAGGTCGGCGCGGCCGCAAAGGACAGCCAATCGGCTGCGCCAACGCCGGCCGGGCTCGCATCGCCGGTGGATCCGCCTGCATGAATCTCGCTCATGGCCATAGTCCTGCATAGCGAGCGGGATGCGGTCGAATGAACGTGCATCCCGCTCCTCCAATTGTCCTAGCCGCATTTCCGCGACGCCAAACGTTCTATTCGGTGCGGTTCCGGAACGCGGCCTCTCCGGCGTCCGACACCTCGACCCACTTTTTGTCGGGAACGGTTTCGGCGCCGTAATTGTCGTGCCAGTTCCACCACTTGTACGTCGGCGTCTGCGGATAGCCTTCGGGCGAATCCTCCCAAACCTCCTGGCGGCCGAGCGGCGACAGGTCGAGATAGCTCCATACGGTCCCCATCGCCTCGTCGCCGCGGTTGTTGATGAAGTAGGTACGGAACACGCGATCACCATCGCGGATGAACACGTTATGGCCGTGCCACTCGTCAACGCCGAAATCGGCATCGAAGCTGTCGGTGATGGTGTACCAGGGCATCTTCCAGTCCATCCGCGCCTTCAGCCGCGCAATGTCGGCCTGCGGTGCGCGCGAGGCGTAGGCAAGCGTGGTGTCGCGGGCGTTCAGATGGGCAAGATTGCCGACCTGGTCTGCCCCCAGCGAGCAGCCGCGGCAAGCGTGATCGGGCCAGCCGAAGACGCCGGGCTCGAAGAAAGCGCGGTAGACGATCAGTTGACGGCGGCCCTCGAACAGGTCGAGCAGGCTCATCTTTCCGCTAGGCCCCTCGAACGTATAGGTCTTCTCCACCGCCATCCACGGCATCCGCCGACGCTCGGCGGCCAAGGCGTCGCGAGCCCGGGTCACGGTCTTCTCCTTCACGAGCAACTGCTGGCGCGCGGCCTCCCACGCGTCAGGCGAAACGACCGGTGGTGTCTTCATCGCGAGCCGCGTCGTCTGCTCGCCTGTGCCATTCTGATGTGCCGTCATTGTGCATCTCCCTTGCTGGTCTGTTGTCGCACCATTCCCGGCGCGACGTGTTGCTGATTGGTCATGAGCCAGGATAGGGGCGATAGCCGATTGGCGAGAGTGACAAGTGTGACGCGATTCCGACGGGTCCGCTGATCACGGCCAAATTCGCCGCCCGCGACGCCTCTGCTCATTCCTACCCGGACTGCTGGATGGGCCGTGCGCCGGCCAGGTAGCGATCATTGTCAAACGGCTCGGCCTGGTTGCTGTCCGGGCTCCACAGCTGCCGGTGGGTTCGTGTGAGATCGCCGAGATAGACATGCAGGGCACCGGATCGCGCGCTGCCCGTATTCGCAACCGCATGCACGGTATTTGACGCCATGTGCACGACGGCAGGCGCTGCGATGTCCTGCCTTTCGGGAACATCGAGTTCGCTGCCGGCAACGGGATAGATGAAGTTCGTCTCGCTGCCCTTGTAGATGCCGATCAAGGCATCCATCAGGTGGTTGTGGGGCGGGTACTGCAGGCCGGGCGACAGCGTGATGTGATAGATCGTCAGGTTCGGGCTCGCATGCAAAAGAACCTCGTCGTCGTCTTCTTCGTGGGCGAGTGTTCCCGATGCGTGAAAACGGTTGGTGTAGTCGCCCAGGACCGTCCTTACCGCTTCGAGGGGATCTGGTCCCTTCGCGGCATTGACGATATCATCGGCAACGGCGTAGAGAGGCGAGTTGGCGGGTAAAGGCATATCAGTTATCCTCCCTGAGATGCTCAGATTTCCAACCTGAGGTGCTCACGCTAGCGAATGCCAATGCCAGCGTCAACCGGACAGCCAAACGGACAAAATATGAAAACGACGAAGTTGACCGCCGAACCGGCAGGGCCGGCCACGGTCGAGGCGACAGCACTGTCAGCCGCCGACGTCCTTCGCAGGGAACAGGCATATGAGCAGCTGAGGAACGACATCATTGCCTGCGTGCTGCGCCCCGGCGAAGCGCTGACCGAGAAACAGATCGGCGATCGATACCAGATCAAAAAGGCGACCATCCGCGCGGCGTTGGCCCGTCTGATGCAGGAAGGTCTGGTCAGGAGCGAGCCGCGCCGCGGCTACGTCGTTGCAACGCTCAGCCTGCGGGACGTCAACGAGATTTTCGATGTCCGCAGCTTGATCGAACCGGAAGTGTTCAGGGTGGCGGCATCGAACATTACCGAGCGCGGGCTGGAGGACATCGGGCTGGCAGCGAAAAAAGTGCTGAAGCCGGAGACGTTGCGTAGTCACGTTGCATTCCTGGCGGCTGATCGTGCGTTTCGTCTGGTCCTTGCGGAGCTCTCGGGAAATTTACGACTGGCGCATCTACTGGACCAGATACTCGACCAGTCGGCGCGGGTTCTCCACCTTGGGTTCAAGTCCCGCGACTTCACCCAGTTGATCATCGCCCAGCAAAAAGAACTGGTTCTTGCCTGCGAGGCAGGCGACGTTTCCGGCATCGTCAAACTTGCCCGTTCGCAGTGCCTGTTTCTCAAGAAGCAGGTGCTCGAGGCTTTGCTTGCCGGTTCCAAGCTTCAGGACGTCAATTTGCAGCCCTTCGCCTAGAGCGGTTCTCCTGGAACCGGTAACCCGCTCTAACTAGCTGTTTTGCCACATTTATGCGGACGCCGAATGATTCCATTTGGCTGCAAAATGCTCCAAGGGAAGTTGGCCATTCGGTGCGACCGCCATCTTGTCGCAACGGCCGCCGGCGGGGCTTGTTTCATCCCACCGAGGAAGAGGCCGCCGATGCCTGGTCGCCAAGCGACTGCTCCGGCTCCCTGCTCGACAATGATGGCCTTCTTGCCGGCCGCAGTCAGTTCGGCCGCCGCGACAAGGCCGGCAAGGCCGGCGCCGACGATGATCACATCCGCATCGTCGGGCATCTATTTGGCCATGATCTCGTCCAAAAACCGGCCAGTTGTAGGATCACGGCCGGCCTAGACTGCCTCCCAGCCTTCCTTCTCGCCGGCGCGGAAGATGGCATCGATGACCTTCTGGTTGAGCACCGATTCTTCCAGGGTGAAGACACGATCCTTGCCACCCTGTGCCGCCCGCGCGAAGGCCTCGACTTCCAGCCGGTACTGTTGCGTGCCGGGAAAGCGGAAGACCTGCGCCTCGCTGTGGTTCTGGTTGTGCAGTTCGACGCGGTGATGGTCGTAGAGTCCGGCGTTAAACGGTGAGAACACCTCGATGAAGCCCTTCTCGCCGTGGAAGACCATCACCTGGCGTGCCGCCATCTGCGTCGACAGGTAAAACGACAACTCGAAGTCGCCGAAATCGGCGCGGATCGAGGAATAGATGTCGGTGCCGAATGTCTTGTCGCGCTCGATCGTCGCCTGGACGCGCAGCGGCTCCTTGCCGGTCGAAAAGCGCGTCGATACCGTCGGATAGACGCCGATGTCGGGCAGCGCGCCGCCGCCGAGATCGAGCTTGTTGCGCATGTTGTTGGGGTCGACATTGTAGTAGGAGAACGCGCCCTGGACATGGCGCAGCCGGCCGATGGCGCCGTTGGCGATCAGCTCGCGCACCTTGATCCATTGCGGGTGGTAGACGACCATGAAGGCTTCGCAGACCAGCACCTTCCTGGCATCGCGCAGCTTGATCAGTGGCGGAATGTCCTTGGCGTCGAGAGCCAGTGGCTTTTCGACCAGAACATGCTTGCCGGCCTCGATCGCCTTGGCTGTCCATTCGACATGCTGCGAGGTCGGCAGCGGAATGTAGACGCCGTCGATGTCGCTGGAGGCGAGCAACTCCTCATAGGAGCCGAAAGCATGGCGCGCCCCGAAGCGTTCGCCCAGCGCCCGAGCTTTCGACAGATCGCGGCTGGCGATCGCCGACAGCACGCCGTTCTCCGCCTCGACGATTGCCGGCAAAAGCTGCTCGCGGCCGATTTTGGCCGTCGACAAAACACCCCATCGGAACATCAGATTTCTCCTCTCGATTGCAGGCCTGGAGGTTTGCCTGAAATCGGCGGAAAAGCCAATGCGGGAGCATGGTTCCTCGCCCCACGAAGTGGGGAGAGGAACCCAGGTCCTGCAGCGACGGTGAAATCGCAGGAAGAACCGCTCAACCCCTTCTACCCGTCAGCGTCATGTCGAATTCGACGACGTTGGAATAAATCGGCGTGCCGACATCCATGCCATAGCGCGACCGCAACACCTTGCCTGTGACGTGGAACTTTATCGTGCCCGCCTTGAGGCCGCCGAGCTCGGCCGTGAACTTTTCCTGAAAGGTCTTGCCGCGCGCCGTCAGCCGGCCGGTGACAAGGGCCGACGTGTCGCCGGTGCGTTTGACGCTGGTCGAACGGAACTGGATCTCCGGATTGTTGGTCGCGTCGAAAACCGCGTCCGAGCGGAGAAAGGCATCGATGCGGCTTTGGCCGGTACCGACGCTTTCGGGGAAGATGGTGAAATTGACCTGGGACCGGCCGACATCGCTGTTGTCGATAAGGATATTGCCCTTGAAGCGGGAGAAGGCACCGTCGAGCCCGCCGCCGCCGAGCTTGGCGATGGAGAAGTGGATGCTGGAACTCCCTGGGCTGATCGTGTAGCTGCCGGCCGCCTCGCCAAGGGCAACGGCGGCGAAAACAGGCATGGCAAAACAAGCGGCGGCTGCCGCAAATCCGAAGATGCGCGCGTACATGGAAATGGTCCTCTTGGCAGGCAACGCTTTCTTGCGTCCTCGCCCTATGAACGAATGAGCCGCCCGCTCTATTCCGTCTCGCGATGTGACGAAGCCGTGATCATGCGCGTCAGCACGGTATCCCTCAGCCAGAAATGATGACGCAGCGCAGCAGCGAGATGCAAAGCGACAAGCCTGATGCCGGCATAAGCGAGATACCAGTGCGTCGCTGCCCAGAAGCTTTCTGCCATGTCCGATTCACCAAGCGGCAGATTGGGCATGACGAACAGATTGAACGGCACGCTCGGGATCTCTAGCACCGAGACCGAGACCAGCGCCCAGCCGGACAGCGGCAGAGCGAGCTGAAAAGCATAAAGCGCAAGATGGACAAGCGGCGCCATGCGGCGCTCGAAAGGGCCGACTGAGCGCGGCAGCGGCGGGGCCGGTCTGCCAAGGCGCCAGGCGATGCGCAGGATGACCAGCCCAAGCAACAGGAAACCGAAGGATTTATGCAGCTGAATCAGCTCGAAGGCGGTGCGCTGGCTGGACAGCCGCACCATGACGAAGCCGAGCACGAACTGGCCGATAAAGAGCGCCGCGATCAGCCAGTGAAGGATGATCGCTGTCCAGCCGTAGCCGGTCGGCTGGTGTTTGGGCAGTGCTGACATGGTCTGTGAACGAATGCCAGGTCGGCTTTCTTCCATCCCGGAAAGGCGGTTTCCACTTATGTTTGGAGACGACCAATTGCCGGTGCCAACGGCGGTAAGACGAGCATTCACGCCGAAATAGATTGCCCTCCGCAGTTCCGACGGTGCCCCTATGTACTCACTTTGAAGAAATCGACAAAGGCCCTGAGCGCCGGCCGCATCTGGCGTCGGCTCGGATAATAGACGAAGAAACCATCGAAGGGCGGGCACCAGTCCTCCAGCACGCGAACGAGCTTGCCAGCGGCGAGCGGGTCGCGGACATAGTCCTCGAACACGAAGGCGAGCCCGGCGCCGTCAACCGCAGCATTGGCAATCAGATGGTCCTCGTCGAGGATCAATGGCCCTTGCACCGGGATTTCGATCTCCTCGCCGTTTTTCTCGAATTCCCAGCGATAGATGATGCCGCTGGAGAAGCGGAAGCGGATGCAGCGGTGAGCGGCGAGATCACGCGGATGCTGCGGCTTGGGCCTGGTCTCGAAGTAGGATGGCGTGCCGACCACCGCGCCGCGAAGGCTCGGCCCGATGCGCACTGCGATCATGTCGCGCTGCAGGCTCTCGCCCAGCCGCACACCGGCATCGAAGCCGCCCTCGACCACATCGGTGAAGCGGTCGTCGATGACGATCTCCAGCGCGATGTCGGGATAGGCAGCCGCAAAGGCGCCGAGCCTTGGCGTCAGCGCCAGGTGGGCGGCGGTGCGCGGCACGGTCAGCCTGAGATTGCCCGCCGGCCGGTCGCGCGCCTCGATCGCCGATTCCAGCGCCAGGTCGATTTCCGACAGCGCCGGCCTGAGGCGCTCGAGCAGCTGCGCGCCCTCCTCGGTCGGAGCGACGCTGCGCGTGCTGCGCGCCAGAAGGCGCACGCCGAGGCGCGCTTCCAGGCTGGACACCGCGTGGCTGACCGCCGACGGCGCGATTGCCAGCTCCTTGGCGGCGCCGCGAAAACTGCCGCATTGGGCGACCGTTGCCAGCACGGCAAGCTGTGAAAGATAGGTTCGCTTCATTGATCTATTTTTGGGAACAGCCCGTGCAAATAAGAGGCAATTATCGAACGCTGCGCAAGACGGTATCTCCGTGGCATCACAACCATCACAACAAGGAGACACGTGATGCAAACCCGCAAGCTCGGCAATGAACTCGACGTCTACCCAGTCGGCCTCGGCTGCATGGGGATGAGCTTTGCCTATGGTGGCCAGCCGGAGGCGGAGGCGATTGCCACGCTGCGCCACGCCGTTGAGATCGGGGTCAATTTCTTCGACACCGCCGAGGTCTATGGCCCCTACGAGAACGAGATCCTGGTCGGCAAGGCGCTGAAGCCGGTGCGTGATCATGTGACGATCGCGACCAAATTCGGCTTCAAGATCCTCGAAGAAGGCAGCGGCACCGAGCGCATGGTTGGTGTTGATAGCCGCCCGGAGCATGTCAAGGCGGTGGCCGAAGCGTCGTTGAAGCGGCTGGATACCGAGATCATCGACCTCTACTACCAGCACCGCGTCGACCCCAGCGTGCCGATCGAGGATACGGTCGGCGCCATGGCCGAGCTGGTACGCGAGGGCAAGGTGCGGGCGCTTGGCCTGTCGGAGGCGAGTGCGGCGACCATCCGCCGGGCGCATGACGTGCATCCGATCGCCGCGGTGCAGAGCGAATATTCGTTGTGGAGCCGCGATCCGGAGGAGGAGGTGTTTGACGTCTGCCGCGAGCTCGGCATCGGCTTTGTCCCCTATAGCCCGCTCGGCCGCGGCCTGCTCACCGGCACGATCGCCAGGCCCGATGTTCTCGGCGCCGACGACTGGCGCCGGGGGTTGCCGCGCTTCCAGGCCGATGCCATGGCGGCCAATGCGGCGGTCGTCGCCGTGCTGGAAAAGATGGCCGCCGAGAAGGACGTGGCGCCGGCGCAGCTGGCGCTCGCCTGGGTGCTGCATCAGGGCGACTTCATTGTGCCGATCCCTGGTGCCCGCAAGATCCGACATCTCGAACAGAATACGGCGGCAGCCGATATCGTGCTGACCCAGGCCGAGGTAGCAGCCATCGGCGATGCGCTGTCGCCGGACAAGGTTGTCGGCAAGCGCTACACCGAGGAGCTGCTGGCCCTGGTCGACGGGTGAACTGCAATCGACAGCGCAATCGAAACGGGGCGTTTCGGCACCCCGTTTCGAATGCCGCAGCGGTGCAGAATAATTGCGAGAAATTGGCACCCCCTCTGTCCTGCCGGACATCTCCCCCTCAAGGAGGGAAATTGGACGTCACCTCGGCTTTCGCCAATCACCGGCGCCGGAAGGGCGGGCAGGGCGCTGGAACTGCCAATCGCCCTTCTTGCGGGAGATGCCCGGCAGGGCAGGTGCCTCGCGCCGACATTCTACCAAGGCACGACAGTAATCTCCG
Organism: Mesorhizobium sp. M1027; assembly: GCF_040318745.1. Lineage (NCBI taxonomy): Bacteria > Pseudomonadati > Pseudomonadota > Alphaproteobacteria > Hyphomicrobiales > Phyllobacteriaceae > Mesorhizobium > Mesorhizobium sp. M1027. The sequence continues at coordinate 320,898 of NZ_JAMYMW010000006.1, read as the reverse complement.
GCCAGCACTCCTGTGCCCGCCTGCCCTTCAGCTCATGGGTCCGCTGATTATCCAGCACCCTGTTCGGCGTGATGCGGAACGAAAAAATGTCGTCGAGCCCGAACGGCGCCACCAGATCGAGGCGCCCTTCGGTATCGTAGCGCACGCCGACTGCATGCGTCTTCGACGCAAAATAGCTGACCGATTCGCTAGCGCTCATATAGCGCGGGCATTCCTGCCCGAACTTGCTCGGATACCACAGATGCACCCGCGCCTGATTGCGCACCTCGACCGGCAGCTTCAGCCCTTCGAAATGCTCCGCCGCACAACGAATGACCAAATCCTCGGCCTCGTAGGACAAATCCCTCTCATCGAAATAGAACAGGTCGACATCTTTGATGCCGTACCCCGAAGGCTTTCCGGTCAGATGGTTCCAAACGCTGTTGTAAAGCGCGCCGGAGACGACCAGCCAGTCCGGCAGGCCTAGCACCCGTACCCGCGACAGCGTCTCACTGACCAGCGGATCGGCTGAGACGATATCGAGAAAGACTGCACGCTGTTCCTCGAAGGGCAGCCCTGAATAGCGCAAATGGTCCATCGCCCTTTGGACGGCGATTCGCCAGGCGCTCGCAACCCCTCAGCCGCGCAGCACACCGCCGGTCTGCTTGTGCACGTTCTCGACGATGCGCTTGGCCAGCGCCTCGAAATCCTCGTCGGTCAGCGTCTTTTCGACGGGCTGGATCGACACCTCGATGGCGATCGATTTCTTCGCCGCGCCGAGGGCGGTACCCTCGAAAACGTCGAACACCGAGACGCCGGAAATCAGCTTCCTGTCGGCGGCTAGGGCGGCGCGAACGAGTGTGCCGGCTTCGACCGCCTTGTCGACGACGAAGGCGAAGTCGCGCTTGACCGCCTGGAAGGCGGACAGATCGAGCCTTGGCTTTGTCCGCGTCGGCTTGGCCTTCGGCTCGGGCACCGCATCAATGAATACTTCGAAGCCGCAGAGCGGGCCGGAGACGTCAAGCCCTTCCAGCGTCTTCGGGTGGAATTCGCCGAATGTGCCGAGCACGACCTTCGGCCCGAGCTTGATCGTGCCGGAGCGGCCGGGATGATACCAGGCCGGGCCGCCGGCCTCGATCTGCAGCCGCTCGACCGGCGCGCCGCAGGCTTCGAGTGCTGCGATCGCATCGGCCTTGGCATCGAAGACGCCGACGGCGCCGGCGTTGCCGGCCCAATGGCGGCCGGAGCCCTCGAGCTTGGCGGTGCCGCGCCGCACGCCGGCGGCAACGCGCCGCTGCTGGTCGGCGCCGTCGCCCTCGTAAGTGCCCGACACTTCGAACAGCGCGACATCGCCGATGCCCTTGTCGGCATTGCGTTGCGCTGCCGCGATCAGCCCCGGGAGCAGCGACGGCCGCATATCCGACATATCGGCCGCGATCGGGTTGGCAAGCTTTAGCGCCTGCCGGCCGCCGCCGAACAATTCGGCGTGTTTTGCCGGAATGAACGACCAGGTGACGGCCTCCATCATGCCGCGCACGGCAAGCGCCCGCTTGGCGGCGCGGGTGCGGATCTGCAGCACAGTCAGGATCTTGGCGTTGACCGCATCGTGCGAACCAAGCGGCTGCGGCGCGATATTGTCGACGCCGTGGATGCGCATGACCTCCTCGACCAGGTCGGCCTTGCCGTCGACATCCGGTCGCCAGGACGGGACCGCTACATTGACGACATCGCCCGTGCCCTCCGGCCTGAAGCCGAGGCGGGCAAGAATGTCGAGGCTCGTCGAGCGCGGCACTTCGATGCCGGTCAGCCGCCTCACTTCCGACAAAGGGAACGAGACGATCTTCGGCCGATGGCCGGCATAGCCGACGACCTCGGTTTGCGCCGGCGTGCCGCCGCAGAAATCGAGCACCAGCTTCGTTGCCAGCTCCACGCCGGGAACCATCATTTCCGGGTCGACGCCACGCTCGAAGCGGTAGCGTGCATCGCTGATGATGCCGAGCGTGCGGCCGGTGCGGGCGGTGGCGATCGGGTCCCAAAGCGCCGACTCGATCAGCACATCGGTGGTGTTCTCGTCACACCCGGAATGCTCGCCGCCCATGATGCCGGCGATCGATTCGATGCCGTCCTGGTCTGCGATCACGCACATCTCAGGCGTCAGCGTGTATTCGCGGCCGTCGAGCGCCAGCACCTTTTCGCCGTCACGCGCCCGGCGCACGGTGAGATTGCCGGTGACCTTCCCAGCGTCAAAAACATGCAGCGGCCGACCGCGGTCGAAGGTGACGTAATTGGTGATATCGACGAGCGCGCTGATCGGCCTCAAGCCGATGGCGAGAAGCCTTTGCTGCAGCCATTTCGGCGACGGTCCGTTCTTGACGCCGCGCACCAGGCGCAGGGCAAAGCCGGGGCAGAGCTCCGGCGCTTCGATCGTCACCTTGATCGGCGTCGCGTCTTTGCCGGGGATCGGCTCTATCGGCGCGCTCTTCAGCGTGCCAAGCCCACTCGCCGCCAAATCCCGGGCGATGCCATGGACACTGGTGGCGTCCGGCCGGTTCGGCGTCAGATTGATCTCGATCAGCGGATCGTCGAGATGGGCATAGGCGGCGAAACTGGTGCCGACCGGCGCATCGGCCGGCAGGTCGATGATGCCGTCATGCTCTTCGGATAATTCGAGCTCACGTTCGGAGCACATCATGCCGTGGCTTTCAACGCCACGGATCTTGCCGACGGTCAGCGTCACGTCGATGCCGGGGATATAGGTGCCCGGTGCCGCAAAGGCGCCGATCAGGCCGGCGCGGGCGTTCGGCGCTCCACACACGACCTGCACCGGCGGCTTGCCGTCGCCGGTGTCGACGGTCAGCACGCGAAGCCGGTCGGCATCTGGGTGCTGCACCGCCGTCACCACCTTGGCGATGACGAAGGGGGCTAGGCTCGCCCGGTCGTCGACATGCTCGACTTCAAGGCCGATCGAGGTGAGACGCTCGACGATTTCCGCCAGCGAGGCGTCGGTCTCGAGATGGTCTTTGAGCCAGGAGAGGGTGAGTTTCATGACTGTGTTCCGTCTGGTCTGGGCACGTTGCACTTGAAGCTATGCGGCCGCGCGTCCGACATGTGCAGGAAGGCGAGCTGTCCGCGGATTTGCTGCTGCAGCCCGCTCGTCACGCGCTCAGGCCACCGAACAGCGTTGGCATGTCGAGCGGCCTAAAACCGTAATGCGAAAGCCAGCGGACATCGGCGTCGAAGAAGGCGCGCAGATCCGGCATGCCGTATTTCAGCATGGCGATGCGGTCGATGCCCATGCCCCAGGCGAAGCCCTGGTATTCGTCAGGATCGAGGCCACCGTAACGGAGCACATTGGGGTGCACCATGCCGCAGCCGAGGATCTCCATCCAGTCGGAGCCTTCGCCGAAGCGCACCTCGCCCGGCCGCGAACGATCGCACTGGATGTCGACCTCGAGGCTGGGCTCGGTAAACGGGAAGAAAGACGGCCGGAAGCGCATCTTCACGCTCGGCACCTCGAAGAAGGCCTTGCAGAACTCCTCCAGCACCCATTTCATGTTGGCGACGTTGGCCGACTTGTCGATCACCAGCCCCTCGACCTGATGGAACATCGGCGAGTGGGTGGCATCGGAATCCTGCCGGTAAGTCTTGCCGGGGATGACGATGCGGATCGGCGGCTTCTGCATCTCCATGGTGCGGATCTGCACCGGCGAGGTGTGGGTGCGCAAAAGCTTGCGTTCGCCCTGCGCGTCCGGCTGGAAAAAGAAGGTGTCGTGCATCTCGCGCGCCGGGTGGCCTTCCGGGAAGTTCAGCGAGGTGAAGTTGTAATAGTCGGTCTCGATGTCGGGACCTTCGGCGATGGCAAAGCCGAGATCGCCGAAGATCGCCGCGATCTCGTCGATGACCTGGCTGATCGGATGGATGCGGCCGCGCTCGGCCGGCGATTGCCTGACCGGCAGCGTCACGTCGACCTTCTCGGCGGCGAGACGCGCCATAATCGCCGCGTCCTTCAGCTCGGCGCGGCGAAGAGAAAGCGCCTCGGTGACGCGGTTCTTGAGGCCGTTGATCGCCGGGCCCTTGACCTGGCGCTCCTCGGCGCTCATCGAGCCAAGCGTCTTCAGCATCTCGGAAACCGAGCCCTTCTTGCCGAGGGCCGAGACACGCACCGCCTCGATCGCCTGCTCGTCGGCGGCCGAGGCAATCTCGGCCATCAGGGAATGTTCGAGAGTTTCCATGTCACTCATGTTCCAGATCCGATTGGAAGCAAAGAAAAACCCGCGCCAGCCCTGCCAGCGCGGGTTTCCCAAATCAAGTGTCGAATAGCTTGGGAAGCGCTGGTCTTAAGCGACAGCGCTTTCAAAAGCATTCGGCGTGGTGTTCTTGAGATATTCGAGCGCGACCTTGGCCTTGGCCACGAGTGCGGCGAAGGCCTGCGGCTCGTGGATGGCCATATCCGACAGGATCTTGCGGTCGATCTCGATGCCAGCCTTGTTGAGACCGTCGATGAAGCGGCCGTAGGTCAGGCCATGCTCATGCGTCGCCGCATTGATGCGCTGGATCCACAGCGCGCGGAACGAACGCTTGCGATTCTTGCGGTCGCGATAGGCGTACTGTAGCGACTTTTCCACCGCCTGCTTGGCGATCCGGATGGTGTTCTTGCGACGGCCGTAAAAACCCTTGGCGGCTTTCAGGACCTTCTTGTGCTTGGCGTGCGAGGTGACGCCTCTCTTTACGCGTGCCATGTCATGATCTCCTTAAAAGCAATTCCAGGAAAAGTGCCTAGCGGTTTTCCGTTCGGAATTGCGTAAAACAAATGCGTGTCCAGACCGAATGCTCTTATTTTGGCGCATGATGTTTCCAAAAAGTCTGCAACTTTTTGGCATCATGCCCTAGAGGCCGTTCGGCAGAAAATTCTTGATGACCTTCTTGCCGTCCGGTTCAGCCAGAACCATCGTGCCGCGGGCATTTCGAATGAACTTGTTGGAACGCTTGATCATGCCGTGACGCTTGCCGGCCGCAGCCGACAGAACTTTACCCGTACCTGTGATCTTGAACCGCTTCTTGGCGGCCGACTTGGTCTTCATCTTGGGCATTTTGCTACTCCGTTTATATGCGCACCAATGCGCTTTTTGTTCGCTTCAGGCCGACCAAAGCCCGAAAAGCAAATGAAACCGCCACGGCATGCCCTGCCGGGCGGTTTTTTGGGAACGGCGGTCCTATACGTCAAAGCGGGCCGGCGCGCAACACCCCGTACCGAGCAACACTGTACTCAGCAATACTGCACTCAGGGGAAACGGAACAGCACCGGCAATATGCCGGACTGCTGGGCGCCGTCGATCAGTTCGAAAGCCGGCAAGGCAATCAGGAAGACCAGACCGTCCAGCAGCGTGGTTCGCAGCAGGCGCGGCTTGAAGCCGCCGGTGTCGCCTTCCTGATACAGCGACAGCTTCGGAAAAAAGCGCGGCACTTTCGCCAGGTAGGCCTGGTATGGCGCGCCGAGAACCTCCTTGAGGAATTTCTCCTCGCGCAGGATAACGATGTAAAAGGCACCCGCGCAAAGCGCTGCAAAGCCGATCGTGGCGGTGATGGAGCCGATCTGTGCGCCGACACCGGCGGCAGCTAAAGTAGAGAAGACATAGAGCGGGTTGCGGGTGATCGAATAGGGGCCGCCGGTCACCACTTCGGAGGATTTGCGACCGCCGATATAGAGCGTCGACCACAAGCGTCCGACGATGCCGAGAAAGATCAGCACGACGCCAACCATTTCGATCGTTTCATGCACAGGCGTATCGGGCGGAAAAACCGACTGCCCGAACAAAAGCATCGCGAACAGGACGACGACGACGACGGCAAGCACCATCCTGCGCGTGTGCTGGTAGCTGCCCAGCCCATATTTGGCTTCCGAATGCTTGACGTCATTGACCATGTCGGGAATCCGATCGTCGAGGGAACCAGAGCGTCTTTGCTCTCGCCGGCGATCGCAGCGTCTGGCCAAGAAAACAGGCGCCCCGCCGATCGCCGGGACGCCTTGCAACATGATTCAGGCGGATTTTATGCACGTCGCCCAAAAGTGCGCAGCGGTTTTGCGACAAGGACATGCACAAAACAGAACTAAAGCGCAACGCGCGTTAGCGGGGCGCCAGCACCATCATCATCTGGCGGCCTTCGAGCTTCGGTTCGGCTTCGACCTTGGCGATGGGCGCCACTTCCTCGCGAACCTTGTTCAGAAGCTGCATGCCGAGTTCCATATGCGCCATCTCGCGACCGCGGAAGCGCAATGTCAGCTTGACCTTGTCGCCTTCCTCGAAAAAGCGCCGGACAGCCTTCATCTTGGTCTCGTAGTCGTGGCTGTCGATGTTCGGGCGCATCTTGATCTCCTTGATCTCGATGACCTTCTGGTTCTTGCGCGCCTCGGCCGCCTTCTTCTGGTTGGCGTATTTCAGCTTGCCGAGATCGAGGATCTTTACGACGGGCGGCACTGCATTGGGCGATATCTCGACCAGGTCGAGCCCAGCCTCTTCGGCGAGCAGCAATGCGTCGTTGATGGAGACATCGCCGCGGTTCTGGCCTTCGGCGTCGATTAGCTGGACCCGGGGAACCCGGATGTCACGGTTGGAGCGCGGGCCTTCCTTGGTGGGCGCCGCTGCTTTGAAAGGTCTGCGAATGGTCGTGGTCTCCTTGAGCCGTTTCGTTAAGGGGTTCTTCAGTTCAGAATTGCGAACGCGCAATGTGGTGAGCGCGCGGTCGGAGTCAATAGCACAGCATTCTCAGGAAATCACCTGCCCGATGAATGCTCCTCTGCACCAAGCGAAGAAAGTAGCAGAGCACTTTTCGTTGAACCCCCGCTTGTGCCAAAAGACCGGCGTGAGGGAATACACCATGAGCACCACCCCGATCTTCCTGGACGTCGACGGGACGAGCATTGCCGTCAGGCATGCGGCAGGTGCCGAGCCCGGCATCGTCTGGCTTGGCGGCTACAAATCCGACATGCTGGGCACCAAGGCCGAAACCTTGTCGGAATGGACGCGCAAAGAAGGCCGCGCCTTCCTGCGCCACGATTATTCCGGCCACGGCGAATCGAGTGGCGCCTTTGCCGACGGCACCATCTCGAAATGGCTGGGCGAGAGCCTGGCGGTTTTCCGCCGCTTCACCCGGGGCAGGCAAATCCTGGTCGGTTCGTCGATGGGCGCCTGGATCGCGCTGCGCATGGTGCAGGAGTTGCACAAGGCGGGCGAGAACAGCGTCGCCGGCCTTGTGCTGCTGGCGCCGGCGCCCGATTTCACGTTCGAACTGGTGGAGCCGGTGCTGACCGGGGCGCAGAAGCGCGACCTCAGGAAAAAGGGCTTTTTCGAAGAGCCGTCGGACTATTCCGCCGAACCGTACATCTACACGCGCGGACTGATCGAGGACGGCCGCAACAACCGGGTGATGACCGGGCCGATCGACACGCACTGTCCGGTCCACATCCTGCAAGGCCTGGCCGATCCCGACGTGCCGTCGAGCCATGCGTTGAAGCTGGTCAGCCTGCTGCCGGCCGACGACGTCACGCTGTCGCTCATCCCCGACGGCGACCACCGCCTGTCGCGGCCGCAGGATCTCGACATGCTGGTGCGGGCGGTGGACGCTATGGTGCGGCAGGCGGGATAGAGGCATGCGCATTTCCATTCCGGTGTCCGCCTTCGTCGCGGCGATCGTCGGCTTCGGCGGTACGCTGGCCATCGTCATTGCCGCCGCCAAGGCGGTCGGCGCAACGCAGGTCGAGACCGCAAGCTGGGTGACGGCGCTTTGCCTGGCGATGGCGATCGAGAGCCTGTGGCTGTCCTGGCGCACAAAAATGCCGGTCATTACCGCATGGTCGACGCCAGGCGTGGCGCTGATCGCCGCGTCGACCGGCTTTTCGATGGATGAGGCGGTTGGCGCCTTCGTCGTCACCGCGGTCCTGCTGATCGCCACAGGCCTGTTCAGGCCCTTGACCAAGCTGATCGCCAGAATACCGGCGTCCGTCGCATCCGGAATGCTGGCCGGCATCGTCGTCACCTTCGCCATCAATGCGGTGAAGACCGTTCCCGTCGACCCCTGGCTGATCCTGCCGCTGGTTGCGGCGTTCTTCGTCATCCGCCTGTTCAACCCGGCGCTGTCGGTGCTGCTGGTGCTGATCGGCGGCGGTCTCGCCGCCTTCCTCACCGGCCGGGTCGGCGGTCTGCCGGCACCGGAACTCTCGAGCTTGATACTGGTGATGCCGCGGTTCACCGCCACTGCAATCATCGGCCTCGCCTTGCCGCTCTACCTCGTCACCATGGCCTCGCAGAACCTGTCCGGCCTCGCCGTGCTGAGGGCAGCCGGCTATCATCCCGAACCCGGGCCGCTGATCGGCGTCACCGGCCTGTTTTCGCTGCTGACGGCGCCGTTCGGCGCCTCGACTACCAATCTGGCGGCAATCTCGGCGGCGATCTGCACCGGGCCCGACGTGCATCCCGATCCGGCCGAGCGCTGGAAGACCGGGCCGTTCTATGCGTTGGCCTATCTCGTCTTTGCCCTGTTCGGCGCCTCGCTGGTGGCGATCTTCGCCGTATTGCCGCAGAGCCTGATCGCGCTGGTCGCCGGCCTGGCGCTGATGGCGCCGCTCGCCAATGCATTGTCGATCGCCTTGAAAGACGAGGACGAGCGGATGGCCGCCACCGTCACCTTCGCCGTTACCGCATCGGGGCTGACGCTGTTCGGCGTCGGCGCGGCGTTCTGGGGGCTGATTGCCGGATTGGTCGTGCTTTTCCTCGAAAATCTCAAAAAGCGATAATCATTTCAGCCGCTTGTCCGGTTTTGGCGATCGCTGTCTTGAATCGCCGTTTTCTCCATCCCATTTCGATTCAACGCAGCCGGATTTGGCTGTCTCCAACTGAAGGATTGGGAGAAATGAACACATCTGCATTGATCCGTCCGGCCTGGACGCCGGCGACCATCGCGTTGATGGTGATCGGGTTCATGGTGTTCTGGCCGCTCGGCTTGGCCATGCTCGCCTACATCATCTGGGGCGACCGGCTCGAGGGCTTCAAGCGCGACGTCAACCGCGCCACCGACGGCATCTTCGCCGGTTGCCGCCGCGGTTCCGACAAGGCCGCGCGCTGGGGTCATGGCTCCGCCCGCACCGGCAACGTCGCTTTCGACGACTGGCGCGAAAAGGAACTCGAGCGGCTTGCCGAGGAACGCCGCAAGCTCGACGAGATGCTGAGCGAGTTCGACGAATATGCCCGCGAGTTGCGCCGCGCCAAGGATCAGGAAGAGTTCGATCGCTTCATGGCCAATCGCAACAAGTCGACGTCCCCCACGACCGGGTCGGCGACGAACAACAAATCCAGCGGCAAGTCCACGCCAGGCCTGCTTGACGAGTAAGGTCCCGTGCGCAGATAGATAATCCAACGGCGTCGCGTCAGCGGCGCCGTTTCTTTTTTGTTCTAGTCGTTTCCCTCGAATCACGTATCGTCCCGGAATGTCCTTCGGCTTCTTTCGCACCCCGACGAAACCCAAACCCACGCCCGTCGTGGAGCGCGAGCATTGCGTTGCCGGCCGCACGCTGCCGCTCAAGATCGTCGAGAACGACCGGGCGCGGCGCCTGACACTGCGCATCGATTCCGGCGGCCGTGGTCTGCGCATCACCGTGCCGCCGGGGCTGCGGCGCGGCGAGGTGGAAAAATTCCTCGACCGCCATCAGGACTGGCTGGAGCAAAGGCTAGCCAAAGTGCCCAACCGGCCGCAGGTCCGGCCCGGCATCAAGGTACCGGTGCGCGGCGTGCCGCATCGCATCGTCCATGAACCGTCGAAACGCGGCACCGTCACGCTGTCGCGCGACGAGCGCGGGCCGCTGATGATCGTGCATGGCGAACGCGTGCATCTGCCGCGCCGCATCGCCGATTTCCTCAAGCGCGAAGCCAAGCGCGAGATCGAAGCGCTGGTGACCAAGCACAGCGCGGCGATCGGCAAGCGCGCCAAGGCGATCCGCTTCAAGGATACGTCGAGCCGCTGGGGGTCGTGCACGTCGGACGGCAATCTGTCGTTTTCTTGGCGCATCATGATGGCGCCGCGGCCGGTGATAAACTACCTCGTCGCGCACGAGGTGGCGCATCTCAAGGAGATGAACCACGGGCCGAAATTCTGGAAGTTATGCGAGCAGCTTTGCCCGGATACCGAGCGCTGCAAGGATTGGCTCAAGCGCAATGGCGGCGCGCTGCAGGCGATCGCGTTCGAGTAGTTGTCCGATCAATCGTCATTCGCCGCGTTCAACTCCTCCGGCCGCAACCCCTCATCGACATGGCGGGGCCAGGGCAGAAAATCCTTCTCGAAGGTCTCGTTGCTGAAATAAGCCAGCGCCCGGTGCGCCTCGGCGCCGTTGAAAGCCGCCTTGTCCATCAAATGAGCGATGACCTCATGGGCCTGCGCCAGCTTTTGCCTGAGTTCCGCGACGGTCTTTTCCGGCATGATCTTTGTTCTCCCGCCTTTGTGCCTGAGCAAGTGGCGTTGCGCTCTTAGATTAGTTTCCATCCATAAACGGCAACTGTTTGATTTTGTTTAGTGAATCGTAGCTTTGCGCGAGCGAGGCCCGGCGGTTTCAGGTATCTTGGATCATGCCACTGAGTCCAAATCCCTGCCACCGCCGGAGCCGACAATGCGCCAAGAACGCACCGTCCAAGCCAATATATTCGATGTTTTCGCCACGCACGAGATCGGCCACGAGTTGAAGGCGATGTCGCGATGGCTGGACGAGCATCGCAATCTGCTTGGCTTGGTGGCCCGCGATTTGGTCCGGGTCGGCGTCAAGGCTACGGGACGGCAGGGCCTGCCGGCCGAAGCGGTGTTGCGCTGCGCGATCCTCAAGCAGTACCGGCAACTAAGCTACCAGGAGCTGGCGTTCCATCTTGAGGACTCCGCCTCGTTTCGCGCCTTTGCCCGCCTGCCATGGTCGTGGAGCCCACAGAAGTCGGTGCTGCAAAAGACGATCAGCGCGATCCGGCCCGAGACCTGGGAGGCGATCAATCGGACGCTGCTGTCGAGCGCGCGGCAAGCGAGGCTGGAAGATGGCGCGGTGGTGCGGCTGGACAGCACCGTGACCTCGGCACTCATACACGAGCCGAGCGACAGCAGCCTGCTTTGGGATGCTGTGCGGGTCATGGTGCGCCTGCTGAAGCGGGCCGATACCTTGGTCGGCGGCTCCGGCTCATCATGGTGCGATCATTGCCGCGCAGCCAAGAAGCGCAACCGCAAAATCCAGTTCACGCGCGGTCGGCCCAATCGGGTCCAACTCTACCGCGAGCTGATCGCAATCACCCGCGCGACCTTGGCCTATCTGAAGCAGACGAGCGAGCGACTGGTAGTGGCGAGCACTCCGTCCATCGCACTGTGGCAGGCTCAGGTTCGTCACTTTCGGCCGCTGATCGAACGCATCATCAGACAGAGCGAGCGGCGGGTGTTGGCCGGCGAGCCGGTGCCAGCCGGCGAGAAGTTGGTCAGCCTGTTCGAATCGCATGCCGATATCATCGTCAAAGGCAGTCGCGACACCGAGTACGGCCACAAACTCAACCTGACCACCGGCAGGAGCGGCATGATCCTCGATCTGGTGATCGAGAAAGGCAACCCGGCCGACAGCGACCGCTTGCTGCCGATGCTGGAGCGTCACATCGACCTCTATGGTCAAGCGCCGCGGCAAGCGGCGGCCGATGGCGGCTTCGCCACCCGCGACAACCTGGCCACAGCGAAGGCGTGGGGCGTCTCCGACATGGCCTTCCATAAGAAGGCCGGCCTCAGGATCGAGGACATGGTCAGAAGCAAGTGGGTCTATCGCAAGCTCCGCAACTTCCGCGCCGGCATCGAAGCCGGCATCTCTTGCCTCAAACGCGCTTACGGCCTGGCACGCTGCACCTGGCGCGGGCTTGACCACTTCAAGGCCTACGTCTGGTCCTCGGTCGTGGCCTACAACCTCGTCCTCTTCACTCGTCTCAAGTCAACCTGATTCCGCGCAAGGTATCGCGCTTGCGTCGCGCCGGCCATTTGCCGGCCCTCATGGCGTGCGCCTGATGTGCCGATGACATCATTTTCTCGACAATCAGCGCTCCTAACCCTGACTATGTCCGTCAAAAGGCCTATCCAGTACGGCACAAGCCATTGTAAACGCTGCAAAATGCGCTCGTTTGTGGACGGAAACTAGCTAGCGACTGATCGGCGCGTGGCAAAGGTGTCGCTGATTGGGTCGGTGGCCACGGCCGAAAGGTCTATCGCGCCGCAGAGGGAAAATGAAACACGTCAGGATGGAGCTTGGCGGTTAGTCGCCGCTGGTCATCTTCGATGATGCGTATATCGAAGACGCGGTGAGCCCCGTGATTCCAACATTTCAAACTGCGTCACTTTTGCGACACACATTTCAGCAGTCGGCCCATTTTGGCGCAAACTATCCCCTCCCTGTTGCTACGAATCGTGCAAGTCCTTGATCATGCGCACCGGCGCGTGGTCGAGGAGTCCGCTGTGGAGGCGCCGACGAAAAAAGTTATTTCGGCTGTAAAACGCGGAAACGCATTTTCCAGTCAATGAACCAACGCAAATACGACCGCTCTAAACGGGAAGTCGCTTAACACAAACGGGAGGAACCAATCGTGAAAGATATCGTGAACCCTGTGAGCCGCCGGGCATTTCTCAAAACCGGCGCGACGCTTGCCGCAGGCATCGTTGCCGGCATGCCACTCTCGCAAGCGATCTGGGCAGCCGAGGGCAAGGTGCTGAAGGTGGGTTGGAGAATTAACCCCGCGACGTTTGATCCAGGGTTTTACGTTCTAAACCACGAAGTAGATGTCATGAGCTGCATCTATTCGAAGCTCACGCGCTACAAGCCGGGTTCCCAATGGGGGTGGGAACTGGAAGCGGCAGAAAAAATCGAAAAGGTCGATCCCACCCATATCCGCTTCCGTCTTAAGAAGGGCATCAAGTTCACCGGAGGCCACGGAGAGTTGACTGCTAGGGACGTCAAATTCTCGTTCGAGCGCGTGATCAAGCGCAATTCGCCAGTGAAGTCCGATTGGGGTTCGCTCGATCATGTCGATATTGAAGATGACTATACAGGCATGATCGTGCTGAAGACGCCGTATGCGCCGCTCTGGTTGATCTCGCTTCCCTTTGGGGTTGGGCATATCCTTTCCGAAGATGCGGTGACAAAGGCAACCAAGGACGGCGGTACTTTTGGTACGAAACCGCCTGCTTTCTCCGGCCCGTATGTGCTCGCAGACTGGAAGCCGAACCAGTATACGGTCTTGACGCGCAATCCGGAGTGGTCCGGCCCGATGCCGGGCTTTGACGAAATCCGCCTCCTGTCGATTCCCGACGCCAAGGCGCGGGAACGCGCCTATCAGGCGGGCGACGTCGATTTCACTGATATCGGTCTGGATTCGCTTGCGACTTTCAAGAACGATCCGCCCGTCGACACGAAGGTCGAGGAATACCAAGATCTCGGTTTCACCTGGATCGGTATGAACCTAGATCACCCGAAGCTGAAGGACATCAATGTCCGGAAGGCAATCCAATGGGCGATCAATGTGCCACAGATCCTTGATGCCGCTTATTCGGGTCAAGCAGCCCCATCAACAGGGATCATTCCTCCAGGTATGATCGGGCACCGCGACACGGGCCTTGTGCCGCCGGAAGGCGATGTTGAGAAAGCCAAGGAGTTTCTGGAGAAGGCCGGTGTGGCCGGTCTGGCCCTTACGATCGACTGCCTGAATGATAGTACGTCTTCGACTATAGCCCAGGCAGTTCAGGCGCAATTGTCGCAGATCGGCATTTCCCTTGAGATCAATCTCCAAGATTCCGGCTCGTTCTGGACGCTCGGCGTAGAAACTGAAGGCGAGCGCTGGAAAGATCTGCAGCTTATCTTGGAGCCATACGCCTCGTTGCCGGATCCGTATTATCCGACGTCTTGGTTCGTGCAATCTCTAGTCGGTACGGCTTCGAATTGGGAGCGCTTCCGCAGCGAACGCTATGATCAACTGGCCGCAGAGGCGGTCACGATGGACGACCCGAATGCGCGGGCGAAGCTGTACCATGAGATGCAGGATCTTATGGAGGATTCTGGCGCCTATCGGTTCCTGACCCACGGGGGAACGGCGATCGTGTATCGTACCACAAGAATGCAGACCGCCACCCGCCCGGACGGTTACCCACTGTACCTCGACTTCAAGACCGTTTAGAGGCGCCGGGAACGTGTGGCTCTATCTTCTCAAAAGGATTGCTCTCGCGATCGCAATTATTGCGATCGCGGTGACGCTTCTGTTCCTGATGATCAGAGCAGTACCCGGCGATCCTGCGGCGGTTCTGCTCGGACCACGGGCAACTCCGGAAATGAAGGCGCAACTCTACGAGAAGATGGGACTGGACAAGCCGTTCATCATGCAGATCGCTACCTTCTTCGGCGGGCTGCTCCATGGCAATCTCGGTTTTGATGTATTCAGCCAGCGACCTGTTGCGGACATTGTTTTCGAGCAGCTGCCCTATACGATCGAGCTGATTATCATCTCGATCTTATGGGCCGTCGCGATTGCGGTTCCACTCGGCTGCTACTCGGCGATGCGGCGCAACTCCCTGATCGACCAGGTGGCCGGCATCGTGACAGTCGCCACGATCGCAATTCCTTCCTTCGTCGTGGCGGTCTACGCGCTCCTGATTTTTGCGGTGACCCTGCGATGGTTGCCAGCTATCGGAGCCGGCAATGGCTTGTGGGATGGACTTGTCCATCTCATCCTCCCAGGCTTTGCCATAGGTATTGGCTGGGTCGGCTACATTTCCCGACTGATCCGGGCGTCCATGCTTGAGATCCTTAGTGAAAACCACATACGGATGGCCCGCTCTTTCGGGATCTCGGAATGGCGCATCGTTGCGCGCTACGCGCTGCCGCTCGCGATCCTGCCGACCGTAACCATACTCGGGGTAGGCATAGGTTGGCTGCTTTCGTCCGCCGTCTTTATCGAGGTGGTCTTCGCGAGACCTGGCATCGGCGCACTGATCGTGAATGCGGTTAATGCGCGCAACTATCCGATTGTGATGGGCACCGTGCTCGTCACCACGTTTGTAATCGTTGCTGCCACGACCTTCTCGGATCTTGTCAATGCATTCCTCGATCCGCGAACCCGGGAAAAGCTCTGACATGGTGATCGCTGAAGCCATCCGTCCGGAACCCAACGATACGATGGCTACCGGCGCCTTTCGCACCTTTTTGCGGCAATTTCGCAAAAAACGCCTGGGCATACTCGGAGCAGTGCTTGTCATACTCATAGCAACAATCGCGATCTTCGCCCCGCTGATGATCACGCACGATCCGACCCGGATCATGGTCGGGCCGCGTCTGGCCGCACCTTCAATGGATTTTCTACTGGGTACGGACCAATTGGGCCGCGACACGTTTTCTCGCGTAGTCATGGGCGGCCGCATCCCCCTCCTCGTTGCTTTCGCCTCTCTCGGCAGTTCGCTGGCAGTCGGCCTCGTACTTGGTTTGATTGCAGGGTTCGGTCCTCGCTGGATCGACAATGCGCTCCTGCTTTTCTTCGATACAATACGTTCGTTTCCCGGCATCATTTTCGCGTTGGCCATGATCGCGCTTCTGGGACCAAGCTTGGCGAGTGTCATTCTAGTCATCTCAATAACGTCTATGCCCATTTACGCACGCGTCGTGCGCACCCAGACAGAAGCGCTGCGTAGTAGTGAGTACATCGCCGCAGAGCGTAGTATGGGCGCCGGCACGACGCGCATTCTCGTCGTGCACGTACTGCCCAATGTTCTCGGCCCGCTTCTCATTCTGGTGAGCATGGACGTTCCGGCCGTCATCGCCGTAGAGGCGGGTCTCAGCTTTCTCGGCATGGGCGTGCGCCCACCAACGCCCGATTGGGGAGCTATCCTCAACGATGGCTATAACTATATCGATAGAACACCTTGGCTGGTCATCGCCGGCGGCATTCCCATCGTCCTCGCAACGCTTGGCTTCACGTTTCTGGGTGAGGCGCTGCGCGACATATTCGATCCGAAATTGCGGAAAGACCTATGAGACGCGACGATTCGATATCCCATACGTCCGCCCGGCCGCTTCTTGAGATCCGTGACCTAAATCTCGATTTCGGCACACCGAGTGGACGCGTCCATGCCCTGCGTAACGTTTCTCTCGACGTCCCGGCCGCACAGGTGATTGGCATAGTCGGCGAAAGCGGATCTGGGAAGTCGACGCTCGCCTATGCAGTGATGGGCCTGCTTCCAGAAAATGCAGATGTGACATCCGGCAGCATTCTATTCGAAGGTAAAGACCTGCTCAAAATGCCCGCTCAGGCGCGTCGGAACCTGCTCGGCGATCGTCTCTCCATGATCTTTCAGGATCCGATGACCGCACTCAATCCGGTGCGGACCATCGAGAGCCAGATGATCGATATCCAGCACCACGATCAAGGAAGCCGGAGCGAAAAGCGCATTCGTGCCCTCGAAATGCTTCACCGGGTGGGAATTCCGGATCCCCAAAGCCGTATCGGCGCCTATCCGCATCACTTCTCTGGCGGCATGCGTCAGCGCGTTTGCATTGCCATGGCGCTTCTTGTGAAACCAGCGCTCCTCGTCGCCGACGAGCCAACCACTGCGCTCGATGCAACGCTGGAAGTGCAGATCATCCATCTTCTCAAAGAACTGCAAAAGGAGATCGGCTGCTCGGTCTTGTTCGTCTCCCACCACCTCGGCGCGGTAGCTGAGTTGTGCGACCGGGTCGCCGTCATGTATGCGGGCGAAGTGGTGGAGGCGGGAGCTGTCCGGGACATCTTCCACAATCCTGCTCATCCATATACGCGCGCGCTACTTGAGTGCGATCCAGGGCGGGTCAAAAAAAGCACGCGCACTTTGCCGACCATTCCGGGCGAGGTGCCCAGTCTCCTCGGCAGCAGGAACGGATGTATCTTCCGCGCCCGGTGCCCCCAAGCATTCAATCGCTGTCTGCAAGAGAACCCGGTCGAGTACCGCATCGGCGTGGACCAAGTCGCCCGATGCCATCTCCTCGACGAGGAGCGGTTGGTTTCGGCATGAGCGCGCTGCTTCGGGTTGAGGACCTGCGGGTCCGCTTCCGCACCATGGGTCCGCTGAAGGCGCTCGCAACCGGGACGAAAGCCCCTTTCATCGACGCGGTATGCGGTGTGTCCTTTGAAATCCGCAAGGGCGAGACACTCGCCCTTGTCGGTGAAAGCGGCTCAGGCAAATCCACCATCGCGCGCACGATAATCGGCTTGCAGCGGGCCGTGAGCGGCAGCATCAGCTTCGACGGACAGGAAATTGAGGAGCTCAGCGGGGCCGAACGCAAGCCCTACTTGCGGCGCATGGCGATGATGTTCCAGGATCCCGTCGGCTCACTCTCGCCGAGGCTGACCGTTCGATCGCTCCTGACAGAGCCTTTTCGCATCCATGGATTAAAGCGTCGCGATGCCAGAGGCGAAGCGGAGCGCCTGCTGCGCATGGTCGGCTTGCCGGCGGATTTTGCTCGCCGCTATCCCCATCAGCTTTCCGGAGGTCAGGCCAGGCGCGTTGGTATCGCGCGTGCTCTTGCCCTGAACCCGGACTTGATCATTGCCGATGAGCCGACCGCAGGCCTCGACGTCTCAGTGCAAGGCGAGGTGCTCAATCTTCTCGCGCGGCTTCAAGACGAACTCGGCACGGCGATCCTCATCATCACGCACAATCTTAACGTTGTCCGCCACATGACCGATCGCATGGCGATCATGTATCTCGGCCGCTTTATTGAGGTCGGCTCGACCGAGCGTACTTTTGAGCACCCGCGTCATCCCTACACGGAGGCGCTGCTTGCGGCCAATCCGGAGCCCGACCCGGATGCGGTGCTGAACCGGATAGAGCTCAAGGGTGACGTGCCGAGCCTGTTGCGCCGGCCATCCGGCTGCGAGTTTCACACCCGTTGTCGTTACGCGCAGGATATCTGCAGCCGCGTCTTTCCCGAACCTTCAACAAACCCGGATGACGCGGATCACAGCTTCAAATGCCATTTCCCGCTGGAGCGCGAAACCGCGATGCCGTTTGAGCAGAGACGGCTGTCTTTAGCTGGGCCAACCATGAAATGACTTAGTCATCCATTGCTCCTCCCAGACCATGCGAAGAAGATAGAAGAAACAAAGGAAGTGAGACTGAGTGAATACATAAAGTGCGATGACATCGGTGCGCTCGTGCGCGCGGGCAAAGTGGACGCGACATCCGCGAAATCGATGCGCCTGGCCCGCGCGGCGCACGACGAGGTCAATCCGCGGATCAACGTCGTTATCGAGTTCTACGAAGATGCTACTTTCGTCGCCCCCGCGCAGACGGGGCATTTTTGGCGTGCCATTCCTTCGCAAGAATCTCGGAGCTACCGAAGCCGGTCGTTTTCAAGAGAAAGGAAGCTGATTGTTTAAAGGCTACCGTTCAAATGCCGACAGCTTCTTTTTTCGTCGCGCCCGGGCTGGAGGGCTAAGGACTCTCGGCCGCTCTACAGGCGGCTCGTCTGCGGGACCCGCAGCGGCGGTGGCCGCTGGCATCGTTCCGATTGCACAAGCCAGCGACCGTAGCGACTCAATTCGTTTTTCGGCATCCTGGTGCGGCCTCGTCGGGCTGCTCCCGTCCCGCGGACGCATTTCCGGTGGCCCGGACCGTCCGGATCAAATCGATTGGTCTTACTCGAGACTTAACCGGCGCCGCTCGACGGCGAGGCTCCGATGCCGGGGGTTCTATTCGCAACCAACGCAGCATACTGCGGCTTGTCTGCTTGAACCCTCGCATCTTCGGCGGCCCGAAGCCAGGAAGATTCCGGCGTTAGCACCTGGATCGGCTATCAGGTCGCTGAAACACACGCACCGTGCACTCTTCATGAGTCCCATGAACCGCCCCTACTTGGAAAGGCCCGCCGCATGACGCTCTCCTCGATCGCCAATCCCGACCTCGTCACCCTGTTCGACAACAAGCCGCGCTGGAACCTGCCCGACCACCGCCGCAGTGGCTTCCACAACCTCCACACCACGATGCGCTATGCCTTTTCGATACGCGCCCCCCGCGTCTTGCCACTCCGGAAGGAGGTCGACTGGACCATTGGCGAACGGCCTGAGGTCGCACGTTTCCTCGCCATGCCACATTTCTCGGCCTTCGTCGTGGTGCGCGACGATCGCGTCCTCTACGAGGCCTACGCGCCGGACTTCGGGCCCGACAGGCCGCATCCCATCATGTCTATCACGAAGACGACGCTTAACCTGATACTCGGTCGCGCGGTGGCTGACGGCCTCGTCAATCTCGACGCGCGAGTAGGCACCTATCTGCCGGAGATCGGTACCGGCTATGCCGAGGCTACCGTCAAGGCGGTCGCCGACATGAACGTCGCCAACGACTTCAGTGAGGACTACAGCGACCCCTACGCAGGGGCCTACGACTGGGAGCCTGCCTACGGCTGGCGCCTGCCGCTGGATGGTCAGAAGGAAGGGACGACCCGCTCCTTCATCTGCGGCATCACCGGCGGTGACCTGGCGAATCGCACCGGAGAGATGCTGTATAAGTCAACCAACACCGATGTGCTCGGCTGGATCATCGAGCGCGTCAGCGGCCGGGCTCTGCGCGACTGGCTGATCGAGATCGTTGAGGCGGCGGGCCTCGAGGGATGCTTCCATATCACCTGCGACCGCAAGGGTGTGCCGCTGCTCTGCGGCGGGGCCTGCCTCGCCGCCCGCGATCTCGCGCGCTACGGGCTGCTCTTCGCGCGCAAGGGCGAGGGCATCGACGGTCGCCGCGTCGGCGATGCCGCTTTCATCGAAGAAACACGCCGCAATCCAGGCCCTGTCTACTCGAAGACGCGTGACTGGACGCGCTATAGCCGCCACGTGAACACCGACGGCACCTTCCTTGGCCACGGCGGCTACGGCGGCCAGTACATGCTCGCGAACCCTGACACCGGCAACGTCGTCGTCTACTTTGGCGTGCTCGAGAACAAGAGTGCCTCCGACCCCGACTTCAGTGATCCCCTGGTGAAGATGATGGCCGAGCTCGCTGCAGAATGATGAGCTGGTCGCCGGCCGCTTCGTCATTAAATCTTTGCGCGATACGCGCTGCCGCTCGCGATTCTGCCATCCCCGCGGCCCGTGTCGGTTTTGTCGTGGGCCAAAATCGGCACTGTGATGTCGTCGCCGGTTAGCCGGCGGGATTCTGTCACGTGTCAGCATAACCGGCGGTCCAATACTCGCTGCGCAATCATTATTAGGGTCCCTCGGTCTACCTCGACCTCATGTCTCTGCCCAAGCTTAATCCGAGCGAACCGCTCTGGTACGGACCCGTATGCCGGGCAGTGTGGGAGTAGCCACGCTGTAAGGCGCGCTCGATCCGGAGCAATCGTCAGTCTCACAGGCCTTAGACAGCACAATATCCGCGATCGGCTGTGACTGCTGAGGCACCTGAAATAGGGTGGCTGTGGCGTGTATTCGGCCTAGTCTAGTTTCCATCCATAAACGGCAACTGTTTGATTTTGTTTAGTGAATCGTAGCTTTGCGCGAGCGAGGCCCGGCGGTTTCAGGTATCTTGGATCATGCCACTGAGTCCAAATCCCTGCCACCGCCGGAGCCGACAATGCGCCAAGAACGCACCGTCCAAGCCAATATATTCGATGTTTTCGCCACGCACGAGATCGGCCACGAGTTGAAGGCGATGTCGCGATGGCTGGACGAGCATCGCAATCTGCTTGGCTTGGTGGCCCGCGATTTGGTCCGGGTCGGCGTCAAGGCTACGGGACGGCAGGGCCTGCCGGCCGAAGCGGTGTTGCGCTGCGCGATCCTCAAGCAGTACCGGCAACTAAGCTACCAGGAGCTGGCGTTCCATCTTGAGGACTCCGCCTCGTTTCGCGCCTTTGCCCGCCTGCCATGGTCGTGGAGCCCACAGAAGTCGGTGCTGCAAAAGACGATCAGCGCGATCCGGCCCGAGACCTGGGAGGCGATCAATCGGACGCTGCTGTCGAGCGCGCGGCAAGCGAGGCTGGAAGATGGCGCGGTGGTGCGGCTGGACAGCACCGTGACCTCGGCACTCATACACGAGCCGAGCGACAGCAGCCTGCTTTGGGATGCTGTGCGGGTCATGGTGCGCCTGCTGAAGCGGGCCGATACCTTGGTCGGCGGCTCCGGCTCATCATGGTGCGATCATTGCCGCGCAGCCAAGAAGCGCAACCGCAAAATCCAGTTCACGCGCGGTCGGCCCAATCGGGTCCAACTCTACCGCGAGCTGATCGCAATCACCCGCGCGACCTTGGCCTATCTGAAGCAGACGAGCGAGCGACTGGTAGTGGCGAGCACTCCGTCCATCGCACTGTGGCAGGCTCAGGTTCGTCACTTTCGGCCGCTGATCGAACGCATCATCAGACAGAGCGAGCGGCGGGTGTTGGCCGGCGAGCCGGTGCCAGCCGGCGAGAAGTTGGTCAGCCTGTTCGAATCGCATGCCGATATCATCGTCAAAGGCAGTCGCGACACCGAGTACGGCCACAAACTCAACCTGACCACCGGCAGGAGCGGCATGATCCTCGATCTGGTGATCGAGAAAGGCAACCCGGCCGACAGCGACCGCTTGCTGCCGATGCTGGAGCGTCACATCGACCTCTATGGTCAAGCGCCGCGGCAAGCGGCGGCCGATGGCGGCTTCGCCACCCGCGACAACCTGGCCACAGCGAAGGCGTGGGGCGTCTCCGACATGGCCTTCCATAAGAAGGCCGGCCTCAGGATCGAGGACATGGTCAGAAGCAAGTGGGTCTATCGCAAGCTCCGCAACTTCCGCGCCGGCATCGAAGCCGGCATCTCTTGCCTCAAACGCGCTTACGGCCTGGCACGCTGCACCTGGCGCGGGCTTGACCACTTCAAGGCCTACGTCTGGTCCTCGGTCGTGGCCTACAACCTCGTCCTCTTCACTCGTCTCAAGTCAACCTGATTCCGCGCAAGGTATCGCGCTTGCGTCGCGCCGGCCATTTGCCGGCCCTCATGGCGTGCGCCTGATGTGCCGATGACATCATTTTCTCGACAATCAGCGCTCCTAACCCTGACTATGTCCGTCAAAAGGCCTATCCAGTACGGCACAAGCCATTGTAAACGCTGCAAAATGCGCTCGTTTGTGGACGGAAACTAGATTAGCGAGGTAGCGCGTTCCGCTCTTACATTAGCAAGGTAGCGCGTTCCACGCTGGCGGCAAACAGGATGCTTTTTCTCGACTCTTTGGCCGTTTCGTGCCAATCCCGCGCCATGGCGCTCGACATCAAGATATGCGGGTTGAAGACCGACAAGGCACTGGCTGCGGCATTGGCCGGCGGCGCCAGCCATGTCGGCTTCATTTTCTTTGCCAAAAGCCCGCGCTATGTCGAGCCGGCGGAAGCCGGCCGCCTGCGCGAAGCGACGCGCGGCAAGGCCAAGGCGGTCGCCGTGACGGTCGACGCCAGCGATGCGTTCCTGGACGAGATCGTCGAAAAGATGCAGCCCGACATGCTGCAGCTTCACGGCGCCGAGCCCCCCGAGCGGGTGGCAGAGGTGAAGGCCCGCTACGGTTTGCCGGTGATGAAGGCGCTGCCGGTCAGTGAGGCTGCCGATCTCGCGCGGGTCAAACCCTTCATCGGCATTGCCGACCGCTTCCTGTTCGATGCCAAGCCGCCTAAGGGTTCGGAATTGCCGGGCGGCAACGGTCTTGCCTTCGACTGGCGCATTCTGGCTGGCCTTGACGCCGGCGTTGATTACATGCTTTCCGGTGGGCTCAATGCCGGCAATATCGGCGACGCCTTTCGGCTGGCGAACCCGCCCGGAATAGATGTTTCCTCGGGCGTGGAGAGCGCGCCGGGCGTCAAGGAACCGGCGCTGATCGAACAATTTTTCCGCGCCGTCGGGGCAGCACGCGACAACCGCGCCGCCTGACCACGCTTCAAACCTCAGACCAGGAGATCGGCGATGGACAAGCCGGCGATACCGAATTCCTTCCGCACCGGCCCCGATGAGCAGGGCATGTTCGGCATTTTTGGCGGTCGTTTCGTTGCCGAAACGCTGATGCCGCTGATCCTCGAGCTGGAGCGGCACTGGAACGAGGTCAAGAACGACCCGAATTTCAAGGCCGAACTGACCGATCTCTCGACGCATTACGCCGGGCGGCCGTCGAAGCTCTATTTCGCCGAAGGCCTGACCAGGCATCTTCGTGAGGTGTCCTTGGCAAAGGGCGTCGGGGGCGGCGCAAAGGTCTATTTCAAGCGCGAGGACCTGAACCACACCGGCTCGCACAAGATCAACAACTGCCTCGGCCAGATCCTGCTCGCCAAGCGCATGGGCAAGACGAGGATCATCGCAGAGACCGGCGCCGGCCAGCATGGCGTCGCTTCCGCCACGGTCGCGGCGCGCTTCGGGCTTCCTTGTATCGTCTATATGGGCGCGACCGATGTCGCCCGGCAAAGCCCCAACGTCTTTCGCATGAAGCTTCTGGGCGCCGAGGTGCGGCCGGTGACGGCCGGCCACGGCACGCTGAAGGATGCCATGAACGAGGCCCTGCGCGACTGGGTGACCAACGTCGACGATACCTATTACCTGATCGGCACCGCCGCCGGCCCGCACCCCTATCCGGAGTTGGTGCGCGACTTCCAGTCGGTGATCGGCACCGAGGCGCGCGCCCAGATCCTCGAGCAGGAAGGCCGGCTGCCGGACACCATCATCGCTTGTGTCGGCGGCGGTTCCAACGCTATCGGCCTGTTCCATCCCTTCCTCGATGACAGTGAGGTGCGCATCATCGGCGTAGAAGCCGGAGGCCGCGGCCTCGACGGCATCGAGCATTGCGCCTCGATGAGTGCCGGCGCGCCCGGCGTGCTGCATGGCAACCGTACCTACCTCCTGCAGAACGCCGACGGCCAGATCATGGACGGCCACTCGATCTCGGCCGGCCTCGACTATCCCGGCGTCGGGCCGGAGCACTCATGGCTACGCGATTCCGGCCGCGTCGACTACGTGCCGATCCTCGACAGCGAGGCGCTGGAGGCGTTCCAGTTGACGACACGCGTCGAGGGCATCATTCCTGCGCTTGAATCGGCCCATGCCATCGCACAGGCGGTGAAGATCGTGCCTGACATGGACAGGGACCAGATCGTCATCGTCAACCTGTCCGGCCGCGGCGACAAGGACGTGCATTCGGTGGCCAACATGCTGGGCATGGAGATCTGATCATGGCCACCCGTATCGACCGCCGCATGGCAAAGCTGAAGGCCGAGGGCCGACCGGCACTCGTAACCTATTTCATGGGTGGCGACCCTGACTACGACACGTCGCTTTCGATCATGAAGGCGCTGCCCGGCGCCGGCAGCGACATCATCGAGCTCGGCATGCCGTTTTCCGATCCGATGGCCGACGGCCCGGCGATCCAGGCGGCCGGCCTGCGGGCGCTGAAGGGCGGCCAGACACTGGCCAAGACACTGAAGATGGCCTCGGAATTCCGCGCCGGCGACAGTGAAACGCCGATCGTCTTGATGGGCTATTACAATCCGATCTACATCTACGGCGTCGAGCGCTTCCTGAGCGACGCGCTGGCCAGCGGCATAGACGGGCTGATCGTCGTCGACCTGCCGCCGGAGATGGACGAGGAACTTTGTATCCCGGCACTCAAGGCCGGCATCAATTTCATCCGGCTGGCGACGCCGACCACCGACGACAAGCGCCTGCCCAAGGTGCTGCAGAACACCTCCGGCTTCGTCTATTATGTGTCGATGACCGGTATCACCGGTTCGGCGCTGGCCGACACCGGCAAGGTAGCGGCAGCTGTCAAGCGCATCAAGAGCCATACCGACCTGCCGGTCTGCGTCGGCTTCGGCGTCAAGACAGCAGAGCAGGCGCGCATCATCGGCGCGTCGGCCGACGGCGTCGTTGTCGGCACCGCGATTGTCAATGCCGTCGCCAACGTGCTCGGGCCGAAGGGCGAAAAGACCGCCGATCCGGCCGAGGCCGTCGCCACGCTGGTCAGCGGGCTTTCGCAAGGGGTTCGCGCGGCTCGCCTTGCTGCCGCCGAATAATCTTCCTACGTCTTCTTAAGGACAGGAGCCGAAGCGATGAACTGGATCACCAATTACGTCCGTCCGAAGATCAATTCGATGCTCGGCCGCCGCACCGACATGCCGGAAAACCTGTGGATCAAGGATCCCGAGACCGGCGAAATGGTGTTCCATAAGGATCTGGAGCAGAACCAGTTCGTCATCCCGTCCTCCGGCCACCATATGAAGATATCGGCTAAGGAACGGCTGAAATTCTTCCTCGACGACGGCAAATACGAGACGCTGGAAAACCCCAAGGTCGTTCAGGATCCGCTCAAGTTCCGCGACGAGAAGCGCTACGCAGACCGGCTGAAGGATGCCAAAGCCAAGACCGGCATGGAAGACGCCATCATCAATGCGCTGGGCACGGTCGAAGGCGTGCCGGTGGTGGTGACGGTGCAGGATTTTGCCTTCATGGGCGGCTCGCTCGGCATGGCGGCAGGTGACGCCATCGTGCATGGTTTCGAGGTCGCCTTGCAGCGCAAGCGGCCGCTGATCCTGTTTGCGGCCTCCGGCGGCGCCCGTATGCAGGAAGGCATCCTGTCGCTGATGCAGTTGCCGCGGACCACGGTCGGCGTCGACAGGCTGAAGGAGGCCGGCCTGCCCTACATCGTCGTCCTGACCAACCCGACGACCGGCGGCGTCACCGCCTCCTACGCCATGCTGGGTGACGTGCATATTGCCGAGCCAGGCGCGCTGATCGGCTTTGCCGGACCGCGTGTCATCGAGCAGACGATCAGGGAAAAACTGCCCGAAGGCTTCCAGCGCGCCGAATATCTGATGGAACACGGCATGGTCGACATGGTGGTGTCACGGCTGGAGATGCGCCAGACGATTGCGCGGCTGCTGAGAATGCTGCTCAAGCTGCCGGAAGAGCAAAAACCGCAGGAGCCGGAGATCCTGCCGCCGTCGGTGATTCCGGCCGAAGCCCGGCCGCACGCCTGACGCGACAGCCCGCGGCGCGAGCGGCTGTTGTGTGCCGTTGCGCACGCGCCTAGGATTCTCCCATGACCACGCTTGCCGCGGACCGCGAAATCGAAAGCCTGATGGCGCTTCACCCGAAGGGCTTCGACCTTTCGCTCGACCGCATTTCGCGGCTGCTCGAACGCCTCGGCAATCCGCAGGACCAGCTGCCGCCGGTCATCCACATCGCCGGCACCAATGGCAAGGGCTCCTGTGCCGCCTTTTCACGGGCGCTGCTCGAAGCAGCCGACTACCGCGTCCACGTCCACACTTCGCCACACTTAGTGAACTGGCACGAGCGCTACCGGCTGGCCGCCGATGGCGGCGGCAGGCTGGTTGACGACAAGGTCTTCGCCGAAGCCATCGCCCGGGTCGCCGAGGCCAATCAAGGCCAGAAGATCACCGTCTTCGAAATTCTCACCGCCGTCACCTTCCTGCTGTTTTCCGAACATCCGGCCGATGCCGTCATCCTCGAGGTCGGCCTTGGCGGCCGCTTCGACGCCACCAACGTCATCGCCGAGCCGGCCGTGTCGGTGATCATGCCGGTCTCGCTCGACCACGAAGCCTATCTCGGCGACCGCGTCGAGCTGATCGCCGCCGAAAAGGCCGGCATCATCAAGCGCGGGTGCCCGGTCGTCATCGGCGCGCAGGAAAGCGAGACGGCCCAGCAGGTGCTCATCGAAACCGCCGAACGGCTCGACTGCCCCGCCTTCGTCTATGGCCAGGATTTCCTTGCCTATGAGGAAAACGGCCGCATGGTCTATCAGGACGAAGATGGATTGATGGATCTGCCGCCGCCGCGCCTGCCGGGGCGCCATCAATTCGCCAACGCGGCGGCGGCGATCGCGGCGGTCAAGGCGGCCGGCTTCGAGATCAGCCACCGCGCCGCCGAGAAGGCGATGGCGAATGTCGCCTGGCCGGGCCGCATGCAAAAGCTGCCGCAAGGCCGGCTGAGCGAACTGGCGCCGAAGGGCGCCGACATCTGGCTCGACGGCGGCCATAATCCCGGCGCAGGCGTGGTCGTCGCTGAGGCGCTGGCGGAGCAGGAGGAAAAGAACCCGCGGCCGCTGTTCCTGATCTCGGGCATGATCAACACCAAGGACCAGAGCGGCTATTTCCGGGCCTTCAAAGGGCTGGTGCGGCACGTCTACACCGTGCCGGTGAGTCTGAGCGACGCCGGCGTGCCAAACGACGAACTGGCGACCCGCGCCATTGAGGCAGGCTTGTCGGCCGAACCGGTTAGTTCCGTTGCAAGCGCACTGATGCTGCTGCGCGACACATGGGACGGACCGCCGCCACGGATCCTGATCGGCGGATCGCTTTACCTGGCCGGCGGGGTACTGGCCGAAAACGGCACGCCGCCAACCTGAGGCGTGCGTTCGCCCGGGCCGCGATGGCGCCACACCTGTCAGATCACCGCGAGGAGCCAGTCATGATCAAGGTAAAGCAGCTCGCACACGTTTGCATTTTCGCGAATGACCTGGAGATGACGCGACGCTTCTATCGGGACGTCCTCGGCATGGACACCCAGTTCAATTTCCTGCGCGACGGGAAGACTTTCGGCTTCTACCTCAATTGCGGCAGCCGTAGCCATGTCGAGGTGTTCCAGAAAGACGGCGCAAGCTATAGCGACTTGAACCAGATCAACCACTTCTGCCTCGAAGTGGAAAACATCGACGCCGCGATCGCCCATCTGAGGTCAAAGGGGGTCGATGTCACTTCCAAGAAACGCGCGTGCGATGACACCTACCAGGCTTGGATCCGCGACCCCAACGGCGTGAAGATAGAACTGTTCGAATACACTGAGAAAAGCGCACAATTCGTCGGCGGCGATCGTATCGCGGATTGGTGAATAGCGCCGCGCCGGACAATTGTAGCGGCGCAGCCGGTGGTTGGTGGACTACTTCAGTTCGACCTCGATGAAGGCGAATTCGCTATCGTTTGCGCTGATCACGTCATGTTCGACGCCCTCGTTGCGGAAATACGGCGCGCCCTTCTTCATCTCGGCGAAGGATTCGCCATCCTTGGTCAGGAGCTTCACCTTGCCGTCGGTCAGCGGCACGATCACATAGTCGTGGCCGTGGCGGTGCCAGCCGGTGTTGTCGCCGGGAGCGAAGCGGTATTCGGTGACAATGACGCGCTCATTGTCGATGAAGACGGTGGCCTTGGCGGATCCGGTCATATCGCTTCTCCTTTGTATTCAGAAGAGAAGAATACCGGGCGGCAAGCCGCGAGTGCCAGAGCGCCCCACCAATGACGCCAGCAAAAGAAAGCCCGGCACAAGGCCGGGCTTTCTGCAAAATTTTGATCGGATCAGGCGAGGCTGCCGTTGATCCAATGCGACAATGCCGTTTTCGGCGCAGCACCGACCTTCATGTCGGCGACTTCGCCGCCCTTGAAGATCATCAGCGTCGGGATCGAGCGCACGCCGAACTGCGCGGCCAGCTCAGGATTCTCGTCTATGTTGAGCTTGGCGATCTTTATCTTGCTGCCGAGTTCGATGGCGATGTCCTCGAGCGCCGGGGCGATCATCTTGCACGGGCCGCACCATTCCGCCCAGAAATCGACCACGACCGGCTCCTTGGCATTGAGCACGTCGGCCTGGAAATTGCTCTTGTCGACCTTGACGGTGGCCATGCTGAGATCCTTTCGATTTGTTCGTCGCACCAAATGTGGTGGTGATCGCGTCCGTCTTCAAGCAAGTGTTGTGTCACGCTCCCGTGAGTCTAGCAAGCGCGTCGTCCATGGCCGCTGCCGGCAGCTCGATCAGCCGCGGCGCCTCGGTGAACAGCAGCGCCGCCGAGACCTCGCGTCCCGGATAGAGCGGCTGAAGCAGCGCGCGATAGAGTGCGAGCTGCAGAACATAGGCTTGCGGGACTTCGGCGAGCGTAGCTGGCGCTGGCCGATTGGTCTTGTAGTCGACGATCGAAACCTTGTCCGGCGTTACTGTCAGCCGGTCGATCTTGCCGGAAATCGAGCGCAGTTTGCCCCTCACCTCCAGGCTGCCCATGATGGCGATTTCAGCGCGCGAGTCTGGCGCAAACAGCGGCGCGAAGCGGCTGTCAGCAAGAATTCTGAAAACGCCAGCCAGGGCCTTGTCGCGCTCGTCGTCGGGCCATGCCGCGCCGGCTCTTGCCAGATAGCGTTCGGCGGCATCCCGGCGTTTTCCCTCGTCGATGCCGGGCAGCATCTGCAGCAATTTGTGCAGCGCCAGCCCGCGCACGACGGCAAAGCCGGGCTCGGCGTCGGCATCCAGCACCGGCGAACGCGTGTCGGCCACCGCTTGCCGCGCCTCGTCGATCAGCACCGAGGCGCCGGACGGCGAGAGCGGCCGCGGCAATTCCTCGAAGGGCGGCAGAGGCTGGAACAGGGTTTCCGGCAATGGCGCAAAGCGTTCAGCCTGTCGTGCCTCATCCACTGACGCCAGTGGCATGGGCGACAGTTTCGTCGCCTGGAAACGATGCACGGTCTCGCCAGTGGCGGGATGCCGGCGTGCTTCGCTCTCCGCGGCACCGACCAGTGCGCGGCTGACGATCGAATGCCAGGTGCCGGTATTCGGCGCCCGCTTGCCATGGTAGCCGCAGACGATCAGCCGATCCTCGGCGCGGGTCATGCCGACATAGAGCAGCCGGCGATATTCATCGTCGGCGAGCTCTCGGGCGCGGGCCGATGCGGCGCGTGAAAATCCATTGGCGACATCGCTGGCTGAACGCCAGAGATAACCCTTGCCCTCCCAGCAGTCGCCCGAGCCTTCGAACGGCATCAATCTCGGCAGATGTTGGTCGCTGAACGGCGCGGAGCCGCCATCGACAAGGAATACCACCGGCGCCTCCAAGCCTTTGGCGGCATGCACGGTCATGACGCGAACCTCGTCGCGGGTCTGGTCCATTTCGCGCTTGATCTCGGGGCCGGCGTTTTCCAACGTCGACAGGAAGGATTCCAGTCCCGGCAGGCCGGTCCGCTCCTCGGCCAGGCAGAAATTCAGGAATTCGTCGAGGATGTCGCCGGCCTCCGGCCCGAGCCGCGCGATCATCTTCTTGCGCAGGCCGTCGCGGGCGAGAGCTGCAGCATAGAATTCGAACACCGGCTTGAATGCGGCCTCGTTCGACCATGTGTCGAGCCGGCTGACGACGGCGGCCAACGCCACGCTTTCGCCGGTATGCCGGCGCAGCGAGGCGATCAGCGAGACGCCCGACGGCCTCTCCGCAGCAAGCGCGAAAAGCTGCTCTTCCGAGACATCGAAGATCGGGCTGCGCAGCACGGCGGCCAGCGACAGATCGTCCTCGGGCTGGACGAGAAAATGACCGAGTGCGATCAGGTCCTTCACCGCGATATGGCCAGGCAGGCTGAGCCGGTCGGCGCCGGCCACCGGGATGTCGCGGCGCTTCAACGCCCGTGTCAGCGCATGGACGAAGCGGTCGCGCTTGCGCACCAGCACCAGCACGTCGCCGGGCCGGAGTTTCTTGCCACGCCCTTCGATGACCTCGCCGCCGCCGATCCAGCCGGCAATGGTCGCTGCAACGTTTTCGGCAACGCGCACCGCCGGTGCGTGGGCGTGATCCACCGCTTGCGTCCAGTCGTCCGGTTCGTCGACGGTGTCGGCGCCGAGCGAGGGCCAGACCTCGACATAGCCCGGCGCATCGTTGCGGATCGCCTTGTGGTCGAGCGGATCGGGATCGTGGCTGATGCCGCGCCGCACGTTCGGGTCGGCAAAGACACGATCCACCGCCGCAAGCACGTCGTCGGTCGAGCGAAACGACCAGGTCAGCTTGAGATCGGCGAAGGCGGCGGCGGCGGATCTGACTTTGCCGGCAAACAAAATCCGGCTGTCGGCAAAGGAGTCCGGGGCGGCTCCCTGGAAGGAATAGATCGACTGCTTTTCGTCGCCGACCGCAAAGATGGTGCGGTGGACGGCGTCGCGTGCGCCGAGTCCGGCAAAGAACTCCTCCGCCAGCCGCTTGACCACCTCCCACTGGTCGGGACTGGTGTCCTGCGCCTCGTCGAGGAGGATGTGGTCGATGCCCTGGTCGAGCTTGTATTGCACCCATGGGCCGGCGTCGGGCCGCGCCAGTAGATGGACCGTGCGGGTGATCAGGTCGTTGAAGTCGAGGAAGCCGCGGGCGCGCTTCAATTGCTCGTAGCGGGCGATCAGCCAGTCGGCGATGGTCAAGGCCGCACGCGTGCCCTCCAGCATCCTGAACAAGGCCAGCCGGTCGGAGATTTCGAGAATGGCGTCGACCGCCGCCAGATATCGTTCGGCAAGATCGGGCAACCGGTCAAGCAATGCCCTTTTGAACGTCTTTGCCGGATCGTAGGGCTCGCCGTCAGCCCTCAGGAAAGCCTTGGAGAGCAAATTCAGGCGACGCACCGGATGCTCCTCGGCGAAGGCGAGACGGGCGTATGGCAGCATATTGTTCAGCACCACGCGCGCATCGGCGGCCTCGGCCGCCCGTGAAAAGGTGACGAGATAATCCGGCAGGAAGCCGGGCAGCGGCCAGACGGAGGCGGCTATGCCTTCGGCCGTCTGGCCGGCGCGGAATTGAAACTCGTCGAACAGCGCCTGAAAACCATCGCCGCCGGCCGCGGCGATGAACGCACGCAAACCATCGCGCTTGCGCACGATCTCCGCCAGCAGTGCGTCGAGCCCATGTTCGCCGCCGCGCTCAAGCACGGTGGCGAAGGCCTCGGCCAATGCCGCATCGCCTGCAACGCCGCCCGAAATCATGTCGCGGCGGGCGGCGGCGAACAGCGAAGCCTCCATTTGCGGATCGAGCATTTCGAAATGTGCCGGGATATTGGCTTCCAGCGGGAACTGATGCAGCACCGATTCGCAGAAGGCGTGGATGGTCTGGATCTTCAGCCCGCCCGGTGTTTCCAGCGCCTCCGCAAACAACCGCCGCGCCCGGCGCATGGTTTCGCGGTCGGGCTGGCGGCCGTCCAGCGCCTCTATCCGTGTCGAGAGCTCGGCATCGCCCAAGGTCGTCCATTGCGACAGGGTGGAAAACACACGGTTCGACATGTTGGCGGCTGCGGCACGCGTATAGGTCAGGCACAGGATCTTGGACGGATCGGTGCCACGCAGCAAAAGCCGGATAACGCGCTGGGCGAGTACATGGGTCTTGCCGGATCCGGCGTTGGCCGACACCCAGGCGGAATTGCGCGGGTCGGACGCGCTTGCCTGGCTCGCGGCAGTGTCGCTTGGAATGGGGTAGGCCTTTTTCATGCCTCCCCTCCCTCGTCGTCGGCGTCGCCGCCGGCCGACCATTCGAGCACGCGGGCGAGATGGTCATAGTCGCCGTCGGTCTCGCCCTCGCGGAACGGCAGCGCCCGCGACAGATAGCCGGTCGCCGGGTCGGCGTAGTGGATCAGCAGTTTCTCCAGCCGCGCCCACGCTTCATCGGCGAGATCGGCAGCGGTTCGCGGCCTGCGGTTGTATTCGAGGATGGATTCCTCGAACACTTCGCCATTCGGCCTCAGCCGCACGAAGGCCAGTTGCGACGGCTCGCATGCGCCAAGCTCCTTGAAAGCGCCGCGCCTGAGCAGCGCGCCCTCCAGCGCCAGTTGCGGCGCGAGCAGCGTGTGCGCCTGTGCTTTGGATGGCGACGAGCCGGTCTTGTAGTCGAGGATGTCGGCCATTCCGCCAGCCATCAGATCGATGCGATCGGCATAGCCGGACAGGGTTACGCCGGATCGGCCGACCCCGGTCTTTTCGGCGCGTTCCTCGGCGTGCCGCCGTGCCACGGCTGCGGCCCGGCCGCGCTCCCATTCGATGATGCCGGCGGCAAGCTTTTCGAAGCGTGGCCACCACACCGCCTCGACATCGGCGGGCAGCGCAGCCTCGGCAAAGCAGGAGCGGCCTGCGGCGATGAGCCCGTCCAGCGCCTCCGGCGCGCGCGGGTCGGCCACCCTCGCTGAGAAGAGGTGCAGAATTGCGTGAAACAGCGTGCCACGCTCGGCGGCGCCCGGATCGCGAATGACCGGATCGAGCGGCATCAGGCCGAGTATCCTTCTGGCATAGACCGCATAGGGATCGCGACGCAGCGTTTCGATCTCGGTGACCGAGAAGTGGTGCGGCCGTACGATGAGCGGCGGTTTCGGCTGCGGCCGCGGCGCAAAGTCCTGCTTTTCGCCGGCATCGAGCACACGCGCCCAGGCAAGCAGTTCATCGCCGCGCCGGCGAAGTGCCGTAGCATGGTCCTCGCCGACGAAGGTAAGGATACGCTGCAGCCAGCGCGAGGGCACCGACGGTGCGTCGCCAGAACGGGCGGAGCGGGCCAGCACCAATTTCTTGGCGCCCATGGCCATCTGGAAATCATGGGCGGCAAGGCCGATGCGCCGCTCCGGCGGTTCAAGATCGATGCCGGTCTTCATCAGCCGCGACATGAAGCGGTCGCTCTCCGGCTTGCGCGGCCACACGCCTTCGTTGAGCCCGCCGACGACCAGCGTATCGATATCCTGAAGCCGCGCTTCCAGCACCCCCCAGATGGCGATGTTCCTGTCGGTGCCCTGCGCCGGCTTGACCATCTCGGGCGCGATCAGCGCCTCCATCACGTCAGGCCATTCGTCAGCCGCGAAGGAGAACGACACCGAGGCCGCGACCAGCCCGCGCAAGAGCTCGGCAAGCTTTTCGCCGGCATCGCCGGCATAGAGTTCGCTCAGGCTGCCGTCGGCGGCGCGTCCGAGGCTTTCGAGCGCAACGACGCTGGCACGCACAAGCGTGGCAAGATCGGCATTCTCCTCGCCGCGAAAAGCAACCAGCGGCGCCAGCGCAGCCGCTAGCCGGATCAGCAGCTCGCGCGCCTGTTCGATGCGCCTGACCGAGAGGCGCGATCGCCAGAAAGGCGGGCGGCGATTGCCGCCGCCGTCGAATTCGAGGAGCCGGGTGTCGAAGAGCTGCGGCAGCGACGCGACGTCCGGACGCCCGGTGCCACCGCGCAGCGCCACGAGTTCGACGATTTCGGCCGCATGGCGCACGCTTGCCCGCTCCCGGCCGAGGCCAAGCAGGGGATGCTTGAGCAGCGACAGCAAGGCGACCGGGTCGCCCGGGCGGAAGGCTGCCTGAAGCGCCAGCCTGAGCAGGCTGGCGGCTGGCGTGTTGATGAGCGGCGTGCCCCCGGAATCGTCGGCGGCGACGCCGAAGCGCAACAGCTCGACCGAGACGCGCCGCGCCAGCGCGCGATCGCCGGTGACCAGCGCGGCGCGCTGGCCGGGCCGTTCGACGGCCTGTTTGAGCGCGACGGCGATCGCCACGGCTTCATCGCGTTCGCTGGCGGCTTCGAGAAGCGTCACGTCAGCGAAGGCCTCGGCAACATCACCGGCGGTAAAACGGGCGCGCGTCTCGGCCCAGAGCTCGGTAGTCTCCGCCGGGCGAAGCGCTTCGCCGACGAGTGCGGCGCGCAATGCAAGCGGCCGCGGCGCAACAGCAAGGTCCTCGACGTCGGCGCGCGGCACGCCGATC
This sequence comes from Mesorhizobium sp. M1027, assembly GCF_040318745.1. Classification (NCBI taxonomy): domain Bacteria; kingdom Pseudomonadati; phylum Pseudomonadota; class Alphaproteobacteria; order Hyphomicrobiales; family Phyllobacteriaceae; genus Mesorhizobium; species Mesorhizobium sp. M1027. The sequence goes on along the minus strand of NZ_JAMYMW010000006.1, from coordinate 286,414 downwards.
TTGCCGATCAACTTTGCCAGGCCGTATTGCGGGTGGCCAAGCAGGGCCGGGCGCGCACCGAGCGCACTGATGGCGGCAAAGGACGGCTCGTCCAGTGTCCGGTCGAGCCCGGGCAGCACAACGGCGCCATTGGGCAGACCGGCGATCACGGCAAGCAGCTCGGCCGTGGCTGGGATCGATCCTGTGGAGCCGGCGGCGATCACCGGCCCGGCCGGCGGATTGCGCCTCAGCCGCGCCGCCTCCAGCCTTATCAGAGCATTGCGATGCGCGGCGGGATTGGAGCGATGGCGTTCCTCGAGCAGCCTCGGCCAGTTCTCGGTCACGATGCTCAGGAAATCGAGCGTCACCTGCCACCAGCCTGCGAGATTGCCGGTCACAAGGTCGGCGAGCCTCGCCCAATCCGTGCCCTCGGTCTCGATCTCGTCCATCAGCCGCGCCAGGTCGCGCGCCAGCCAGAGGGCGTCGGCGGCGGAGGCCGGGATGACGATCTCCTCGTCGAACAATGCGGCGACATGTGCCGGCAGGCGGCGTTTCCACGCTCGCACCAGCGGCGCAAGCAGCAGCAGGCGCTCTACCGCGGCGATCGGCGGCGCAAGGTCGATGGCGGCCGAAGCTCCTGCCTCGAGGGCCGCTTCATCTTCGTCGAACTCGCCAAGCGGGTGGATGACCGGCAGGATCGCCGAGCGGCTTCCCGAGCGCGAGAGAGCATCGACGAATTCGCCGCGAAGCGCCCGCGCCGCACGGCGCGTCGGCACATAGATGGTGAGATCGGCCAGCATCAGCGGATCGCCATCATAGGCAAAGCCGGGAACCAGGCGCCCTGCAAGCAACGCCTCGGCCAGCGTCGGCAGGAACGGCGCTCCGGGCGGAATCGAGAAAACGCGGCGGGAGCCGCTCATTTCGACTCGGTAAGAGCGCCGGGTGCCTCAGCAACAGCATTGGGCGTGCCGGCAAGCGCGGCGGCGACCGCTGCTTCCGCCCGCGGGATCGCGTCAGGTGTGCCGACAGTGATCCAGTGACCCTGCATCTTCATGCCGAACAGGCGGCCGGCGGCGATTGCGGCATCGAAATAGGCGTTAAGAGAGTGTGGGCCGGCCGGCGCATTCTTGAAGATGCGCGGATGGACGATCGCGGCGCCGGCATAGATCAGGCCGGCCGGATCGTTGTTCGCACGCCGCAAGGCGCCATCCGGCGCCATCAGGAAATCGGTGCCGCCGCTATGTCCGGTTGCCGACTGGAGATCCGCAAGCATCAGCAGAATGTCCATTGTCGCGCCCTCCCATGCAAGGGCAAGACGCCTGAGATTGGAAACGCCGCTGTCGATCCAGAAGGTGTCGGCGTTGAGCACATAGAAGGGCGCCCCTAACCCGGGCAGTGCCTTGACGATACCTCCGGCTGAGTCGAGCAGGCCGGTGCTCTCGTCCGAGATGACGATTGTCGGCGCACTGCGGCGGGCCACATGGTCCACGATCTGTCGCGGCAGGTAATGGACATTGACGACGGCGTTGGCGACGCCGGCTTCGGCCAGGCAGTCCAGCCCCCAGTCGAGCAATGTCTTGCCGGCGATCTTGACCAGCGGCTTCGGCATGGTGTCAGTGATCGGCCGCATGCGCTTGCCGAGCCCGGCGGCGAGCACCATGGCGGTCGTTGGCATCGGCTGCTCATCCGACGCCTTCAGGCCCAAATCCTTAGCCGTCAAATCGAGCGTTCCTCCAGCAAGCCGTGGGCGATGTAGAAATCCTGCAGCCCGGCCAGCGCCGGATGCGCTAGCGCCCGGCGAAGATAATCGCGGATGCGCGGCAGATGCTTCAGATAATAAGGCTTGCCGTCACGTTTTTCGAGCCGCACGAAAATGCCGAGGATCTTGGAATTGCGCTGTGCGGCCATGATTGCATATGTTTCCAGGAATTCGTCCTCGTCGAAGACGCCGGCCGCGCGCCGCGCGGCGATATAGGCGGCGAGCGTGTGCTTCTCGATTTCAGGTGAAATGGTGACGCGCGCGTCCAAGGCGAGCGATGCGACGTCGTAGGCGGACGGTCCGATCAGCGCATCCTGGACATCGACGACGCCGAGGCGGTCATGACCGGAACGGTCAGCGCGCCAGATCAGGTTGGGCGAATGGAAGTCGCGCAACATAAGCGTGTATTCGCGCCCCTCGAGCCGATCGAGCACCGCATTCCATTCGCTGCGGTAGCCGGCGCGCAGCGCCTCGCTTGGCGGAGTGCGTGAAATCGCCGGGACATACCAGTCGACCAGCAATTCGGCCTCGATCATCATGGCGTCGCGGTCGAAAGGCGGCACTTCGTGGAAGACGCCGGGGCCGGCCTGCATGCGGGCCGGCCATGTTTTGCCGTGCATCATGGCAAGCAGTTCGGCCGCCGCCGCATAACGCGCGGCTACCGGCTGGCCGCGCTTGTCGAGAAAGCCTTGGGAACCGAGATGCTCCAGCAGGAGAAAACCCTGCTCGAGGTCCTGGGCATGGACTTCCGGGACGCTGACACCGCCGGCCCGCAAGGCCCGGTCGATGGCGACGAATGCCGAAACGGATTGCGCCGTGTGGGCGATCTCGGCATAGGGTTTGCCGTCGCGGACCGGCGGTCCGAGCACCAGCCTTGGCGAGTTCATCAGCACGCGCGGCGGAAATCCGGCGAGCGTGACGATCTCGTAGGAGCGAGCCGAGGCATCACCGATGAAATATCGTCGCTGCGCGTCGCCCCAACCGGCCTGCCCGAGAAAATCGCGCATTGCCAGCGATCGCGCCGCGCGCTCGAAGGCGGCGCCCTCCCCCGACAGTCTCGCCAGTCGGCCGTCGCCCTGCTGGAGAAGTTCGACCAGCACCGAGGTTTTCGGCAGATATGCCTCTGCCCGCTCCGGCCATTCGATCAGCGCAGCCGCTTGCGTCAGCGCCTCGTCGAAGCCCAGCTCGTCCAGCTCGGACGCCGTGCCCAAGCGGTAGAGATCGAAATGATGGACCGGCACACGCGTGTCGTAGCTCTGGACCAGCGTGAAGGTCGGGCTGGGCACGTCGAGGCCGGCATCGTCGGCCAGCGCCCTGACCAGCGCCCGTGCCAAGGTCGATTTGCCGGCGCCGAGATCGCCCTTGAGAGCGAGCACGTCGCCAATGCGCAGCGACATGGCAAGATCCTCGCCGAGCCTTGCCGTCGCAGCCTCGTCGGCGAGAAAACGCTCCAGCACCAATACCGCCATCGAACGCGCTACTCGGCCGCCGCACGGATGCCCGACGGCGTGTCGGGAAAGGCGCAAACAACCGTGGTGCCCTTATCCCTGCCGGTCTCGATGCGGACGCTGCCGCCATGGAGTTCGACAAAGCTCTTGACGATCGACAGGCCGAGCCCGGCGCCACGGCGGCGGCCGCCATTGGTGCGCGGCTCGAAGCGCCGGAACACTGACTCAAGCAGGTCCGGCGGCATGCCGGGGCCGTCATCGTGAACGGAAAATTCCACGCCGTCGGCAAGCTGGCGGCAGGCGAGCGTTATGGTGCTCGCCTCCGGCGCGTAATTGGCGGCATTGCTGAGCAGATTGTAGAGTATCTGGCGGACGCGGATCTCGTCGCCGTGGAAGGTCTTCGGCGCGGCAGCCGCGTCGATCCTAAGCTTGATCGCATGTTCCTCCAGCCGATCGGCGACCAGTTCGGCGGCGGCCGTAATGGTTCGATTGATGTGAACTTCGGAAATGTCGAGTTCCATGATGCCGGCATCCACCGTCGCCAGATCGAGGATGTCGTTGACGATGGTGAGCAGGACCGAGGAGGACGAGCCGACATGCCCGATATATTCGCGTTGCTTCTGGTTCAACGGACCAGTCGACGGCAGTGAAAGAAGCTCGGTAAAGCCGATGATGTTGGTGAGTGGCGAGCGCAGCTCATAGGAGACGTGCTGCACGAATTCGTTCTTGATCTGGTCGGACTTTTGCAGCGCCTCATTCTTGTCCTTCAGTGCCCGCTCGACATTGACGCTGTCGGTAACGTCGACGAAGGTCATCATCACCTGGCCGTTGGGCAAAGGGATGACGGCGTAGCGCAAAACGGTGCCGTTGTTCAATTCGGTCTGGCCGTGGCGGTCGCGGCGCTCGTCGTCGAAGCCGGTGATGGCGGCAACGAACCCGCCCCACGGACTGTCGACGGCACGGCGGTCGCAAAGTTCGCGGATCGTCGAGACATGGACGTTGGGTTTTGAGGCATCGGCATCCAGCCCCCACAGGGCCGCGAAGGCCGGGTTGGACAATCTCAGCCTGCCGTCGGGGCCGAACACGGCGACGCCTTCGGCAAGGTTGTCGAGCGTCTCACCCTGAACCCGCACAGCGGTCTGATAGCGGCTTTCAAGGTCCATCTTCTCGGTCAGGTTCTCAAACACCCAGGTGACGCCGCCCTTGGGCTGCGGATTGGCGACGACGCGAATGGTTTTGCCGTCCGGCAGATGCCACCAATGCTCCTGCGATTCAACCGCGCGGTAAGCGCCGAGCAGGCTCTCTTTCCAGCGCCGCCATTCGGGCTGCTCAGCGATCTTGCCTTCGCTGCGCAGGCGGTCGAGCAGCAAGGCGTTATCCGGCGCGCTGTGCAGGAAGCCGCTGTCGAGGCCCCATAGTTTCTGGAACGCCTGATTGAAAAACCGCAATTTCTCGTCGGTATCGAAAATCGCCACGGCGGTGTTGAGCTGATCGAGCGTGTCGGCGTGGCTCTGCACGGTCCGCTCATATTCGGCGCGAATGGCCTCGATGGCGCTGATGTCGCAGGCAAGACCAGCCGAACCATCCGCCCCGGCAAAATCGGTCACGGCAAACATACGGCGGTCGCCTTCGATCACCGTGGAGAGCGTCTGTTCGAAGACGGGGTGCGACTTGTGCTGCGCAGCGATCGTGTCGCGCGCCTGGCCTCCGAGGAATTCCTTGCCGTCACGAACCGCCGCTTCGGCATTCTCGGCCTCGACCGCTTCGGCATAGGCCCGGTTGACCCATTTCAGCCGCCCGTCAACGGCCCGCAACCATGATGGCATCTTGAGCGCATCCAGAAGGCCGATCAGCGTCTCATGGTCGGCGGCCAAGCGCTGGTTCTCGATCTTCAGCCTGGCCTGGCTTCGCTGTGTCTCCGAAAGCGAGACGAAGCGAACCAGCACATGCGCCGCACTCTTGCGGCCGTGAACCTCGAGCGGCTGGCCGGCCTGCGATTCGATGACCAGATCGAACGGCTTTGCCTTGTCCCGCAGTGATGCGACGGCATGTTCGAGTGCGGCCGCCGAACGCGGCATCAGCCAGCGGCCGAAAGCCAGGAAGGCCGCCCGGTCCTCCGGCGCGCCGCTCTCGAGCGGCAATGTCCCGACAAGCTCGGGCTTCTTGTTTTCGGCCGCCCATACCACCACGCGCTGATCGCGGGAATGAAGCAGCGCCTCCGAGCGCTGCAGCGCGGCATTGACGTCGGCGATGCGGGTCCTGAGCTCGGCATTTTCCGCCGCGGTGCGCGCCCGTTCGCGGATCAGAAAGATGGCCGACAGCAATGCCGCCCCCATGACGCCGACGAACATGGCGAGTTGCATGACCTCGACCGTGCTGACCGACAGCCCGGCCTTTTGCGCCGCGCGGGTTTGGGCATGTGCAGCAGAGCCAAGCAGCGGACCAACCAGCGCGGACGAAGCAAGCAGCACTCCGATACGGCTGCCGGCACGCCACAAAAGGCTGCCGCCTCTGGCAGCGGAGCCCGTGACCGAATCGTTATGGCCGCCGGAAACGGCCTGTCCCGCGCAAGGCGGGTTATCCCCCGGCATGTCTTGGTCCTCTTCGCCGCCTGAATGCAAGACCGCCCTGATGCGTGCGCCCGGGCCTCGTCCCCGGACCGCGAATCAGCACCATAGCGCTTGCGCGAATCGGCGTGAAGAATCAATCAGCGCAAAAATAAAGCCGGGCGAAAAGTCAATCGCCCGGCTTCAATATCTAGTGGCAAGTTTCGCCGTGGTTAATAGCGGTAGTGTTCCGGCTTGAACGGTCCCTGCGGAGTGACGCCGATATAGGCGGCCTGTTCGCCAGACAGTTCGGTCAGGCGGGCACCGAGCTTGTCGAGATGCAGGCGCGCGACCTTTTCGTCGAGATGCTTCGGCAGGACATAGACCTGGTTCTCGTACTGGCCGGGCTTGGTGTACAGCTCGATCTGGGCCAACACCTGGTTGGTGAAGGACGCCGACATGACGAAGCTTGGATGGCCGGTGGCGTTGCCGAGGTTGAGCAGGCGGCCTTCCGACAAAAGGATCATCCGTTTGCCGTCCGGGAAGGTGATCATATCCACCTGAGGCTTGATGTTGGTCCATTTCAGGTTGCGCAGCGAGGCAACCTGGATCTCGTTGTCGAAGTGACCGATGTTGCCGACGATCACCATGTCCTTCATCAGGCGCATGTGATCGAGGGTAACGACGTCCTTGTTGCCGGTGGTGGTGATGACGATGTCTGCCGTCGGCGCCGCGTCCTCGAGCGTGACCACCTCGAAACCGTCCATCGCCGCCTGCAGCGCGCAGATCGGATCGACCTCGGTGACCTTGACGCGGGCGCCGGCGCCCTTGAGCGAAGCCGACGAGCCCTTGCCAACATCGCCATAGCCGCAGACGACCGCGACTTTGCCGGCCATCATCGTGTCGGTGCCGCGGCGAATGCCGTCTACAAGCGATTCCTTGCAGCCATATTTGTTGTCGAATTTCGACTTGGTGACGGAATCATTGACGTTGATTGCCGGGAACGGCAGCAGGCCTTTTTTCTGCAACTGATAGAGCCGGTTGACGCCGGTCGTCGTCTCTTCGGTGACGCCGCGGATCGCTTGCTTCTGCCTGGTGAAGAAGCCGGGTGATGCCTGCATGCGCTTCTTGATCTGGGCAAACAGGATCTCTTCCTCTTCGCTGCCCGGATTGGACAGCACATCCTCGCCGGCCTCGGCGCGGGCGCCGATCAGGATGTACATGGTGGCATCGCCACCGTCATCGAGGATCATGTTGGAGGTGCCGCCATCGGCCCACTGGAAGATCTTGTCGGTGTAGACCCAATAATCCTCCAGCGTCTCACCCTTGACGGCAAACACCGGAATTCCGGCCTCGGCAATGGCCGCGGCGGCGTGGTCCTGGGTCGAGAAGATGTTGCAGGAAGCCCAGCGGATATCGGCACCGAGCGCCTTCAGCGTTTCGATCAGCACCGCCGTCTGGATCGTCATATGCAGCGAGCCGGTGATGCGCGCGCCCTTGAGCGGCTTCTTGTCGCCGAATTCCTCGCGGCAGGCCATCAGGCCCGGCATTTCGGTTTCGGCGATCTCGATCTCCTTGCGGCCCCAGCCGGCAAGCGCGATGTCTGCGACCACATAGTCCTTGCTACCCGTCATGGCAGTGCTCCGATGCGAATTGATTGCGGGACGCGCCCCGCCCCGAAGGCGTGTCGGAGGGCGCGAGTTGCCGGCCTGACTAGCAGATCGGGAGTTGGACGACAATGGGATATAAAGAAATCTTTATCCGTGCATGTCTTCGGAAGCGATCAGCACGTCAGCATTCCTCGCCAAAACGGGAAGCAACCAGTTGCTCCAGCGCATCGATGACCTCTTCGGCCTCTGGGCCGGTGGCGGTGACGCGGATTGAATAACCGGGACTCGCCGCCAGCATCATCAGGCCCATGATCGAGGTGCCGCCGACCTTGACGCCGTCCTTCTCGACCTGAACCGTGGCATTGAAGCCGCTGGCAATTTGAACGAACTTGGCCGAGGCGCGCGCATGCAGGCCGCGCTGGTTGACGATCGGAAAGTCGCGAACGATCTTGTCCTGTTCCGGCAAGAGCGCGCTCATTTGCTGCTCAGGAGTTGACTGGCGACATTGATGTATTTGCGGCCGGCAGCCTGCGCCTCATCCAGCGCTGCCGTCATGTTGTCGCCCTTGCGAACGCTGGACAGCTTGATCAGCATCGGCAGGTTCATGCCGGCAATGACCTCGATGCGGCCGGATTCCATCACGGAAATGGCGAGGTTGGAGGGCGTGCCGCCGAACATGTCGGTCAAAACGATGACGCCTGATCCCGTATCGACGCGGCCGACTGCGTCGATAATGTCGCGGCGGCGCTGTTCCATATCATCGTCGGCACCGATCGCCACGGTCTCGAAATTGTCTTGTGGCCCAACGACGTGTTCCACGGCATTGCGGAACTCGGCGGCCAGTTGACCGTGCGTTACAAGCACGAGTCCGATCATTCTTTGGTGGCTCCCGTCATCGCCGCTTCACAGGCGCATTTTATGCTCGCCGACCGTTCCAGGCGGCGGGAGCGCTATCTTGTCGACGCAAGGCCCGTTGACAAGCCCAAAATTGCGCCGGCCCAAGCCAATTTGACGCATTGCAGCAAAAAATCGAAATCGGATCACAGGAAAGGCGCAATCGACAGACGCGACATCACTGCCGGCAAGGCGGCCGCGACATTGCGCCCGGCAAGATCGATGCGCGGCACTGTCACGCCGACAACGAGTTCGCTGCAGTCTTCCTGGAAGCGGACCATTTTGCCGGCTGGCACGAGCTGGATAATGAGGTCGATCACGCAGCTTGGCTCGAACTGTATCGGTTTGGGGCCGAATCCCGGCACCTCGACGAGGCCGGCTATGCTGGCTGGTGCGCGGCAGACCAGCCGCCCCTCGCAATCGGCGGCAAAGAGCTGGTCATCGCCGATCAGCCGGGAAAACAGCCCGCGTTGGCTGCAATGATCGATCAAGGCGAGCGCCAGCGTCGTCTTGCCCAAGCCGGACGGTCCGGTGATGAGAATGCCGCGATCACCTATCAGGATCGCGGTGCCGTGAATGTGTTCAGGCTGCACAATAGGACCAGGCGTGATTGGAATTCATCCCTCAGCCTTCCGCCGGCAGCGTCACCACGAAGCGCGCGCCCTTGATCTCGCCAGGCTTGGTGCCCGGGATGTTCTCGGCGCTCAGCGTGCCGCCATGGGCTTCAACGATCTGCCTGGATATCGACAGGCCAAGGCCCGAGTTCTGACCGAACGCCTCGCCGGCCGGCCGATCTGTATAGAACCGCTCGAAAATGCGATCGATGTTATCGGCCCGGATTCCGGGGCCATTGTCGTCGACGGTGACGATGTTGAACTTACCGGCGCGTGCCAGCGATATGGTGATGTGGCCACGATCTTCGGGAACGAACGAGCGGGCATTCTCGATCAGGTTGGTGATCACCTGGCCGATCCTCAGATCATGGCCGACGACGAAGTAGCCTTTCACGCCCTGCGGCAGTTTGGCGACCTTGAACTCGATCTCGACCGCCTTCTTGTTGCGCGTGGCCTCGCGCGAGACGGCGACCAGATCGGTGATGAACTTTTTCAGGTCGACGGTTCCCGCGTCTTCCCGCGCCAGCTCGGCATCAAGACGGGAGGCATCGGAAATATCGGTGATCAGGCGGTCCAGCCGCCTCACATCGTGCTGGATGATATCCATCAGCCGGCTCCGCGAATTGTCGTTCCTGGCCAGCGGCAATGTCTCCACGGCGCTGCGCAGCGAGGTAAGCGGGTTCTTCAGCTCGTGCGAGACATCCGCGGCAAAACTTTCGATCGCCTCGATACGGGCGTAGAGCGCATTGGTCATGTCGCGCACGGCGATCGAGAGATTGCCGATCTCGTCCTGGCGGTCGGAGAAGTCGGGGATTTCCTCACGGTTCTTGACGCCGCGGCGAACCCGGACCGCCGCCGCGGAAAGCCGGCGAAGCGGGTTGGCGATGGTGGAGGCCAGCAGCATCGACAGGATGGCGGTAACCAGGGCGGCGATGCCGAACACGCGCAGGATCGCCTTGCGCTCGGCCGCGACGATCTTGTCGATGTCGCCGCCTTCGGTCGACAGCATCAGCACGCCGAGAACGGCACGGAAGCGCTGGATCGGCACCGCCACTGAAACGATCTGCTCGCCCTGCTCCGAGATCCGCACGATCGTCGACGGACTGCCGGTAAGCGCTTTGACCACTTCCGGAAACGCAGCACCGTTGCCGCCCGGCTGCTCGCGATAGACAGGCAGCTGCTTGTTGCGGAAGAAATCAAAGACGAATTTCTGGATGCGCTCCAGAAGGTCCGGCTGTTCCACTTCGACCGGCGGCAGGTCGTAGCGAAGGATCTGGCCGCGCGAATAGAGATGGCGGGAATCGAGCAGCAGGTTGGCGTCGCGGTCATAAATGCGGGCGCGCGTGCGCGTCGGCGAGATCAGCCGCCTGAGCACCGGCGCCACGCGCTCCGGATTGATCGGGAAATCGAGATTGTCGAGCTGGTCGGAGCCCGGGCCGAGGCTTTCGCCGGCCTGCAACTCAAGCAGCTTTTCCGGATCGATGCTGATCGAATCGGTTTCGACCGTCGCCGACGCGGCGATCGCGCCGGCGATGATCTCGCCTTGGGTCATCAGGCTCTCGACACGGGCGTCGATCAGCCCGTCGCGAAAGGTGTTGAGGTAGAGAATGCCGGTGACCAGGACGGCAAGGCCGGCGAGATTGAGAAAGAGAATACGCCGTGTCAGGCTGGAAAAGATGTGATGGCCGAGAAACCGGCGCATCGGCACCGTAATTTTCGACACGAAGGCGGGCAGAATCCGCGGCGGGCGCCTGGCGGCGCCCGACCGTCTCACTCGCTCTACTTCCACTGCCATCGAATAGCAGCTCCCGCTCGGTAATTAGTGAGTAGTGAGTAGGCAGCAGGAATAGAGAAATGGTTGGCTGAGATCGCGGCGATGCATGGGTGGCCGCTCGCATCATTCAAAACTGACTACCGACCATTCCCTACTGCCTACTGCCTACTCATGCTTCGCGGAACCGATACCCGACTCCGTAAAGGGTTTCGATCATTTCGAAGTCATCGTCGACGGCCTTGAACTTCTTGCGCAGCCGCTTGATGTGACTGTCAATGGTGCGGTCATCGACATAGACCTGCTCATCATAAGCGGAATCCATCAGCGCATCACGGCTTTTTACGACGCCCGGGCGCTGTGCCAGGGAATGCAGGATGAGGAACTCGGTGACGGTCAGCGTCACCGGCTCGCCCTTCCAGGTGCAGGTGTGGCGCTCCTGGTCCATGACAAGCTGGCCGCGCTCAAGCGACCGGGCCTGCTGGTTGGGCGCCTTGGCCGCCGCCTCGCGGGTGCTGGCGCGGCGCAGCACGGCGCGGACGCGTTCGACCAGAAGACGCTGCGAGAAGGGTTTGCGGATGAAGTCGTCGGCGCCCATCTTGAGGCCGAACAGTTCATCGATCTCATCGTCCTTGGAGGTCAGGAAGATCACCGGCAGGTCGGATTTCTGACGCATCCGGCGCAGCAACTCCATGCCGTCCATGCGCGGCATCTTGATGTCGAGGATGGCGAGGTTCGGCGGGCGCGCCGCCAGTCCCTCCAGCGCCGATGCCCCATCCGTGTAGGTTTCGACCCGATAACCCTCGGATTCGAGGGCGATCGAAACCGAAGTCAGAATGTTGCGATCGTCGTCGACAAGCGCGATTGTTGCCATTTCAAGCGGCTCCCTCATGAGCTGTCCCTTCTTTCGTCGAGAAGGGGCTTTTGCAGGACAAATTAGGTACAAAATGTGGCATAGGCTTTATCCGCTGTCACGCGCGGCACGCCGGCGGCCACAATTGTACCTCGATATGGATTGGACGAATGAACATCGCCAATCCTTTGGGCAACCATCAGTGTTTTTGCACATATAAACGATTTAAACAACTTTCAAAATATTTAAATCGATTAATGATTTGATATCATTCGCCTTTTCTGGTTTTGACGTTTTTAGCTCCTGCAATGGGGTTTCCGGAATTCGCCGGTAAAGACGCGGTAAATCGAAGAAGGGACACCCATGTCGGAAGCCGGCAAACGCAATCCTGCATGTGCAATCGATCGGATCGGTCTGAGAACCACTGGCGTGGTGCGCTATAATTTCGGCGCGGCCGCGCTCTACGAGGAGGCAATCCGCAGTGGCGAGGCCCGACTCACCGCGCATGGCGCGCTTGCCGCCGAGACTGGGCAGCACACCGGCCGCTCGCCCAGGGACAAATTCGTGGTGCGCGACGAAAGCACCGCGCCGCATGTATGGTGGGACAACAACAAGGCGATTTCGCCGATCCAGTTCGATACGCTGCTTGCCGATTTTCGCGCCCATGCGGCTGGAAAGGACCTTTATGTGCAGGACCTGGTCGGCGGTGCCGACGAGGAACTGAAGCTGCCGACCAGGGTGATCACGGAGCTTGCCTGGCACTCCTTGTTCATCCGCAATCTGCTCATCCGGCCTGCAGCCGCCGAACTCGAGCATTTCGTGCCGGATTTGACGATAATCGACCTGCCGTCGTTCCGCGCCGATCCCGCCCGCCACGGCACGCGCGGCGAAACGGTGATCGCGGTCGATCTTTCGCGCATGATCGTGTTGATTGGCGGTACCTCCTATGCCGGCGAGATGAAGAAGTCGGTGTTCACCGTGCTCAATTATCTGCTGCCGGCAAAAGGCGTGATGCCGATGCATTGCTCGGCCAATGAAGGGCCCGCCGGCGACGCGGCCGTTTTCTTCGGCCTTTCCGGGACCGGCAAGACGACGCTGTCGGCCGACCCGTCGCGAACGCTGGTCGGCGACGACGAGCATGGCTGGGGACCGCACGGCATCTTCAATTTCGAAGGCGGCTGCTATGCCAAGACGATCAAGCTTTCGGCCGAAGCCGAGCCGGAGATCTTCGCCACCACCCAGCGCTTCGGCACGGTGCTGGAGAATGTGGCGCTCGACGCCGGCCGCGTGCCGGATTTCGACGACGGCGGGCTGACCGAAAACACGCGCTGCGCCTACCCGCTCCATTTCATCCCCAACGCCAGCAAGACGGGGCGCGCCAGCCACCCGAAGAACATCATCATGCTGACCGCCGACGCATTCGGCGTTATGCCGCCGATCGCGCGGCTGACCCCGGCGCAGGCGATGTATCATTTCCTCTCCGGCTATACCGCCAAGGTGGCCGGGACCGAGAAGGGCGTTACCGAACCCGAAGCGACATTTTCGACATGCTTCGGCGCACCGTTCATGCCGCGGCATCCGTCGGAATACGGCAATCTGCTGCGCGAGCTCATCGCCCGCCACGGCGTCGATTGCTGGCTGGTCAACACCGGCTGGACCGGCGGCGCCTACGGCACCGGCAAGCGGATGCCGATCAAGGCAACGCGGGCGCTGCTTGCGGCGGCGCTCGACGGCTCGCTGAAAGCGGCCGACTTCCGCACCGACGCCAATTTCGGTTTTGACGTACCGGTGACGGTTGCCGGCGTCGACCGCGCCATTCTCGACCCGAGATCGACCTGGGTCGACAAGCCCGCCTACGACCGGCAGGCGGCAAGGCTGGTCGGCATGTTCGTCGACAATTTCGAAAAGTTCGAAGCCCATGTCGACGCCACCGTGCTCGGCGCCGCACCACGCATGCAGGTAGCGGCTGAATAGCCGTCGCCCCTGGTGATGCTTCAAGGCCCGGCTTCGATCGGGCCTTTTCTTTTTCCGCCTGCCGCGCCATGACTGCGGCATGAACGCCGACGACAAGATCATCATCACCGACGATGCGGTGATTAATCCGGGCGACCTGCACGAGGACTTCATCCGTTCGTCCGGCCCGGGCGGGCAGAACGTCAACAAGGTGGCGACGGCAGTGCAATTGCGCTTCGATGCCGCCAATGCGGCTGGCCTGTCGGAGCGGGTGCGCGAACGGACCATCAAGCTTGCCGGCCAGCGCGCCACCAAGGACGGCGTCATCGTCATCGAAGCCGGACGCTTCCGCACCCAGGAGCAGAACCGGGCGGACGCCCGGGCGCGACTGACGGCACTGGTTGCCAAGGCCGCCGAACCACCGCCACCGCCGCGCAAGAAGACCAGGCCATCCAAAGGCGCGGTCGAAAGACGGCTCAAGAGCAAGGCCGGGCGCGGCTCGATCAAGAAAATGCGCGGCCGGGTTGAGGATGAGTGACAGCCGAAGCGGCTTCGGATCTCAGATCGCCGGCGTAAAGTGCGCAGCTACTGTCGGAGGCGGCTTTCGGGTCGCCGTTTTCGTTTGACGGTGGCATTCTGATTTTCCAGACCAACGGATCAAGCGACGCGATGCTCGTACTGCCCAAAGGCGTCCGCCATATGCCCGGCCACCTGTCGCGCGCCATGCAGGAAGTGCTGGTGGAAGATATCAGGAAAGTCGTGGAGGAAGCCCCGCTGTTCGTGCCGGCAATGCCGCGTACCGGCAAGGAGATGAGCGTGCGCATGACCAATTGCGGCCCGCTGGGCTGGGTCACCGACAAGGAGCACGGCTATCGCTACCAGCCGACCCACCCGGTGACCGGAAGGCCTTGGCCGCCGATCCCGGAGATGCTGCTCGATCTGTGGCGGGACGTATCTGCCTATGCGCACCCGCCGGAGGCCTGCCTGGTCAATTTCTATTCGCAGGATGCCAAGATGGGTCTTCACCAGGACCGCGACGAGGCGGATTTCTCGGCACCGGTCGTCTCGGTCTCGCTCGGCGATGATTGCCTGTTCCGGGTCGGCCAGACCACGCGCGACGGCGCCACCAAATCGTTCAGGCTGAAGAGCGGCGACGTCGTCGTGCTTGGCGGCGAAGGGCGGCTCTGCTTTCACGGCGTCGACCGTATCTACCCCTCGACCTCGGCCTTGTTGAAGAACGGCGGGCGGATCAATCTGACGCTGAGGCGGGTGACGACGCCGAAATAGGCTGTTCGGGTGCCCGGGGGTGCCAGTACCACGACCGCCGTTGTAGCGTTTGGCCAGCAGCAGGGCACTGCCCGGCCAGGGTTGCAAGCCCGGAGCCTGGCGGTGCGTTGCATCGTTGCGCGCACGCCAGGCCTGGAGCGCCAACAGCCGATCTCGGGCGGTCCGGGAATCGCATCATCTCGAGCCGTTCCGCAAACCTAGACCAGCACTGGCGAATACCCAGTGGCGAAGCACCACATAGTTGACGAGCGGGACCACGAAGCATGTCAGCACAATCGGAACCTGCGCCTGCAGGCCCAGAATCCCGGACAACACGGCGGGCAGAAGAAATGACACCGCCAGACCAAGCAATGTCAGCACGAAAAAGCGAGGCGCCTCGAAACGATGCGCCCCGCTGGACGCGAAGGTAAAATACTTTTGTCCGGCATAGGAGAAGACGGCGGCGATGGCATAAGCGAGCACCGAGGCCGAAGCCGGCCGCATCGACACCGCGTCCCCCATCGAAAATACCGCGGCAAGCAGTGCGTAGAGCAGAGTGGCGCCAAAGCCGATAATCAGGAAACGCGCCGGCCGCTTTGCAAGTCTGAAGCCCGAACCGGCGCTAAACACGGCCGCTGCACACATATTGCGCACCGAGCGGCAGGTGCGAGACCCAGCCCTCGACCTTGCGCGCGACGGAATTCGCGAAGGGAAACATCAGGAAATGCCTGCCTGCAACCTGTGTGAGGCCGGCCGCCTCCAGGAGACGGCCGGCTTTGCGGCGACTGATCAGCACGGCGTCTTCATCGAAGGGGCAGCGAAGCACGGCAAGGCGTGTCAGCGGATTGTACGGGTTGTGCTCGATAACCGACACGACGCCGCCGGGCCGCACGACGCGCCGCATCTCGCAAACGAAGCTCGACCAATGTTCGGGCGGCACATGATGGACGACGCAAACGGCGAATGCGAGGTCGAATGTGCCATCCGCGTAAGGCAGCACGGGAGCCGTGTAGTCGGCATAGGTGACCCAGGGGTTTTCCTCACGCGCCCGGGCGATGGATTCCCTCGAAATGTCGCAGCCATGAAGGTCTGAAAAAAGCGGCTTCACGTAGGGATGCAGTGCGCCGACCCCACAGCCAACATCAAGCGCCCGAACGCAACCGTCGCGCCTTGCAATACCACGCTCGGCGATCAGGTCGGCAAGGAGGACTGACTTCGCCTGCAGGAAGAAGTCATGCTTCAGCCCGGAAAACCTGATCGAGTCGTCGACCGTCCTGTTATAGGTGGTGCGATATTGATCGAAGAGTTCGGCCATCAACCAAACCTTCTGTCGCGTGACGCCGACAACGTCGCCTCGGTGTTTCGATTGTCGACTTCCGCCCGGAGCGCGTCCTCGAAGCCAGTAAGGCGATCAACGACGTAGAGCGGCCGGCGCTTGATCTCGGAGTGGATCCCGCCGACATAGAGGCCGACGATACCGGTCATGAACAGGTTGATCCCCGACAAGAAGGAAACGATAACAACTGTCGACGTCCAGCCTTGGACAACACCTAAACTGAATGCCCAGGAAGCCACGGCGAAGAGCCCGAGCAGCGCGGCTACCCCCGAGATAGCGAGCCCGGCCCAGAGCGCCATACGCAATGGTTTTTCCGAAAAGCCGATGACCCCGTGGACAGCCAGGCGGAGCATCTTCCAGAAAGGATACTTTGTTTCACCTGCGGCGCGCGCCGGTCGCTCGAATGAAACCGCCGTCTGCTTGAATCCCATCCAACCGAACATGCCGCGCACGAAACGGTTGCGCTCCGGCATCTGCTTGAACGTATCGAGAGCCTTGCGGCCGATTAGTCGGAAATCGCCAACGTCGCGGGGAATGTCGACTGAAGTCATCTTCTCCATCAGCCGGTAGAAGATGCTGGCCGTCAGCCGTTTGAACCAGGTTTCGCCTTCGCGCCGCATACGCCTCGCGTAGACGATTTCATAGCCCTCCTTCCACTTTTCCACCAGCTGGAGAACGACTTCAGGGGGATCCTGGAGGTCGGCATCCATGACCACCACGGCTTCGCCGGCAGCCGCGTCCATACCGGCCGTAATTGCAATCTGGTGCCCGAAATTGCGCGACAGTTCGATCAGCCGGAAGCGTGGCTCCTCGGCAACCATCCCACGCAGGTAGATCACACTCGTGTCGGTACTGCCGTCGTCGACGAAAATAGCCTCTGCCGGTGCGTCCAGCACGTCGAGCAGGGCGACTATTCGCCGGATAAGGAGTGGAAGAACCGCCTCCTCGTTGAAGATCGGAATGACCAGGGAATAGCGGAGCTGCGTCGCACGAACTCCGGTACTGCTCGCGTTGATCACAGACTGCTCCCGACAGATCCGCTGGAATTGCCCATCGAACACTAGCCGGGATAGCCTAAGGCGCCGTTAACCGCGCCGTTACAGTTTCCTGAGCGCCACTTCCTCGACCAGATGGTTGGCGCCCTTGCGCAGGATGAGATCGGCTCGGGCGCGGGTCGGCAATATATTCTCGCGCAGATTCTTCAGGTTGATGTTGGTCCACAGACCCTCGGCGATGGCGCGGGCCGCATCCTCGGAAAGTTGCGAATAGCGGTGAAAGAAGGAGGCCGGGTCGCGGAAGGCGGTTTCGCGCAACCGCATGAAGCGGGCGATATACCAGTGATGGATCAGCGCCTCCTCCGCATCGATGTAGATGGCAAAGTCGAAGAAATCCGACAGGAAAGGCACGATCTTGCCGTCCTTCGGCAGCTTGCCCGGCTGCAGGACGTTAATACCTTCGAAGATCAGGATGTCGGGCCGGTCGATGGTTTGGAACGCGCCCGGAATGACGTCATAGGTCAGGTGCGAATAGACCGGCGCGCGGACGTTGCGCTGCGCCGATTTGATGCCGGACAGGAAACGCAGCAGCGCGCCGACGTCGTAGCTGTCGGGAAAGCCCTTGCGCTCCATCAGATTGTTGCGGCGCAGGACTTCGTTCGGCAGCAGGAAGCCGTCGGTGGTGACCAGGTCGACCTTGGGACTCGACGGCCAGCGCGCCAGCAGCTCCTTTAGCACGCGCGCCGTGGTCGATTTGCCGACCGCGACGGAACCGGCAATGCCGATGATGAACGGTGTCTTGGCCGCGTCCAGCGCGTTGAAGAAGGCCTGACGCTGCCTGAACAGGAGTTGACTGGCTTCGACATGAGCCGACAACAGCCGCGACATCGAAAGATAGATGCGCTCGACTTCGTGGAGATCGACCGGATCGTTCAGCGACCGCAGACGACGGATTTCGTCCTCGGTGAGCGTCATCGGCGTATCGGCGCGGAACCGCGACCATTGCTCGGCCGAGAAGAAACGATAGGGTGAATACTTCTCGGTAGGAGCGAGCTGGTCCATCGAGTTCCTCCGCAGCGATCAGCCCCGGTCCAGCCGAGACGCCTTTTCGGCGATGCCCGAACGACCGGTGCGGCGTTCAAGCTCGTTGAGCACATCGCTCAGCGGAATGTCCGCTATGCCGAGAACGACAAGCCAATGATAGATGAGATCGGCGCTTTCCGAAACAAGCGCGTCCCGGTCGGCGCTGACGGCTGCGATTACCGTTTCGACCGCCTCTTCGCCAAGTTTCTGCGCTGCCTTGCTCATGCCGCGCTGAAAGAGCTTGGCCGTCCACGAATCCGGATCGCCGGAACGCGCGCGTTCGCCAATAATCTTCTCCAGATCGGAGAGCGAGAACTCGGTCATGACGGCGTTTACAGCCTCTTCTTAGCCGGAAAGGCTCTAGGACCGATTACCCGGCGAGTCCAGCCGCATCGGCAGTCCGGCCTGAGCCATGTGCAGCTTGGCTTCGGCGATGCTGTAGGTGCCGAAATGGAAGATCGACGCCGCCAGCACCGCGCCGGCATGGCCGTCGCGAATGCCTTCGACAAGGTGGTCGAGCGTGCCGACGCCGCCGGAAGCGATGACCGGCACGCGTACGGCATCGGCGACCGCGCGGGTAAGGGCTATGTCGTAGCCGGCCTTGGTGCCGTCGCGGTCCATCGATGTCAGCAGGATCTCGCCGGCGCCGAGATCGACCACTCGCCGAGCGAACTCGACGGCGTCGATGCCGGTCTTCTCGCGGCCGCCGTGGGTGAATATCTCCCAGCGATCGGCCTCGCCCGCAGCGGACACTTTCTTGGCATCGATGGCGACGACGATGCACTGGTTGCCGAATTTGTCCGCTGCTTCGGCGACAAAATTTGGGGTCTTCACCGCCGCCGTGTTGATCGACACCTTGTCGGCGCCGGCCAATAGCAGCTTCCTGATGTCGGCGACCTGACGGACGCCACCGCCAACGGTCAGCGGCATGAAACATTGTTCGGCGGTGCGGGCGACGACATCGAAAATGGTCTCGCGGTTTTCCGACGAGGCGGTGATGTCGAGAAAGCAGAGCTCGTCGGCGCCGGCCGCGTCATAGGCTTTTGCCGCTTCGACGGGATCGCCGGCATCGACCAGGTCGACGAAATTGACGCCCTTGACGACACGGCCGTTCTTGACATCCAGACAGGGGATGACGCGGGCTTTCAGCATCAGATCCTCTCGATCGCCGCAAGAAAGTCGACGAGCAGCTGGCCGACGACGGGCGGAACCTCGGACTGGGAATCAAAGGCCGGGTCGTAGGCCGAGAGCGTCACGCCGACGATCGGGATGGACCTGGCCAGTCCGCAGGCAAGCTGCCGTAACTGTTCCGGGCTCGGACCGCCCGGATGCGTGTAGCGGTTCACCTGCAGCACGTTCGGATCGACGACGTCCAGGTCGAGATGCAGATGCGCCCGCACAGTCCCTGTCGCCGTGAGCTTTCCGATCATATCGAGTGCACCGGCACATTCGGTGCGCACGATCGGCAAGGTTTCCAGCAGGCGCTTTTCGTCGGGATCGAGGTCGCGGGCATCGACCAGCAGGCAGCGCGCCGGGTCTATCGGCCGGAACCCCGGAATCGCTGCCGCCATCGGACGCCAGCAGAGCCCGAGAGTCGCCGCCAGCGCCATGCCATCGAGAAAGCCGTAGGCCGACGTCTCCGGCGTGTTGAGATCGCCATGCTGGTCGATCCAGATGATCGAATTCGCGGCTTCACCGGCGACCGCACCGGCGGCGGTCAGACAATTTCCAGCAAGGGTAATGGGGAAGCGTCCTCCATCGCGGGCGAGGCTAACCTTGGTCGCGACAGCGTTGCAGACGGCAAAGCCGGTTGCGATTTCGCGCCCCTGCTCGTCTCCCACCCTGCCGATATCTTCGACGGCGACTTCATGGCCAGCCACGGTCAGGGCTTCGACGAGCCCACCGCCGACAATGGCGTCCGGCCCTTGGCCGCACCCTTCGTGATAGTGCCCGCTGTCATAAGGGGCGGCGATAATCGAGACTTTCATGATGACGCCCCTGCCGTCGGCTTGCCGCGCAGGATCGCCAGTGCCTCGGCCGGATCGATGCGGCCGTCGTAGAGCGCGCGGCCGGAGATCGCGCCTTCGAGCTTCTGCGCATCGGGCATGGTCATGCGCACGATGTCGGCGATCGAGGCGAGTCCGCCCGAGGCGATGACCGGGATCGAAACCGCCTCGGCGAGATCGATGGTGGCGTCCCAGTTGATGCCGGTCAGCACCCCGTCGCGATCGATGTCGGTGTAGATGATGGCGGCGACGCCGGCGCCTTCGAATTTCCTCGCCAGTTCGATGATGCCGAGACTCGAGGCCTCGGCCCAGCCTTCGACCGCGACCTTGCCGCCCTTGGCATCGATGCCGACGGCGATCTTGCCCGGGAATGCCTTGCAGGCCTGCCTGACCAGATCCGGATCGCGCACCGCCACGGTGCCAAGAATGACGCGGGCCAGCCCACGGTCGAGCCAGTCCTCGATCTGCGCCAGGGTGCGGATGCCGCCGCCGAGCTGCACCGGGTTGCTCGTCGCCTTGAGGATGGCGCCGACCGCGGCGCTGTTGACGCTCTGGCCCTTGAAGGCGCCGTTGAGGTCGACGACGTGCAGCCATTCGAAGCCCTGCTCTTCGAAGGCGCGCGCCTGAGCGGCGGGATCGTCGTTATAGATCGTCGCAGTTGCCATGTCGCCATGCCTGAGGCGCACACATTTGCCGTCCTTGAGGTCTATGGCCGGAAACAGGATCACCTTCAGGCGCCTTCGACGATGACAAAGTGGCCGGTCGAGCCGGCGAGCCTGTACTTCAAGGCCTCCTGGTATTCAGGCGAGCCGTAGCATTCCAGCGCCTTTTCATAGGATTCGAATTCCACCAGCACGTGGCGATTGCCGGTCGGTCCTTCCGGGCTGGTATACCGCCCGGCGCGCACCGGGAACTTCGCGCCGTATTTCGCGAAAGCCGCGGCATTGGCCTCGATGTACTGCTTGTAGATCTCCGGATCGTGGACATCGACCATTGCCATCCAATAGCCCTTCTTGCTCATGGTTCAGGGCCTCCAGCCTAGGAAATTGGTGATCAGCGCCCGGCCCAGCGCCTGGCTCTTCTCGGGGTGGAATTGCGTTCCGGCGAGGTTGTCGCGAGCGACAGCGGCCGTTACCGGGCCGCCATAGTCGGCAACCGCCAGCACCTCATCCTCCTTCCGTGCATCGAGATGGTAGGAGTGGACGAAATAGGCGTGCAGTCCCTTGCCGCCCGTCGCAATGCCGGAAAACAGCGGATGCTTGCGCTTCAGGTCAATCGTGTTCCAGCCGATCTGCGGGACCTTCAGTGTCGGATCGGCCGGCGTGATCTCCTTGACGTCGCCGGGGATCCAGCCAAAGCCCTTTGTGACGGTCTTTTCCAGGCCTCGCTCCGACATCAGCTGCATGCCGACACAGATGCCGAGGAACGGCCGAGCCTTGGCGATCGCCACCTCCTCGACCGCCTCCCACATGCCGGCGACCGCACGCAGTCCAGCGGCGCAATCGGCATAGGCGCCGACGCCGGGCAGGACGATGCGGTCGGCGGTCCTGACCCGCTCGGCATCGGCGGTGAGTTCAATCGCGGCGGCAATGCCGGCTTCATGCGCGGCACGCTCGAAGGCCTTGGTGGCCGAGCGCAGATTGCCCGACCCGTAGTCGATGATCGCGACCCTCATCTCAGGGCTTTCCCGGAATATGGTTCAGCCCCAGTGCCAAGCCCATCTGCGCCGGCCGGGCATGTGCTGCGTCTGGGACGATACGCTGCGCAGGAGTTTGTGCATCCGAATCCGCAGCGGCTTCCGACACATAGCGGATGTCGGCGTCGTCGAGCCTGTCGGCCTCGACGACACCCCATTCATGCCAGCCGCGGCGACGAAGGGCTGCAATTCGCAAGCCTTGTCCCTCCAACCCGACAAAGAGCATGACAAGGAAGGATAAAAGCGAGCCGGCTGTTTCCAGGTCCAGCCTTTCGCCCAGCGTCGAGAGCAGGCCGATGGCGACAAACGCCAATGCCGCCTCGACCCACAGCCGGTGCCGGGCCAGCCACAGCGGCGGCACCAGGAAGCCGAGCCAGGCAAAGCCGTCACGGATAAAGGTAGTGTCCACCCTTTCGCTGCGGCCTGGCGGCTCCATCACGACATAGATGGCCATGGCGTTACCCTTTCAGGGATCCCTTGGTGGAGGGAACCGCGTCCGGCTGCCGCAGGTCGCGCTCAAGTGCCGAACGCAACACACGCGCCACGGCCTTGAAGCAGGTCTCGGCGATGTGGTGGTTGTTGGCGCCGTAATGATTGGTGACATGCAGCGTGATGCCGGCATTCTGCGCCAGAGCGTGGAAGAATTCGCGCACCAGCTCGGTGTCGAACATACCGATCTTCGGCGACGAGAACGAAACATTCCAGACCAGAAAAGGCCGGCCGGAGACATCGATTGCCGCCCGCGTCAGTGTCTCGTCCATGGCGAGGTCGATCGAGGCGTAGCGCATGATGCCGCGCCGCTCGCCCAATGCCTTGGCCAGTGCCTGGCCGAGCGCGATGCCCGTATCCTCGACGGTGTGGTGGTCGTCTATATGCAGGTCGCCCTTGGCCTTCACGGTCATGTCGATCAGCGAATGGCGCGACAACTGGTCGAGCATATGGTCGAAGAAGCCGACGCCCGTCGAAATGTCGGATTTGCCCGAGCCGTCGACTTGAACCGACACGGAGATCTCGGTTTCCCTGGTCTTGCGGCTTATCTCGGCGGAACGGGGCGCCATGACCTCATCCTTGTCTCAGATTTGCACGTCAGGCGTTCACATGCCTGAAAACGAAAGCCTTCTAGCAGCATGATCCGGCGATTGCCAGTTACCGCTGCGGAGCACAGTCCGGCCCGGCGGATGGCCGGTTTGCAATCGTCCGGCCTATGCATACATATGGCCGATCAAGTCACTCGTAACGCGCCGATCGCCCCGATGGGATCGGTGCTTGTCGGAGCAGAAAATGTCGAATGAACTGACCATGCATGCCACGACCATCGTGACCGTGCGCAAGGGCGGCAAGGTGGTGATCGCCGGCGACGGCCAGGTCAGCCTCGGCCAGACGATCATGAAAGGCAACGCCAAGAAGGTGCGCCGCATCGGCAAGGGCGGCAACGTCATCGCCGGTTTCGCCGGCGCCACCGCCGATGCCTTCACGCTGCTCGAGCGGCTCGAAGCCAAGCTCGAACAATATCCCGACCAGCTGACACGCGCCTGCGTCGAGCTTGCCAAGGACTGGCGCACCGACCGCTATTTGCGGCGGCTGGAAGCGATGATGCTGGTGGCCGACAAGTCGGTGTCGCTGGCGCTGACCGGCACCGGCGACGTGCTGGAGCCCGAATTTGGCGTCATGGCCATCGGCTCCGGCGGCAATTACGCGCTGGCAGCGGCACGCGCGCTGATGGACAGCGACAAGGGCGCAGAGGAGATCGCCCGCAAGGCGATGCAGATCGCGTCAGACATTTGCGTCTACACAAACAACAACTTCGTCGTCGAAACCCTCGATGCCGCCTGAGCGGAGCCTCCGCTATGGTTTTCGGCCGGTGACCCAGAGGGACCTGCCGATGATCGCCGGCTGGCTTGCCGAGCCGCATGTCGCCGAGTGGTGGGACGACCCAGAGACCGAGATTGCGGAGATCCGCGAGCATATCGACAGCATTTCGGTCGAGCCGCTGATCATCGAGCTGGACGGAAAGCCCATCGGCTATTTGCAGAGCTACGATCCGCATCTGGAGGACGGCCATCCCTATAGCGACCAGCCGTTCGGCACGCTCGGCATCGATCTGTCGATCGGCGTGCCGGAGCTTGTCGGGGTCGGCCACGGCTCCGCGATCGTCCGGCAGTTCGTCGAGCAGCTTTTCGAGGAAGGTACGCCGCGCGTCATCATCGACCCGGACCCCGCCAATGCACGGGCTATCCGTGCCTATGAAAAGGCCGGTTTTACGGCTATCGATCGCAGGAAGTCGGAATATGGCGACGCCGTGCTGATGGCCATTGATGCCCCAGAGGGTGATGCCGGACAGGGTGACGCAGAAGAGGGGCAATAGCAGCATGAGCGTATCCAGCGACAAAACCGTCTCGGCCTACGAAGACAGTTGGCGAATGGGGCTCCTGCTGGTTCTCGGCCTGGTCATCTTCCAGGCCGGGGTCCTCTACGGCATGGGGCGGACGCCGATCTGTACCTGCGGCTATGTCAAGCTGTGGCACGGCATCGTCCAAAGCTCCGAGAATTCCCAGCATATTTCCGACTGGTACAGCTTCTCGCACGTCATTCACGGCTTCCTGTTCTATGCGCTGGCGTGGTTCCTTTTCCCGCGCTCGCCGATCGGGCTCAGGCTGGCGTTTGCCGTCGTCATCGAGGGCGGCTGGGAGCTGCTCGAGAACAGTCCTTTCATCATCGACCGCTACCGCGCCGGCACGATCTCGCTCGATTATTATGGCGACAGCATCATCAATTCGGTGTCGGACACGCTGGCCATGGTGCTGGGGTTTGTCATGGCGCGAAGGCTTCCTATATGGGTGATCGTCACCCTCGCCCTCATCTTCGAATTCGGTGTCGGCTATCTCATCCGGGACAATCTGACACTCAATGTGATCATGCTGCTGCATCCGTTCGAGTCCATTCGGCAGTGGCAAAGTGGAATTTAGTGATATGAGCACCTTCTCTCCCCGCGAAATCGTTTCGGAACTCGACCGCTTCATCATCGGCCAGAAAGACGCCAAGCGTGCGGTGGCGATTGCCTTGCGCAACCGTTGGCGCCGCCAGCAGCTCGAGGGCCAGATGCGCGAAGAGGTGATGCCGAAAAATATCCTGATGATCGGCCCGACCGGTGTCGGCAAGACCGAGATTTCACGCCGCCTGGCGCGCCTTGCCGGTGCGCCTTTCGTCAAGGTCGAAGCCACCAAGTTCACCGAGGTCGGTTATGTCGGCCGCGACGTCGAGCAGATCATCCGCGATCTGGTCGAGATCGCCATCGGGCTGGTGCGCGAGAAGATGCGCGAGGACGTCAAGGCGCGTGCCCACATCAACGCCGAGGAACGGGTGCTCGAAGCGCTCGTCGGCAAGACGGCGAGCCCAGCCACCCGCGACAGTTTCCGCAAGAAACTGCGCGACGGCGAGCTCGACGACAAGGAGATCGAGATCGAAGTGGCCGATACCGGCAATGGCGGCATGCCTGGCTTCGAGATCCCCGGCATGCCGGGCGCCAATATCGGCGTGCTCAACATCAACGACATGCTGTCGAAGGCGATGGGCGGCAAGAAGATCAAGTTGCGCAAGACGACCGTCAAGGAGTCCTACGGGCTGTTGATCAGCGACGAGTCCGACAAGCTGCTCGATCAGGACGAAGTGGTGCGCCGGGCACTCGAATCGACCGAGAATGACGGCATCGTCTTCCTTGACGAGATCGACAAGATCGCCTCGCGCGAAGGCGGCATCGGTGCCGGTGTTTCGCGTGAAGGTGTACAGCGCGACCTGCTGCCGCTGGTCGAAGGCACCACGGTTGCGACCAAATATGGACCGGTGAAGACCGACCATATCCTGTTCATCGCCTCGGGCGCGTTCCACGTCGCCAAGCCCTCCGACCTGCTGCCGGAATTGCAGGGCCGCCTGCCGATCCGCGTCGAGCTGCGGGCGCTGGAGAAGGACGATTTCGTCCGCATCCTCACCGAGACCGAAGCCAGCCTGATCAAGCAGTATATCGCGCTGATGAAGACCGAAGGCGTCGACCTGGTCTTCACCGATGACGCGATCGATTCGTTGGCCGGCATCGCCGTGGACCTTAACGCCAGCGTCGAGAATATCGGCGCCAGGCGGCTGCAGACGGTGATGGAACGGGTACTGGACGACATCTCCTATGACGCGCCGGATCGTAACGGCACCTCGGTGACAATCGATGCAGCCTATGTCGAGAAGCATGTCGGCGACCTCTCCAGAAACACGGACTTGTCGCGTTTCATCTTGTAGGAGACTCTTGATTCTCCAAGAGGCCGGGGAATTACTCCCGGCCTCCGTCAAATTCGGCCCGGCATTCCGGAGGTGTGGCCAAATGGAAGCATCCGGCAAGCTTTCGTCCCGTCCGGTGCAGGCGTCTCTCGACTCCCGGTGGAGCATTACCTAGTTTGCCGCCGACTATTTGGGCGGCGGCGCATGAAAAAACTGATCCTCGTCATTTTGGGGCTGACGCTGGCGACAGCTATGTTCGCCGCGCAAGCGGCAACGATGGTGCCGCCGGGCAACCGCAACACCGAGCAGCCTGACATACCGGGCGCATCGAGCCGGCGCACCCAGGCGACCAACACCACCTTCCAGGCGAAATACCGCAAAGTCTTTGCGCTGCTCCAGAACGATGCCGCGCTGCGCGGCAAGATCAAGCAGGCAGCCGCGGCTTATGGCATCGACCCAATGCATATCGTCGGCGCCATCGTCGGCGAGCACACCTACAATGTCGATGCCTATGACCGGCTGCAGACCTACTACGTCAAGGCGATCTCGTATTTATCGAGCAAGCTCTCCTTCGCCTATGACGGCGAGGACATCACCGATTTCGTGCAGCGGCCGCAATTCGCCAAATGCGCAGGGAAGTCCGATAGCTACGACCTATGGGAGTGCCGCGAGCAGGTGTGGAACCGGTCGTTCCGCGGCAAGACCGTCAACGGCGAGAGCTTTCCCAACGACCGCTTCGGTGCCACTTTCTTCCAGCCTTATTATGCCGGCCAGACTTTTGGCCTTGGCCAGCTCAATCCGCTGACGGCGCTGCAAATGAGCGACCTCGTGCACAAGGTTTCCGGCCTGCCGGAACTCGACGTCGGCGACCCCAACGCGGTCTACAAGACCATCATGGATCCTGACCTGACACTGCCTTATGTCGCAGCAACGATCCGGAAATCGATCGACGCCTATAGAAGCATTGCCGGCTACGACATCTCAGGCAATCCCGGCATCACGTCGACGCTCTACAATGTCGGCAACCCCGAACAGCGCGCCTATGCGCTGAAGGCCGAGAACGACAAGCGCCGCGCTGCGGGCGAGCCGGAAAAACTGCCTGAGGAGAATTACTATGGCTGGCTGATCAACGACAAGCTGCCGGAGCTGAAAGCGCTGTTTTAGCCAAACGCGTTCGGCCAACTATCCACGCCCTCAGCTCACGCCGCCAGCAGCGACTTCAGCTTGACCGTTTGCGAGCCTAGCGCTTCCGGCGCCGGCTTTGCCTGCTTTGCAATCAGCATCTCGGCCAGCCTTATGTCGCGGGCGACCGCGTTGCCGGGGCCGATGCCGCTTGCCGCAACCAGCCTGCTGTCCTCGGCCAGATGAAACAGGATGAAGGCGCCGTCGCCAACGTCGCGGCGAACGATGCTGCGGCCTTCGTCCGACAGGCCGGCGATCTGCAGGGTCAATCCGTACTGATCTGACCAGAACCAAGGCACCGCCGAATGCGCCTCGCCGGCGCCAAGCATGTTCCTTGCGGCGAGTGCGCCCTGCTCCTGCGCATTGCGCCAAGCTTCCAGCCGCACGCGCCGGCCGCCATAGATAGCGAGCGGAAACGAACAGCAATCGCCGGCTGCAAAGATATCCCGGTCGCTGGTGCGAAGCTCGGCGTCGACGGCGACACCATTGTCGATGGTCAGCCCCGCCTGCCCGGCAAGTCCGGTCACCGGCACGGCGCCGATCCCGATCACGGCAAGATCGGCGACAATGTCGTGTCCACCGGCAAGCGCGATGCGCACTTCGGCGCCGTCATCGGCAATGGCCGCGATGCCCTCGCCGCACAGGATTTTTACGCCTTCGGCTTCATGCGCCTGATGGATGACCTGCGCGATCTCGGCCGGCACGCCGCGCATCAGAATGCGCGGCTGCGCCTCGATGACGGTGACCGCGGCACCCAGCCTGCGCGCCGCCGCGGCGAGCTCGAGCCCGATGAAGCCGCCGCCGACTATGGCGATGCGATTGCCGGCGTTGAGATGGGCACGAATGGCCAGCGCGTCGTTGAAGGTTCGCAGATAGACGCAGCGCCCGCCAAGGCCCGGCATCGGCAATTTGCGCGGCACCGAACCGGTCGCCAGCAGGAGCTTGTCGTAGGCCAGGGCGGAACCGTCGGACAGGCGCACGACATGCGCCGTGCGGTCGATCGCCACAGCCAGAACCGAATGGATATGCCGGATAGAGCGCTCGGCCAGGATCGCGTCGCTGGCGATCGCCTTGATCAGGGGCGCGTCGGCGACCATCGCTTCTTTCGACAGCGGCGGGCGCTCATAGGGAAGATGCGGCTCGTCGCCGACCAAGGTTACGGGGCCATCATAGCCGAGCTCGCGCAGCGCAAGGGCGGCGCGCCCGCCGCATTCGCCGGCGCCGATGACGACCATTCCCTTCGTCATCATCAACCGATCCGGACAAGGACTTTGCCGGCGTCGACTTTGACCAGATAGGTCCTTAGATCGACGCAGACAGGCGCGCCCCTGGCAGCCCCTGTCTTGTAGTTGAAGCGGCCATTGTGCTTCGGGCATTCGATGATGTCGTCCATGACCAGCCCGTCGGCCAGATGCACCTTCTCATGCGTGCAAAGCCCGTCGGTGGCGAAATACTCGTCGTTGGGGCTGCGATAGATAGCAAAGGTGCGGCCGCCATGGTCGAAGCGCATCACGTCCTCTTCGTCGATGTCCTCGGCGTCACAGGCCTCGACCCAGTCGCTCATTTACGGGTCCCTCGATTTTTGGTGCCTCGGCATGGGCTTGTCATTCGGCAGCCACCGCAGCGGCAGCGTTGTCGTTGTGGAAGTCCTCGCGATAGGGCCTCGCCGTCGGCGGCAGTTCGCGCTTGATGAAATAATCCTCATTGCGCAGCTGCCGCAGGAAGGTCGGTATCATCTCGCGGTAGCCGGCCAGGATGGACGGTGTCGGCGCCGGCAGATCGTGCTTGATCAGCTCATGCAGCCTGGGCAGCGCATGATAGGGCACCATGGGAAACATGTGATGCTCGACGTGGTAGTTCATGTTCCAGTAGATGAAGCGGCTTATCGGGTTCATGTAGACGGTGCGGCTGTTGAGCCGGTGATCGGTGACGTTTTCAGCCAGGCCGCCATGCTGCAGCAGGCCGACCATGACATGGTGCCACGCGCCGTAAAGCCTGGGCAGCCCGACCAGCATCAGCGGCAGGAACGAGCCCGTGTAGAGCGCCAGCGCAATGGTCGCGGCATAGACTGTCGTCCAGATGCGGGCAATGCCAATTGCCTTCGGCTGCTCCTGGTCGGGAATGAAGGTTCTTTCGGCCGGACTGACGATACCGGCTGCATTGCGCAGCATGTCGCTCATCGCATGCCAGGCGTCGAGAATGCCGACGAAGTTGAGCACGACGCGCAGCAGATCGGGCGGACGCATCACCGAGATCTCCGGATCGCGGCCGACGATGATGGTATCGGTATGGTGGCGCGTATGGCTCCAGCGCCAGGTCACCGGGTTGCGCATGATCATGAAGCAGGCGATCTGATAGACCACGTCGTTCATCCACTGCGTTCTGAAGGCGGTGCCGTGGCCGCATTCGTGCCAGCGTGAATCGGTGGAGGAGCCGTAGAGGACGCCGTAGACGAAGAAGAACGGCACGCACCACCAGCTACCCCAGAACCAGACGCCGCCGGCTCCGCTCAGGATTAAGGCGCCGAGCCAGATGACCGTATCGCGGATCGCCGGGCCGTCGGAGCGCTGCATCAGCTCCTTCATCTGCTTGCGTGGCACGTCCGTGTGATACCACTCGGCCGCCGCCAGCCCGCTCTCGATGGCGAGCTTCGCGTCGCGGCCGATCAGGCTGTAGTCACGCCGGGACGCTGCTGTGGCGATCGTGTTCCCGGTTCGGAGTCCAATATCCACCATGGCGGAGGCCTCGATCATAGTCGGTCCGCATTCAAATAACGCCGAAGCCTGATAGGCTCAATATCACAAAGATAGTTTCTATCATTTTCCATCATAATGGTGTAAAAGCAGGACAATAGAGCGAGGCAGCGATGGCGAAACGGCCGACGATTACCGACCTGGCACGCATTTCGGGGGTCAGCGTCGCCACCGTCGACCGGGTGCTGAACAACCGGTTGCCGGTGCGCGAGGAAACCGCGCGCCGCGTCTATGAAGCGGCGACCAGCATTGGCTATCACGCAGCCGGGCTGATCAAGCAGCGGATGCGCCATGAATTGCCGGAGTATCGGCTCGGGTTCCTGCTGTTGCGGCGGGAGGACGTCTTCTACAACGAATTTGCCCGCGAGCTTGAACTGGCGGTATCGCAGTCGCCGCGCTTTCGCGGCGTGGCGACCATCGACTTCGCCGGCTCGCTGGCGCCGGACGAGATCGTCGAGCGGATGCGCAAGCTGGCCGCCAAATCCAGGGCCGTCGCCCTGGTCGGGCCTGATCACCCGACGCTGACGGTCGCCGTCGAGGCTCTCAAAGCCAATGGCGTGCCGGTGTTCTCCCTGCTTTCCGACTTTGCGTCCGGTATTCGCGAGGGCTATGTCGGCCTGGACAATCGCAAGGTCGGCCGCACCGCTGCCTGGATGATCTCGAAGGCTGCGAAGAGGCCTGGCAAGGTTGCCCTCTTCGTCGGCAGCCATCGCTTCCATGGCCATGAGCTTCGCGAGATCGGTTTTCGCTCCTTCTTTCGCGAGCAGGCGCCGGAATTCACTCTGCTCGAGACGTTGGTCAATCTGGAAGCGAACCAGATCACGCATGATGCAATGATCGAGCTTCTAGCCCGCCACCCTGATCTCGTCGGCTGCTATGTCGCCGGTGGCGGCATGGAAGGTGCGATCTCGGCGCTGAGGGAAGCAAAGCCGGCAGAGATGCCGGCGGTCGTCTGCAACGAGATCACGCCCGACTCCCGCTCGGCGCTGGCGGATAATTTCCTGACGATGGTGATCTCGACGCCACTGGCAGCGCTTTGCCGCGAGCTTGTCGGGCTGATGGCGCATGCCATCGAGACCGGCGCTGCGAATGCGCCGGGCCAGACCTTTCTGCCCTTCGACATCTATCTGCCGGAAAACATCTGACGTCGCGGTCATTGGCGGCAGACATGATGTAATCTATCAGAACGCTTTCAGGCTTGGCTTGCCTGAGCGTCCGTCCAAAAGCGCTTGAAATGCCGAAAATCCATCCTTCATGGCGAAATCTCGCTTGACGCCCACGCGAAATGGAATAAATATTTCACCAACTGAGCATTTTGGTTCTTTCGTTCCGGAAGATCTGTTTCAGGCAAATGCCTCCGGAACTAAAATGGCAATCGGGAGAGAATTCCCTGCGAGATCGGGGATTCCGGGTAGATCGGTGCAGCCGGACACCAATGTGGAGGAGAAATAAAATGAAAAAACTGCTTTTGGGCGTCGCGTTCGCGGCGCTGATGAGTTCGTCCGCCTTCGCTGCCAAGATCGGCGTATCGATGGCGTTGTTCGACGACAATTTTCTCACCGTGCTGCGCAACGGCATGATCGAGCAGGCCAAGGGCATGGACGGCGTCGAACTGCAGGTGGAGGATGCGCAGAACGACGTCGCCAAGCAACTCGACCAGATCAAGAACTTCGCCGCCTCGGGCGTCGATGCCATCATCGTCAACCCGGTCGACACCTCGGCGACCCAGGCGATGTCGGACGCAGCCGCCGCTGCCAAGATTCCACTGGTCTATGTCAATCGCGAGCCGGTCAACGTCGACACGCTGCCCGAAAACCAGGCCTTCGTCGCTTCGAACGAAGCCGATTCCGGCACGCTCGAGACCAAGGAGGTCTGCCGCCTGTTCAAGGAGGCCGGCAAGACTGAAGCCAACGTCTATGTGATCATGGGCGAACTGTCGAACCAGGCAGCAGTGCAGCGCACCAAGGACATTGACGACGTGATCGCCACGCCGGAGTGCAGCTTCATCAAGATCATCGATAAGCAGACGTCGAACTGGAAGCGCGAAGAAGCGCAGAACCTGATGACCAACTGGCTGTCGACGGGCAAGCCGTTCGACGGCGTCATCGCCAACAATGACGAAAGCGCGATCGGCGCCATCCAGGCGATGAAGGCCGCCAACATCGACATGAAGTCGGTTGTCGTCGGCGGCGTCGACGCTACCCAGGACGCGCTTGCGGCGATGCAGGCGGGCGATCTCGATGTGACGGTGTTCCAGGATGCGGCCGGCCAGGGCGCCGGCGCGCTTGACGCGGCGCTCAAGCTGGCGAAGGGCGAAAAGGTCGAGCACAAGGTCTACATCCCGTTCCAATTGGTCACGCCGGCGAATATCGACAAGTTCCTGAAGAAGAACTGAGGCAGCGGACCGGAGCGGCGCACCAGCGCCGCTCCTCCTTCTCTCTCGGCCTGAAGAGCGGCCGAAAGAGACCGTGGCTGACGGAGGAAGCACGATTGGCACAGACATCTCACGGCGTCGGCGGGCTCAGTTATGATGCGAAGCGGCGCGCATGGCCGGCCGAATTCAACGTCTTCCTGGCGCTCGTCATCCTGGTCGGCGCTTTCGAGCTGATCGGCCGGGTCTTCCTGGGCGACAGCTTCCTGTTCAATACCCGCGACAATATCGATGCGATCTTCAACGAAGCGCGCCTGCAGATCATCATCCTGCAGGTGTCGATCGTCGGCATCATTGCCATCGGCGTGACGCAGGTGATCATTACCGGCGGCATCGACCTGTCCTCAGGTTCGATCGTCGGCGCCACGGCAATGATCGCCATGAGCTTCGCCCAGGTGGCGACCGTCAACGGCAACCCGAACCCCAAGGCAATGTTCATCGCCCAGGGCTGGACCGACCTGCCGGTGATCGTGCCGGTGCTGGTCGCGATCGGCTGCGGACTGCTGGCCGGCCTGGTCAACGGTGCATTGATCGCCTACACCCGCATTCCGCCGTTCATCGCCACGCTCGGCATGATGGTCACCGCGCGCGGCATCGCCAAATGGTGGTCGAAGGGACAGCCGATCTCGTTTCCGACCGAGAGTTTCGCCGCCATCGGCAAGGGGCTGATGCCGGTCATCATCTTCATATCGCTCGCGGTGCTGTTTCAGCTGATCCTGAGCTACACCAAATATGGCAAGCACTGCTATGCAATCGGCTCCAATGAGGATGCCGCGCGCATGTCCGGCATCAACATCGCCAACCACAAGATCCTCGTCTACGTCATTGCCGGCGTCCTCGCCGCGCTCGCCGCCGTGGTGCTGAGCTCGAAGAATCTCACCGCCCAGGCCGGCATGGGTGTGATGTACGAGCTCGACGCGATCGCCATGGCGGTTATCGGCGGCGTCTCGCTGTCGGGCGGCCGCGGCTCGATTATCGGGACGGTGATCGGCTCGCTGATCTTCGGCGTCATCATCTCCGGCTTCACCTTTCTGCGCCTCGACGCCTATTATCAGGAGATGGTCAAAGGCGTGATCATCGTCGGCGCAGTCGTTCTCGACCAGTGGCGCCAACGCCTGCGGGCAATGAGGGCTTGACCATGTCGGACATCGTCCTGAAGACGGAAAACCTGACCAAGTATTATGGCGGCGTCCATGCGCTGGAGGGTGCCAACTTCGAGCTGCACAAGGGCGAGCATGTCGCTATCATGGGCGACAACGGCGCTGGCAAATCGACCTTCGTACGCCAGATCACCGGCGTCGAGCAGCGCACTAGCGGCAGGATGTGGTTCGACGGCAAGGAAGTGAATTTTGCCGGCCCGATCGAAGCCCGCGAGGCGGGCATCGAGACCGTGTTCCAGAACCTGGCGCTCGCCGACGATCTCGACGTGCCGTCGAACCTGTTCCTCGGCCGCGAGCGGGTGCTGTTCAATCTAGGACCCTTCTCGATCCTCGATCGCAAGTTCATGCGCAAGGCGACCGAGGCAGCCTTGGTCCGCACGGCGGTCAAGATCCCCAATCTTTCCAACACCATCCGCCATATGTCGGGCGGCCAGCGCCAGTGCGTGGCAATTGCCAGAACCGCGACCTTTGCTTCCAAGCTCATCATCATGGATGAGCCGACGGCGGCACTCGGCGTGCAGGAGACGATGCAGGTCGAAAACATCATCCGCACGCTGAAGGAAAATGGCGAACCGCTGATCCTGATCTCTCACAACATGCGCCAGGTGTTCGACCTGGTCGACCGCATCGTCGTTTTCCGGCGCGGCCGCATCGTCGCCAATTTGCGCAAGCAAGACACCGACGGCAACGATATCGTCTCCTACATCACCGGTGCCAAGACCGGGCGGGCGGAGCTTGCGGCGTAACGGCAACGCCAGGCCACAGGCGCTGACACGCCTTCCCTTCCCAACCATCCTCAAAGGAAAATTCTTCATGCCTCTTCGCTTTGCTCTTCTCGGTGCCGGCCGTATCGGCAAGGTCCATGCTCGCGCCGTTGGTTCCAATCCGCAGGCCAGGCTGGTTGCAGTTGCCGATGCCTTCGAGAAGGCGGCGACCGATCTGGCCTC
This sequence comes from Mesorhizobium sp. M1027, assembly GCF_040318745.1. Lineage (NCBI taxonomy): Bacteria > Pseudomonadati > Pseudomonadota > Alphaproteobacteria > Hyphomicrobiales > Phyllobacteriaceae > Mesorhizobium > Mesorhizobium sp. M1027. The sequence continues at coordinate 251,869 of NZ_JAMYMW010000006.1, read as the reverse complement.
TGCCTATGGCGCCGAAGTGCGCAGCATTGATGCCATCGAGAAGGCCGGCGATATCGATGCGGTCGTCATCTGCACGCCGACCGACACTCATGCCGATCTGATCGAACGCTTCGCCAAAGCGGGTAAAGCGATTTTCTGCGAAAAGCCGATCGACCTCGACGCCGCCAGGGTGGAACGTTGCCTGGCCGTCGTCGACAAGGCCGGCGCCACCCTGATGGTCGGCTTCAACCGCCGCTTCGATCCGCATTTTGCCGCCGTGCGCAAGGCGATCGACGACGGCGCCATCGGCACCGTCGAAATGGTGACGATCACCTCGCGCGATCCCGGCCCGCCGCCGCTCGACTATATCGGCCGCTCGGGCGGCATCTTCCGCGACATGACCATTCATGATTTCGACATGGCGCGCTTCCTGCTCGGCGAGGAGCCGGTGGCGGTCAGCGCGCACGCTTCGGTGCTGGTCGACAAGAAGATCGGCGAAGCCGGCGACTTCGACAGCGTCAGCGTCATCCTCGAAACCGCCTCCGGCAAGCAATGCGTCATCTCCAACTCGCGCCGCGCCACCTATGGCTACGACCAGCGCATCGAGGTGCATGGCTCGAAAGGCATGATCGCGGCCGAAAACCAGCGGCCGGTGTCGATCGAACTGGCCAACGAGAAAGGTTATACGCGGCCGCCGCTGCACGATTTCTTCATGACCCGTTATCTCGACGCCTATGCCAACGAGATCGCCGCCTTCATCGCGGCAGCGACGTCGGGCAAGAAGGCGGCGCCGAGCGGCCAGGATGGCCTGGTGGCGCTCAGGCTGGCAGATGCGGCGCTGAAATCGGCCAAGGAAGGCAAGACCGTCCGCCTCGACAAAACAATCTGACTATCAAACACAGGAGCAAGGCGATGAACGGTTCCGCCGGTCGCAATTCCGAAACACGCGCCATCGTCACCGGCGGCGCACAAGGCATCGGCTTTGCCGTCGCCGAAGCGCTGGCCGATGAGGGCTGCCGGGCGCTGGCGCTGATCGGCCGCTCGCAAGAGAAAGGCGACAAAGCTGTCGCCACTCTCAAGCGGGCAGGTGTCGATGCCATCTTCATCAGTGCCGACGTCTCAGAGGTGGCCGACTGCAAGCGTGCGGTCGAAATGGCGATTGGCCATTTCGGTACCGTCAACGCGCTGGTCAACGCCGCTGCCACCTCGGCTCGCGGCTCGCTGGTCGAGACCTCCGAGGATCTCTTCGACCAGATATTCCAGACCAATGTGCGCGGCCCGTTTTTCCTGATGCAGGGCGTGGTGGCGCATTTGCTGGCGCGCAAGGCACCGGGCTCGATCGTCAACGTGCTGTCGATGTCGGCGCATTGCGGCCAGTCGTTCCTGGCACCCTATTCGTCGAGCAAGGGTGCGCTGGCGACACTGACCAAGAATGTCGCCAATGCCTATCGCGGCAATTGCATCCGCTGCAATGCGGTGCTGCCCGGCTGGATGGACACCGAGGGCGAAGCGATCGTGCAGAAAAAATGGCACGACGCGCCGGACGACTGGCTGGAACGGGCCGAGGCCGCGCAGCCGATGGGTCAATTGGTGAAACCGGCACAGCTTGCCCGGTTGATCAGCTATATGATCAGCCCGCAGTCCGGCGTCATGACCGGATCGCTGGTCGACTATGACCAGAGCATTGCGGGGGCGTCGCCGGAATAGTGTCGCGGCGCACCCTGACGCTCTGGTCAATGGGCAGAACGCCCATCGCTTCGTCATCCTGGGGCGGAGCAAGGAGCGAAGCGACGCGGCGCAGACCCCAGGATCCATGCCGCGCCCTCAGAGCGCCGCAACGGTGCAGAATTCTGCTCCGCTGCACCCCTCGGCCAAGGTTACGGCATGGATCCCACGGTCTTCGCGACGGAGCTTCGCTCCTGCTTCGCCCTGGGATGACGAAGTTGCGGAGGCTTCGACCAATCCCGAATTGGCTGCCAACAGGCCTCCAACCCCTCGGATCCCGTGCGCAGCGCTACTACGCAGCCTCATCACCCACGTGACAAGCGCCCCGGCATCGATTATATGAGCCGCATGATCAACCTGACCGCCACCTATTGGTACTTTAGCAGCTCGCTGGCGGCGGGAGGATTGCGCTCGATCTGAAGATTGCAGCATCAAAAATCCGAACAGCCGCCAGACCTGGCGGCTTTTTTGTTTGCCGGCAGGTCTCCTAAAGCATGATCCCGAAAAGTGGCATCCGGTTTTCGGAAAAGGTCATGCTCCAACAGACAGGAGCAGAAAGCCGTGTTGACGACCACAGACGATCTTCGGGTCAAAGAAATAAGGGAATTGAGCACGCCGGACGAGGTGATGCGGGAGATACCGCGCACGCTGACGGCGACGCGCACCGTTGCCGCATCACGCAACGCGATCCACGCCATGCTGACCGGCGCCGACGACCGGCTGGTGGTTGTCGTCGGCCCCTGTTCGATCCACGACCCAGCGGCTGCCGTGGACTATGCCAGTCGTCTGGCGACGCTGCGCGAAAGCCTGTCGGACCGGCTGGAGATCGTCATGCGGGTGTATTTCGAGAAGCCGCGCACGACGGTCGGCTGGAAAGGCCTGATCAACGATCCCGATCTCGACGGCAGCTTCAACATCGACAAGGGGTTGCGGATGGCCCGCAACGTGCTCTCCGCGGTCAACAATCTCGGCCTTCCGGCGGCCACCGAATTCCTCGACATGGCCACCCCGCAATATATTGCCGACCTCGTCGCCTGGGGAGCGATCGGCGCGCGCACGACCGAGAGCCAGATCCATCGCGAACTGGCGTCAGGCCTGTCCTGCCCGGTCGGCTTCAAGAACGGCACCGACGGCAATTTGCGGATCGCCGCCGAAGCCGTGAAATCCGCCGCCCAGCCGCATCATTTCATGGCGGTGACGAAAGGTGGGCGCAGCGCCATCGCTACGACCACCGGCAACGAGGACTGCCACGTCATCCTGCGCGGCGGTATTGTGCCGAATTATGACGCGGCCAGCATTGCTGCTGCCTGCGCGGAACTCGGCCGGATCGGCGTGGCGCCGCGGCTGATGATCGATGTCAGCCACGCCAACAGCAGCAAGAAGCCGGAAAACCAGCCAGGGGTGGCAGCCGAGGTGGCGTGCCAGGTCGCGGCGGGCGACGAGCGCATCATCGGCGTTATGATCGAGAGCAACCTTGTCGCCGGCCGGCAGGACGTCGTGCCCGGCAAGCCGCTCGTCTATGGCCAGAGCATCACCGATGGCTGCATCGACTGGGCAACCACCGAGACGGTGCTTTACGGCCTTGCCGACGCGGTCGAGCGGCGCCGGTCGGTGCGCCGCGCCATGATATCAAGCCGTCCGGGAGCCGCATGACCCGGCCGGCGCCGCTGCCCTTCTGGCTCGGAATTCACGCCGCCTTCAAGCCCTCCCAGACGGTGAGCGCCGAAACCGCAACGAGAAGCAGTCCGGCCGCCCGGCCGGCAAGAGCGGTTGCCCTTGGATTGGCGACCAGCAGATCCCGGCTGCGACCGGCGGTAATTGCGAGTCCGCCATAGACAGCGAACTGTGTGGCGATCGTCATCAGCCCCATGATGATCGCCTGCATCCAGATCGGACCGTAATCCGGCCTCAGAAACTGCGGATAGACGGCAAGAACAAAGAGATAGGCCTTTGGATTGATCAGGCAGGTCATGATCCCCTGGCGAAAGGCCTTCCATGCGGAGCGGCTGGCGGCAGGGCCGTCATGGCCGACGGTGATGGAGCTGCGCATCAGCGTGATGCCGATAAAGGCCATGTAGGCTGCGCCGGCAATCAGCAGCGGATTGAAGAGGATTGGCAAGAAATGCATGAGCAGGCCGACGCCGAGCGCGCCGTTCAGCGTATGCACCACGCCGCCCAGCATAATGCCGCCGGTCGCCGCAAGCCCTCTGCTGCTGCCGCCGGTCAGCGCATTGGCAAGCACAAAAAGCATGTCCATGCCGGGCACGATGATGATGCCGAAAAGGAGGAGAAAGAAGAGCCAGAGGTTTGCCGCGTAGTCCATGTCAGTTGCCTGTCGCCTCATGCAGGCGAGCTGCAGAGGAACTTGTTGATTTTCAATCCGATAGGCGATCCTATAGGTCAGTCCAACTGACGAGGTGTTGTCAGTTGCCTTCGGGCCGAGTGAGGGAATGCGCAAGGCGTCGCGTCTGTTCGAGATCATCCAGATCCTGCGGCTGGCGAGGAAACCGGTGACGGCGGCAATGATCGCCGAGCGGCTGGAGGTGACGGTGCGCTCGGTCTATCGTGACATTGCCGCGCTGCAGGCGATGCGCGTGCCGATCGAGGGCGGGCGCGGCATCGGCTACATACTGCGTCCTGGCTTCGACTTGCCGCCGTTGATGTTTTCGATCGAGGAGATGGAGGCGATCGTACTGTCTCTCGCGCTGCTCGAACGCACGGGCGACAGCGAGCTCAAGCAGGCGGCCAAGCGCGTCAGCGCCAAGATCGCCGGCGCGGTGCCGCCGCCTTTGCGCCAAACGCTCGACGCCAATCAGTTGCATGCATGGGGTTTTGCCGCGCCATCGGCCTCCGCGGTCGATCTGGCGTTGGTGCGCCGTGCCATCCGCGACGAGGCCAAGCTGGACCTTTCCTACCGCGACGAACTGGGCCGAGCCACCGAGCGCATCATCTGTCCGATCGCCCTCATCTACTACTCCGAAACCGCCAACATCGTTGCCTGGTGCGAGCTGCGCCAGGCAATCCGCAATTTCCGCAGCGACCGGATCGAGGATTGCCAGGCGACGGGACTATGGTTCAAGGGTGAAGGCGACGGTTTGCGGCAGGTCTGGGTGAACGGATGGGAAACGGACACCTCAGCCGCAGGCGGCTGAAGCGGCCACTGTGAAGCGGATGCCGGGGGAGGGGCTACCTCACGTCCTCCCAGCGGCTCTCACTGAACGACCTGGCCATCGCGTGCACGGTGCGCTCGATCTCCAAGCCTTCGTCGAAGTCGATGATGCGCGCCGGCTCGCCGGCCAGCCGCGTCAAAAGTTCCCTGCATTCGATGATCTTGAGGTCGTTGAAGCCAAGCCCGTGGCCGGGTGCCGGCAGGAAGGCGTCGTAGGGCTTGTGGTGCGGCGCTACCAGGATGGTGCGATAGCCTTGCTCGGTCGGCCGGTCGGCTGTCAGATAGAGCTGGAACTCATTCATCCGCTCCTGATCGTACAGGATCGAGCCCTTCGAGCCAAAAATCTGAATGGCGATCCGGCCTTTGCGGCCCCAGGCCGAACGGTTGACCAGCAGCGTGCCGGCGATGCCGTTTTCGAGATGCATCAGGATGCTGGCGATGTCGTAGGTTTCGACCGCGCGGCGCCCGCCAGAGGCGACGCGGCGTTCGGCATAGGGTTTGGCCATGTCGCACATGACGCGGGCAACGCGGCCGAACAGCACGGCGATGAGCGAAAGCGGATGCACGGCGAAATCGTCGAGCGCGCCGTAACCGGACGCCGCCTCGTGCTTCCAGAAGAACAGCGCCTCCGGATCGGCCATGAAGTCCTCGTCCATCTCGATGCGCAGATGGTTGACCTCGCCGATGATCTTCTCGTCGAGCAGCGCGCCGATATGGCGGATTGCGGGGTTCTGGATGTAGTTATAGCCGAGCGCGGCGACTTTGCCGGACTTTTGGGCTGCCGCAGCCATTGCTTGCGCCTCCGCAAAACTCGGCGCCATCGGTTTTTCACACCACAGATGCTTCCCGGCTTCGAGGATGGCGATGGCCATTTCCGGGTGGAACTGGTTCGGCGTGGTCAGCGAGATGACATCGACGTCGGGATCGTCGACCACCGCGCGCCAGTCACCGGACGCCTTGGCGAAGCCGAATTCGCTGGCACGGCGTTTGGCAAGGTCCTCGTTGACCTCGCCCAGATGAACCAGCCTTGGCTTGGCCACATCGGGAAAGACGGTGCCGACCGCGTTCCAGGCAATGGCGTGGCACTTGCCCATGAAGCCCGTGCCGATAAGACCTACCCCGACCATCCGCTTGCCTCCCTGTGTGCAAAGTTTGTGTGGATGAATTAGTCCATTTTGTCTGCAGATGGAACGCTTGTCTCATTTTTTATGGTGTTCTTGCACAGGCCCGCTATGATGGGGCACAGAGGGAACCAGACGATGAGCCTGGGCGGAGCGACGATGGACGAACGGGTGCCGCGCGATTTCGAGACGCTGCGGGCGACGATCCTGGAGCGGCGCCAGAGCCTGCCGAAACGTATCGCCCAGATCGCCGCCTATGCGCTCGACAACCCAGACGATATCGCCTTCGGCACCGCCGCCAGCATCGCCGCTTCCGCCGGTGTCCAGCCTTCGACCCTGATCCGCTTTGCCCAGCAGCTTGGTTTTGATGGTTTCACCAGCCTGCAGTTGGTGTTTCGCGAGCGTCTGCGCGAGCGCAACTCGTCCTATGATGAAAGGCTGGCGGCATTGCGCGCCAAGGCCGAGGAAGGCGCCGGCCACCGCGCGATTTTCGATGGTTTTGTTGCCGCAGCCAGCACCTCGCTCAACGACATTTCGCGCACGCTGAATGAAGACCATTTCGAAGATGCTATCGCCGTGCTGGCCAAGGCCGAAACCATTTACGTGCTGGCCAAGCGGCGCTCCTACCCGGTCGCCTCCTACATCGCCTACGCATTGGGCAAGCTCAAGATCCGCAACCAGCTGATCGAATCGGCCGCCGGCCTCAATGCGGAGATGATCGGCTTTGCCTCTCCAAGGGACGCCGTCATTGCCATAAGCTTTTCGCCCTATGCCCCGGCCACCATCGAGGAGGCGCGCGTCATTTCGGAGCAAGGCGTGCCGATCGTGGCGATTACCGACTCCTCGTTTTCGCCGCTCGCCCAATTCGCCAGGGTCTGGTTCGAGGTCGCCGAGGCCGATTTCGCCGGCTTCCGCTCGCTGTCGGCGACGATGGCTTTGGCCATGGCGCTGACCGTCGCCGTCGGCGAGAAGCGGCGCGATAGCGGAAAGAAGCGCAAGCCTTAGAGCACCTCTATTGCCGTTTCGCCTCCTGCCAAAAGCCGCGCTGCGTCGCGGGCAGGCGGCGATCCGAACTGGCGGGCATACTCCCGGCTGAACTGGGAAGCACTCTCATAGCCGACAGCGAAGGCGCCACGCGCCACGTTGCCCGGCTGGGCAATCAGCAGATGGCGGGCTTCCAGCAAGCGGATTTGTTTTTGATACTGGATTGGGCTCATGGCCGTCGCCGCCTTGAAGTGACGATAAAACGCAGCACTGCTCATATGGGCGATTTCGGCCAGATCCCCGACCCGGACCGGCTGATGGGGATGCGAGCGGATCCGGGCGATCGCCTGGCCAATCCGGGACAGATGGCCGTCGGCGCGCGCAAGTTCACGAAGCTTTCCGCCTTGCGGGCCTTGCAGGAGCCGAAACAGCATCTCCCGCTCGAGCATGGCCGCGAGAACGGGAATCTCCGCTGGCCGGTCAAGCAGCCGCAGCATTCGACGCAACGCGTCGAGCAGGTCGACATCAACGGGAGAGGTGGAGAACCTGTCGCCGCCGAGGACCGGCCCGTGCTCAACGAGGAGCGCGGCGACAGCCTGCAGGTCAAGGGTCAAGCCAATGGCCAGATAAGGACGTGCGGCGCTCGCTTCGACTATCTGGCTGATGCTGGGCGTCTCGACAGTGTAGATGAAATAGCTGGCCGGGTCGTAACGAAGAGCCCGGTCGCCGATCAGAACCGTCTTCGCGCCCTGCAATACGAATAAGACCCCCGACCCCCACACACCCGGCAATGGCGCCGTCGCGACTTCGCTGCGGCCGATCGAAACGCGGGGAATTGCCGTTCTTATTCTTCGCCCGCGCGCATGGCGGCCGGCGATTTCGATCAACTCCTGCAGCGCCTCGCTCATTGCGCCAGCATCGCGCATTCGCACCGGCCGCGCAACAGCGTGAGGGGATTAGGCAAGAGCTGGAGAGTTTCCGGCGCGCGGCGCCCGCTGCCTCGCGCCATTTGTGGGTCTTCGACAGCAAACATGGAGACACGACATGACGACATCGAAAACTGCGCTGGTGACCGGCGCCAACAAGGGTATAGGCCGTGAAATCGCCCGGCGAATGGCGACCATGGGCTTCAAGGTCTGGCTCGGAGCCAGGAGCGCCGAACGCGGCATGGCGGCGGCGCAGGCATTGCGTGCCGAAGGCCACGACGTAGAGTGGCTTGAGCTGGACGTCACGAGGGATGACAGTGTGAAGGCGGCAGCCGAGGCGTTCGGGCAGGCCAGCCGCCGCCTTGACGTGCTGGTGAACAACGCCGGCGTCGCCATCAACTACGACCTGCCGCCGAGCCAGCAGCGGATCGCCGATATCCAGGCCACCTACGACGTCAATGTCTTCGGCCCGATCCGCGTGACCCAGGCATTCCTGCCGCTGCTGCTGGCAGCACCTGCTGCCCGGATCGTGATGGTGAGCAGCTCCACCGGCTCCATCGGCAGGGCGCTGGATCCCGCCACCGCGAACCACGCCATCAATATGATGAGCTACGGCAGCTCCAAGACAGCGTTAAACGCCATCACGGTGGCCTTCGCCAAGGAGCTCGCACCGCAAGGCATCAAGGTCAACGCCGCCGCGCCTGGTTACACTGCCACCGATCTCAACGGCTATAAAGGTCACCGCACGGTGCAGCAGGCGGCCGAGATCGTCATTCACCTGGCGACCTTGGACGCCGATGGCCCGACCGCGGGGTACTTCAACGATGATGGCCCACTTCCTTGGTAAATCAGCTGGTCTCAGGGGTAGACACTTGACGTTCGTCTGACTTCAAAATTTCTGAACGCGCGAGCCTTGCACACTTTTCAGCTTGGGAATGCTCGTTCCATATTGACTATGGATTGGAATTATTATTTCATATTGCTGGCGCCACGCTGCCGCTCGCGCGTGTTACCCAAGACAACAAAGCCGATGGGAGGTTCGAATGGGCGAAGCCGTGGAAGCGAAATATTCGCCGCTCGACATCATCACGATCGGCCGCGCTTCCGTCGATCTCTACGGCCAGCAGATCGGCTCGCGCCTCGAGGACATTACTTCCTTTGCCAAGTCGGTCGGCGGCTGTCCAGCCAATATCGCAGTCGGCACTGCCAGATTAGGCCTGCGCTCGGCGCTGCTCACCCGCGTCGGCAATGAGCAGATGGGCCGCTTCATCCGCGAGCAGCTGACCCGCGAGGGCGTTTCGGTCCAAGGCCTCAAGGCCGATCCGGAGCGGCTGACCGCCCTGGTGCTGCTGTCGGTCGAGGATGAAGGCGTCTCGCCGATGATCTTCTATCGCAGCGATTGCGCCGACATGGCGCTTTCGGAAGACGACATCGATGAGGCGTTCATCGCTTCGGCACGCGCGATCGTCGTCACCGGCACGCATTTTTCACGACCCAACAGCGACGCCGCCCAGCGCAAGGCGATCCGTGTCATGAAAGCCAAAGGCGGCAAGGTGGTGTTCGACATCGACTACCGCCCCAACCTGTGGGGTCTCGCCGGCCACGCCGAAGGCTTCGAGCGCTATGTGAAATCCGACCGCGTCTCGGCGCGGCTGAAGACGGTGCTGCCCGACTGCGATCTCATCGTCGGCACTGAAGAGGAAATCATGATCGCGTCGGGCGCAGACGATTGCCTGAGCGCGCTGAAAACCATCCGCTCGCTGTCGGCGGCAACCATCGTGCTGAAGCGCGGCGCCATGGGCTGCATTGTCTATGACGGGCCGATCAGCGACGATCTCGAGGACGGTATCGTCGGCAAGGGGTTTCCTATCGAGGTCTACAATGTGCTTGGCGCCGGCGACGCCTTCATGTCGGGCTTCCTGCGCGGCTGGCTCGGCGAGGAAAGCCTGGCGACGGCGGCGACCTGGGCCAATGCCTGCGGGGCATTTGCCGTGTCGCGGCTCCTCTGCGCACCTGAATACCCGACTTTCGAGGAATTGCAGTTCTTCCTGAAAAACGGCAGCAAGCACCTGGCGCTGCGCAAGGACGAGGCGATCAACCACATCCATTGGGCGACCACGCGCCGGCGCGACATCCCCTCGCTGATGGCGTTCGCCTGCGACCACCGCGTCCAGCTGGAGGACGTCGCGGCAAAAGCCGGCGCCGATCCGTCGCGGATCCCGGCTTTCAAGGTGCTGACCGTCAAGGCTGCGGCCAAAGTCGCGGCCGGCCGCGCCGGCTATGGCATGCTGCTCGACGAAAAATACGGGCGCGAGGCGATGTTCGAATTCGCCCACCATTCCTTCACCTGGCTCGGCCGGCCGGTCGAGTTGCCGGGTTCGCGGCCGCTTCGCTTCGAGTTCTCGCAAGACATTGGTTCGCAACTGACCGAATGGCCGGTCGACCACTGCATCAAGTGCCTGTGCTTCTATCATCCCGATGATCCGGCGGAGCTGAAGACCGAACAGCAGCAGAAACTGCGCGCTTTGTTCGAGGCCGCGCGGAAAGTGGGCAGAGAACTTCTGGTGGAGATCATCGCCGGCAAGCATGGCAAGCTCGACGACATGACCATCCCGCGCGCGCTCGAGGAACTCTACGCACTCGGCATCAAGCCCGATTGGTGGAAGCTCGAACCGCAGGCATCGCACGGCGCATGGGCAAAGATCGAGGCGGTGATCCTGAAAAACGATCCGTGGTGCCGCGGGATTGTGCTGCTCGGTTTGGAAGCGCCGCAGGACGAGCTGGAAGCGGCCTTTGCCGCCACCGCCAAGGCGCCCATCGTCAAGGGCTTTGCCGTCGGTCGCACCATCTTCATCAACGCGGCCGAACAATGGCTTGCCGGCAAGATGTCGGACGATGAAGCGGTTGCCGACATGGCATCTCGCTTCGAGAGACTGACCGAGGCGTGGCTTGCCGCGCGCGGCCGCAAAGCAGCATAAGAAGGCGCGGCACAAGGACTGCGGAGGAACCGACATGACCAAGACAATCCGCCTGACGATGGCGCAGGCTCTGACCCGCTTTCTTGCTCGACAGATGACCGAGATGGACGGGAAGAAGGTGCCGATCTTCGGCGGCGTCTGGGCGATCTTCGGCCACGGCAATGTCGCCGGCGTCGGCGAGGCGCTGTACCAGGTTCGCGACGAGCTGCCGACCTTCCGTGCCCATAACGAGCAGGCAATGGCGCATGCGGCGATCGCCTATGCCAAAGCCAATTTCCGCCGCCGCTTCCTGGCTGCGACCAGTTCGATCGGCCCCGGCGCGCTCAACATGGTGACCGCTGCGGCGCTTGCGCATGTAAACAGGTTGCCTGTCCTGTTTCTGCCCGGCGACGTCTTCGCCAATCGCATTCCCGATCCGGTCCTGCAGCAGGCCGAGGATTTCTCCGACGGCACGGCGACCGTCAATGACTGCCTCCGGCCGGTGTCGCGCTATTTCGACCGCATCACCCGGCCGGAGCAGATCATGCCGGCGCTCAACCGCGCCATGCAGGTGCTGACCGATCCCGCCGAATGCGGCCCGGTGACGCTGGCGCTGTGCCAGGACGTGCAGGCAGAAGCGTATGACTACCCCGAGAGCTTCTTTGCCGAACGAATCTGGCATCAGCGGCGACCGCGTCCGGATCGCCAGGAGCTGGCCGCCGCGGTGGCGGCTCTTAAAGCGGCGAAGAAGCCATTGGTGATTGCCGGCGGCGGCGTACTCTATTCGCAGGCCTCGGGTGAACTGGCCAGACTGGTGCAGGACGCCGGCGTTCCGGTCTGCGAGACGCAAGGCGGCAAATCCTCGCTGCCCGACGATCATCCGCTGAACATGGCGGCGGTCGGCGTCACCGGCACTTCGGCTGCCAACAGGCTGGCCGAAGAGGCCGACGTCGTGCTTGCCGTCGGCACCCGGCTGCAGGACTTCACCACCGGCTCCTGGGCACTGTTCAAGAATTCCGGCAAGACCATTATCGGACTTAACGTCCAGCCCTTCGACGCCGGAAAGCACCAGGCGCTGACGCTGGTCGCCGATGCGGCGGAAGGGCTCGCCGAACTCGGCGAGGCGCTGAAGGGCTGGAAGGTGCCTGCCGCCTGGACCGACAATGCGATCAAGGGCAAAAAGGAGTGGCAGGCGGAGGCGGGCAAGGTGACTGCGTCGACCAATGCCGCCTATCCGTCCGACGCGCAGGTGATCGGCGCCGTACAGCGCGCCATGGGCTCCGGCGTGGTACTGCTCCATGCCGCCGGCGGCTTGCCCGGCGAGTTGCACAAGCTCTGGCAGGCGGGCGCGCCCGGCTCCTACCACGCAGAATACGGGTTCTCGACAATGGGCTATGAAATCGCCGGCGGACTCGGCGTCAAGATGGCCAAGCCGGACGAAGAGGTAGTCGTGATGATCGGCGACGGCTCCTACCTGATGCTCAATTCCGAGATCGCGACCTCGGTGATGCTCGGCCTCAAGCTGACCATCGTGCTGCTCGACAACCGCGGCTATGGCTGCATCAACCGGCTGCAGATGGCGACCGGCGGCGCCAACTTCAACAATCTGCTGAAGGACGCCCGTCACGAAACCTTGCCCGAGATCGACTTCGCCGCGCATGCTGCGAGCATGGGTGCGATTGCCGAAAAAGTGCCATCGATCGCCGGGCTGGAAACGGCGCTGGCGCAAGCGAAGAAGAACACGCGAACGACCGTGCTGGTCATCGACACCGACCCGCTGGTTTCGACCGAGGCCGGTGGAAGCTGGTGGGATGTCGCAGTGCCGGAAGTCTCGGCACGGCCGCAAGTGAATGCGGCGCGCAAGAAATACGAGGAAGCGCTGAGCGGGCGGGTTCTTTGAACCATCCGCGAACGCGCCTCGAAATGTCCGAAACTGGAGTGACGACTTGAAAGCCAAACTGGGCATGTCCCCCATTGCATGGTGGAACGACGATCTTGCCGAACTCAGCGATGATGTGTCGCTGGAGGAGTGCCTGCGCCAGTCGCGCTCGGCTGGCTTTACCGGCATGGAAATGGGCCGCCGCTTTCCCAACGATCCGCAAATCATGCTGCCGATCCTGAAAGAGGCCGACGTGACACTTTGCGGCGGCTGGTTCTCGGGGACGCTGGTCAATGAAGACATGGCGAAAAACAAGGATCGTATCCAGCCGATGATCGATCTGTTCAAGGCGGTGAATGCGCCCTGCATCGTCTATGGCGAAGTCGGCCGCTCCATCCAGGGCGACCGTTCGAAACCCCTCGCCAGCAAGCCCAGGCTTTCGGACGATGAGATGAAAGCCTACGCGAAGCAGCTCACGCAGTTCGGGGAATGGTGTGCCGAGCAAGGCATGCCGCTCTCCTATCACCATCACATGGCGGCGGTGGTCGAGACCGAGCCAGAGCTCGACGCCTTCATGCGCTATTCGGGAGAAGGCATTCCACTGCTGCTCGACGCGGGTCACCTGGCTTTTGCCGGGGGCGATGTGCTGCGCGCTATTGATAACCACCACCGGCGCATCAACCACGTGCATGTGAAAGACGTGCGCATGGAGGTGATCAACAAGCTGGATCGTAGCAGGCAATCCTTTCTCGATGCGGTGGCGCTTGGTGCCTTCACCGTGCCGGGAGATGGCTCGCTGGACTTTGGCGCCATCGTCCAGAGGCTCGCCGACCATGGCTATGAAGGCTGGTTCGTGGTCGAGGCCGAGCAGGATCCGAAGAAGAACCCGCCGCTCAAGATGGCGCAGGTCGGCTACAAGGAATTGATGCGGGTGATGACAGCGGCCGGCTATACGGTGGAGACACAAGGCTTTCCCAATGCTTGAGGCTCGCGAGGAAGGGCTGATCCGATGCCGGGGGTGATCCGATGAAAGACTCCGAGCACCCGTTTTTCCGGCCGCTGTGGCGGCGCGTTGCCGTTGTCGCGGTCTGCCTGGTCTGGTCGGTGATCGAATTCGCCACCGGCACGCCGTTCTGGGGCGTGATCGCGCTCGGCTTCGCCGGCTATGCCGTCTGGCAATTCTTCTATCTCTACAAGCCGGCTGACGAGGACAAGCCATCGGCGGACGCCAAACCGAAGGAATGACCATGTCTAAGCTGCTCATCAAAGCCAATAAGGGCCACGGCCGCGTCGCTCATGTGACGCCGCAAAACGCCGGCTGGACCTATGTCGGCTTCGATCTGCATCGGCTCAGACCCGGCGAGAGCGCTTCCGGGCAAACCGCGGATCGTGAGGTCTGCCTGGTGTTCGTCACCGGCAAGGGCAAGGCCAAAGCCGGCGGCAAGGATCTCGGCCTGCTGGGCGAACGCATGTCGCCGTTCGAAGGCAAGCCTTGGTCGGTCTATGTGCCGCAGGGGTCGGAGTGGTCGGTGAGCGCCGATACCGATCTCGAACTTGCCGTCTGCTCGGCGCCAGGACTGGGCGGCGGTCTGCCGGTCCGTGTCATCGGGCCCGACGATCTCGGCCAGGAGGTTCGCGGCAAAGGCACCAACACGCGCTACGTCACCAACATCCTGCCGGAGGACAAGCCGGCCGATTCCTTGCTGGTGGTCGAGGTCATCACACCCGGCGGCCACACATCGAGCTATCCGCCGCACAAGCACGACCAGGACAATTTGCCGGCTGAATCCTATCTGGAGGAAACCTACTACCACCACCTCAACCCGCCGCAGGGCTTTGCTTTCCAGCGCGTCTACACCGACGCCGACCAGAGCGGTGCTCGTTCGCTCGACGAGGCGATGGCTATCGAGGACGGCGACGTCGTGCTGGTACCCAGGGGTTATCACCCCTGCGCAGCCTGCCACGGCTATGATCTCTATTATCTCAACGTCATGGCCGGACCGAAGCGGACGTGGAAATTCCACAACGCGCCCGAGCACGAATGGCTGATGAAGGCCTGACCACTTCCCCTTCGCCCCAACGGCTGGTCCAAGCGAAAAATCGTCGGCTAACTACCCGGCTGCGTGGTTTTGTTACCGAAAACGCCGCAACGCTTCGTCAATTCGTCATGGAAATCACCTATGGCAGCGGGGCTGACAAGGACTTTCGATGCGCTACGCGATCTATTTCACCCCCCGACAGGACGAACCGCTGGCACGGATCGCCGCCAACTGGCTCGGCCGCGACCCATTCGGTGCCGCCACAAAGCCGGTCGAGGCAGTAGGCGAGTTGTCGGCGGCGGAAGTTGCCTTCCATACCGCTTCGGCGCGCCGCTATGGCTTTCATGCGACGCTGAAGGCGCCCTTTCGACTGGCCTCCAATGAGACGGAAACCTCGCTTCGCGCGGCACTCGACGATTTTGCCGAGGCGACGCCGGTGGTTACGATCCCGCGCCTCGTCGTCAGCCAGATCGACGGCTTCTTCGCGCTGGTGCCGGAAGCACCGCTGCCGGCGCTCAACCGCTTCGCCGATGATGTGGTGCGCGACTTCGACCGCTTTCGCGCGCCGTTGACGGAAGCCGAGATCGAACGGCGCAGCCCCGATTCGCTGAAGCCCGACGAGTTCCGCAATCTCTGCCAATGGGGTTATCCCTATGTCTTCGAGACGTTTCGCTTCCACATGACGCTGTCCGGCCGGGTCTCGTCACAGGAAAGCCCTCGTCTTCGCTTAGCAATCGACAGCCTGTTTGCGGGCGTGCTGCAAAGGCCGGTGCCGGTGGACGCGCTGACGCTGTTTGTGGAAACTGAACCTGGCGCGCCGTTCATGGTGCTGTCCCATCACGCGCTCGGGCGCCGCCCGGCCAGAAGAACTGCCTAATGACTATTTGCTCTAACCGCGTTTGTGCGACGCCAATTGGTTCCAGTTGGCTGCAAAATCCTGCAAGGACTGCTTGAAATGACCGCCGAGACTGTTCTTGACAACGCCCGGATCGTGCTCGCCGACCAGATCGTCCAAGGGTCGATCGTGCTGCGCGACGGCGTGATAGCCGACATTGCTCCCGGCGCTGGCCGAACCGGCGAGGACATGGGCGGCGACTTCATCATCCCTGGCCTGGTCGAGCTCCACACCGATCATCTCGAAGGCCATTACGCGCCACGGCCGAAAGTGCGCTGGAACCCGATCGCCGCGGTGCTCGCCCATGACGCGCAGGTGGCGACCGCCGGCATCACCACCGTGCTCGACGCCTTGCGCGTCGGCATGGACGAGGATGCGGACCTGACGGCTGCCGACATACGCAAGCTGGCCGACGCGATCGAGGACAGTGTCCAGCAGGACCGGCTCAGGGCCGACCATTTCATCCATCTGCGCTGCGAGGTTTCGGCGCCGGACTGCCTTCCAGCCTTCGCCAATTTCGACGGTGACGAGCGGGTCAGGCTGGCGTCGCTGATGGACCATGCGCCGGGACAGCGGCAATTCGTCGATCTCGAGACCTACGCCTACTACTATCAGCGCAAACTGAAGCTTACGGATCGCGATTTCCAGAAATTCTGCGAAAAGCGGATGGCGGAATCGGCGAGGAACTCGAGCCCGAACCGCAGCTTCATCGCCGCGGCTTGTCATGAGCGCGGCATCGTGCTCGCCAGCCATGACGACGCGACCGTCGGCCATGTCGACGAAGCGATCGAGCAAGGTGTGCGCGTCGCCGAGTTCCCGACCACCGAGGAGGCAGCAAGGGCTTCGAAAAAGGCAGGGCTCGGCGTATTGATGGGCGCGCCGAACGTCATGCGCGGCGCTTCGCATTCGGGCAATGTCTCGGCCCGCACGCTGGCCGGCGACGGCCTGCTCGATATACTGTCGTCGGACTACATTCCGTTCAGCCTGATCCAGTCGGCCTTCTTCCTCGGCGACGTGGTCGAAGGTATCTCGCTGCCGCAGGCTGTGGCCATGGTTTCGAAGAACCCGGCCGAGGCAGTCGGCCTCACCGATCGCGGTGTCATCGAGCCCGGCCGGCGCGCCGATCTGGTTCGCGTGCGCGTCGACGACCATGTCCCGGTCGTCCGCACGGTCTGGCGGCAGGGACGCCGGGTCGCATGATGGTGTCGGCATCGGTCGAGCGTGAATTGTCCGCCGCGGGATTTCCGATCCGCGACGGTGTCTTCGTCGCCGTCGTCGGGCCGAGCGGTGCCGGCAAGGACACGGTGATCGGCTATGCGCGCGCGGTGTTTGCCGGCGAGAGGCGGCTGGAGTTCGTGCGCCGGGTGATCACCCGGCCGAGCGATGCGGCCACCGAGGATCACGATACGCTCGCCGATGCTGCCTTTGTCGAGGCCGAAGCGGATGGCGCCTTCGCCATTTCCTGGGAGGCGCATGGCCTGCACTACGGCATCCCGGCCGAAGTCGACTGGTCGGTCTCCAACGGCCGTGTCGCGATCGCCAACGTCTCGCGCGCGATCATCCCGGCGCTGCGGGAGCGCTACGCCAATCTGGCTGTCGTCGAGATCACGGCTACACCGGATATCCTGGCCGAGCGGCTGGCATTGCGCGGTCGCGAGTCGCGCGGCGAAGTGCTGGCACGGCTGGCGCGCAGTGCCAATGTGGCGCTGTCCGGACCGGGTGTCACCTCGATCGACAATAGCGGCCCTCGTGAAGCCGCCGGCGAGCGCTTCGCCGAGGTGCTGCGCAAGGCCATGGCCTTCTCCGACATGTCGGGCCTTATCTAAAGTAGCGCCCATCCGATGCATTCGGTATGGGCGCTACTTGTCTAACCAATATCTTTGGAAGCCGGTACCCCCTTTTCGGGATTATGGCGTCATGCGGCGTGCCGGTCCCGACCAGCGTGACGAGTATCCGCGGCAGTGGTTGTCGAAGGCTTCACTGGCGCATCCGCCGGTGTATCCAGAACTGCAACGTGATGGCGATACACCATTTCCCAGCCCTTCCAGCCGGTGAACAGCAGTATGCAGACCACTATGAACGACAAGAGCACACCCCATGGGCGGACCGCGGCTTCGGCGCCTTGGGCATAGCGAAGATAAAAATTGATCAGTGCCACAACGACCGCGGTCAGGTTGCCCAGCATGTGATACCAGGCGTCCGACAAGGCGCGAATGCGCGGCTCGTTGAGGAAGTCGATAAAACCGGCTGTCGCGGCGAGAAGGGCCATTACGATGGCTGCCCCGATCAGCCACATCGATGCCCGTGCCCAGAAAGCATCGGCAGTTCCCCAGAAAACCAGGTCGGTGACAAAGGCACCGACAAGAAACGCGACAGGAAAAGGTATCAGCATCGGGTGGAGAGGGTGAGTTCCGACCTTTGCGGTACTTACTGGATTCGTGGGCATGGGACGCCTCCGCATAGCAAAGCTTAAATAAACGCTTCGATACGGGTTTCGTTCCAAATGGAGATTAATCTGAACTGCTGTCGCGAAGCTCAGGCCAACTTTTTGATGCCTGCCAATGGCAGTCGGCGCATTTCATCCAGCTATTTTTGCGTCATTCCGCGGCAGCACCCGCCACGCCCTTACGGGTAGCTTCCAGCATCCGCCGCCGCGCCCTGAACACGCCCCATTGCTGGTCGACCAGCACGCCGATGAGGATCACCCCGCCCATGACGGCGAAGTTGAGCGACGACGGGATGCCGAGCAGGTTGACGAGGTTCTGCAGCTCCTGCAGCAGCACCGTGCCGAGCAGGACGCCGATCAGCGAGCCTTCGCCGCCGCGCAGCGAGAAGCCGCCGAGCACCGCTGCCGCGATGGCGTAGAGTTCGTAGAACTGGCCGTGGCTCGCCGGCGAGATCGAGCGTGTGTACATGGCGAAATAGATAGCCGACAGCGCCGTCAGCACGCCGCAGATGACATAGGCGGCTATGACGATGCGGCCGGTGCGGATGCCGGAATATTTTGCCGCTTCCTCGTTCTTGCCGATGGCGTAGAGATAGCGCCCGAATACCGAACGGTGCAGCACCACCCACATGACGACGGCGATGACGATCAGCGCGATGAAACTGTTCGGCACGCCCCAGGACCGCCCCGCCGTCAGGAATTCGAGTTCCGGGAAGTTCTGCCCAAAGGCAAAGCCGGCGGTGCCGTCGGCAGTGTAGAAGCGCGCCACGCCGCGATAGATCAGCAGGCCGCAGAGTGTGACGACAAACGGCTGCAACTTCAGCCGGGTGATCAGCCAGCCATGCATCAGGCCGATGATGGCGCCGAGCGCGATGATCAGCACGAAGGCCAGAGGCCACTCCATCTCCCGCACGGCGATGAAATCGATGAACAGCGTACCGAGTAGCGCAACAACCGAGCCGACCGACAATTCGATGCCGCCGGTGATGATGACGAAGGCTTGGCCAATCGACAGGATGCCGAACAGCCCGATCAGGTTCGAGGTGTTGGCGAGATTGATCGGCAGCAGGAAGCGCGGGTTGATGATCGCCACCACCGCGCCGACCACCAGGATCAGGATCAGCAGGCCGAGATCTTTCTTGCTCATCGTCTTCTCCCAACGCCTGCGAATTACTTCGGCCGCTTGCCGACCGCCAGCAGCAGCACGTTTTCCTGGCTGAACCGGTCCTTGTCGAGAATGCCGGAGATCTGGCCCTCATGCATGACGGCAATGCGGTCGGAAACGCCGATCACCTCCTCCATGTCGCTGGAGATCATCAGCACGGCGACCCCGGCATCGGCCAGCGCCCGCATCAGCCCGTAGATCTCGGCCTTGGCGCCTATATCGATACCGCGCGTCGGCTCATCGAGGATCATCACCTTCGGCTTCATCGCCAGCCATTTGGCCAGCACGACCTTTTGCTGGTTGCCGCCCGACAGCGTGCCGGTGCGCGTCTGCACGGAGGGCGCCCTGATGCCGAGATCGGTCTTCTGTTTTTCGGCGGTGGCGGCCTCGGCGCTGGCCGAGACCAGCGAGCGCCGCGAATGCGCCGGCAGATTGGGCAGCGAGATGTTCTGGGCAATCGACAGGTCGAGCAGGATGCCGGTCAGCTTGCGGTCTTCCGGGACGAGGAAAATCCCGTTGGCCACTGCGTCGGCGGCCGAACCAAGAACCAGATCTTTTGCGTCAAGCTGGAACGAGCCGCCAAAGCTCCTGTCGATGCCGAACAGCACGCGCGCCAGTTCCGTCCGGCCGGAGCCGACGAGGCCGGCCAGGCCGAGGATCTCGCCATGCCTCACATCGAGGTCGACGGGCCGGTCAGGATAGGCGGCGGTGCGAATGGCCTTGACCGACAGCGCGACAGAGCCCGGCGGGCGCGCCGATTCTGCGGCCTTCTCGCGCTCCTTCAGCATGCGGCCGATCATCAGCTTGACCATCTGGTCGTGATTGATGGCGCTCTTCGGCAAAGTGCCGGCGAGCATTCCGTCCCTAAGCACGACGACGCGATCGGCGACGCGCTCGACCTCGTGAAGGCGGTGCGAGATGAAAATGACACTGATGCCGTCTGCCTTCAGCGCCTTGATGACACCGAGCAGCTTGTCGGTTTCGGCGATCGGCAGGCTGGACGTCGGTTCGTCGAGGATAACCAGCCGTGCCTTGATCGACAGCGCCTTGGCGATCTCGACCATTTGCTGCTGCGCCAGCGACAGCGCCGACACCGGCGTATCGGCCGAGAAATTGGCGCCCACGCGTTTGAGCAGCGGCGCCGCCTGCGCTCGCAGCCTGGCGCGGTCGACGAGCTTGAGCGGCCCGGCACGCAGCGGTTCGCGGCCGAAGAAGATATTGGCGGCCACATCGAGGTTTTCGAACAGGTTGAGTTCCTGGTGGACGAAAGCGATGCCCGAGCCGATGCTGGCCTCGACAGTCAGCCCGTCATGGGCGACGCCATCGACGGTGATGGTGCCGGTGTCCGGCCTGGTCACGCCACCGAGGATCTTCATCAGCGTCGATTTGCCGGCGCCGTTTTCGCCGACCAGGCCGATGACCTCGCCGGGCCTGACCTCCATCGAGAATCCGTCCAGTGCAACGACGCCGGGATAGGTCTTGCGCACGCCGTCGAGGCTCAGGAACGGAGCGTCCGCAGATGCAACGATGGATAGGTCGGAATAATTCATCACGCCTGACAGCAGCCGGTGAGCAAAATTTGGCCTCAGACTGACGAGCCTCGCGAGGCCCGTCAATAGAACGCCGGCTCAAGGCGAACCTTGAGCCGGCGCAACCTAATTCGCTCAGTTTCCAGACATCGCCTTGAGGCTGGCGGCGTAGGCGTCGACATCGTCCTTGCCGATGATCTTGGTCGGGATGATGATCAGGCCATCGGCGGGAATGCCCGACTTGTCGCCCTCGAGATAGGCAGCCATCAGCTTCATGCCCTGATAGGCCCATTCGAAGGGTTGCTGCACGACGGTGGCGGCGACGGTGCCTTCCTTGACGCCGCCCAGCGTGATCGGGTCGTCGTCGAAGCCGACGACGGTGATCTGGCCGAGCTTGCCGGCATCGCGCAGCGCTTCGTAGATGCGCGGCGTGTTGTAGGAATAGAAGCCGACCATGCAGGTGACGTCGGGGCTGGCGACCAGCGCGTCCTCGACGTTCTTCTTGGCGCGAGCCTGATCGATGTCGTCACCACGCACGTCGACCAATTCGATCTTGGTGCCGGCGAGACCTTCCTTCATGCCCTGGATGCGCTCCTTGGCGTTGTCGGCGCCGAGCAGGCCGACGAAGCCGAGGCACTTGCCGCCGTCAGGCATTGCCTTCTTGGCGATCTCCGCCGCCTGCTTGCCGGCATCGACATTGGACGAGCCGATATAGGCGACACGCTTGGTCTGCGGCGCGTCGCTGTCGGTGGTGAACAACGCCGTTTCCGAGGCGATCTTGTTCAGCCCGTCGGTCGACGTCTTGGGATCGACGGCCGAGACCATGATCGCCTTCACGCCGGCCGTCACCAGATCGTCCATCAGGCGCTGCTGGATGGCGACCGAGGACTGCTCCGGATATTTGAGTTCCAGTTTGTAGTTGGGCAGTTCGGCTTGAGCCTTCTTGACGCCGGCTTCCGCCGCCTTCCAGAAATCGGAAGCGCCGTTGACGACGAAGGCCAGTGTCGGCTTGTCGTCGGCCCGCGCAATTGCGCTGGCGGACAGGCCGAGCAGCAGGGCCGCAGCGGCGACGGACGCATTTCGTATCACAGATTTCATATTCAACCTCCCATTTTGACTCAGTAATTTTCGCTGATGATGAACGTGCCGGCGCGGCTTGGACGCCCTCCTCCTCAAGGGTTTCCGGCAGCGAAGAACGACGCCATTCCAGCCGCGATCGTCGACTTTAGAGACTCATTCGCCGTTCGTAAATAGTCCGATTTGTCTGACATTTCCCGGAGCGGCAGGCAAGCTTCGGCTGACGGGAACCGTCCGATACCAGGCTGGCTTGCGTTCCGAACATGCGCGGTCCGACGTCGTCCGGGCATGATGGATTGACGTTATAGTGATGCCGGATATTAGTAAAGAGTATTAGTTTGGTCGAGATTCTCGCCACAAGGAGAGAAGCCTCCCAGTCGCAACCGTTTTGAATTGGGGACTACATCGCCCAGGAGGGTCGATTATATCTATTAGTAGCGCTTCACCCTATAATGCGAAATTCGAGGGACGACATGAACGAACCACTGCGTGATCCCGTCCTTGAGGGTACCAGGAGGCGCAAGCCGTCCGGGAAAAACCCCAAGGGCCGCGTTACCATGACCGACATCGCCAGGGCCGCCCGCTGTTCGCAGGCGACGGTTTCGTTCGTGCTCAACAACACGCCGGGCATCAGGCTGTCGCAGCAAACCCGACAGCGGGTGATCGAGACCGCGCGAACGCTGGGCTATTCGCCGCCGGTGTTTTCTGCCTTGCGAGCCCCGGTTGCCGCATTCGACGGGCTGGATGGCGTGATCGGCTTCGCCGTCGACCAGTTGGCGACCAGCCCGGAGGCGGTCGTCGCCATTGAAGGGGCGCGGCAAGCCTCGTGGAACGCCGGCAATGTCGTGTTGGTAGCGCAGACCATGGGCGACGAGGTGATGGAGCCCCGGGCCATCGCGGCACTGACCAAGCGGGGCATTTCGGCGCTGATCTACATGACCATCTTCACCCGCGAGATCGTCGCGCCGGACTATCTCTACGGTCTCGACATTCCGGTCATCCTGCTCAACTGCTACACCGCCGACCATGCCTTCCCCGCCGTGGTGCCGAGCGAGATCGCCGGCGGCCAGAGCTCGACCCGGCACCTGATCAGCTATGGCCATCGCCGCATCGCCACCATCACCGGCGAGCCCTGGATGCAGGCGGCCCAGGACCGGCTGAAAGGTTACCGCCGGGCGCTGGCGACGGCCGACATCCCGTTCGACCCGGCGCTGGTCGTCGAAGGCGATTGGTCAGCGAGCGCCGGCTATGCCGCGACCGTCAAGCTCTTGGCGCTGAAGGACCGGCCGACCGCCATCTTCTGCCAGAACGACCGTACCGCGATCGGCTGCTACGAGGCGCTGAAGGAGGCCGGCCTGCACATCCCCGGAGATATTTCGGTGGTCGGCTATGACGACGAGGAGATCGCGCGACATCTGTTCCCGCCCCTGACGACGTCGATCCTGCCGCATATGGCAATGGGACAATGGGCGATCGAGCAGCTCGAAGTCCCCGCTGCTCCCGGTCGCGGCCGCTATCCCATCACCAAGCTCGAATGCCCGCTGGTGGAGCGGGAGTCGGTTGGCGCTATGGCGGGCTGAGCGCCGGCGATCGACAATGGCACAGGCTTGACATCAGGCCCGGCATATACCCGATTGATTTCATGCGATTGCAAAGCTGCTATAATTTTCAGGACTTCCGCCGGCTGGCAAAACAGCGCCTGCCAGGCCCAATCTTCAACTATATCGATGGCGGCGCGGACGACGAGACGACGCTGCGGCGCAACACGGCGGCTTTCGAGGACTGCGATCTCGTCCCTAACGTCCTTGCCGGCGTTGGACAGGTCAACATGTCGGTCACCGTCATGGGCCAGAAGCTGGCGATGCCGGTCTATTGTTCGCCGACGGCCCTCCAGCGACTGTTTCACCATAGCGGCGAGCGCGCCGTCGCCGCGGCAGCGGAGAAGTTCGGCACGATGTTCGGCGTCTCGTCGCTCGGCACGGTTAGCCTGGAGGAAGTGCGCAAGCACAGGACGCCGCAGGTCTATCAGTTCTATTTCCACAGAGATCGCGGCCTGAACCGCGCCATGATGGAGCGCGCTAAGGCGTCGGGCGTCGAGGTGATGATGCTGACCGTCGACAGCGTCACCGGCGGAAACCGCGAGCGTGACCTGCGGACCGGCTTTTCTATCCCCTTTCGGCTTACGCTCGGCGGCATGATGCAGTTCGCGATCAAACCGAGATGGGCTATCGACTATTTGACCCACGAAAAGTTCAGCCTGCCGCAGTTGGACGGCCATATCGATCTCGGCGGCGGAGCGCTTTCCATCAGCCGCTATTTCACGGAGATCCTCGACCCGTCGCTGGATTGGAAGGATGTCGAAGACATGGTCCGCTTCTGGAACGGCCAGTTCTGCCTGAAGGGGATCATGAGCGTCGCCGATGCCAGAAAGGCGGTCGACATCGGCTGCACCGGCATCGTTCTGTCAAATCATGGCGGCAGGCAGCTGGACGGCTCGCGCAGCCCCTTCGACCAGCTGTCCGAGATCGTCGACGCGGTGGGCGACAAGATAGACGTGATCATCGACAGCGGCGTCCAGCGCGGCACGCATGTGCTGAAAGCCCTGTCGTTGGGCGCCAAGGCCGTCGGCGTCGGGCGGTATTATCTGTTCCCGTTGGCAGCCGCCGGACAGGCCGGCGTCGAACGGGCGCTCGGCCTGATGCGAACCGAGATCGAACGCGGCATGCGGCTGATGGGATGCAGGTCGGTGGCAGAGCTTTCCAGGGAAAATGTGCGGTTTAGGTGAGGGAGCCGGGAAGCACAGCATAAGCTTTTCGAAGTGCGAACCCTATACCAACCTGCCGCCCGTTTCGAAGACGGCCTCGCCGGAAACAGCATCCGTATGTCCGCCCTCAAGCTGCCGCTGCGTGTAACGCGCTGTTAACGCCGTTCGGGAGTGACAGGATGTTGGCCGCAGTTCGAAGGTATAGTCTGCGTCTCGCTGTCAGGTGCGGAGGCGAAAATGAATTTGCTTCGGATTGCGCTCTTGTGCACGGCCATGATCGACCTTGGAATGCCGGCCGTTCACGCTGAGGATCGGCCTGTGCCGCCAAACAATAAAGCCGCAACAGCGCAGCCGCCCGTTCATTGTGAAGGCCAAAATTGTCTCCCGCCGGCGAACGATCCTGTGCAGGAATGCACCGGCCAAGATTGCACGCCAGTTCCGCCAACTGAACCAGGTCCGGAGGTCAAGCAGGCCGACTGAGCAGCTTCAGCCGACACCGCTCTTTTGGCAGGGATGGCGCTCACTCCTCGCAATCTTCCGGCCGCAGGCGATAGATTCTGTTACCTATGTTCCCGGGGTGGGCATGAGTTTAATGGCGCCGCATCGGGGCGATGATGAGAACTCTGCCTATTGCCTCTAGAACACTCCCAAATGGGGCGTGAGCCAATCGCGCGGGTTTAGATCCTGTCGCTTCATTCCCGATGCCGCAATGCGTCCACAATAATCTTGAACGCAGGAAGGTTTTGGCGGCGGCTAGGATAATAGAGGAAATAGCCATCGAAGAAGGGCGACCAGTCGTCGAGGACCTGCACCAGCAACCCTGAGGCGACGTGCCGCTCCACGATGTTCTCGGGAACATAGGCGATACCATAGCCACTCACCGCGGCGTCGATCATGGCGTAGGTGTTGTTGAAGGTAAGTTGACCGTCCACACGGACACGCAGCGCCTGTCCATCCTTCTCGAACTCCCATGCGTACAGACCGCCGGCGGTTTCGTGGCGCATGTTGATGCAGATGTACCGGACCAGATCCTGCGGATGCACAGGCACACCGTGCGCCGCGAAGTATCGCGGCGAAGCCACGGCGACCAATCGCCAGTCCGGGCCGATGCGGACCGCGATCATGTCTTTCTCGACGCTCTCTCCAAGCCGGACACCGGCGTCAAAGCCTTCCTCGACGATGTTGCGGAAGGTGCTGTCCAGGATCAGTTCGACGCCGATGTCGGGGTAGGCGCTGAGGACCGGCTTAAGCTTCGGCCAGACCACGCTTTCGAGCGCGTGGTCGGACAGGGTCAACCTGATCGAGCCTGACGGCTTTTCGCGGAACGCCATCAGCGCTGCGATCTCGTCTTCGATTTCACCAATGCGCGGAGCGATCGTCTGTAGCAGCCTTTCGCCCGCAACGGTCGTCGCGACATTACGCGTCGTGCGGGTCAGAAGGCGTATGCCCATGCGTGTTTCGAGCTGCTTGATCGTGTGACTGAGCGTCGATTGCGCGACGCCGAGCTTTGCCGCTGCCTTGGTGAAGCTGCGCTCTTCTGCGACGGCCTGAAACCACGTCAATTGGTTGAGATCGGTTCTGGCCATGAGCTTCCTTCGTTTGCCATCTCGCAACAGATTATTCGATGTAGTCGATTAGTTCATGCCAATTTCGACGGGTAATCGTTTTATGGCAAAACCACTAGGTTTGCACTGCAACAATTCAGCGGGACCGAACCATATGGCGATCGCCGCCACAGCAGATGCAGGTAGCAACCGGACAGGCGATTTCGATCAGCGGCCTCTTCGCGGTGGCTGCGAGCATGGTCATCACCACTGCTCGGTGCCGTGGTCGGCGGGCTGCTGCTGGCTGGCATGTCAATCTTCGCCGCGTCCGTCGGCAGCGTGATTCTGGCCGGCAATGGGCCGCGTCTGCTCAAGCCTGAATGACCAGCAGGATCGGCCAATCTCAAATCCACTCTAACCTTGCAGGAGATCATAGATGCCTACGAACATCCCTGACGCAACAAACCAGAAAGCCCCGGCCCGAAACATTCACCGGCGTGAGTTGATGAAGCTGACCGGAACAGGCATCGCCGCATTCGGCGCGATGTCACTTGGAAACCTAACCTTCGCAAAGGCTCAAGACATGTCCAACGGTGCAAACAATTTCTATACGAGCGATCAGGTGACGCTGCAGAAAGTCACCTTCAAGAGCCAATACCAGATGAATGTCGCGGGGAATCTGCTCGTTCCCAAGGACCTTGACCGCAATGCACGTCATCCGGCCATCGTCGTCGGCCATCCAATGGGCGCGGTGAAAGAGCAAAGCGCGACGCTCTATGCCACCAAGATGGCCGAGCGGGGCTTCATCGCCATGGCGATCGATCTGCCATTCTGGGGCGAGAGCGAGGGCGAAGCCCGACAGATCGTTTCACCGGATGTCTATGCCGAGGCATTCAGCGCGGCGGTGGACTTCCTCGGGACACGCGCGTTCGTGGACCGCAACCGCATTGGCGCGATTGGTGTCTGCGGCAGCGGCAGCTTCGTCATCAGCGCCGCCAAGATCGACCCACGCATGCGCGCCATTGCCACGGTAAGCATGTATGACATGGGCGCGGCGAACCGAAACGCACTCAATCACTCGCTAAGCGTCGAGCAACGCAAGCAGATCATCGCGGCCGCCGCCGAGCAGCGCTACTCCGAATTCGAAGGCGGCCAGATCCAGTATACGGGCGGAACCGATCTCGAACTGACCGCGTCGACGCATCCCATCCAGCGTGAGTTCTACGATTTCTATCGGACACCCCGCGGAGAGTTTACCCCGGCGGGTGTCTCCGACCAGATAACGACCAAGCCGACGCTGACCAGCAATGTCAAATTCATGAACTTCTACCCGTTCAACGACATCGAGACGATCTCGCCGCGCCCAATGCTGTTCATCAGCGGCGATCAGGCGCATTCGAAGGAGTTCAGTGAGGAAGCCTACAGACTGGCAGCCGAGCCGAAGGAACTGGTCTGGGTCCAGGGCGCCGGTCACGTCGATCTCTACGACCGTGTGGACCTGATTCCGTTCGACAGGCTTACCAGCTTCTTCGGTCAGCATCTGGCAGCTTAACAAGGCCGTATTCGTCGAAGGGTGCGGCCGTGTGCCGGAACAATGGATATGGCCGCACCGATTGGGAGACCTTAAATGACACGCGACGCCACATGGCTTTCACGCCGCACCTTGCTGGCAGGCGCTGTCAGCTTCGCGCTTCCCTCTTCGGTGCACTCTCAGACCTCCACAACCCCGGGTACGAAAGGAGCCCCGATGCGCCTGAGATTTGTTTTTGCAGATCAGGATTTCACGGCGACGCTGGAGAACAATCCTTCCGCGCACGACCTGGTCTCGATGCTGCCGCTGGACCTGACGATCGACGACTATTCGTCCAACGAGAAGATCGCCTATCTGCCGCGCAAGCTCACCGAGGAAGGCAACGGTCGCTTCGGGAACGAGGCGGCTGGCGATCTTTGCTACTACGCCCCCTGGGGCAATCTCGCGATGTTTCATGGTCCCTATCGCTGGTCGCGCGGCCTGATCCGGCTCGGGCGACTAGACCAGGGACCTGCGCCGCTTCTGATGCGCGGAGAACATCCGCTGCACGTCGAAATGCTTTCCTGAACCTGGAAGGCCGCTGCGCATCAGGACAATGCCGCGGGTGTCGGAAAAACCCGCATCATTCACCGGGAACAGCAAGAAGCTGCAAACGCAGAAGGAGACGAACATGAAGAAGATTCTCGCTGCCGCTGCAATCAGCACCGCCGGCTTAATGCCGGCCGAGGCCGAGACCATCGAAATCCGCACGAACGGCAGCACGCCGGCCGTGATCGGAACGGCGGACAACTTCACCGGGCAGGCGGTCATCAGTCCGCTCTATCCGCCTACCGACATGACGCGGGCGAGCACCGGACTTGTGAACTTCGCGCCCGGCGCGCGGACGGTCTGGCACAGCCATCCGGCAGGCCAGATGCTTATCATCACGGGCGGTCAAGGCTGGGTGCAGGAAGAGGGCAAGGAGCGGCGAGGCATCAATCCTGGCGATGTGGTCTGGATTCCGGCCGGCGTGAAGCACTGGCATGGAGCGACCGCGATCAGCCCCATGGCGCATATCGCCTTGAGCTACATGCGGGACGGCAAGAACGTCGACTG
This sequence comes from Mesorhizobium sp. M1027, assembly GCF_040318745.1. NCBI lineage: Bacteria > Pseudomonadati > Pseudomonadota > Alphaproteobacteria > Hyphomicrobiales > Phyllobacteriaceae > Mesorhizobium > Mesorhizobium sp. M1027. The sequence continues at coordinate 223,044 of NZ_JAMYMW010000006.1, read as the reverse complement.
GTTCGAACCTGTTTCCGACGAGCAATACCGCTGACGGGATACTGAACGAAAGGCTTCATCATGAAAACCTCGACCGTTCTGGCTCTCGCTCTTTCCATGGGAGCCGTCGATGCCGCCGCGCAGGCCGGATCGCAGACCGGCAGCCTGTCCCGCGAGGACGTGCGAACGGTTTCGCCCGCGCTTGAGCGCTACGCCGATGAGAAGCTTGCAAATGGCCTCTGGAAGAGGCCGGGCCTGTCGCTGCGGGATCGCAGCATCGTCACTGTCGCTGCCGTGATCACGCGCAACCAGGACATTCTCCTGCCGGAGCAGGTGCATCTCGCACTCGACAATGGGGTGAAGCCGGCCGAAATCTCAGAGATTATCACGCATCTCGCCTTCTATGCCGGCTGGGGCAATGCGGTTGCCGCGACGGGCATCACGAAGGAGGTGTTCGCGGCGCGCGGTGTCGGACCCGACCAACTCCCCAAGGCCATGGTTGATTTCCTGCCGCTGGACGAAAAAGCCGAGGCCGATCGCGCCGCCCGCGTCGCGCAAGGCACAGGACCGGCATCGCCGGGATTGGTGAGGGATACGACCGTCGTATTGTTTCGCGACCTGTGGCTGCGGCCCGATCTCGCCCCGCGCGATCGCAGTCTGGTGACGGTCAGCGCCCTGATCTCGGCCGGCCAGGTCGAGCAGATTCCCTACCACCTCAACCGGGCGATGGATAATGGACTGATGCGCATGGAAGCCTCCGAAGCCATCAGCCATCTCGCGTACTACGCCGGATGGCCGAACGCTTTCTCGGCAGCCGCCGTTGCGCGCTCCGTGTTCGAGAAGCGCTCCGCCAACTGAACGCTGCTGGTCGCGATGACTCCTTTGCCCTCATCGTCCAGACCGCCGCCCTCGGCCGCCGTGACGTTGCTGCCGATCATGGCGGCCGTGTTGGCCGGCTTCCTCGTCATCGGCGCGGCCCTGCCGGTGCTGCCGCTGCATGTGAATCAGGATCTCGGCTTCGGAACTTTCGTCGTCGGCCTGGTTGCGGGCTCGCAATTTGCCGCGTCTCTGGTCACGCGCATATGGTCCGGCACCTATTCGGATGCGAATGGTGGCAAACGCAGCGTCGTCCTCGGCCTGATCGCCGCCGCCGGTGCTGGATTGCTGTATCTCCTGTCCTTGACCTTCGTGAGTTCGCCAACCCTCTCTGTTGCGATTCTTCTGGTGGGACGTGCGGTGCTCGGTGGAGCCGAAAGCTTCATCATCACCGGGGGCGTGAGCTGGGGATTGGCAATGGTCGATTCCGGCCATGCGGGGAAGGTCATCGCCTGGGTCGGCACGGCCATGTTCGCGGCGCTCGCCTTCGGCGGTCCGCTCGGCACGATGCTCTTTGTACCGTACGGCTTTGCGGCGATCGGCCTTATCACGACCTTGGCGCCACTGCTCGTTCTGCTGTTCCTATTGCGAGCGCCGAGTCCGCCTGTCCTATCGGCACGGACGAGATCCACTTTTGGCGGCGTGATTGGAGCGGTCTGGCTACCCGGACTTGGCGCGGCGCTTAGCAGCATCGGCTATTGCGCCATTCTCGCATTCAGCTCGCTCCTTTATGCCAATCACGGCTGGCAGCCCGTCTGGCTTGCCTTCACTGCCTTTGGCGCGGCGTTGATCGTGGCGCGAATGATGTTTGGCCATCTACCGGATAAGTTCGGTGGCGCGAGAATCGCCTTGGTGTTCGTTCTGGTGCAAGCGGCCGGATTGATCCTCATGGGATTGGCCCGAAGCATGATGATGGCATCCGCCGGAGCCGCTCTCGCGGGACTCGGCTACTCGCTCGTCTATCCCGGTCTGGGTGTCGAGGCTGTCCGTGACACCTCGCCTGAAAGCCGCGGGCTGGCAATGGGCATCTACACGGTCTTTCTCGATGTCGCGATGGCTCTAGGAAGCCCGGTGTTGGGATGGGCTGCCGATCGAGCAGGTTTGAGCGTTGTGTTCTTTATCAGCGCCGGTGTCACCTTTTGTACGACGGCCATTGCCTTGTATTTAGCCTACAGCACGCACCGAGGTCGACGGGCGCCTGCAAAGAGGTCTTATTGGTAAACTTCGCGGCAATCAGCGGCCTTCTACGTTCGCAACCGAAGTAGATTTAGAGTGAAATGGCTGATGCCACCCAAGTGATATATGGCACGTGCCTGCTGATCAGAAATCAGCCATTCAACCCGAGAGATTCGACCTTTTCCACCGCCTAACGCCGCCGTTTCTAGGCCTTTCGCTCGCGGACTATCTCCCGCGATTTGCGCGGGCGTAGTCTGGTGGGAATCGGGCTATATAGTGCGATCGGTGGATATTTGGCGCGCCCGAAGAGATTCGAACTCCTGACCCCCAGATTCGTAGTCTGGTGCTCTATCCAGCTGAGCTACGGGCGCGCAACAGGCCATGCTTGGCATAGCCCCGCGATCCGATCCTGGCGACCGGCCGCGATGTGAGCTGTTCCCTAGCGGCTGAATTTGCGAAAAGCAAGCCGACCCTGGCCAAAAGTTTTGCAGTCATGCCTTGCCATCATGCGCCGGCCGGCGAAGGCAAGATCGCGTCACGCAGCGGCCGAGCCGACAGGTCGTAGTCTTGGATCGGTCATTTGCCAATCGGAACGGTCCGTAACGAAATGAGCCGTTGCACGGCGGCCGAGCCGATGGCTCGTAGTCTCGGACCAACGCTTCGCGAATTAAAACGATCCGTAACGATACGGTTCGTTACGCCGGGCGGCGCAGCCCGTTGCGGGCCTGGTCGAGCCGGACCGGCTGGTCGGGAATGGTGACCGCGAATGTGGTGCGGCCGCCGATCGATTCGACCAGCTCCACCGTGCCGCCATGGGCGCGGATCAATTCATGGGCGATCGCCAGGCCAAGGCCGGTGCCGCCGCTGCGGGCCGAGCCGCGAAATGCCGCGAACAGGTTTTCTCGCGCCTTTGGCGGCAGGCCGGGGCCGGTGTCGGTGACGACGATGCGGCTGACGCTGCCGATGCGCTCGGCCGATATGGTCAGGCGGCGCACCACGGCGCTCTCGGTGTCCGCCGCCATCGCCTGCACGGCGTTGCGGCTAAGATTGGTGAGCACGCGGAACAGCTGGTCGGAATCGGCATCGACCTCGAGCACCGGGTCGACGGCGTTGACGAATTCGATGCCGCATTCGATATCGAGCAGGCCCTGGACGTCTTCGACCAGCTGACGCAGCCGCAGCCTGCGGCGCGACGGCGGCGGCTCCTGGGTGCGGCCATAGGCCAGCACGCCCTCCGAATAGGACACCGCACGGTCGAGCGCGCGCAGCAGTTTTGGCGCGAAGGCCTGCACGGTCGGGTCCTTGACCTGGCGCAGGCGGTCCGACATCAGCTGCGCCGAGGCGAGAATGTTGCGCATGTCGTGGTTGATCTTCGACACGGCCAGGCCGAGATCGGCCAGGTGCTTCTGCTCGGTCAGCATCTTTTGCAGCCGCTCCTGCATCTGCGACAGTTCGCGTTCGGCGACGCCGATCTCGTCGGCCCGTGCGGCGGGGTGAATGATGCGGCCGGGATCGTCGGGCGCCTCGGAAAAGGACAGCATCGAGCGTGTCATCGTCCTGATCGGGCCGATCATGATCAGGTCTATCGCGGCATAGACCAGCATGGCGGTGAACAGCGAGATCAGCAGCGAGACGAAGGCGACGTTGCGCGAATAGATCAGCATGGCATTGCGCAGGCGGTGGTCGGGCATGATCAGCTCGAATTCCTTGTCGCTGTCGCCGACCGGCCCGAAAACGCGCAGCATGCGGTTGCCGCCGAAGAACAGCGTGTCCAGCGCGCCGGTCATGCCCTTGATCATGCCGACATTGGCGATATCGATATGCTCGTCGACCTGCGGCGGCATTTCGGCCACGACCAGAAGCCGCGAGACGCCGCCGTCGCGCACGGCGATCGCCTTGGCGCCGATCGCCATCAGTACGTCGTTCTGGGCGGCACGCGACAGCGAGGCAGGTTCGCCCTGCACCAGGACGATGGAAACCGCGGCGGCGGTGCTCAGCCTCTCCTTCAGCCAGCTCAGCCTGTAGCTGGCGATCCAGGGCACGAAGATGAGGATTTCGGCCAAGAGCACGAAGACGATGGTAAGCAGCAACAGCTTCGTCGACAGGCCGCGCGCCAGCGGCACCCTGCGGGTGGCGGCCTTCGCCCGGGCGATGCTTTCGTCGGTTGCTGGGACTTCACTCATGCTCGTCGTCACGGCTGCCTGTCATCACGGCTGCTTGTCTTAAGGACTGCTCGTCTTCACGATCGCTTGATCGGGCAAGATTAGGCGATTGCGGCTTTTTTGCCAAATTCATCCTTGGTCGAAGCCGGAAAGAGGCCGCAAGGACTTCCCTGCCAGTCCGACAACGCCGGCCCGACAGGCTGGATTGACTTCCAAAACCCTTCTTTCTATAAGCCCGCTCACGCTCGGGCCATTCGTCCCGGCGCGGTTTCGATCGCGCCAAAACCGGCCCGGCAAAGCTCCTGTTACAAAGTGACAGAATCAAGAAGGGCCGCACCCCGCGGTATTTAAACAAATGAAGCGTACTTACCAGCCGTCCAAACTCGTTCGCAAACGCAGGCACGGCTTCCGTGCCCGCATGGCCACCAAGGGTGGCCGCGGCGTCGTCGCAGCCCGCCGCAACCGCGGCCGCAAGCGTCTCAGCGCCTGAGCACCGAGCGAGAGACAAAATCGTTGCCCGCAACCGGCAAGCCAACGGGTGCCCATCCCAAGCGGCTTCTGAAGCGCGCGGAATTCCTGGCCGTCCGCCGTGGCGAAAAGCGCCGCGGGCGGCTTTTCCTCGTCGAGGTCCTGGGCCGCGGCGACGGCGAGGCGCCGCGTGTCGGCTATACCGTCACCAAGAAGGTCGGCAACGCCGTCGTTCGCAACCGCATCCGGCGGCGGCTGAGAGAGGCCGTGCGCACGCATGCCGCGGATGACATGGCGCCGGGCAATGATTATGTCATCGTCGGGCGCGAAGACGTGCTTACGACTCCGTTCGGCCAGTTGAAGGCCGAACTCTCCCGCAGATTGCGTGGAACACGATAGGCCAAGGGCTTCGATGGAAAACAACCGAAACTTCTTCATCACCATCGCACTGTCGGTGCTGATCCTGGCGCTTTGGCAATATTTCTACGTGATGCCGCGCAGCGAGATGCAGCGCGAAGCCGCCCGCATCGAAGAACAGCGCGTGGCGGAGCAGAAGAAGGCTGCCCAAGGCACCAGTCCGGGCGCGAGCGAAACGCCGGTGCAGCCGGGCGCCATTCCGAGCGCGCCCGGCGGCGACGCGGTGACGCCGGCCGGCCGCGAGCAGGCGATTGCTTCGACGAAGCGCGTCAAGATCGACACGCCGAGCCTCGAAGGTTCGATCAACCTCACCGGCGCGCGCCTCGACGATCTCCGGCTCAAGCATTACAGGGAGACGGTCGACAAGACCTCGCCCGAGATCGCGTTGCTCAACCCGGCGTCCCTGCCAAACGGCTATTTCGCCGAGATCGGCTTTTCCGGCACGCCGGATGTGGGCAGGCTGCCCGGCCCCGACACGGTCTGGCAGACCGACGGCAATGCGACGCTGACACCAGCGACGCCGGTCACGCTGACCTTCACCAACGACAAGGGCCTGGTTTTCAAGCGCACCTTCTCGGTCGACAGCCAATATATGTTCACCGTATCCGACACGGTCCAGAACGGCGGCTCGGCACCCGCGACGTTGTCGAACTATGGCCGAGTCACCCGCTTCGACAAGCCGGCTATCGCCAGCACCTATGTGCTGCACGAGGGCCTGATCGGCGTTACCGGAAGCGAGGGCCTGCAGGAATACAAATACTCCAGCGTCGAATCGGACAAGGAGTACAAACCAGGCAAGTCGAGCGACGGCTGGCTCGGCATCACCGATAAATACTGGGCGGTGACCCTGGTGCCGCCGAGCGGCCGCGAATTTCAGCCCAAATTCTCTTATTTCGAGTTCAAAAGCGGACCCCACCCGCATAGCTACCAATCCGATTTCCTGTCCGATCCGGTCACAATCGCTCCCGGGCAATCGACGACCGTGGAGTCGGAGATATTCGCCGGCGCCAAGGAAGTTTCGACGATCAACGCCTATGAAAAGGACCGTCATATTCGCCAGTTCGACCTGCTGATCGACTGGGGCTGGTTCTATTTCATCACCAAGCCGATGTTCTGGCTGATCGACACGCTCTACAAATTCTTCGGCAATTTCGGCCTGGCGATCCTCGCCACCACCGTCATCGTCAAGGCGCTGTTCTTCCCGCTCGCCAACAAGTCCTATGCGTCGATGGCGAACATGAAGAAGGTGCAGCCCAAGATGCTCGAGATCCGCGAGAAATACGCGGACGACAAGATGAAGCAGCAGCAGGCGATGATGGAGCTGTACAAGACCGAGAAGATCAATCCGCTCGCCGGCTGCTGGCCGGTGGCGTTGCAGATTCCGGTGTTCTTCTCGCTCTACAAGGTGCTCTACATCACCATCGAGATGCGGCACGCGCCGTTCTTCGGCTGGATCCAGGATCTGGCGGCGCCGGACCCGACATCGATTTTCAACCTGTTCGGGCTGATCCCGATCACCTTGCCGCACATGCTGATGATCGGCGTCTGGCCGCTGATCATGGGCGTGACGATGTTCCTGCAGATGCGCATGAACCCGACGCCGCCGGACCCGACGCAGGCGGCGATCTTCACCTGGATGCCCGTGATCTTCACCTTCATGATGGCGGGTTTTCCGGCCGGTCTCGTTATCTACTGGGCCTGGAACAACACGCTGTCGATCCTGCAGCAGGGCGTGATCATGAAGCGGCAGGGCGCCAAGATCGAACTGTGGGACAATCTGGTCGCGCTGTTCCGCAAGAAACCGTCGCCGGCGGAATAGCCGGCGCTCCGATGATGCGAAACCAGAAAGCCCCGGTTCGTCCGGGGCTTTTTGTACAGGCTGGCGGTCTGGATTAAGCGATTGGTACGGCCGGGCGGATCGCGCTATTTTGACCTGGCTGGCAGTTGCCCGACGGAGCTCGATATGACCGGACCCAATCCATCGATCAAGCATCCGATCCCGTTGCACACGCGCGTCGGCTTTCTGAAACCGCTGGTAACGGCGCCGAACATCGAGATCGGCGATTTCACCTACTATGACGACCCTGACGGGCCCGACAAATTCGCCGAAAAATGCGTGCTGCATCATTACCCGTTCATCGGCGACAGGCTGGTCATCGGCAAGTTCTGCGCCATTGCCGAAGGCGCGCGCTTCATCATGAACGGCGCCAATCACGCCATGTCCGGTTTTTCGACCTATCCGTTCAACATCTTCGGTCACGGCTGGGAGGAAGGCTTCGACCCGGCGACATGGTCGAAGGAGGTCCGCGGCGACACGATCGTCGGCAATGATGTCTGGATCGGCATGGAAGCGGTGATGCTGCCGGGCGTGAAGATCGGCGACGGCGCCATTGTCGCGGCAAAGTCGGTGGTGACGCACGATGTGCCGGCCTATGCGATCGTCGCCGGCAATCCGGCCAAGGTGGTAAAGATGCGCTTCGACGACAGGACCATCCGGCGGCTGCTGGCGCTGGCGTGGTGGCACTGGCCGGTGGAAAAGATCAGCCGCAATCTCGATGCCATTCGTGGCAGCAACATTTTTCTTCTGGAGGCAGCGGTTTGAACGCGTTGAACAAGACCACGATCGGCATCGAATTGTTCACGCGAGCCTGGATATTCATCCGCGGCGTGCCGGCGATGAAATTCCTGCCGCCGGAGGGTCCGCCCGAGATCGCCTTTGCCGGCCGCTCCAATGTCGGCAAATCGTCGCTGATCAACGCGCTGGTCAACCAGAAGGGGCTGGCGCGCACCTCCAACACACCGGGCCGCACGCAAGAACTCAACTATTTCGTGCCGGGCGGATTTTCGGGAGAGGGCGCCGACCTGCCGCCGATGGCCCTGGTCGACATGCCGGGCTATGGCTACGCCACGGCGCCGAAGGAAAAGGTCGACGAGTGGACGAAGCTCGTGTTCGACTATCTGAAGGGCCGGGTGACGCTGAAGCGCGTCTACGTGCTGATCGATGCCCGCCATGGCATCAAGGCCAAGGACGACGAGGTGCTGTCGCTGCTCGACAAGGCGGCGGTGTCGTATCAGATCGTGCTGACCAAGACCGACAAGATCAAGGCGGCGGGGGTACCGCGACTGGTCGAGGAAACGCTTCAGAAGATCAAGAAACGCCCGGCGGCCTTCCCCTTCGTGCTCGCCACGTCGTCGGAAAAGAGCGAGGGCCTCGAGGAACTGCGTGCGGCGATCGTGCTCGCCGCCAATGGCGGATAGGCAACGGCCTCCGACGGCTGGTCAGGCGGGACTGGAGGCCCGTTCCTGCTCTGCAAGCTGTTCTGTGCCGTAGGCCTTCAGGAACACGTCGACGCCCGACCTGACGATATGTTCAATCTCGGCCACACTTGGCGCCTTGGTGCGATAGGCGAATATGCACTGGCGGAAAAGACCGGCCAGGCACAGTTCGGTGAACTGATAGGCGGCAAGCTCGACGTCGTCGATCTTCAGCAGGCCACGTTCGATAGCCATGTTGAGGAAAACGACAACCCTGTCATGGCCGCGCTTCGGCCCGCGTTCGTAAAATCGCGCGCCAAGCTCCGGAATCCGTTCCGACGCACCGATCACCGTCCGCTGCGCCAGGATGACCCTGGCCGAAGTGATCTTCATGGATAGCACGATGCCGAACTTCACCAGCGTCTGGCGAAGGTCGCCGATCTGGTCGAGCACCTCATACATATTCTTGAAGATCGTGCCGCGTTCTTCCTCGATCAGCGCTTCGAACAGCTCTTCCTTGTTGGCGAAGTAGACATAGATCGTGCCCTTGGACACGCCGGCCTCGCGCGTAATGTCGTTCATCGACGCGGCTTCGAAGCCCTTGTCGATGAAGACACGGCGCGCACCCTCGATGATCTGGCTTCGCTTGACCGGGTCTTGCCCCGCGGCCGGGCGGCCGCGCGGCAGACTGTCCAGCAGATCGCACTGCTCCTTGCCAGCGCTGGACAATGGGCCTGAATCAGACAAAGGAGCGGCCTTGGGGGCTTCGGCCATAATGTCACACCTCGTAAAATAATTCGAACCATCCGGTTCGATTGCTCTTGATATGGGCCTGTTTAAGCGCTAAGTCAATGTCGAGATCGAACCGAACGGTTCAGTCTGACAACATTCAGCGCCAGTTAATTTAGAGAGATATCATGTCCTCGAACGCGCCTACCAGTGCCGAAGTCCGCCCTTTCCCCAGCGCCAAGGTCCAACCTGCGATCGAAGCGCCGGAAGCCCCTCTCAAGCCCGCCGACATCACCCCGCTGGCTCCCGCCAAAAAGAAGCGCTCGATGCGCTCGATGTTGTTGCCCATCATCGGCCTGGCCCTGCTGGGCGCCGGCGCATGGTATGGCTATGACTACTGGACCGACGGGCGCTTCATGATCTCGACCGACGACGCCTATGTCCAGGCCGACACGGCGTTCATCTCGCCAAAAATCTCGGGCTATGTCGATCAGGTCAAAGTGACCGAGAACCAGCAGGTGAAGGCCGGCGACCCGCTGCTGATCGTCGATGACGGTGACTACAAGATAGCCGTTGCCCAGGCCGAGGCGCAGATCGCCACGTTGAGCAAGACGCTCGACCGCATCGATGCCCAGACCGAAGCGGCCCGCGCCTCGCTCAAGCAGGCGCAGGCGCAGAAGACCGCCGACCAGGCCGCAGCAGACAATGCGAAGCGGGTTCAGGTCCGCGCCGCCCAGTTGCTCAAGACCCGGGTCGGTACCCAGGCCCAGTTGGACGACGCCCAGACGGCGGTCGAGCAAGCCAATGCCGCACTAGCCGGCGCCGACGCGCAGATCGCGGCGGCTCAGGCCAATATCGGCGTGCTCCAGGCGCAGCGGGCGGAATCGGCCAGTACGCTGGCCTCGCTGCAGCTTGCCCACGACAAGGCGGTGCGGGATCTGTCCTTCACCGTACTGCGCGCACCCTATGACGGCGTGGTCGGCAACCGCTCGGTCGAGCAGGGCGACCTGATCAGCCCCGGACAGAAGCTCGCCGTCATCGTGCCAATGGACAAGCTCTACATCGTCGCCAATTTCAAGGAGACGCAACTTGCCCGGCTGGTGCCTGGTGAAAAGGTCAGGGTGTCGGTCGACGCGATCGACGGCCAGGACTTCGAGGGTACCGTGTCGTCGCTGGCGCCGGCTTCGGGAGCAGTGTTCTCGCTGCTGCCGCCGGAGAACGCCACAGGCAATTTCACCAAGGTGGTGCAGCGCGTTCCGGTTCGCATCGACGTGCCCGCGGATGTGCTGAAGACGGGCAAACTGCGCGCCGGCCTGAGCGTCGTCGTCGCCGTCGACAGCCGCACGGCGCCTTCGGCATCGAAGTAAAGCGGAACCGGGAGCAAGGGTCATGGCGACCGCAACCATTACCGCCGGATCGGTGTCGGCCATCCCGGCCCAGACAGATCACATGCCGATCCGCCGCGTCATCGCCTTCCTGGCGATGGTGTTCGGCATGTTCATGGCGATCCTGGACATCCAGATCGTCTCAGCCTCGCTGGCCGAGATCCAGGCGGGCTTGAGCGCCAGCTCGGACGAGATCCCGTGGGTGCAGACGGCCTATCTGATTGCCGAGGTCGTGATGATCCCGCTGTCCGGCTTTCTCAGCCGGATGCTGTCGACGCGCGTGCTGTTCACAATCTCGGCGGCGGGCTTCACCGCGGCCAGCGCGCTGGCGGCAACCGCAACCAATATCGACCAGATGATTGTTTACCGCGCCGTGCAGGGCTTCATCGGCGGCGGCATGATCCCGAGCGTCTTTGCAGCCGCCTTCACCATCTTCCCGCCGTCCCGCCGCGCCGTCGTCTCGCCGATGATCGGCCTGGTGGCGACGCTGGCGCCGACCATCGGCCCGACCGTCGGCGGCTATATCAGCCATGCCATGTCCTGGCATTGGCTGTTCCTGGTCAACGTCGTGCCCGGCATTCTGGTGACCACGGCCGCCTGGTCGCTGATCGACTTCGACAAACCCAATCTCAAGCTGTTCAGCAAGTTCGACTGGTGGGGGCTTGCCGGCATGGCCGCTTTCCTGGGCTGCATGGAATATGTGCTGGAGGAAGGCCCCAACAACGACTGGCTGCAGGATCAGGCGGTGTTCGTCTGCGCCGTCATCATGACCTTCGGCGCGGTGCTGTTCTTCTGGCGCGTGTTCACCGCCGAGGAGCCGATTGTCGATCTGAAGGCTTTCAGCAATATCAATTTTGCGTTCGGCTCGCTGTTCTCCTTCGTGGTCGGCATCGGCCTCTACGGTCTGACCTATCTTTATCCCGTGTTCCTGGGGCGCATCCGCGGCTACGATTCGATGATGATCGGCGAGGCGCTGTTCGTCAGCGGCCTGGCCATGTTCTTCACCGCGCCGATCTCCGGCATCCTGTCGAACAAGATGGACCCGCGCATCATGATGATGATCGGCTTCTTCGGCTTCGCCACGGGAACCTGGTGGATGACGCATCTCACCGCCGACTGGGATTTCTACGAACTGCTGATCCCGCAGATCCTGCGCGGCTGCTCGATGATGCTGTGCATGGTGCCGATCAACAACATTGCGCTCGGAACCTTGCCGCCGGAGCGGCTGAAGAATGCGTCTGGCCTGTTCAACCTGACCCGCAATCTCGGCGGCGCCGTCGGCCTGGCCGTCATCAACACCGTGCTGATCGACCGCAATGCCTTCCACTACGCCAGGCTCTCCGAGCACGTGCAATGGGGAAGTGCCGCTGCGCAACAGAAGCTGCAGAACATGACGCTCAACTTCGAGCAGACCGCCGGGCTCGACGCCTCCAAGGCGGCCATCTCCAAACTGTCAGGCATGGTCCAGCAGCAGGCGTCGCTGCTGTCGTTCATGGACGTATTCTTCATGCTGACGGTTTTGTTCGCGACGCTTGGGCTCTTCACCCTGGTGATCCGCAAGCCAGCCGCTCAGGGCGGCGGTGGCGGAGGCCATTGAGGCGCGCTGGATCCCCCGCCTGGCGCCCTCGCGCATGACCCCGAAAAGCGATTTTCGGGGTCATGCGCAAAATCAACCATTACGAGGTCTTGGAGCGGCGGACACTCCACCGCTCCAACTTTTTGTTTGAGCATCGGATTTTCCCAAAACCGCTTCGCACTTTTGGGTCCGATGCTCTAGCGCGCTCCGACAAAGTAAGGGTCGCAGCCGTCCTCACGCCGTCGCCGGCTTAAAGGTCAAGGCGACGCCATTGATGCAGTGTCGCAACCCGGTCGGCGGCGGACCGTCGTCGAAGACGTGGCCGAGATGGCCGCCGCAGCGGCGACAATGGACCTCGGTGCGGGTCATGCCCAACGATCTGTCCACGGTCTTGCCGATGGAATTCGGGATTTCCTGCCAGAAGCTCGGCCAGCCTGTGCCGGAATCGAACTTGGTCTCAGACGAATAGACCGGCAGGCCGCAGCCGGCGCAAGCGAAGATGCCTTTGCGGTGCTCGTTGAGCAGCGGACTGGTGCCCGGATATTCGGTGCCCTCCTTGCGCAGCACATTGAAGGCCGCGTCGGACAGGATGGCGCGCCACTCGGCCTCGGTCTTGGTAACCTCGAATGTCTCGGCCGCGCGTGCATCCTGGGCTCCGCCCATGCGCAGCGCGGTGGCGCCTGCGACAACGCCAATGGCTGCCGCACCACTCAAAAGAAGCTCGCGACGGTTCATGGCCATTCCTCCTGTTACTGCTTGTGCCAAATTCGACCGCCACACGGAAATCAAAAGCCGGTGACGATCGCTGTCCTCAAAGCGGGACTCCGCGCCTATCCATCTTGCGTGAACGGCGCGGAGTGTGCGCAGGGAGGCCCCTAGGGATATCTTCGCCGGCAGCGTGCGTTTGTTACATCTTCGGCAGGAGAACCTTATCGACGACGTGGATGACGCCGTTGGACTGTTCGACATCGGCGATGGTCACATTGGCGATGTTGCCATTTTCGTCGGTCACGGTGACCTTGCCGCCGTCGGTCTTGAGCGACAGTTCGCAACCACCGACCGTCTTAACCTTGTGCGTGCCGCCGTCGTGCTTGACCATCTTGGCGACGTCGGCGTCCATCGCTTTGGCGCCGATGACATGGCAGGTCAGGATCTTGACCAGCCTGTCCTTGTTTTCAGGCTTGAGCAGCGTCTCCACCGTGCCGGCTGGAAGTGCCGCAAAGGCCTCGTTGGTCGGCGCGAACACGGTGAAGGGGCCAGCGCTTTGCAGCGTATCGACCAGGCCGCCTGCCTTGACGGCAGCGACCAGCGTCGTGTGGTCCTTCGAGTTGACAGCATTTTCGACGATGTTTTTCTGGGCATACATGGCGGCGCCGCCTACCATCGGGTTTTGGGCATAGGCAACGGTGGCGAGCGCAGAAATGGCGACCGTACCGGCAAGCAAAAGGGTGGCGAATTTACGCATGATTTCAATCTCCTCGGGTTATCGTTCCCCTTATTCGGGAACGCAAGGAGATACGCGATAGAAAATTCCGGAGTTTCGTTCTCTCCGCAAAAAAAATTGCGTCGCTGAAATTTTCCCGGCGCGGATCGACAACCACCAACAAGCTTTGCAGGCGTTTAAATCGCGGAAGATAGATTTTAAGGTCTGCTTCCGGAGATGAGAAGCGGTCAGATGCTCTTCAGATCGCCCGCTGCGACCACCGGTCCAGTCGGCTGGCCGGTCGGTGAACCCCCGGCAGGTTCAACGCTGACCGCAAGCACGGCGCCTTGCGCCAATTTCTCCTGGACGGCGGGCGGGATGGCCAAATGCGCGGTCGCACCGGCCGGGATGACGCCCATCGACACCGGCGCCTTCTTGCCTTCGATCATCCACAATTCGAAGTCCTTGCCGGCGGCCCGCTCGCCGGAAACGTGGGAAAGACCGACCTCGTGACGGGCGGCATCGTAGACAACGAGATATTTGACGTCGCTGCCTTCGGCCGCCAGCGAGGCGACAAGCCGCGTCTGCGGCGGTTCGGTGGGCGGGCGGAAGTACGGCACGGCGATGTAGATCGCCAGCGCCGCAATGGCGGCGGCGGCGAGACCGCGCCAGAAGCCAAGGCTCGACCAGAGGCCGGCGCGCGGCTCTGCAGCGAACAACCGGCGGTCCAATGCTTCCTTGACCCTGATCGGAGGCTCTGTCTCCGGATAGGCGGCGGTCATCGGCGAAAGATGCGCCTCCCAGCTATCGACAAGGCGCGCGAAGGCGGCGTCCGCATCGATGCGGCGCGACGCGATCTCGCGTTCATCGGCGGCTAGAACGCCAAGAACGTATTCGGCGGCGAACAGGTCGTCGCCCCCACGTTCCGGTCCATTGTCGTCAGCCAGCGTCATCTTTCCAGGCATTCTCTCAGTTTCAACAGGCTGCGGCGCAGCCAGGTCCGCATCGTGTTCAGCGGTACGCCATAGCGCTCCGCCAGCTCGGCATAGCTTTTGCCATCCAGATACGCGCCCCGGACGGCCGCCGCCCGGTTCCTCTCCAACTCCTCGAGACAATGGTAGATGCGTCCGGACTCACCGCCCGCCACGGCCATGGCCTCCGGCCCCTGCGCCGGATCGGCCACGTCGAGCGCGGCATCGATATAGGCGGCAGGTTCTCGCCGCGCTCTGATCCGATCGATCGCATGATTGCGCGCAATGGCCACCAGCCAGGAGATCGGGCTCAGATTCGAAACGGCGAAACGGTCCGCCTTCGTCCATATCTTGACGAAGATCTCTTGAAGCGCCTCTTCTGCATCTCCCCGATCCTTCAATACACGAAGGCAGACGCCGAAAAGTTTCGCGCTGGTCTGCCGGTAGAGCAGATCGAACGCAGCCCGGTCCTTCATCGAAGTCCGGACAATCAGGTTGCTGATGTCCTGCGGCGTCATCGGCCGCCAAATTAGGCGATTGCAATGTATTTGCAACGACTGAAATGGTCTTGCGCACCGGCAGCGCCAGCCTCGATTGCC
Source organism: Mesorhizobium sp. M1027 (assembly GCF_040318745.1). Classification (NCBI taxonomy): domain Bacteria; kingdom Pseudomonadati; phylum Pseudomonadota; class Alphaproteobacteria; order Hyphomicrobiales; family Phyllobacteriaceae; genus Mesorhizobium; species Mesorhizobium sp. M1027. Next base: position 208,028 of record NZ_JAMYMW010000006.1, on the reverse strand, counting down.
AATGGAATCGCCTCCCGCTAGCTTGCCATGAGCGGGAGGGCGACCATGTCGATCGAGCGGGTTCTTTGGGGGCATGACGCAACCGGCCAGGCCGCGCTCGTGCACAAGGGAGAGATCACACCGCAAGATCTCGTCGATGCGGCGATCGCCCGGGCCGAGGCCACCCGGCCGGAGATCAACGCCATCGCCGAACCGCTTTATGAGGCGGCGCGGGCGCGGGCGCGGACCGTCGACCACAAGCTGCCACTTGCCGGAGTGCCCTTTGCGCTGAAGGATCTCGGCATCGCCATGAAGGGCGTGCCGACGCATGGCGGCAGCCGCATCCCTGCCTACACCCCCGATTTCAACTCGGTCATGACGGAACGCTATCTGGCCGCCGGCCTGATCCCGATCGCCACCAGCACCGCACCCGAACACGGACTGAGGCTGGTGACCGAGTCGGTGGCTTACGGCGTCACCCGCAATCCATGGGACACCGCGCACACGACCGGCGGTTCCTCGGGCGGTGCGGCTGCGCTGGTCGCGGCCGGCGTCGTGCCGGTGGCGCACGCCTCGGACGGCGGCGGCTCGATCAGGGTGCCTGCCGCTTGTACCGGGCTGGTCGGGCTGAAAACCTCGCGCGGCCGCGTGCCCTTGACACCGCTCGTCACCGAAAGCTGGTACGGCTTCGTCGTCGACCATGCGTTGGCCCGCTCAGTGCGCGATACGGCGCTGCTGCTCGACCTGACCCACGGGGCTGACCCGCTGTCGCCCTACGCGGCACCGTCGCCGACCGGCAGTTTTGCTGCGGCGGCCGGGCGCGATCCGGGCAAGCTCAACCTCGCCTTCTATCGAAAATCGCCGCTCGGCCTGCCGATATCGGAAGAGACGTTGAAAGCTCTGGATGCGGCGATCGCGCTGGCGCGCGAAGGCGGGCACAGCGTCGAGGAGATCGACCTGCCCTATATCGATCGCGATTTCATCGCCGATTTCGCCAGAACCGTCGCCGCGGCGGTGGCCGGCACGATGCGGGGCGAGGTCTTGCGCGTCGGCCGCTCCATCTCAGGCGATATCGAACGCGCTACGCGCGTGATGAGCCGGTTCGGTGAAATCCTCTCGGCCGGCGAAATCTACGCCGGCCTGCAGCGGCTGCACGCCGCCTCGCGCCGGCTTATCACCGAAACCGCGCACTATGATGCGGTGCTGATGCCTGTCATCGCGCACCCGCCGCTCGCCTGCGGCACCATGGACCCGAAAGGCGTCGACGAATTCATCGAGAATGTCCTGGACAGACTGCGCCTCGCCGGCCTGCTGAAGTTCAAGCCGCTATTCGGCCAGCTGATGGACAAGAGCCTCTGGTTCACCCACTGGCCGGCGATCCAGAACGTCAGCGGGCAACCGTCGATCACGCTTCCGGTCTACGTCACCGATACCGGCCTGCCGCTCGGCGTCCAGGCCGCCGGCCGCCCCGGCGACGAGGAAACGCTTCTGTCGTTCGCCGCGCAGATGGAAAAGATCTCGGGCTGGCTGGGACGGCGGGCGCCGCTGCAGGTGCCGGCATAGACCATGATCCCGAAAGGTGGGAACCGGTTTTCGGACAAGATCATGGTCAAACAAATAGTAGTACCGATTTGATCGATCGTGACAGCAAAGCCGTTTGCCCCCTCGTCCAATTCCCGCTAAGACGCCGCCGTTCATGCCAAGCTGGGAACCACGCCGATGACGGACGTCGCCGCCACCGCCGAAATGCAGGCCGCGCTGCTTTCAAGGGCGCTGCCCTATATGCAGCGCTACGAGAACAAGACGGTCGTGGTGAAATATGGCGGCCACGCGATGGGCGACATCGCGCTCGGCAAGGCCTTCGCCCGCGACATCGCACTGCTCAAGCAATCCGGCGTCAACCCGATCGTCGTGCATGGTGGTGGGCCGCAGATCGGCGCCATGCTCAGCAAGATGGGCATCGAATCCAAATTCGAGGGCGGCTTGCGCGTCACCGACCAGAAGACCGTCGAGATTGTCGAGATGGTGCTGGCCGGGTCGATCAACAAGGAGATCGTCGCGCTGATCAATGCCGAGGGCGAGTGGGCGATCGGCCTGTGCGGCAAGGACGGCAACATGGTGTTTGCCGAAAAAGCGCGCAAGACCATGATCGATCCGGATTCCAACATCGAGCGGGTACTCGACCTGGGCTTCGTTGGTGAGCCTGTCGAGGTCGACCGCACATTGCTCGACCTCCTGGCGCGGTCCGAAATGATCCCGGTGCTGGCGCCGGTAGCGCCCGGCCGCGACGGCCATACCTACAACATCAACGCCGACACTTTTGCCGGCGCCATCGCCGGCGCCTGCCAGGCGACGCGCCTGCTGTTCCTTACCGACGTGCCCGGCGTGCTCGACAAGGACAAGAAGCTGATCGACGAGCTGACCGTGGCCGAGGCCAAGGCCCTGATCAAGGACGGCACGGTCTCGGGCGGCATGATCCCCAAAGTCGAGACCTGCATCGAGGCAATCGAGCGCGGCGTCGCAGGCGTCGTCATCCTTAACGGCAAGACGCCGCATGCGGTGCTGCTCGAGCTGTTCACCGAACACGGCGCCGGCACGCTAATCGTGCCGTGAGGCCGGGTGTCTGAGGGGCTCAAGCGTTTGGCGAAATAGCGGTCACGGACTGACGCGGCAGGCGTTCGACAACCATCGATTCCTCTTCCTCGTCTTGCGGCGAGCCCCAGAATTCGGCGAGCGTCGGGCCATGTTTCAGGCGGCGGTCGCGGACCAGAAAGCCCCAGACTTCGCGGAACCAGACGCGGCGGCCCATTTTGGTGTACCAGCGCATCGAATGCCGTTGCTCCGGATCCTTGTGGAACAGGATACGCGCCAACGCCTTGGGCCGCGACTGCACCGCCAGTTCGATCAGCTTGACGGCGAAGAACAACATCCACGGCTTGAGGCGGGTCATCTGCAGCACCTGATGCTTGTAGTCCCACAGGCGGGCGTCCAGCTGGATCACCTTGCGGTCCCTGGCAATCCTGAAGAACGGCGTCCAGCGATGCGGCGTCACATAGAGCGCCTGGATCTGGTCAGGGTCATAAGCGATCAGTTGGCGGAAGCCGCGCCAGAGGTCGCGCAAGCTTTCGTCCTCGAAACCGGCCACCCAGGTCGCCATCGACAAGATGCCGTTGAGGCGCAGCAGCCGTATCGCCTCGCGGTCGGATGAGGTGCTGCCGCCCTTGCGGATCAATGCAAGCGTCTGCTCGTCGGTATTTTCCATGCCAAGCAGCCAGCGAATGACGCCGGCCTGGCGATAAAGATGCAGGCTGTCGGCGTCGCGGACGATGTCGTCGGCGCGGGTGGAGCCGACGATCAGCACCGGCACATTCTCGGCGATCATCGCGTCGAGAAAGGCGAGCCAGGCCTTTTTGGACGACGTCGGGTTCTCGTCGGCAAGGTTGATCAGTTCGACGCCGTGCTCGCGGTAGAGCCAGGCAATCTCCCGCGCGAACTTCATGGGGTCGCGGTGCCGCCAGCGCGTCCAGAAGCCGCGCTGGCCGCAATAGTTGCACAGATGCGGACAGCCTCGCGAGAACTGCATGACCACCGCGCGCTTGCCTCCCCAATAGCTGTAGCGACTGAAGTCGATCAGTTCCCAGCCGATGCGGTAGTCTTCTAGGTTGGTGATCGTTCTTGCCGGCCGGGTTGCAAAGGGCTGGCGCAAATCGTCAGGAAAGGCGATGCCCGCCACATCCGGCAGCGGCTTGCGTTTCTCAAGCGCTTCGACCAGCGCGACGATGGTCGCCTCGCCCTCGCCGCGCACGATAAAGTCGAAAACATTCGTTTCAGCCAGTATGTCGCGCCAATGATAGGTCGGAAACACGCCGCCATAGATCAGGATTGTCGCCGGCTGGATGTCCTTGACCATGCCGGCGATCAGCAGGGCTGTCGGATGCGCAGAGGTCGAGCCGGAATGGCCGATCAGAATGCAGTCGGGATGGTCGCTCAAGGCGTCCCGGACCAGCGTGGCAAGCGCCATCGGCCCGAATTCGGCGTCCACAAGCCGCACTTGATGTCCCGCGTCGATCAGCGGACCGCCAAGTGCCCAGCAAACCGAGCGGCGGCAGATGGTCGTCCGGCACACGGCTGCCGATGGCGGTATGCGGCGGGTTGATCAGGACGATTTTCATGGCGGGCCTTATGCGATGGCGGTCCGCATGTCGTAGTCGGCGATCTAGTTCCGGAGATTGGCTCGCTTCAGCAGTTTGTGTGCAGCTTTTCCGCAGAAATGCCTATCGTCTGAGATGTGCCAGCGGCACATGGCCGGGTCCCTTAATGTTCTGCAGCACAAGCTGCGTGTGGACGTCGCGCACGCCTTCGAGCCGCATCAGCCGGTGCATGACGAAGGCATTGAGTTCGTCGACCGACGGCACCATGACATGCAGCAGGAAATCGTAGTCTCCAGTCATCGTCCAGCACGACGACACCTCGTCCATGCGCTGCACGGCGGCGATAAAGGTTTCGGGCGAGCCGTCGCTGTGGGTCACGAGGCGCACCTGGATGAACACTTCGACCATCAGACCGACGGCGCGGCGGCTGAGTACCGCGGCGAAGCCTTTTATGATGCCCGCCTGCTGAAGAGTCTCGAAGCGCCGCGCGCAAGGTGTCGTCGACAGGCCAATCTGCTGCGCCAATTCCGATACCGGCTTGCGCCCGTCGCGCTGCAGGATGTCGAGCATCTTGATCTCGAATTCGTCAAATTGAGGCATTTTCACTCTCCCAAAGCTCGATCGTGGAGTCTTTTACCTCCAACCCTGCATTTGAGCCACCATCAAAGCTGATTTGCCTCGCGCGATCCGGCTAGAATTTCCGGCAATTCGCTGGTCATGATTTCCAGGGAGAGCAAGCCATGACAATGAACGTTGCCGACTATGCCCGCGAATGCGCGGCGCGAGGCCTTCGCGGCGATTATTCCGTCTGCCGTGCCGATTTCACCGTGGCGCAGGGCTACAATTATAGCGACGAAGAACAGGCGGTGTGGCGCACGCTGTGCGACCGCCAGACGAAGCTGACCAGGAAGCTGGCCCACCACTCCTACCTCGACGGCGTCGCGGCACTCGGCCTTCTCGACAAGATCCCGGATTTCGGTGCGGTCAGCGAGAAGCTGCGCAAGTTCACCGGCTGGGAGATCGTCGCCGTGCCGGGGCTCATCCCCGCCCAGCCGTTCTTCGACCATCTCGCCAACCGCCGCTTCCCGGTCACCAACTGGCTGCGAACCCAAAAGGAACTCGACTACATTGTCGAGCCCGACATGTTCCACGATTTCTTCGGTCACGTGCCGATCCTGACGCAGCCGGTCTTTGCCGACTTCATGCAGATGTATGGCAAGAAGGCCGATAGCGTGATTGCGCTCGGCGGCGACGAGATGATCACCAGGCTTTACTGGTACACCGTCGAATACGGCCTGATACGCGAGCCGGGCCAGCCGCTGAAGGCTTTCGGCGCTGGGCTGATGTCATCCTTCACAGAGCTTCAGTTCGCGGTCGAAGGCGGCGAGGCGCACCATGTTCCCTTCGACTTGGAAACCGTAATGCGCACCGGCTACGAGATCGACAAGTTCCAGCGTGCCTATTTCGTGCTGCCGTCGTTCGACGCCCTGCGTGATGCTTTCGAGACAGCCGATCTTGCGGCGATCGTGGCGCGCCGCAAAGGCGAGCCAGCGCTCGACCCGGCGAGCCTATAGGCTGTCGGTTGTTTCCAACGCCTCGGCCTTCAGCCGGGCCAGCTGGTCGCGCTGAAGGTCGAGGGACGCCGTGACGAAGCGCAGGATCGTGGCGAGTTCAGTGTCGCTGAATGTGGCGATCACCTTTTCCCCCTCCTGCGCGATCGCGCCGTAATAGCGCGTCGATAGTTCTCGCGTGAGTTCCGTCGCCTCTATGACCACCTTGCGCCTGTCCTCGAGGCTGCGCGTTCGTGTCAGCAGGCCGCGCGCTTCCAGCCGGTCGATCAGCGCGGTGACCGCGGCCGGCGTCAACCCTGTTGCGGCCGCGACCTCGCCAGCCGATCGCGGTCCGCCATAGAGCAGCGCCAGGCAATGGCGTTCCGCCATACTCAGCCCAAGCCTATCGCCCACTGCCTCGTCATAAGCCTGCGTCGCGTCCTGCCAGCCCATAATGGCAAGGCTGATAGCGGTCTTCATGTCTGCCCGATTCACGCTTGACGAATTTATTTCGATCATCTAACTATCAATCTGCCTAACATTATGGCTATTATAGTAATGTGCTGCATCGGGCACAAGGCAAGGCCTATCGCAGCTTGCAAGGAGTGAAAAATGAATCAGACCCCGACGCGCGGCCCACTCACACCGGCTGAGGAGTTCAAATACGCCAAGCTGGCGATGGAGTGGTATGGCTGGGGCTCTCCCATTGGCCTTGGCATCGCTCTGGTCGCGCTGGCGGCCGCCGCCCTGCTGTTCCGCATCGCCATACGCGGATTTTGACAGTCTGACCACGGTCGGGTTGAATGCAGACAGGGTGGAACTCTCCCAGCGGAAGGCTCAGGGCCGAGCTCAGGCGGCTTCGGAAATATCGCGGTCGATGATCGACAGATTGCGGCCGCGATGCTTGGCCTCGTAAAGCCGCTGGTCGGCGGCGCGCATCAGCTCCGACACTGCGGCGTCTCTGCCGCAGGTGATGCCGCCAATACTGACTGTCAGCGGAACCGTTCGTTCGTCGACAGGCCGGAAACGGATACGCTCGACCTCACGGCGGATGCGCTCAGCGACGCGCCTGGCCTCGTGTTCGGTGGCACCAATCAGAAGGGCGCAGAATTCCTCGCCGCCGATACGCCCAAGCACGTCGCCGCTGCGCACGCCACGCTCTATCGCCTTTGCGATCAGGAGCAGCGCATCATCGCCGATCAGGTGGCCGTAGCTGTCGTTGATGGTCTTGAAATGGTCGGCATCGACGATCAGCAATGCCCCGCGATCGGATTTACGCCGAGAGCCGTCGAGGGCGGCAAAGAAACTTTCGCGGTTGAGCATGCCGGTCATGTCGTCGCGGCTCGCCTTGTCCGCCAGGCGCCGGTGCGCGGCTGCAAGCTGGGCATGGGCGCGGGCGAGCTCGCGATGCGCGGTCTGCAACCTTTCGCCCTGCCAGAACGTATAGGCGCCGACGCCCCAGGCAAGCGCGAGCGGGCAGACGGTGGATGTCAGCCAGATGGTGCGATTGGTCGGAAATCCCATTGCCGGCACGACGATCAGCGTCAGCAAAAGCGAGACCGCTACAGAGGCGAAAGCGATGGCGGCAGACTTTAGAAATATGCGATTCATCGCTTGCTCCCACTGGTCCGTCTTGGTTCCAGCAAAGCGCTGAATGTCACCTTTCGGCGATGCTTAAGATTTTAATCATGGCGCCATTTTTACCACCCAGGGCGCGCATAGGTTGTGGATAAACCTCCGGTTAGAAAGATCGTTTCGTGCCATAAGGACGTATGACGACACTTCCCGACCCCGCCCGCTTTGCCCATGTCACCGACTGGGTGTTCGATCTCGACAACACGCTTTATCCGCATCATTCGAATCTGTTCTCGCAGATCGATGTGAATATGACCGCCTACGTCGGAGAATTGCTGACGCTGCCGCGCGAGGAAGCACGCAAGCTGCAAAAGGAGCTCTACCGCGAATATGGCACGACGCTGAACGGATTGATGACGCGCCACGGCATCGACCCCGACGATTTTCTCGAGAAAGTGCACGACATCGATTATTCCTGGCTGGTTCCAGATCCCGTCCTAGGCACCGCCATTCGCCAGCTTCCCGGCCGTAAATTCATCTTCACCAATGGCGATCGCCGGCATGCCGAACGGACCGCGCGGCAGTTGGGCATTCTCGAGCATTTCGATGATATTTTCGATATCGTCGCAGCCGGACTGAACCCGAAGCCGGCGCGGCAATCCTATGAGAAATTTGCCGAACTCCACGCCGTTACCGGACAAAATGCGGTGATGTTCGAAGATCTTGCCCGCAACCTGTCGGTGCCGAAATCGCTGGGCATGACCACAGTGTTGGTGGTGCCGCGCAATTTCGAGCCGACCTTCTCGGAAATCTGGGAACGCGACCCGGCCAACGAGGACGATGTGGACTTCGTCACCGACGACCTCGCCAGCTTTCTCACGGCGATCGTGGAAGTCCCTGCTTGAGGCAGCCGGCGCGCTTCAAGTCCTTGCTTGCATGTCAAAGTTTATAGAAGCGGCTGACGATCCCCCAGGCCTCGTCAGCGGTGTCGACGAAATCGATGATATCCTGATCGCCGGGTGTGATCGTGCCTTGCTCGGCGAGGAAATCGAGGTCGATCGCCTTTGCCCAGAAAGCCTTGCCGAACAGAATGACCGGCACGCGTTCCATGCGGCCGGTCTGGATCAGGGTCAGCGTCTCGAAGAACTCGTCCATCGTGCCGAAGCCGCCTGGAAACACCGCAACGGCCTTGGCACGCATGACGAAATGCATCTTGCGGACCGCGAAATAGTGGAAGTTGAAGCAGAGTTCCGGCGTCACATAGGCGTTTGGCGCCTGCTCGTGTGGCAGCACGATATTGAGACCGATCGACGGCGCGCCAACATCGTCGGCGCCACGATTGCCGGCCTCCATGACACCCGGCCCGCCGCCGGTCACCACGACGAATTCGCGATAGTACGAGGTGGCCGACTGCTGTGAGCAGAGGCGGGCGAATTTGCGCGCCTCCTCGTAATATTTGCTGTTTTGCTCGAGGTTCTTCTTCTGCGTCTCGTTCTTGGCCGCCCAGGCTTCGCCGCCGGGCTCGGGAATGCGGGCGCCGCCGAACAGGATGACGGTCGATTGGATGCCGCGCTCGGCCAGGATCATCTCCGGTTTAAGCAGTTCGAGCTGCAGTCTGACCGCACGCAACTCGCGCCGCGTCATGAAATCGGGATCGTTCCAGGCCAGCCGATATGTCTCCGCGCGCGTTTGCGGCGTGTCCGGCACGCTTCTCGACCGCTCCAGATCCTCGTCCGAATGCGGCAGCGGCGTCCATCCCGCCTTTTCCATGGGAGTCATATTTGCTTTACCCGTCCAATCATTCACCTGCGCCGTCCCGTGACGCTGCCGCGATTGACCCTCCCCAAGCCTTCACATAGGGTCCGCGCGACTTTCAAACAGGTTAAGGCGCCGGCCCTTAACAGCTTGGTAATGGAGCGAATTCATGTCGAAGCCCGATCTCGCGAGCCTCGAGGAGATTATCGAGAGCGCCTTCGAGGAACGCGACACGATTTCGACCGCAACCCGCGGCGAGACGCGCGAGGCCATCCAATCGGCGCTCGACCTGCTCGACCGGGGCGTCGCACGCGTCGCCGAGCGGCAGGCCGACGGCAAATGGCACGTCAACCAGTGGCTGAAAAAAGCGGTGCTGCTGTCCTTCCGGCTCACCCCGATGGAGATCATAGAGGGCGGTCCCGGTCAGGCGGTATGGTGGGACAAGGTGCCCTCAAAATTCGACGGCTGGAGCGCCGTCGATTTCGAGAAGGCGGGCTTCCGCGCCGTGCCGTCGTCGATCGTGCGCCGCTCCGCCTACGTCGCGCCCGGCGCCGTGCTGATGCCGTCCTTCGTCAATGTCGGCGCCTATGTCGACAGCGGCACCATGGTCGACACCTGGGCTTCGGTCGGCTCCTGTGCCCAGATCGGCAAGAATGTGCATCTGTCGGGCGGCGTCGGCATCGGCGGTGTGCTGGAGCCGATGCAGGCCGGCCCAACCATCATCGAGGACAATTGCTTCATCGGCGCCCGTTCCGAAGTGGTCGAAGGCTGCATCGTTCGCGAAGGCTCGGTGCTCGGCATGGGCGTCTTCATCGGCCAGTCGACCAAGATCGTCGACCGTGCCACCGGCGAGATCTTCTACGGCGAGGTGCCGCCTAATTCCGTCGTCGTCGCCGGCTCGCTGCCGGGCAAGCCTTTTCCAAACAACGAGCCCGGCCCCAGCCTCTACTGCGCCGTCATCGTCAAGCGGGTCGACGCCAGGACCCGGTCCAAGACCTCGATCAACGAATTGCTTCGCGATTGATCTTTCTCAACGAACACGGACGGAATTCGCTTGCCTGAAAGATCCGACCTCATCTGGCTTTTCTTCAAAGCTTCGGGCCGCGTCAGCCGCGCGGCCTATTTTCTTGGAGGACTGCTGGTGGCCATCATACAGGCCTTCCCGCTCTACCGTTTCACGCTGGTGCCGGAGGGCACCACCGAGAGCAACATGTGGTCGTTCATTTTCTTCATCGCCTTCATTGCCTCGCTTTGGTCGAACGTGGTGCTGGCGGTCAAGCGGTTGCACGACCTCGACAAGCCGGGCGTTGCGGCGCTGGTGCTGTTCGTGCCGGTTGTCTCGATCATCGCTTTCCTCGTGCTTTGCCTGTTTCCAGGGCAACCCGGCCCCAACCGCTACGGCAAGCGCACCAACGCCCCGGCCGAACCCTGAGCACCGATCGGACATTTCGTCATGCGCTACCGCTCGCTTGATCCGAAACTGATCCTCGAAACCGCCGAACGGCTGGAAGGGCGCGTCGCCGAGCGCTTTCCCGATGCAGGCTTGCGCGGCGTCGCCGCCGAGCTCGTGTCGCTGTCGCGCGATCTGGCAAAGGCAGCCAAGGCGCTGGAGGCGCCGATCTGGTGGCTGCGCGGCCTCATCATCGCCGCCTTCGTCGTCGGAGCGCTGATGTTCCTGTTCGTCGGCACAATCCTGCCGCTCGGCCGCATCTCGGGAAACCACGATGCCTTCCAGTCGGTGCAAGGCATCGAAGCCTCCCTCAACATGATCATCCTCGCGGTGCTGGGCTTCCTGGCCCTGATTCGCTCCGAGGAGCGGATCAAGCGCAAGCGGGTGTTTCGCCAGCTCCACGGGCTGCGGTCGCTGATCCACGTCATCGACATGCACCAGCTGACCAAGGATCCGGCAACGCTTTCAGCCAGTTTCAAGCCGACTGCGCATTCGCCAGCCCGCATCACCAACGCCGCCGACCTTGCCCGCTATCTCGACTACTGCTCCGAAATGCTCTCGATCACCGGCAAGATCGCCGCGCTGTTCGCGCAATCGGTGAATGACGCCGTGGTGATCGACGGCGTCAACGACATCGAGAACCTGGCTTCGAACCTCTCGCGAAAGATCTGGCAGAAGATCACGCTGATCGAAACCCCTCATGGGCAGCCGGCACGTGCGGCGAAGACCGATCCCGAGCCGGGCCCGCCGCGCCGGCCTGCAGTCCGCAGACGACCGGGGCCGGCAAGCTAAAACCGGCGACCCGGCGGTCAGATCCGCTAGAGCGGCAGAGCGGGGAGTTCCGAAAGCCCGGTTTTGTGCCGGATGCTCTAAGCGAATGTTAATCACCCTGGCCCAGCATGCCGGCGAAGACTGTGTCGACCGGCACGGAGCGCTCGACTGGCAAGCGACCTATCCCTGATCACCAAGGAGCCGCGCAAAACGTGGAGCGCCGCCGCTCGCCTGTTTGCCTGGTTCTCTTCGCCAATGAAATTGGAACCGGAAGCTGTCCGCGCCCGGCTTCTCGACACCACCTTCGATCGCAAATTCGCAGTCCTGTTCGGCACCATCAGCGTTCTGTTGGTTGCGGTCAGCGCCGCTCTCGCCACCGGGGATTGGTGGCCCTACGCCTGGATTGCCGCCGACCTGATGCTTTTCACCGTCCGCGTTCTGCTGATGCGGGAATGCGAACAGGCCCGCAGGCGCGGCTCGAAAGGGCCGCTGGCGGGCCTGATGACAGCCAGCGGCGTCTGGTCGGTCGTCTTCGGCCTCGGCTGCTATGGCTGTGTTGCCAGCGGGAATATGGCGCTTTCCGTACTTGCCGCCTTGAATGTCGCAGGCGTCGTCGGCGTGGTGTCGTCACGCAATGCGGCGACCCCGCGCTTCGCCATATTCGTCATGTTGGCCGTAAGCCTGCCTTACGTGGCCGGTGCATTGTTTTCTGCGGCGCCCGGAATGCCGATCGTCGGAATTCAAACGCCGTTCTATGTGGCCGGCGTCATCATCGTGCTGCTTCAGAACCACGCAATCAATGCCCGCATGATCCGCGCCGAACTGGACAATCGCGACCTGGCCATCAAGGACGCGCTGACCGGCCTGCCAAACCGCATCTTCCTGCAGGAGAAATTGCGCGACATGTGCCGCGAGCTTGCGGCGCCGGCCGCCAATGGCGGCAAGCCGTTTGCAGTGCTCAGCATGGATCTCGACGGTTTCAAACAGGTCAACGACCGTTTTGGCCACGCCGTCGGCGACGTGCTGCTGCGCAAGGTGGCCGAACGATTGAAGCGCGGCTTCCGTCCGGGGGACGTTGTCTTCCGCATTGGCGGCGATGAATTTGTCATCCTTTTGCCCGCAACCTCGGAGATCGAGGCCACCTACCTGGCAAAGCGGGCCATCGAAAAGGTCTCGGTGCCTTTCGACCTCGGGGTCGGTTCCGCTATCCATGTCGGCCTGAGCGTCGGCAGCGCCTTCGCACCCGCCGACGGCGGCGATCCGGAAATCCTGCTCACCTGTTCCGACCATGCGCTCTACGAAGCCAAGCGCACCGGCAAGGGCCGTTACTGGGCACCTGTGCGGGCTACCATCTGACGGCGACGGCTTCCGGCGACAGGCAGGGCGATCCGCTTCTCTCCTGCCCGGCCGGCCATGCCTTGCGTCGCGCCGCTCTTGACCGTTACTTGCCCGCCTTCTCGATGCGCGGCCGCGCCGGCAGAACCATTTGTCGCCCGGCAAGTATCGGGCAGCCGCCGGCGTAGCAGCCGATACTGCCGGCACCGGCGATTACGATTGTCTTGCCATGCGTGATCATGCGATGGCCCTGCCCTGGTCGAGAGGCCTTGCCGCAATTATACGACATGAAAACCATAATGTCGGCGGCATGTCTGGCCCTTATGTCTGGCCGTGACAGTCCCTGCGCTTTCGACTATCGCTTTGCCCATGACGCTGCCTACCGATCCGACCAGAAATCTGGCTGCTCTCATCCGCTGCGCTTCCGTGACGCCCGCCGAAGGCGGTGCGCTGAGCGCGCTGGAAGAAATGTTGAAGCCGCTCGGCTTTGCCGTCGAGCGCCCGGTGTTTTCCGAATCCGGCACACCTGACATAGAGAATCTTTACGCGCGGCGTTCCGGCAACGGCCCGCATCTGATGTTTGCCGGCCATACCGATGTCGTGCCGGTGGGCGATGAAACAGCCTGGACGCACCCGCCCTTTGCAGCCGACATCGCCAATGGCGAGATGTTCGGCCGCGGCGCCGTCGACATGAAGGGCGGCATTGCTTGTTTCGTCGCGGCGGTAGCGCGACACATCGCGCAGAAGGGCGGCCCGAAGGGGTCGGTCTCGCTGCTGATAACCGGCGATGAGGAAGGTCCGGCGATCAACGGCACGACGAAACTGCTCGAATGGGCGGCCGCCAAAGGCGAGAAATGGCATGCTGCGATCGTCGGCGAGCCGACCAATCCCGACGCGCTCGGCGATATGATCAAGATCGGCCGGCGCGGCTCGCTATCGGGCACGGTCGTCGTCAACGGCCGCCAGGGACACGCCGCCTATCCGCAGCTGGCCGACAACCCGGTGCGCGGCCTGGTCACGCTGGTCGACGCCTTGCTTCACCCCGCCTTCGATAACGGAACAAGGGATTTCCAGCCGACCAATCTTGAGGTGACCTCCATCGATGTCGGCAATCCTGCCACCAACGTCATCCCGGCGAAGGCGGCGGCTACCTTCAATATTCGCTTCAACGACACATGGACCGCCGAGACGATCCAGGCCGAGATCCACAACCGCCTCGACCGGGCGGCGAAACGCAAGAAATACCGCGCCGGCAAGGCGACGCCCGTCGACTACGAGATCGCTTGGCGCGACGGACCGAGCCACGTTTTTCTGACACGCGACGACAGGTTGATCGAGACGCTTGGCGGCTCGATCAAGGCGGTGACCGGCAGGAAGCCTGCGCTCTCCACCTCCGGCGGCACCTCCGATGCCCGCTTCATCAAGGATTATTGTCCGGTGGTCGAATTCGGCCTTGTCGGCAAGACCATGCACATGGTCGACGAACGCGTGGCGATTGCCGACCTCGAGACGCTGACGCAGATTTATCTGCGCTTCGTTGAAGACTGGTTTGCGCAGGACATATCCTAGTGATGCTTTCAGCGGATGAAACCTACGCTTCGCTTGCCGGTGCCTGGCGGCTGATGCTCGGCAAGGCCGACGGATTTCGCCTGCTCGACCTTTCGGCGGACGGATTCTGGAACTCCTTTTTTGCCATCGTCGTCGCGGCGCCGGCACTGATCGTCGGCTGGGTCGGTATTGCCAACGAGATCGGCGACCCCAACGCATTCGTCGGCCGTTTCAGCATGTTGATCCGCCTGGCCACCGTCGATATCGGCGCCTGGGTGCTGCCGCTCATAGGCCTCGCGCTGGTGGCGCCGCGGGTCGGCGTCGGCGGCCGTTTCGTCCATTATGTCGTGGCCAGCAACTGGGCCTCGGCGATCATCGCCTGGATGATGCTGCCATCGGCGTTGATCCGGCTTTTCCTGACGTCGGCCAACGAAGTCTCCGGACTCGTGTCGCTGCTGTTGTTCGCGCTGTCGATGGTCTTGACCTGGCGGATGACCAACGTTGCGATCGGCAGGGGTGCGGCCGTCGGCAGCGCCGTTTTTGCCGGCATGTTCGTGGCCTCGCTGATCGTCCTGTTCGGACTGCAGGCGCTGCTCGGGATCAGCGTTCCGGATCAGCCAGGCGTCGGATAGTCGACGCCGACGAGAAACAGCCCGTCGGGCGGCGCCACCTGACCGCAGGCCGCACGGTCGCGCGCCTCAAGCGCCGCCTTGAGGTCGGCAACAGTCCAGCCGCCTTCGCCGACGCGTTTGAGCGAGCCGACCATAGAGCGCACCTGGTTGTGCAGGAATGAGCGCGCCGAAGCGCGGACCTCAATGAAATCGCCCGCCCGGCTGACATCCAGCCGGTCGAGTGTGCGGACCGGGCTGGAGGCTTGGCACTGGGTCGAGCGGAAGGTGGTGAAATCATGCCGGCCAAGCAGCACCTTTGCCGCTTCGTGCATGGCCCCGGCATCGAGCTGCTTCGGTACCCACCAGATCTTGCCCTTGTCGAGCGCCGCCGGCGCGCGGCGATTGACGATGCGGTAGAGGTAATGGCGGCCGATCGCCGAGAAACGCGCATCGAAACCATCCGGCACGGAGGCGGCCTTCAGGATGGCGATGCGCACCTTGGCCGCCTGCAGATGCGCGTTGACGGCGTCGCGCACCTTGTCGCCGGGCCATGCCTTGATCAGATCGACATGCGCCACCTGAGCGGTCGCATGGACGCCGGCATCGGTGCGGCCGGCGGCGCGCAGCGAAACCTGCTCGCCACAGAACTTCTCGATCGCCTGCTCGATCGCCTGCTGCACCGAAGGCTGGTTGGCCTGGCGCTGCCAGCCGGCGAAGAGACTGCCGTCATATTCGATGTCGAGGCGAAAACGCGGCATTCCCGGATCGAAGCGAAATCAGGCGGCGAGGGCTGAGCCGAAGGCCGAGGCGTAGACCAGCCTGCCGGTCTCCGGCGCCTCGCCCCAGGCAAGCGCCTGCAAAGCCTCGCTTTGGTACTCGCTCTCGAACTTCGCTGCACGGGCGCGGCTGTAACCGAAACGTCCATAGTAAGCGGGATCGCCGAGCACCACGGCGAGCGTCTCGCCAGCAGCCTTCAGGCGGATATGCGCCTCGCGGACCAGCGCACCGCCGATGCCGGTGCCGTGGAACGACGGCTCGACCGCCAAAGGAGCCAAAGCCACCGCCGGGAAGCTCTTGCCGCCATTCTGCACGAAAAGCCGTGAAAACAGGATATGCCCGACCACTTGCCCGTCTTCGTCCGCCACCAGTTCGACGACGGCATCACCGCCGGTGACCAGCGCGTCGACCAGTCCGGCCTCCGTCTGCTGGCCGAATGCGTGTTCTTCGACTAGGCGGATCGCCTCGCGGTCCCGCGGCGTCGCCGCGCGTATGGACATCATGCTCATGACAATTTCATTCCTTTTTCGAGCTTGGCCCCGCGCAGAAACTCCTGCGCGGCTATGGGCCTTGCGCCCGCACGTTGAACTTCGACCAGCCTGATCGCGCCTGACCCGCAGGCGACCGTCAGCCGGTCATCGAGAATTCCTCCCGGTTCGCCGGCGCCTTGCGAGAGCGTCGAGCGAAGCAGTTTCAGCCGTTCTACACGGCCGCCGATTTCGGCCTCGCACCATGCACCGGGAAAGGGCGACAGGCCGCGAATCTGGTTGTGCACGTCGCCAGCAGGTCGCAGCCAGGCTATGCGAGTCTCCGATTTATCGATTTTCTTGGCGTAGGTCACCCCCACCTCCGCCTGTGTGGTAAATGTCAGCGTATTCCGCTCCAGCCGCTCGAGCGCTTGCACCATCAGCGCAGCACTGAGGACCATCAGCCGGTCGTGCAGATCGCCGGCCGTCATGTCGGGTCCAATGGGACATTTTTCAACCATTGCCACCGGCCCGGTGTCGAGGCCTTCGTCCATCCGCATCACCATCATGCCCGTTTCGGTATCGCCGGCCATGATGGCGCGCTGGATAGGGGCAGCGCCGCGCCAGCGCGGCAACAACGATGCGTGGCCATTGAGACAACCGAGCCGCGGCGCCTCGAGAATGGGTTTGGGCAGAAGCAGCCCGTAGGCGACGACCACGGCGACGTCGGCGCGCAAGGCGCGGAACGCCTCCTGCTCCGCCTCGCTCTTCAGCGACACCGGCGTCCGCACCTCGACGCCCAGCCGCTCCGCCTCGCGCTGCGCCGGCGACCGCGTCAGTTCGAGCCCGCGCCGGCCGCCGGCGCGCGGCGGCTGCGTATAGACGGCGGTCAACCCGTGCCCGGCCCCGGCAATCGCCCGCAGCGTCGGCACGGAGAATTCGGGCGTACCCATGAAGATGACACGCAGGGGCATTCGTCGACCCCTATCCCACCATCTTGCCCGGCGCCTTGTCCCTGGCGAGCTTTTTGAACTTCTTGACCACCATGTCGCGCTTCAGTTTTGAGATGTGGTCGATGAACAGCACGCCGTTGAGATGGTCGATCTCGTGCTGCAGGCAGGTCGCCATCAGCCCCTCGGCCTCGATCTCCTGCAGCTTGCCGTCGCGATCGAGATACTTCACCCGCACCGCGGCGGGGCGCTCGACTTCGGCATAGTAATCGGGGATCGACAGGCAGCCTTCCTCATAGACCGAACGCTGGTCGGAGCTTTCAAGGATTTCGGGATTGATGAAGACGTGCGGCGCCGGCGTCTCGTCCTCCTTGGCGAGGTCGATCACCAGCATGCGCAAGGGTTCGCCGACCTGGATCGCTGCGAGGCCGATGCCGGGCGCGTCATACATAGTGTCCAGCATGTCGCCGGCCAGTTTGCGCAAATCGCCATCGACACGCTCGACCGGTTTTGAAACCTGGCGCAGGACGGGATCGGGGAGGATGATAAGCGGCTTGATCGACATGGCGTCTCACCTAAGACCTCGCAGGAAAAGCGTCAACCGGGACGGCTTCGGGTCGTTCACGTTTTGATCTGTGCCGGCAGACCGAATCATCTATGCTGTCGGCATGAACGATCTGGCCACCATCCTGTCCGAACCTGTCGCCCGCCTCGGCGCCACCACGCTCACGCTCGGCCAAGCCCTGGGTTTCGGCGCAATGCTGTTCCTTGGACTGTTCGTGGCGCTCGTCGTTGCGCTCTGGCGATCGGCCAAGGCGCGTGCAGTGGCGGCCGCCGAAGCCGCCGACCACGCCCGTGACGCCGAGGTGCGGATGGCCGGCATCTTGGCAAGCCAGGCGGAAATGCAAGGCCGCATGGGCGCCATCGCCGAAGTGTTCGGGGCGCGCCAGGCGGAACTGACCCAGTCGATCGGCCAGCGCCTCGATGCCATGACCGGCCGCCTGGGCCAGACCATGACCGAGCAGACGAGATCGACGCATGAGAGCCTCGCCAAGCTGCAGGAACGGCTGGCGGTTATCGATATCGCGCAAGGCAATATCCAGTCGCTGGCCGGCCAGGTCGTGCAATTGCAGGCGATCCTTTCCAACAAGCAGACGCGCGGCGCCTTCGGCCAGTCGCGCATGGAGGCCATCGTCGCCGACGGATTGCCGCACGGCGCCTATGAATTCCAGGCGACCTTGTCGAATGGCAGCCGGCCCGACTGCCTGGTGAAGATGCCGAACGGCGCGCCGTCACTTGCCATCGACGCAAAGTTTCCGCTCGAGGCGTGGAATGCCATCCGTGCCGCCGAAGGCGCCGACCTGCAGAAGTCGGCAGCACAGGCTTTCCGCCGCGACATCGAGGTGCATGTCCGCGATATTTCCGAAAAATACCTGATCCAGGGCGAGACGCAGGACACCGCCTTCATGTTCGTGCCCTCGGAATCGGTGTTCGCCGAAATCCATGAGAATTTCGAGGCCGTTGTCCAAAAGGCGCATCGATCGCGGATCGTCATCGTCTCGCCATCGCTTTTGATGCTGTCGATTCAGGTCATCCAGGCAATCCTCAAGGATGCCCGCATGCGCGAGCAGGCGCACCTGATCCAGGGCGAGGTCATCCGGCTAATGGAAGACGTCTCCCGGCTCGACGAGCGGGTGCGCAAATTGCAGACGCATTTCGGTCAATCGGCCAAGGATATCGACGACATCCTGGTCTCGACATCGAAGGTGACCCGGCGCGGACAAAAGATCGAGGCGCTGGAGTTTGGCGTGCAGCCGGCGGAGGATACCGCTGGTTCGAATGGCAGCGGAGCAAAAGCGGAAAGCAGCCCGCGCGTCGCTGATTCGAAAACCGGGCAGTTGAGGCTAAGGGTCGTCGAAGGCGACGATTGAGAGCTACGCCGGAACCGGAGACTTCACCCGGATCTGGCGCTACTGCTCCTCGATGATGGTCGTGCCTTCGAATTCCGGCAGCCAATGCAGCGCCGAGCGGTGCCAGATCTGCTTTCTCGGCACCAGTTGCTCGCGCTGCCGTGCCGTGCCGACCCTGATGCCGTAAACCTTCGGTCCCTCGCCCGCCGACGTGGCGTAGAGATGCGAGCCACACTCACCGCAAAACGCCTGGGCGCGCTTGGCGCCGCTCGAACCGGTCTTGATGTAGATTTTCGGCTTGCCCTTGGTGATCCTGTAATTGTCCTCGGGCGCCGGCACGGTGACGCGAAAGGCCGTTCCGGTTAGCTTCTGACAATCGATGCAGTGACAAATGGTGGTCTTTTCCGGATCGACCTCGGCCTCGTAAGTGATGGCGCCGCAATGACACCCGCCGTCGATTTTCATCTTCGTTCCTCCCGAGCTTTTGCCTGCGATCATAACCGGGACTGTCCGATGGCGCATCGATTTCCTCAAGCCATTTTCCTTAGGCCGGTTCTTGTCCGGATGCCCCCGCCAAGGCCTTGCTCCGGCGTTCCCAGGTGCCGGTGGTCTGAGGCTTGACGAACAGCCGCGTCACCTCCGGCATCTCCGCTTTCAGCCGCGTCTCAAGGCGTTCGACGCAGGTCTCTATCTCGGGCGCCGACAAGTGGTCCTCGAACTCGATGCTCAGAGCGGCGACGATCTCCTGCGGACCCATATGCAGCGTCAGCGCGCCATTCGCCCGCTGCACCGCCGGGTCCTGCTGGACGATGTCCAATACTTTCATTTGCACCTCGGGCGAAGCCGGCTCGCCGAGCAGCAGGCTTTTGCTTTCGCGCGCCAGGAAGATCGCGGTTGCGCCCAGGATCAGCGCGATGCCGATCGACGCGGCGCCGTCGAGCTTCGGCATATCCAGCAGTTCCGCCGCCGATATGCCGGCGAAGGCGACAACGAGGCCGAGAAGTGCCGCGCTGTCCTCGAAGAGTACGGTGTAGACGCTCGGATCCTTGCTGAGCTGCACCGCCTCGAGCCAGCCGTGGCTGCCTTTTTGGTGGCGGAACTCCTTCAGCGCCACCAGCCAAGAAGTGCCTTCGAAGAGGAAGGAAAGGCCAAGGACAGCGTAGTTCACCTTGGCGTTGGCAATCGGCTCCGGCGTCATGATGTGCGTCACGCCTTCGTAGAACGATATGCCGGCGCCCAGTGCAAAGACGAGGAGCGCAACGATGAAGCTCCAGAAGTACAGCTCGCGGCCATGGCCGAGCGGATGCGTGCGGTCGGCCGGGCGCGCGGCACGGTGCATGCCGTAAAGCAGCAGGCTGCCATTGCCGGTATCGACGAGCGAGTGGACGCCTTCCGAGAGCATTGCCGAGCTGCCCGTGAACAAGGCAGCGGCGAATTTGGTCAGTGCGATCGCAAGATTCCCGGCGAGCGCCGCATAGATCACTTTTTTCGACCCGCCATGCGCCGCCACGGTGTGCTGCCTTGGTTGATGCACCGAGATTGGCGGAGCGTCCGCCCACGCTCCACAACTCTCACAACGCCTGAAGCGCCGAGTTGTTCACAAGGTCAGTTGTTCAAAAGGGCGGCGCGGGCTATTCCACGACCTCGTCCGTCCAGACCTTGAAGCCAGCCAGCGCGCCCGGCCCGAAAATGTGGGTCAGCGGCACATCAGCGGCATCGCGCCCGGAGGCAATCAGGATGCGGCCGATGCGCGGCGCATTGTTGCGCGGGTCGAACGCGTGCCAGCGGCCGCCGAGATAGACCTCCATCCAGGCGGCGAAATCCATGTCCGACCACGGCTTTGGCAGGCCGATGTCACTGATATAGCCGGTGCAGTAGCGGGTTGGAATATTCAGGGCGCGGCAGAAGGCAACAGCGAGGTGAGCAAAGTCGCGGCACACACCACTCTGCTCGCGATAGGCCTCGGCGGCGGTGCGCGTCGGCCGTGCATTGAAATAGTTGAAGACGATATGGTTATGGACGAAGTCGCAGACCGCCTGGACGCGCGGAATGCCGAGCGGGGTGCTGCCGAACAGCCGCCACGCTTCATTCGACAGCACGTCGCTCTCGCAATAACGGCTGGGCAGCAGGAACAGCAGCGTCTCCGACGGCAGATCGCGCACCTCGTGCTGCCACGCCGTCAGCTCGCGCGTCTCGAAGGAGCCGGGGTCGCGGATGACCGCGTCGGTGCCGAAGGCAAAGCGCCCGGCCGGCGCAACGAGACGGTTGCACCAATTGCCGAAACTGTCGCGGTAGCTCTCGATCGGCACCGGCGGGTTCGACGTCAGGAAGTCCGGCCGCTCAAGATCGGATGCGCGCGAATAATGGACATTTAGCATCGCGATCAGCGGTGTTTCCTGCGGGAAGTCGAAGCTCATCTGGCAACCGATGTGGATCCGCATTGTCGTCCTGACCGGCCTGCCTGATCATCAGCCGGCGAAACGCGAGGGCTGATGCTGCAGTGCGAAGAAGACCATGGCACGGACCGCTGCGGTTTACGAGGGAATTAGAAACCGGTTGACAGCCATCGGTCAGGGCGACTGCCCGGCAGCGGCCCCTTGCAGTCGAGCGTTTTCTCTTGTTTCACTTCGCCAGACATCAACTGGAGGAACGAATCATGGCTAAGGGTGCGATGAAGGCAGGCAAGGAAGCCCGCAAGCCGAAGAAGGACGCGAAGAAACCCGCTCCGGCGCCGGCCCTGAAGGCACCGCCGGTGAAGGCGATGAAGCTGAAGGACAAGTAGGGCCGTTTCGGCTTATTTCGACCGGCCGCAAACGCGGCCGGCATGATTGTTCATTAAGCTCGCGCGCATCCCCTATCGATGCGGCGAAGACTGATTTCACGCATTCAAGAAATCGGCCGAAAGCCATCGAAACGGAGCGTTCCGATGGCTTGAATCAGTGCCGGAGGCGTTATCGCGCGGAGAAGCCGGGCGGCGTCCTGCCGGTGCGCTGCTTGCGCGCGGCATAGCGTGCGTCACGCTTGGCCTTGCGTTCGGCCTCGTCGGCAAGAAAACGGGCGATGCGCTCGTTCTCTTCAGCTTCCCGGATCTTCGCTTCGGCCTGTGCAGCCTCTTCGGCGGCGATGCGTGCCGCTTCGGCGGCTGCCTCGCGCTCGGCCTTTTCGGCCGCTTCGCGCGCCAGCTTTTCCTGCTTCAGCCTGGCCTTTTCGGCCTCGCGTATCGCGCGGGCCTCGAGGATCGCCTTGCGCTCGGCCTGTCGTGCCAGCACCGCTGGATCATCTGCCGCCGGCTTTGCCTTGAAGCGCTCCAGAAGCGCCTTCTTTGCCTCGTTCGCGGCATTGCGCCGCTCGAAAACGTCTTTTTCCCTATAGATAGCCAAGTCCACTTCCCTGAAGTCAATTTGCGAGGCTTACATACGCGTGAAAACCGAGAGTTCAAGCGCCAAAACGGTATGCCAGCCATGAAATTCTGATCTGTTGCAGCCGGGAGACGCCATTTCGATTGAATTCGGCTGAAAGGCACCCGCACTGTTCACCACCCAGGCATCTGGCGGGGCGGCGGACTGATCGCTACCTGTAGCGCCAGGACAAACGCTGGGATGACACACTATGGAACTCGGTCTCTACACTTTCGCCGACGTCAGCCCGGAACCGGGTCCCGGTGCGATTGGTGCGCACGAGCGGCTGCGCAATTTGATCGAGGAGATCGAGCTCGCCGACCAGGTCGGGCTGGATGTCTTTGGTCTCGGCGAGCACCACCGTCCCGATTACGCTGCCTCCGCTCCGGCGGTGGCACTGGCGGCGGGGGCCGAACGAACCAAGCGCATAAGGCTGACCAGCGCTGTGACCGTGCTGTCGTCCGACGATCCGGTGCGCGTCTTCCAGCAGTTTGCCACCCTCGACCTTCTGTCCGGCGGCCGGGCGGAGATCATTGCCGGGCGCGGCTCGTTCATCGAGTCGTTTCCGCTGTTCGGCTACAATCTCGAAGATTATGACGAGCTCTTTGCCGAGAAGCTCGACCTGCTGCTCGCCATCCGCGATCATGTCAAGGTGACCTGGTCGGGCAGTCTGCGTGCTCCGATCAATGATCGCGGCGTCTATCCCCGGCCCTTGCAGGACAAATTGCCGATCTGGGTCGCCGTCGGTGGAACACCGCAATCCGTCGCCCGCGCGGGCGTGCTCGGGTTGCCGCTGGCACTGGCGATCATCGGTGGCGAGCCGGCGCGGTTCGCACCGCTGTTCGAGATCTACAGGGATGCAGCCAGACGCGCCGGCAACGATCCGGCAAGCCTTGCCACCAGTCTCAACGTGCACGGCTTCATCGCGGACAGCACGGACCAAGCAGCCGACGATTTTTACGGGCCGCAGGCCGAGGTGATGAACCGTATCGGCCGCGAGCGCGGCTGGGGGCCGACATCGCGGGCGCATTTCGACCAGTCGCGCGGCCCGAACGGCGCGCTGTTCGTCGGCAATCCAGAACAGGTGGCCGAGAAGATCATTGCCCAGCACAGGATATTCGGCAATGACCGCTTCCTGCTGCAAATGGCGATCGGCACCATGCCGCACGCCAAGGTGATGAAGGCCATCGAACTCTACGGCACCAAGGTGGCGCCGATCGTGCGCCGGGAAACCGCGAAGGCCGTTCCCGCCGTGGCGGCGCCGGTTGCCTGATTCCCAGTCACCTGATTCATTGCCAAGGCCGCGAAGCGGCCTTGCCGGTGACGCCGGCTAACGGAACCTTGAAGCGACAGAGGCGTTTTCGCCAACGGTCTGCACCAATCGCGGTGTGCCGCCGAGGGTCAGAATGAAAGCCGAACCCGCCGCTTCGGGCGCAAGCGCTGCCGAAAGCCCGGATCCGCGCGTCGAGGCGCGGGCGGATGCGCATCTGATGCGTTCGCTGCTCGTCGGCATCTTCATCCTTATGGCGATCTACGCGCTTTACTTCGCCCGCGCCTTCTTCATGCCGGTCATTCTGGCTTTCCTGCTGGCGCTGACGCTGACGCCGATCGTTCGCTTCCTGCGCAAGCACGGCATGCCCGATGTCATTTCGGCGACACTGCTGGTGCTGCTTTCGTTCTGCCTCGTCGCCGTCGCGGGATATCTGCTCAGCGGCCCGGTCATCGACCTCATCAACAACACCTCGACGATCGGCCAGCAGCTTACCGAACGTCTGGCACAACTGCGCCGTCCGTTCGAACGGATCGTGGAGATTTCGCGCCAGATCGAGGGCCTGACACAGACATCCCAGGAGCCGGGCGTTCAGAGGGTGGCGATGGCGCCATCCGGTATTCTCTCGCAGGCGGCCGGCAATGTGCTGTCAGCTGGCGTCAGCGTTACCATCGTCTTCGTCCTGTCGCTGTTCCTGCTCGCCTCGGGCACGATGTTCTATGAAAAGATCGTCCAGTCCTTCCCCAGTCTCAGCGAAAAGAAGCGGGCGCTGCGCGTCGTCTACGACGTCGAACGTGAAATCTCGCATTATCTGCTTACCGTCACGGTCATCAATACATGTCTCGGCATTGTCATCGGGCTCGGCCTTTGGGCGCTCGGCGTGCCCAACGCGCAGGTCTGGGGCGCGGCAGCGGCTCTGCTCAATTTCCTGCCTTATATCGGGGCGCTGACCACCATCACGCTGGTCACGATCATCGCGCTGATCAGCTTCGACACGATTTCCTATGCGCTGCTGGCGCCGGCCTTCGTCCTTATGTGCGATGTCGTCGAAGGCCAGTTCGTGACGCCGACGGTGGTCGGCCGCCGTCTCGAGATCAACGCTGTGGCGATCCTCATCGCCATCGCCTTCTGGTCGTGGCTGTGGGGTTTCGTCGGCGCCTTGCTGGCGGTGCCGCTGCTGGTCGTCATCAAGGTGTTCTGCGATCATTTCGACGGCCTTAGTCATGTCGGCAATTTCCTCGCGGCGCAGCATACGGCGGTGATCGAGGACGAAGAAATTCACGAGGCGAAAAAGTAGCGGCGTAAGAGGCCAAGCGCGTCATTGATTAGTGTCCAGATCAACGACCTTGCATCGGT
Organism: Mesorhizobium sp. M1027; assembly: GCF_040318745.1. Lineage (NCBI taxonomy): Bacteria > Pseudomonadati > Pseudomonadota > Alphaproteobacteria > Hyphomicrobiales > Phyllobacteriaceae > Mesorhizobium > Mesorhizobium sp. M1027. Next base: position 183,175 of record NZ_JAMYMW010000006.1, on the reverse strand, counting down.
CGCACGTCCGTTGTGCCGCAGTGCTCAATCAACATTTTGAATTTGCCGCCTCGGCAACGGCTTCCTACATCCGTTCGGCCCACAGGAAACCCGCGCCGATGACCGCTCTTTCCGTTCTCGACCTGTCGCCGATCGTCGAAGGCAGCAACGCTTCGCAGTCACTCGCCAATTCGCTCGATCTCGCCCGCCATGCCGAGCGGCTGGGTTACCGGCGCTATTGGCTGGCAGAGCATCACAACATGCCGGGCATCGCCAGCGCCGCCACCTCGGTGGTCATTGCCCATGTGGCCGGCGGCACCAAGACGATACGCGTCGGCGCCGGCGGCATCATGCTGCCCAATCATTCGCCGCTGGTCATCGCCGAGCAATTCGGCACGCTCAACGCTCTGCATCCTGGTCGCATCGATCTCGGCCTCGGGCGGGCGCCCGGCACCGATATGGCCACGGCACGGGCGCTGCGCCGCAACCTCGACGCTGGCGCCGACAATTTCCCGCAGGACGTCGTCGAGCTGATCGGTTACTTCCAGCCGGCCGAAGACGGCCAACGCATCCGCGCGGTGCCCGGCGAAGGCGAAAAGGTGCCGATCTGGATTCTCGGCTCCAGCCTCTACGGCGCGCAGCTTGCCGCCATGCTCGGCCTGCCCTACGCCTTCGCTTCGCATTTTGCGCCGGCCGAGCTTGACCATGCTCTGGAGATCTACCGCTCGCGTTTCCAGCCTTCGGAGCAGCTCGACAAGCCTTACGTGATGCTCGGCCTCAACGTCTTCGCCGCTCCTTCCGATGCCGAGGCGCGGCTGCTGTTCACCTCGCTGCAGCAGGCCTTCGTCAATCTGCGCACCGGCCGGCCCGGCCGATTGCCGCCGCCGGTCGAAGGATATGAGCGCGACCTCGATCCAATGGCCAAGACCATGCTCGGCCAAGCGCTTTCCTGCGCCGTCGTCGGCTCTCCCGAAACGGTCAGGCAAGGCATCGAGGCCTTCGTGCGCCGCACCGGCGCCGACGAGCTGATGGTCACAGCGCAGATTTTCGACCATGCGGCGCGGGTGCGCTCGTTCGAGATCCTGGCCGACGCTCACAAATCGCTGTCGGAAGCTGCCTGAGAGTTGGTTCGCCACTTGCCACTGTTGCGGGCAAGGCCGGCCTTGGGCAGGGAACCTCGCGAACAGGTGTGCGAAGACACAGCGAACATTTCGCGCGCTTTACGCGGAGGTTTTCGATCCTCATGCTCGTCCGTTTGCGGGAAACGCGGCGTCCACTAAATGACGATCACCTTGGTGCCGATTGTGGCGCGGTCATAGAGATCGATGATGTCCTGGTTCATGAGGCGAATGCAGCCAGCCGACACAGCTTTGCCGATGGACCACCATTCAGGGCTACCGTGCAGGCGATATCCAGTGTCACCTTTCTCGTTGAAAAGATAGAGCGCCCGCGCCCCGAGCGGGTTCATGAGTCCGCCCTCCATATGGGCCGGTATGATGCGGCCTCGCTTCTGCTCGCGCACGATCATCGCAGACGGCGCGCTCCAATCCGGCCATTCGCGCTTCCTCGCAACGTGAGCAGTGCCATGCCACTCGAAGCCCGCCTTGCCAACGCCGATTCCGTAGCGCAGCGCCTGACCGTCTCCCAACACGTAGTAGAGGAACTTCGCTCCTGTATCGACAATGATGGTGCCCGGCGCCTCTTCAGTCGCATAAGGTACTGTCTGCCGATGGAACTTTGGGTCAACCTTGTAGATCGGAACCGGCGGAACGCGAAAACCGGCGTCGGTGAGGCCGCCATAGGCCGAGGGGAAAGTCTTTAATGCGCCGCTGGTAGTGCAGCCGAAGAATACGGCCATCCCAGCAAGAACCAGCCCGATTAGGATCGATTTCACGCGCATGACTCAAGCCGGCGCCCGTGTGAACGATCAGCCGCATCTCGTCATATTCCAGACATGCTTCGATTGCCAAGATTTTCCTGACTGTCGGCTGGCTGACCGTTGGCCACTTGGCTCGATCGGCGCCGCGTCCTTCCATTGCTCGGTTTTCGAACGACGAACGCCCGTAGTGGCTGCGAAGGCCCGGGTCGGCAGGACAGGGGGACCGCTGGTCCGTCCGGCATTGCAAAGTTTCTGAACGGAGCCCAAGCGCTACGCGCTGACGCTCTGCGCAGTCGCACCTAGCGGACGGCATGAATTGCGGATCATCAGGCGACCCTTGAGCGTCAGCTTGCGCGGCGGCGCATCCCTGTTTCCGGCGAGCCGGTCGAGCAGCAGATTGGCCGCCTGCTCGCCAATCGCCTGCACCGGCTGTGCGACCGTGGTCAATTGCGGCCGGAACACATCCGACCACGGAAAGTCGTCGAAGCAGGCGACCGAAATATCCTCCGGACAGGACAGGCCGATATCGCGAATGGCCTTCATCGTGCCGATCACCATCGGGTTGTTGGCCGAAAAGATGGCGCTCGGCCGGTCGTGCAGCGAAAGCAGCTGCATGGTGGCGTTGTAGCCGTCGACTTCATGGAAGTTGCCGAAGCGGACGAGCTCGGGCTCGGCCGGCAGGCCGGCGGCCTGGAGGGCCTCGCGGTATCCCGCCATGCGGTCATGCATCGGCGAGATATCGAACGAGCCGGAGATGTAGCCGATGCGCCGATGGCCGAGATCGATCAGGTAGGTGATGGCGTCGAACACCGCGCGCTGGTTGTCGAGAACGACGGCATCGGTGTCGACACCCTGGCAAACACGGTCGAGCAGCACGACCGGCACATTGGCGTCGTCGACAATCGGTTTGAGGATCGCGCCGTCGCCGACACGCGCGACGATCAGTCCGTCGACCATGCGGTCGAGCAGCAATCTGATCTGGTCGTCCTGCGTGTTCAGGTGCTCGTCGGTGCAGCACAGCATGACGGCGTAACCGGCCCTGTCGAAAGCCTGCTGGATGACCGAAACCACGTCGGTGAAGAACGGGTTTGTGATGTGGGGGACGGTGAGCCCGATGGTGCGTGTGGTGCCTATCTTCAGGCTGCGGGCAATGGCGTTGCGCTTGTAGCCGATGTCGCGGATCGCCTGTTCGATGCGCTGGCTGAGCTCGGGGCTGACGGTCGCGGTGCCGTTGATCAGCGCCGACACCGTGGCCACGGAAACACGCGCGGCCTCGGCCACGTGAAGCATGGTCGGAGCAGTGAATTTGCGCTGCTTTTTTCGTCCTGACGCTGTCATTTTCGAAACGTTTCACCACTCCACGGCAGCAATACGTACGGAATCTTACGATTTTGCGCAAGAATTGAAATGGAACAATCTCAGACTCCAGATATTGCCTTGACATGATCGAAACGTTTAGATTAGCGTTTGAGGTGTTCGGTGGCGACGGAGGGAGGCCGTCCTTGTCATGCAGCACGGCAATTCCATCCCTGCGCAAGGCGTTGTGGCGGACGGCTCGGCTATCGTGTTGAGCGCCGAGCACATCTCCAAGTCCTTCGGTGGCATCGCCGCGCTTGTCGATGTCGATTTCGAACTGCGGCGCGGCGAGGTCCATGCGCTGATGGGCGAGAACGGCGCCGGCAAGTCGACGCTGATGAAGATCCTGTCCGGCGTCTATACGGACTATAACGGAACGGTCAGTATCGATGGCGATGCGGTGCGCTTTGCCGGCGTCCGCGAAGCCGAGCGCGCCGGCATCGCCATCATCCACCAGGAGCTGAATCTCGTTCCCGAACTCAGCGTCGCCGACAATATCTTTCTCGGCCGCGAGAAGCTGATCGCCGGGCTGATCGTCGACCGCAAGGCGAGCAGCCGCGCTGCCGGCGCGCTGCTGCAAAGGCTCGGCATCGAGCTCGATCCGGATGCGCGCGTCGGTGCCTTGCGCGTCGGCGAACAACAACTGGTCGAGATCGCCAAGGCGCTGTCGATGTCGGCGCGCATTCTGATCATGGACGAGCCGACCTCGGCGCTTTCGCCAGCCGAATGCCAGCGGCTGTTCCGCATCATCCGCCAGCTCGCCGACAGCGGCGTGGCGATCGTCTACATTTCGCACCGCATCGACGAAGTCATGCATCTGGCCAGCCGGGTCACCGTGTTCCGCGATGGACGCCACGTCCTGACGCGGGCGATGGACAAGCTCGACGAAGACGCCATAATTTCGGCGATGGTCGGGCGAAACCTGCTGGCTTCCTCCCAGGAGCACCGCATCCCCGGTGTCAACACCGTCCTTTCCGTAAGCGAGCTGTCGCTGTCGAAGCCGAATCGCCATGGCTGGCGCACCGTGCTCGACGGCGTCAGTTTCGATCTTGCCGCAGGTGAAATCCTGGGTATCGGCGGGCTGCTGGGCTCGGGCCGGACCGAAATCCTGGAAACCATCTTCGGGTCCAGCGGCGGACGTGCCGGCGGTGAGATCAGGCTCGATGGCGAGGTGGTAGAAATCCGTTCGCCGCGCGATGCGCGCCGGCTCGGCATCGCCCTTGTCACGGAAGACCGCAAGACGCAAGGCCTGCATCTCGAGGCCTCGATCACCGACAATGTCGCGCTGCCGTTGGTCGGTGCGCTGGCGCGGTTCGGCCTGCGCTCGCTGGCCGGTGAGCAAGGGCTGGCACGGGACGCCGTCAAGGCGCTCGGCATTCGCTGCGAGACCGTCGAGCAGCCGGCCGGCACGCTGTCCGGCGGCAACCAGCAGAAGGTCGTCATCGGCAAATGGCTGGCGACGAGGCCGCGGGTGTTGCTGCTCGACGAGCCGACGCGCGGCATCGATGTCGGCGCCAAGCGGGAAATCTACGATCTCATCGTCAAGCTGGCGCGAGACGGGCTGGCGATCGCGGTCATCAGCTCGGAATTGCCGGAGCTGCTGCATCTTTCCGACCGTATCCTGGTCATGGCCGACGGCCGCCAGACGGGAATCCTGTCCCGCGCGCAAGCCAGCGAGGAGGCCATCATGCGGCTTGCGGCGCCGCGACGGACGATTACGAGGCCTGCCGCATGAGCATTTTGCATATCCTGTCCCGGACGAAGCTCTATTGGGGCCTGATCGCCATCTTCCTGATCGGCGTGCTCGGCTCGCCGATCAGCTCCAAGGGCAACAACATTTTCCTGTCCTACGGCAACCTGCTCGACGTGCTGCGCCAGGTGTCGACCACCGGCCTGATTGCCACCGGCATGACGGCCGTGATCATTACCGGCGGTATCGACCTTTCCGTCGGCTCGCTGATGGCGATCTGTACGGTGGTCTGTGCCATGCTGCTGACGGTCCCCGGCGTGACGCCGGCGGTGGTGCTTGGGGTGCCGACAGTTGCCGTGGCAGCCCTTTGCCTCGGCATTCTCGTCACTCGTTTCATCCTGCTGAACGTCGAAAAATCCCGTGCCGGCGCGCAGGCGACGCACGACATCAGGCTGGACAGCGTTCGCGGGCTGGTGACGCCCGGCATTGTCGGGGTGATCCTGTGCAGTCTGGTGCTGTGGTTCCTGCTGCCGCAGGTAGGCTCAAAATTCGGCGTGCTCGGTGTGCTGCTGGTGGCGCCTTGCGTCGGCCTGCTGTTCGGCGCGCTCAACGGCTTCATCATCGTCGCGGGGCGGCTGCAGCCCTTCATCGTGACGCTGGCGATGATGGTTACTGCGCTCGGCATCGCCCGGCTGACAGCCGGCCAGAACAATGCGGTGCTGCCGGTCTATACCGGCTCGAACGCCACGGCCGATTTCGAAATGCTGCGCTCGCTGGTATTCGGCGTGATCCCGATGCCGGGCCTGTTCTTCCTCGGCGCCATCCTGATCTACGGCGCCGTGCTGCGCTTCACCCCGTTCGGCCGCTATGTCTATGCAATCGGCGGCAATGAGGAGGCGGCGCGGCTGTCGGGCATCGCCGCAGGCCGCGTGAAGATCGCCACCTATGCCGTGTCAGGGCTGCTGGCCGGCATCGCGGCGGTGCTCTATGTCGCGCAGTACCGGCAAGGCAAGCCGGACGCCGGCGCCGGGCTGGAGCTCGACGCGATTGCCGCCGTGGTCATCGGCGGCACCAGCCTGATGGGCGGACGCGGCAGCCTCACCGGGACGTTCTGCGGCGTGCTGATCTTCGGGCTGCTCTCTAACATCCTGCAGCTGCACAACATCAATTCGAACCTTCAGCTGGTGCTGAAGGGGATGATCATCATCGGTACCGTGCTCGTACAGGAGCGCAATGCCGGTGATCTTCTCTTCTATCTGCGGCTGCCCGGTGGGCAAGCGCACAAGGAAACGGCCGCGGCAAAGCGGCCGTCGCAAGAGACCGCGTCTCTGAATATTGGAGGAAACAAGAAATGAAACGACGTGAATTGTTGAAGCTCGCCGGGCTGACAGCGGCACTCCTGACCACGACCGCCATGCTTGCCGGCGGCGCCCATGCGCAGGACAAGAAGTGGAAGATCGGCTTTTCGCAGGTGACGACCATCGAACCCTGGCGGGCTCAGTTCAACAAGGACATCCTGGCCGAAGCGGCCAAGCATCCGGAAGTCGAACTGATCATCACCGACGGCGAGGACAAGACCGAGAAGCAGGTGGCCGACGTCGAGAACCTGATCCGTCAGGAGGTCGATGCGCTCTTGGTATCGCCGAAAGAATCCGCCGGTCTGACCGGTGTCGTGCAGCAGGCGATCGATGCGAAGATCCCGGTCTTCGTGCTCGACCGCAACGTCGAAACCAATGACTACACGCAGTTCGTCGGCGGCGACAACAAGCTGATCGGCCGGGCTGCCGGTGAATATGCCGTCGAGCTGCTTGGCGGCAAGGGCAAGGCCGCCGGCAACGTCGTCGAGATCTGGGGCGGCATGGGCACCCAGCCGGCACACGATCGCCATGACGGCTTCCATGAATTCACCGACAAGGAGCCGGGCATAAAATACCTGCTCGACCAGCAGTCGGGCGACTGGAAGCAGGACCAGGCCTACAACATCATGGCGACCGCGTTGCGCAACAACGAGAAGATCGATCTTGTCTACGGCCATAATGATCCGATGGCCTATGGTGCCTATCTTGCCGCCAAGGACGTCGGACGTGAGAAGGACATCAAGTTCATCGGCATCGACGGCCTGCCCAATGAAGGCGTGCAGCTGGTCGCCAATGGCGAGCTGACGGCGACGTTCACTTATGTGACGCCGGGCGCCGAAGGGCTGCGGCAGGCGATCAAGTTCCTGAACGGGGAGAAGGTTGAAAAGACCATCACCCTGCCGACGCAGAAGATCACCAAGGAAAATGCCGCCCAGATCCTGAAGGACAACGGCCTCTGAGACGAGGCTTTCCTGCCGGGCGTTTCAGCGCCCGGCAGGAACAACAATCAAACGCCGGCAGGCAGCAGATTAAGCCAGCTTGCCCAGCAGCTTCATGAAAATGGCAGCCTCCTTGGCGGAAAGCGGCGCCAGCGTTTCCTGCGTGATCTCGCGGGCAAGCGGAATCAGCCGCTCGATCGCGTCGCGCCCCTCGGCCGTCAGATTGACCAGCAGGCGCCGTTTGTCGACTTCGTGTTTGCTAAGTTCGACAAAGCCACGCGCTTTCAGCCGGTCGATGACACCCTTCACGGTCGCCGCATCCATGGCGATCAGGCTGCCAAGCTGGTTCTGCGAGGTCTCGCCGACGTCGCGCAATTTGGCCAAAGCGGCAAATTGCGGCGGCGTCAGATCGGCGATGTGTGCGGCGAAGATCGAGACATGGCGCTGATGCGCCTTGCGCAGGATGAAGCCGACCTGCTCCTGCAAGCGATAGTCGTTTTCGTCAGGCTCCTCGGTCTCGACCAGCTTGAGCAGATTGTCTTCGGCGCTCACCGCAGCCCGTCCCATGCCTTGATGTCCTTGGCCGCCAGCCCGCCCATGCGGTCGTGCACGCGCGGGCCGCAGGTCATTGCGAGGCAGAACAGGATCTCGTCGGGACGCGGGCCATCGCTGATGCCGATTTCCATGGCATCGAAATGGCTGCGCACATAGGCGGCGTTGATGTGGCCGAGCGGCACATCGAGCCGCGCGCCGAAAGCGCCGACCTTCTTTGCCGACGGCACGATCGCCTTGGCGTCGCCGAGCCGCTCGCGCATCGCATAGCCGCCCGGCACATGCCACAGCGCGCCATGCTCCAGCTCGCCCGCCATGCCGACGATGGCGCCCTTGCCGTAACCGTCGATCTGTTTCACGTCGCCGCCCAATGCGGCAATAAGCCTGTCGGAGAGCAGCAGCCCGAGCGGCTTCAAATCCTCCATGGCGCTCTGTAGTTCCTCGACGTAACGGCCGGCGAACGGGTTCTTGACCACAGCCATGGCCGCGGCGCGGCGCCGCGGCACCTTCGCCACCGGCCCGCCCTCGTGAAAAATCTCTTCGGTCAGCACGGCGATCTTGCGGATCGGAAACTCAGGCATGAGCAATTTCCCTCTCTAAAGCTTTATCGGCGAGCCCCATCGGACCTGCGATGCGCGCCTGACCGCCGAGGAAAAGCGCCGCGGCGGCAATCAGACCGCGCCGCCGAAACTCCTCGGCAACGGCAAATCCGCCTTCCAGCGCAATAGCGATTTCAGCGGCGGAAAGCGGCCCCACGCCCTGCGTCACCAAACGGTCGCCGAGATCGCTGTCAGGTGCGAGATCGCGCGCCCGTACGCGCCTAACGGCCGGATGACCGGGCAGGTCGACGGCGTTGGCGATCAAGGTCGCGGCGGCATCGGCGTCAGCACCCGTTCGCGCCAGCACCGTGACCGCGTCGGCGATGCCGAGCGAAAAGGAGCGGCCGCGCCAGCCGCTGGTCGCGACGCCGCGGATCCCGTCTTCGGCGCGGATCGTGAGACGATCTGCCAACCCATGACCTGTCCCGGCAATGGCAAGCGTCATCGACTGCCCGTTGCCGAGATGGATCGCGCTGTCGCCGCCATTGTTGACATAGGCGCGCTCGAGCCGGCGGTCGGCAAGCAGGGCCCCAAGCACTTCGTCGGCTACCGAGCCGGCGACGGCCGCCATCGGTGTGATAAATTGTTTCGCTAGCGGAACGACCGCCGCTTCCATGCGGCGCGCCGTCGGGCCAGCGAAAGGACGTGGCCGCGAGGCGGCCGGGCGCCGTAGTTCGGGCAACTCTTCGACCAGTTCAACCAGGATTGGCTGGAAGCGCGCCACTGCCTGGCTATAGGCAGTCCGGCATTCGCTTGCCTCGCCGAAGGCCTCGACGATCAGGTCGATCGGCCCATGATTGAGGTGAAGCCTCCGGCCGTCCTCGAGCCAATGCGCCTGCGGGCCGTTCATCGCCCGGCCCCGTTTGCGGCCGCGCGACGCAACTGAGCCAGCGGCGGCCAGGGATTGTCCCGGGGTGCGGCCGTGCCGCGGCGCGGATTGAGATATTCGCCGCCCTTGGCCAGGATATCGTCGACGCTGCGGATTTCGGCTTCGTAGCCGCCAAGCCTGACATAATCGTCGCGGCGCATGGTGAACTCGATCGGGGCCACCAGCGCCGGCGTCGGCACATAGCCGAAGGCGCCTTCCGGCACGCGGGTGACGTCGACCATCAGCGTGATGCCGCCGCCCGGCCAGACATAGACCGGCGCGCCGCCGACCGTCACATAGGTCTTGAGGCCCTGCACCGAGCGGGTCAGATTGACCGGGTTCTCGGTGACGCCGGCGCGCAGCGAGCCGCCGGCGCCGCCGACGAAAAGCACGGTGCAGAGCGCCGGCTCACAATTGTCCTCGATCAGTTCAACCGACTTCCGCAGCCGCTCCGGGAACGGTTTCTGCACAGGCTTCAATTCGTCGTCGAGCTCGTAATAGGCGAATTGCTCGCCGGTGGTCGAGACCATCAGCAGCGACATGCCGGGGCGCGCACCCTTTTTGGCGTTCCATTCACCAAGGATCGACAGCGGGTCGGAGATACTGGTGCCGCCCCAGCCGAGGCCGGGTTCCGACACCTTGAAATAACGGCCCGGCGTCGAACGGCGGCCGATGATCTTGATGCCGGTATCCTGCCAGCCAAGCACCTTGCCGGCCTGATGCTCGGAGACGACGCCGGTGATGTGGTCATCGACCACCACCGCCTCGTCAACAAGGCCGCGCCATTGGGTCGCGAACATGCCTATGGTGGCCGAACCGCAGCCGACGCGCATGCGCTGTTCGAGCTTGCCGTCGATGACCGGCGGCTTGCCGGCTTCGACGATGACGGTGGCGCCGCCGTCGATGACGAGTTCGACCGGTTTGCGGTTGCACAGGGCGAGCATGGCGTCACAGGTGGCGCGCCCTTCAGCCTTCGAGCCGCCGGTCAAATGATGTACGCCGCCCAGCGACAGCATCTGCGAGCCGTATTCGCCGGTGGTGACATGGCCGATCGCCTCGCCTTGGGCACGGACCGTCGCCGTTTCGGGGCCGATATGACGATCGGTGTCGATCTTCACCTTGACGCCGCAATAGGAGAAGATGCCCTCGGTGACGACGGTGACCAGATCGACGCCCTCGACCTCCTGGCTGACGATGAAAGGCGCCGGCTTGTAATCGGGATAGGTGGTGCCGGCGCCGATGGCGGTGACGAAGCGGCGGCCGGTGTTGACCAGTTCGCCGTCCCATGCCTCGCCTTCCTCGGCAAAGGGTACGATTGCAGCGCCGGTCTCGGCCGCGTGGTCGAGGATGGTCAGCGGATCCATCCGCACGATCCTGCCGCCAACATTGCCGTAGCGATCGCAGGCGCCGGTGCGGCCATCGGCGATGTAGCACATGACCGGACAGGCATCGCAGCGGATCTTCTCGGCCACCAGCTTCTCGCCGGGATCATGCGTCTCGAAGCGTTCGGCAAGCTCGCTCATCGGCGCGCCTCCTTGTCGCGGATGGCGGCGCGGATGCGGGTTGGCGTCGCCGGAATTTTGGTGACCAGCACACCTGTTGCATGGCGGATGGCGTTGAGGATCGCCGGCGCCGTCGGAATCAGCACATGCTCGCCCAAACCCTTGGCCCCGAAGGGTCCTTCCGGATCCGGAACTTCTATCAGGACGGTCTCGATCGGCGGCACGTCGCCGATCGTCGGGATCAGATAGTCGTGCAGGTTTTCGGTGCGGCCGGGGATATACTCTTCCATCAGCGCCATGCCGATGCCCTGGGCGATGCCACCCTCAATCTGGCCCTCGGCAAGCAAGGGATTGATGGCCTTGCCGACATCGTGGGCGGCGGTGATTTTTATCAGCTTCACGGTGCCGAGCTTGAGGTCGACCGCCAGTTCGGCGATCTGAGCGCCATAACCATAGACGGCGTAAGGCTTGCCCTGACCTTTTGCATCGAGCGGCTGTGTCGGCGGGTCGTAGCTTTCCTCGGCCCGGAAGACAAAACCTTCGACGTCTGCCTTCAGCGAGGAAAGATCGATGCGGCGCGTCGCTTCGCCTTCCCTAACGCTCAGGCTTGTGCCGTCCAGCGCAATCGCCGCCTTTTGCGAGACATTGGCAAAACGCAAGATCTCCTCGCGCAAGGCGCGGCCGGCCCTTTCGGCGGCCTTGCCGGTGACGAAAGTCTGGCGCGAGGCCGAGGTCTTGCCGGCGTCGGGCGTGATCGCCGTATCGGCGCCTTTCAGCCGCAACTTCTCCAATGGCAGACCCAACGCGTCGGCGCAGATCTGCGCGATGACGGTGTTGGAGCCTTGCCCGATATCGACCGCCCCCTGATGCAGGACGACTTCGCCCGATATCGAGATGCCGACCTTGATGGTCGACGGATTGGGCAGCGAGGTGTTGCCGCAGCCGTACCAGCAAGAAGCGATGCCGACGCCGCGTTTTTTGATGCTGCTACCGGCATTGAACGCTTCGGCATCGCGAACGGCACGTTGCCAATGTGAACGGAGGGCCTCCAGGCAGTCGGCGATGCCGACGCCCGACTCGAGCCGCTGCCCAGTAACTGTTTCGGATCCGTTCCGAAGGCAGTTCTTCAGGCGAAAGTCGAGCCGATCCATGCCGAGCTTGTCGGCCAGCTCGTCATAGAGGGTCTCCTGCATGATCGTCGCCTGCGGCACGCCAAAACCGCGAAAGGCGCCGGCAATCGGGCCATTGGTGTGGATGGCACGGCCTTCGGCGCGATAGTTCGGCGTAGCATAGGGGCCGGAGGCGTGCACCGGCACGCGGTTGGCGACCGTCGGCCCCCAGCTGGCATAGGCGCCGGTGTTGAAATCGCCGGCGAAGACCATGCCGGTGACACGGCCGTCGGCATCGGCGCCGATGCTCGCTCTCATCAGGGCCGGATGGCGCTTGGTGGTCGAGATCATCGATTCGGTGCGGCTGTAGGCGAGCGCCGCCGGTCGGCCGGTTTTCATGGCGACGAGGCCGATGAGCGGTTGCAGCGAGACGTCGAGCTTCGAGCCGAAGCCGCCGCCGGTCGCGGTCGGCACGATGCGCACCTTTTCCGGGGTAAGGCCGAGCACTTTTGCCGTGTCGTCACGGTCCATATAGGGCGCCTGCGTGCAGGCGACGACGACCAGCGTGTCGCCGTCCATGAAGGCATAGCCGGCTTCCGGTTCGATATAAGCGTGCTCGACATAGGAGGTGTCGATGGCGCCAGAAACGACGAAAGCCGCACCGGCAAGCACGGCTTCGGGGTCGCCACGCTCGACAAAGCCGGAGGTGAGCAGGTTCGAGGGCCGGTTTTCATGGACCAGTGGCGCGCCGCCGGCCTGCGCTTCGCCAGTTTCCAGAAAATGCGGCAACTCGGTCCAACTGACAGGGAAATCGGCCAGGTCGAGATCGAGGATAGCCTCGCGTTCGCCGGCAACCAGCGCCACCGCCTCGCCGCGAAAGCGCGAAACCCCTTCGGCCAGCGCCGGCTGGTCGGCGAAGGGCGCGATGACGCCGAAACAATTCTTTCCCGGAATGTCGGCGGCGGTGAAGACGCCGGCAATGCCGGGACGGGATTTCACCCAGCTGCCGAGATCGCCGAAGCTGAAGGCGGCATGATAGTGCGGTGAGCGGACCACCAGCACCGACAGCGCATCGGCGGGGAAGGAATCGCCGCCGAATTTTTCGCCGCCAGTGACTTTCGGCACGCCATCGAGGCGGATCGGAGAGGAGCCGACGGCATGGCCAGAGGATGGCATGCGCTGATCGAGACCGCCGTCGTGGCGCCAAGCATCCATCACCGCCGCGACGATCTTGCAGTAGCCGGTGCAGCGGCAGAGTACACCGCCGAGCGCATCCTGCGTTTCAGCCTCGCTCGGGTAAGGCGTCCTGTCCAGGAGTGCCGTTGCGGCGACCAGCAGGCCGGGCGTGCAGGCGCCGCACTGTGCTGCGCCATGGCTGAGAAACGAGGCCTGCAGTGCCGACAGCCTGCCATTGCCGAGACCTTCGACGGTCGTCACGACGGTGCCGGAGGCGGAAGCCGCGGGCATCAGGCAGGCGCAGACCGGCTCGCCGTCGACCAGCACCGTGCAGGCGCCGCAATCGCCGGCATCACAGCCGACCTTGGTGCCGGTCAGCCGCAGCTCGTCGCGCAACACCGCGGACAGCCGCCGCACCGGCGGCACGCAAACGCTGACGGCGGCGCCATTGACCTCGAAGGCGATGTCGGCGCGCTCCATCCCCATCAGGCCACCGCCCTTTCGCCAGGGATTGCGCCCACAGCACCAAGCACAGCGCGGACGACGATCTCGCGCGCCGCATCCAGCCGATATTCGGCGCTGCCGCGTACGTCGCCGATCGGCGACAGCTCGTCCATCGGCGCGGATTGGATCGCAGTGGCCAGCGCGGGGCCGACGGGCAGGCCGTGCAGCGCCGCCTCGACACTCGCCAGGCGCCTGGCGACGACCGAGCAGGACCCGACGGCGACGGCCGCGTTCCTGACGATACCATTTTCGACGGCCAGGCGTGCGGCGGCCATGGCGATGGAGATGACGAGATAACGCCGCGCGCCGAGTTTCACGAAGGCGGAGCCGCCGGCGGTAGCAGGTTTGGGAATACGGATTGCCGTCACCATTTCGCCGGACTGCAGAGCGGTGCGACGGTTGCCAAGGATGAACTTTGCAAGGGGCAGATGCCGGGTCGCGACCGAGGAACGCAGTTCGACTTCGGCATCGAGCACCAGCAGCGCCGGCACACCGTCGGCGGCCGGCGAGGCATTGCAGAGATTGCCGGCTATCGAGGCAACGTTCTGGATCTGCACCGAGCCGACTTCCCGCGCCGCCTGCTTCAGCGCGTCGAAGGCCGCCGGCAGTGGATGACGGACGAGATCGGTCCAGGCGGTGCGGGCGCCAATGAGCCAATGGTTTTCGGCTTCGGCAATGCCGCGCAATGCCGCCAAGCCATTGATGTCGAGGATATTGTCGCGGAAAGGCTTGCTGCCCTGTGCCGGGTAAAAATCGGTGCCGCCGGCAAGGATGCGCCATTGTCCTTCGCCCAGCAACGCGAGGGCGTCGTCGACCGTCGTGGGTTTTGCGTAACGGATCACGCTTTGCCTTCCCAGAATGGGCTTCCCGAGAGGGGATCCTGCCGAAAGACTTTCCCGAGCATTCAAGGCAGGAAATTCATTCGTATGCAAATGATATCAAGCCGGCAGGAATTGTCAAAACCAGAGTTTGCACGGCTGTTGGCACCGGTGCGCCCGGAACGCATTTGTTATGCCGTGAGAGGTTGACGCAGCCGGCCATCTGGTCAAGTTTCTGCGTCCGGTCGCGTTTTCATTGGAGCCTAAGCTCAGGACGAAGAAAATAAGGAGGCTCCATGGCCGACGAAGCGCTTGTCATTATCGACCTGCAGAACGATTTCTGCCCAGGTGGCGCCCTGGAAGTGGCCGGTGGCGACGAAATCGTGCCGTTGGTCAATGATCTGATCCGGCGGACCGAGCACGTCCTGCTGACGCAGGACTGGCACCCTGCCGGCCATTCGAGCTTTGCCTCCAGCCACCCCGGCAAGCGACCGTTCGAAACGATCGACATGCCTTATGGCGAGCAGACGCTGTGGCCTGATCACTGCATCCAGGGCAGCCTTGGTTCGGACTTCCATTCCGGCTTGGCCTGGAGCAAGGCCGAGCTGGTGATCCGCAAGGGGTTCCGTCCTGCGATCGACAGCTATTCGGCATTCTTCGAGAACGACCGGACGACGCCGACCGGCCTTGCCGGCTATCTCCGGGAGCGGAATATCGATACGCTGACCCTGGTCGGCCTGGCGACGGATTTCTGCGTCGCCTTTTCGGCGCTCGACGCGGTCAAGCTCGGTTTTGCGACATCGGTGCGGCTCGACGCCTGCCGCGGCATCGATCTCAACGGCTCCATGGAGACGATGCTGGGCCGGATGCGCGATGCCGGCGTGGCACTGATTTGAACGTCATCCAGCCGAACCTGACAGACTTTTGAGGGCTTCATGCGGTTTGCGGCGTTGACGGCAAGTGCTGCACTTATTGCCGCAATCCTTTCTCCGGGAGCGGTTCTCGCGGCCGAAGCGCACGAATTGCCGGGCGCCGCCATGTCGCTGTGGTGGGTGTTGCCGTTTGCCGGGCTGTTGCTTTGCATCGCGACCGGCCCGCTGCTGTTCCATCATGCCTGGGAGCACCATTACGGCAAGATCGCTGCCTTCTGGGCGGCATTGGTGATCGGGCCGCTGGCAATCGCCTTCGGCATTCCGTCGGCCACGCAGGCGGTGCTGCATGCGCTGCTCACCGAATACATGTCGTTCATCATCCTGCTGTTTGCGCTGTTCACCATTTCGGGCGGCATCTTCGTTGCCGGCAACATACACGGCACGCCGCTGGTCAATGCCGGGCTGTTGCTGGGCGGCGCTGTACTTTCTTCCATCATCGGCACAACCGGCGCCTCGATGATCCTGATCAGGCCGCTCATCCGCGCAAACGACAACCGGCGCTTCAACGCCCATGTCGTCATCTTCTTCATCTTCCTGGTGTCCAACATCGGCGGCTCGCTGACGCCGCTCGGCGATCCGCCGCTGTTCGTCGGCTTTCTGCGCGGCGTCGATTTCTTCTGGACGACAGTTCACCTGTTGCCCGAGACGCTGTTCGTCGCCGGCGTGGTGCTGGTGGTTTTCCTGGCGATCGACATCATCATGCATCATCGGGAGGAAGGCGCGCCGAAGATCAAGGATCCGACGCCCGACAGCAAGGTGCGCATCCGCGGCCTGGCCAACATCCCGCTGCTGGCCGGGGTAATCGCCGCGATCCTGATTTCCGCTGCCTGGAAGCCGGGAGTGAGCTTCGCTTTTCAGGGCGTCAGCCTCGAGCTGCAGAATCTGGTGCGCGACGCCGCCATCCTGATACTGGCCTTCATGTCGCTTGTCGTCTCGCCGAAGGAGTTTCGCGGCGCAAACGCCTTCAGCTGGGGGCCGATCGCCGAGGTGGCGAAGCTGTTCGCCAGCATCTTCATCTGCATCGTTCCGGTCGTCGCCATATTGCGGGCCGGCCTCGACGGCGCGCTGGCGCCGTTGGTGCTGCTGGTCAGTTCGCCGACCGGCGCGCCCGACAATCTCGCGTATTTCTGGCTGACCGGAGCGCTGTCGTCCTTCCTCGACAATGCGCCGACCTATCTGGTGTTCTTCGAACTGGCCGGCGGCGATGCGCAGCATCTGATGACCGAGCTCGCCTCGACGCTGGCGGCGATCTCGGCAGGCGCGGTGTTCATGGGCGCCAACACCTATGTCGGCAACGCGCCGAATTTCATGGTCTACGCCATTGCCAGGCATCGCGGCATCAAGATGCCGAGCTTCTTTGGCTATATGGCGTGGTCGGGCGCCGTGCTGATCCCGACTTTCCTGCTCGCCGGCTTGCTGTTTTTTGCCTGATCAGCCGACGCCGACATAGCGACGGACCGCCGAGGGATCGGCACGCAGTTCCTCGACATCGACCGTCTCGCGGTTGCGGCCGTTCTCGATGAAGCAAACGCGGTCTGCGACCGAGAGCACGGCGTCGACGCGCTGTTCGACAAGAATTGTCGACACGCCGAGCGCTCGCAGTTTCGACACGGTTTCACGGATCCTGGCGATCATCGACGGCATCAGCCCTTCGGTCGGTTCATCGAGCAGGAGCACCTGCGGTTCCAGACACAGGGCGCGGGCCATGGCCAGCATCTGCTGCTCGCCGCCGGACAGCGTGCCGGAACGCTGCCTGAGGCGCTGGCGCAGCAACGGGAAAAGATCGAGCACGTTCTCGCGCGTCGCCTTGCCCTTGTTGCGGGCCATCAGGCCGATCTCGATGTTTTCCGCCACGGTCATCTCGGCGAACAGCCGCCGGCCCTGCGGCACGTAGGCGACGCCAGCCTTGGGCACCTCATGTGCCGGCAGACCGGTCAATTCCCGGCCTTCGAGCCGGATCGAGCCGGCGCTTGCCGGCACCAGGCCCATGATCGCCTTCAGCGTCGTCGTCTTGCCGGCGCCGTTGCGGCCGAACAGGCAGAGCACCTCGCCCTCGTTCAACACAAGATCCAAGCCATAGAGCACCTGGACTTCGCTATAGAAGCAATCGAGCCCGGATATGGTCAACGCCTTGGACTGGGCCTCAGCCATGGGTGGTCCCCAGATAGGCGTCCTGCACCGCGGCATTGGCGCGGATCTGCTCGGGCGTGCCTTCAGCCAAGATCCTGCCGGCATTGAAGACGGTGATGCGGTCGGCGAGTTGCATGACCACCGGCATGTTGTGCTCGATCAAAAGCACGGTGGCACTGTCGGCGATCTCGCGCACCAGCTCGATGAAATTGTCGATCTCGCTATCGGCCAGCCCTTGCGTCGGTTCGTCGAGGATCAGCAGCCGCGGCTTCAGTGCCAGTCCCATTGCCACTTCCAGCAGCCGCTGGTGACCGTAGGACAATTGCCCGGCCGGCATTTGCGCCCGGTCGGCAAGGCCGGTGCGCTCGAGAGCCGCCATGACGCCGGTGTGAACCGCGCCCTTCGAGCGGCCGTCGGTCAGCGTGCGCTGCACCGGCAGGGCAACATTGTCGTAGGCGCTGAGATTGGCAAAGACGCTGGTGATCTGGAACGTGTAGGCGATGCCAAGGCGAACTCGGGCGTAGGCAGGCATGCTGGTGATGTCGGCGCCGTCGAAGACGATCATGCCCGACGAGGGCTGGATGCGGCCGCTGACCAGGCTGACGAAGGTGGTCTTGCCGGCACCGTTGGGGCCGATGATGGCGCGGATCTCGCCCGGCATCAGCGCGAAGTCGACGCCGTCGACGGCGCGCAAGCCGCCGAAACTGCGCGACAGGCCTTTGGTGGTAAGCAGCGGCATCATGGCAACCACCCGAGCCAGCGCTGGCGGATGCTGCCGAGAATGCCTCTCGGGAAGAACAGCACCAGCAGGATGAGCGCTATGCCGACGATCAGCAGATAGGCCGAGGTGTAGCCGCTGGCGACGTCGATGACATAATACATGAACAGTGTGCCGATCAGCGGACCGAGCGTGGTGGCGGCACCGCCCAGCAGCACCCAGAGCAGCGGCAGGATGGAATACTGCACCGAGGCGAAGCTCGAGCCGACATAGCCGAACAGCAGCGCATAGGCAGCGCCGGAAGCCGCACAGATGCTGCCGGAGATGACGACGGCGGCAAGCTTGCTGGAGAACGTGTCGTAGCCAAGCATCTTGGTCCGCTCCTCGTTCTCGCGGATGGCGACCAGCACACGGCCATAGCCGGAGCGGACTATCGCCAGGCTTATGAGCAGCACGATCGAGAACAGTGCCAGCGCACTTATATAGCGCACGGTCGCGTTGGTGAGGTCGAATGACGTGCTGCCCAGGACAAGGACCCGCATCGGCTGCGGCACCACCAAGCCCTGGTCGCCGCCGGTCCAGGCGGCGAAATAAAGAATGAGGAGATAAAATACCTGAGCGAACATCATGGTGACGATCATGAAGGCGACGCCGGAGGTGCGCAGCGCCAGCAGCCCGATCACCAGCGCAAGCAGCGCGCCGCAGGCAAGCCCGGCTGCGAAGGCGGCCGGCACGCTCCAGCCGAGATGGATGACGGCAAGGCCGGCGCCATAGAGCCCGGCTGAAAAGAACATGGCATGGCCGAGGCTTAGCAGCCCGACATAGCCGAACAGCAGATTGTAGCCCATGGCGAAGACCGCCAGCACCATAATGCGGGCGAGCAGGCCGTGATGATATTCCGGCAGGACAAAACTAAGCCCGAAAAGCAGGGCGATGACGCCGAGATGCAGCGCATATGGCTTTGCCGGCGAAGCATCCTTCATCGCGATGCTGTCCCGAACAGGCCTTGCGGCCGGAACACCAGCACCATGGCGACAAGCACGGTGGCTATGATCTTGGCCAGCGTCGGCGAGAAGAACACCGAGATAATGCCGTCGGACAGTCCGATCAGCACCGCGGCGAGCACCGTGCCGCGCAACGAGCCGAGGCCGCCGATGATGACGACGATGAACGAGAGCAGCAGCGGGTCCTGCCCCATCAGATAATGCGCCTGGCTGATGGGCACGATCAGCACCGCGGCCACAGCCGCTAGCATGGCGCCGAGCGCGAAAACGCCGGCATAGACTCTGGTCACCGGGATGCCGAAGGCCTGCGCCGTCTCGCTGTCATATTGCGTGGCGCGCATGACGAGGCCCATTTTCGTGCGCGTCAGCACCAGCCAGGTCGCGACCAGCAGCAGCGCCGACGCGGCGATGATCGACAGCTTGTAGCCGGAATAGCCGAACCACGGCAGGAGGATGCGATAGCTGAACGGCGGCTCCACCGGCCGCGCCTCCGGGCCGTAGAAGGTCAGCGCCAATTGCTGGATGATGTAGAGCATGCCGATGGTGGCGACGATGGTGGCTTCCGGATTATAGTTGAGCCGGCGCAGCACCAGCCGTTCGGCGACCAGCGCGATCAGACCGACGATCAATGGCGCCAGCACCAGGGCGGCCAGGAAGCCGAGCGCAGGATGGCCGGATATCGCCGTAGAGATTGCCCAGGCAAGCACCGCGCCCAGCATGAAGAACTCGCCATGCGCGACATTGACAACGCGCATGACGCCGAACACCAGCGACAGGCCGAGCGCCGTCAGCGCCAGCACGGCGGAGGTGACGAGGCCTTCGAGGGCGGCGAGGAGCAGGTGAGGTCCGAAGTGCATCGGCTAAGCACCGGCGGATGCGCGAAGCACCCCCCTCTGGCCTGCCGGCCTGGCCGGCAGGCCAGAGGAGGGTGTCTTGGCGCTCACGCTTGCTGCGGCAGCCAAGCTCACAGCGCCTGCGTCGTGTAATCCCCTTCCGGCTCGTAGAGGCCGTCCTCGATCTTGGTCTTGTGGACGACATTCAGCCGGCCGCCTTCGACCTTGGAGATGTTCTGGATGCCAAAACACTGGTGGATCTTGCCGTTGAAGGTTTTCGGCCCCTGCGGATGCTCGGGCCCTTCGGCGAACTCGGTCAATGCCTCGGTCGCTTCGACCAGCTTGGCGCGGTCTTCCGGGCCCTTGTAGCCGGCATCTTCCATCGCCTTCTTGACGACATAGAGCGTTTCCCAGCAGCCGAACATATGCGCGGCGGTGGAGACGTCCTTGGGGTCGCCGACGGCGGCACCGTTGTCGTCGATGCCGACGGCGGCGCGGTAGGCCTTCTGCGCGGGGGAATCATCAGGCTGCGCGTAGCGCGGCGAACCTTCCCAGAAATGGCTGCCGTCAAGGAATTCGAGGCCGGGGCTGTTGATGTCGGTAGCTTCGAGCGAATCGATGAAGCCGAACAATTGTGGCCGATTGGAGCCGTAGAACTCGCCGAGCTCCTTGACGAAGGTGAGCACCGCCGGGCCGACCATGACGTGGTAGATCACCTCGGTCTCCGCGGGGATCTGCGGGAAATATTTGGTGAAGGAGGATTCTGTCGGGGGGATGGCGATCTGGGCGATGACCTCGGCGCCTTGCGCCTTCAGGGCCGGCGGCAGGTAGTCGCGATGGTCGTAGCCGAACGCGAAATCGGGAAATATCTGCGTCACCTTCTTGCCGGCATTGGCGGCAATCCACGGCGCCATCGACTGGATCTGGCTCTTCACATCGGTGATGCCGGGCTGGAAGACGTAGCGGTTCAACTTGGTCGACGCGACGTGGTGGCCTTCGCTAACGACGAAATAGGGCATCTTGGCCTCGCCGGCGGCCGGCGCCGAGCCGATGACGACATGCGAAAACAGCGTGCCGTAGACGATGTCGGTCTTGTGCTGGGAGGCGAACTTGCCGACGACTTCGGCGCCCCGGCCGGGATCGGTGCCATCATCCTCGATGATCACCTCGACCGGCCGGCCGTTGATGCCGCCAGCATCGTTGATAGCCTTGACGGCAGCGGCCGTGGTCTTCTCGTACCAGCGGCCGTAGGCGGCGCCGATGCCGGTGCGGTGCGACTGAAAGCCGATCTTGATCGGCGCCGAGCTCTGCGCCTGGCTGTAACGCACGAAACCCGGCGCGACGGCAAGACCGGCGCCGGCGGCAAGGCCCTTCAGCGCCGCGCGGCGGGTGAGAGCGGATCTGGAGAGATCGAAAAACCCATTCTTGTCAGTCACGGCAGTTCCCCTTGTTTTTGAGCTTTGACCAATGGCTGTAGCAGGCAGGCCACTCTTGTTAAGAGGGCCGAAAATTGCATGTGTACAAACTAAATCACCAAAGCTCTGACGTGGCAAGCGAGCTTTCCCCAAGGTCCGATTGACGGCCATCGCGCACCTCGTTCATCCGGCGCTCGGCGTCGCAAGCAGCCATAGGCCGAGCACGGTATAGGCGATCATCAGCACGGTGAGCGGGAACTGGCTGAGCGCGGCGCGAGCCGGACCGGGATGCAGCCGCCAGGCCAAGCCATGAGCGACAAGCACTGCAAGCATGTGGCCGGCAATGATGACGCCGGCCTGGAGGTTCCACAGCCACCACGCCGAGCCGGCGCCGGCGACAACGCCGGCTTCAATTGACATGTCGGCGGTACCGAACAGGTTCCAGCCCAGCGCAAGCGGGTCGGAAAGAGCGGCAATCGCATATTGGCCGTCGACCAGCAGCGCCGTCAGATAATGCGCGAAGTGGTAGGCGAGCGCGATCGGTACGATCGACCAGACCAAAAGCCCGGCGGCGTGACCGAGCGAATGCTTGCTGCCGGCAAGGTGCTGGCCAAGAAAGAGGGCGAGCGCGAACACCGCCGCAAGCACGGCAAAGCTCAGCGCAAGGCCGAAACTGCCGATGCCGATCAAAGCGGTGCGTCCAGGAAACTCCAGCGGATTGATCCCGAACCAGCCTAGCCAGAAGAAGGTTTTCGACAGGCCGTCGAAGGAGACAGACGACAGCGCAAGCAGCAGGAAAGCGACGCCGCTGAGCGGTAGCGGCGCGGCACCGAGCAGCTTGGCACCCGGCCAGCAGAGTTTGAGCCGGCCGTCCTCGTTGTGCTCGACGATGGCGAAGTGCGCTACCATGGCAAAGAACACCGTCAGGAACTCGCCGCGCTGGCTCCAGTCGCGGTATCCGAAGACCTGCATGGCGGCAAAGCTCAGCAGCCAATAGGCGCCGGCGGCCCAGGCCAGCCGCGCCGGATCGTCGGGCGCAGGGTCGATCAGCTCGAACCAGGCGAAGGCGAAGAACAGCACGAAAGCCGGCCAATAGCCGAGCCACTGGGGGAGCAACTGCGGCTGCGATCTGCCGAACAAGTGCGAGACGACGCGGCACGGCCCGTACCACGGATTGGCCCACGACCAGAGATCGCCGGCGAGCCCCTGCAACAGAGCCAGGCCAACCCAGAGCAATGTCCATACGGTCAGCGGCAGTGGATTGGAGAGCGGATCGCGGCTGCCGAACAGGCCGGCGGCGATCAGAATTGCAAAGCCGGCAAAGGATACCAGGCTGACGGCAGTTCGCGCGCCGTCGCCGAAGGCGAAAAGCGGCAGGCGTTTGCGCCAGAAGCGGTCGAGGGAGTCCGGCGGGAGTAGAGCGAGGATCAGGAAGCTGGCGGCAACGGCGAGCGCGCCACCCACGACGTAGTAACCGGTGGGAAGCAGCAGGACGTGGCCGCGGTCGGAGGCGTGGGCGAAGGCGGGAGTGGGCGAGAATGCAAAGCCAACAACGACGAGAGCTAGACTGTAACGACGGGGCTCTACGGCGTCCCCCTCTGTCCTACCGGACAGGACAGAGGGGGGCGCGAAGGAACTCATACTACGCAAGAGTCCCCCCACCTCACACTTTCACCAGTTGCTCCACGCGATCCTTCTGGCCGAATATCCGCAAATAGCGCTCGATCTCTTTCTCGTCGCCGGTCGACTTGGCCGGATTGTCGGAAAGCTTGACCGCCGGCCTGCCGTTGGCTTCGGTGACCTTGCAGACCAGCGAGATGGCGTCTAGCCGGTTGGTCTCGGTCGGCGCGCAGCCCTCGAAATCATTGGTCAGGTTGGTACCCCAACCGAAGGACATGCGCACCTTGCCGCGGAAGTGGCGGTAGGTCTCCTCGATGGTCTCGACCTCTAGCCCATCCGAGAAGATGAGCAGCTTCTGCTTGGGGTCCTTGCCCTTTTCGCGCCACCAGGAAATGATCTTCTCGCCGCCTTCGATCGGCGGCGCGCTGTCGGGGCGGAAGCCGGTCCAGTCGGCGACCCAGTCCGGTGCATCGCGCAGGAACGCCGCGGTGCCGAAGGTGTCCGGCAATACGATAAGCAAGTTACCGCCGTAGTAGCGCTGCCAGTCCTGCAGCACGTTGTAGGGCGACTGTTTCAATTCCTTTTCCGAATTGGTGAGCGCGGCGAACACCATCGGCAGTTCATGCGCGTTGGTGCCGAGCGCCTCGAGATCGTTGTCCATGGCGAGCAGCACATTGGAGGTACCGGTGAAGGCCTCGCCGATGCCCTCCTTCAACGCTTCGACGCACCAGCGCTGCCACAGGAAAGAATGGCGGCGGCGGGTGCCGAAATCCGAGATGCGGATGCCGGGCAGCGCCTTCAGCCGCTCAGTCTTGGCCCACATCTTGGCCTTGGCGCGGGCATAGAGCACGTCGAGCGCGAACGGCCCGAACGCTCGCATGGCCGCGCGAGATCGAAGTTCATTGATAATTGCCAGCGCCGGGATCTCCCACAGCGTCGTGTACATCCACGGGCCGCTGAAGGCGAGTTCGTATTGGCCGTCGCGCTTGGAAAGCTCGTATTCGGGCAGCCGGAAATTTTCCAGCCAGGCGAGGAATTCCGGTTCGAAGATCTGCTTGCGGCCATAGAAGGTGTTGCCGCCGAGCCAGATCATCTCTTTCTTCGAGAAGCGCAAGGTGCGGGCATGGTCGAGCTGCTCGCGCAGCTCCGTCTCATCGATCTCCTCGGCAAGGCGGACCGAGGTGGTTCGGTTGATCAGCGAGAAGGTGGCGTCGACCTTGGGATACATGCCCCAGATCATCTGCAGCATCAGAAGCTTGTAGAAATCGGTGTCGAGCAAGCTACGGACGATCGGGTCGAGCTTCCAAGTGTGGTTGTAGACGCGCCGCGCTATATCGGTCTTTGCCATCGCTCAATGCGCCTTCGCTGCTCGCTCTAGCTTTTGTCTATCGCAATCCGGACGGAAAACCGCTGCGCACTTTTCCTGGAATTGCTCCAAATGCCTCTTAGCATCGAATTTTTGAACGCGCCTCCCGCTTTGCGGGCTGGCCCGACAAAAAGAAGCCCCTGCGGCAAGCGGCGCCTGCGGCAGTTTCGGCCTCAGGATGCAGTCTTGGAGCCGACCACCTTGAGCGCTGGACGCTTGCGGCGAATGCCGATGCGACCTGCCACCGGCGCGTCGGCGCGGCGGTCGGCCTGCTCTTTCTCGGCAAACAGCCAGTCGATGAACAATTGCACGATCGGCGCCGACCGCATCTCGTTGCGGCAGACGACGTAGAAATCGTCGACCGCCGGCACGGAAAGGCTGAACGGGGCGACAAGCAGACCCCTGGCGAGCAGTCCGCTTGCCGTCACCGTATCGCCGAGCGCCACGCCATGGCCGTGCACGGCGGCTTCGGTCGCCATGCGCGCATCGCCGAGATGATGGCGGCGGCCGCGCTCCAGATCCAGTGCGTCGGCGGCGGCCAGCCAGGTGTGCCATTCGCGGCCGTCATCGCCATGCAGGAAGACGTGATCGGCGAGGTCGCGGACGGTGCGGATCGGGCGGTTGTTGATCAGCGTCGGACTGACCACCGGGAACAGTTCGAGACCCGACCATTTGCGCATCCAGCAGTCGGTCCAGCTGCCGTCGCCATAGTGCACGCAGACATCGATGTGCGGAGCGCGGACGTCCTTGGCGTCATTGGATGGGATCAGCGTCAGCCTGATATCCGGATATTGCGAGGTGAAGCTGCCCAGCCGCGGGATCATCCATAGCAACAGCAGAGCCGGCACGCACGATACCGACAGCGCGCCGGTGCTGGCCGGCCGTGTCATGCGCTGTGTGGCCGCCGCAATGCCGTCGAAGGCGGTCGACACCGCCGGCAGCAACTCGGCGCCGTGCGGCGTCAGCTTCACCCGCTGGCCGGCACGCTCGAACAGCTTGACGCCCAATGATTGCTCGAGCGCCTTGATCTGATGACTGATGGCGCCGTGGGTGACGTTCAGCTCGGCCGCCGCCTTGCTCAGTGAGGCATGGCGCGCCGTCGCCTCGAAGGCGCGCAGCGGGTTGAGCGGTGGCAAACGCTTGGCCATTTGGAACCTGAACTCTGTGAGATTTTCTCACAGCGAACACCCTAACAATATCAATTGATTTTTCAATGCAGCTACAGGACACTTTGCCCAGGCATTGCATCAAGACGTGAAATCTGCAGGCAGCCAACGCTGCGGCTATCGAGGCCGCCGTCCGCGCACCGCACCAGCCATGGAGGACCGACATGGGTTACGACCGCGGCAAGCTCGAAGCGTTGCGCCGCAAATATGGCGAGAGCCATGGCGGCGAAATGTTCGACCCGAAATTCCAGCGTGTCGCCGACAAGATCTTCTCCAAGACCGGCACGCGGCTGGCGCCCTATTCCGGCATCCCGACCTTCCTCGCGGCGCCCTATCGTGAAATCGCCGCCGACAATCCGGATTTCGGCGATCTGCAGGTGGCGATGATCGGCGTGCCGATGGATCTTGGCGTCACCAACCGGCCGGGCGCCCGTTTCGGGCCACGGGCGTTGCGCGCCATCGAGCGCATCGGCCCCTACAATCATGTGCTGGAATGCGCGCCGACGCATGAGCTGAAGGTCGCCGACATCGGCGACGTGCCGTTCCAGAGCCGCTACCGGCTGGAGACCAGCCATGACGACATCGAACGCCGCACCAACCAGATCGTCGACGCCGGCGTCCTTCCGCTTTCAGTCGGCGGCGACCATTCGATCAGCCACCCGATCCTGAAGGCTGTCGGCAAGAAGGCGCCGGTGGGCATGATCCATATCGACGCCCATTGCGACACCAGCGGCCTGTTCGACATGACCAAGTTCCACCATGGCGGGCCGTTCCGCAACGCGGTGCTGGACGGCGTGCTCGACCCGAGCCGCGCCATCCAGATCGGCATTCGCGGCTCGGCCGAATATCTGTGGGAGTTCACCTATGAGTCCGGCATGACCGTGGTGCATGCCGAAGAGGTAACCGGCCTCGGCATTCCCGCCATTATCGAGAAGGCGCGCAGGATAGTCGGCGACGGCCCGACCTACGTCTCCTTCGACATCGACAGCATCGATCCGGCCTTCGCACCGGGCACCGGCACGCCGGAGGTCGGCGGGCTGACGACGCGCGAAGTGCTCGAGCTGCTGCGCGGCCTGAAGGGCCTCAACATCGTCGGCGGCGACGTCGTCGAGGTGGCACCGCAATATGACGCGACCACCAACACGGCGCATGCCGGCGCGCAGGTGCTGTTCGAGATCCTCAGCCTGATGGTGTTCAGCCCGGCGATTGCCGGCAGGGCAGGCTGACGCAGCTCGACCATGATCCCGAAAGTGGGAACCGGTTTTCGGAAAAGATCATGGTCCACTAGAGAATCCAAAGGCGACCGCCGCGCTGGAGCCGGCGGTTGCATTCAACAAACAAGCTTCCAGCAGGGGAATGACAATGACACTTCACATGAAGCTCAAATCATCCATCGTCGCCGTGCTGATGTTCGGCGCGACCGGTCTTGCTTTCACCACCCAGGCCGCCAATGCCGACGCCATCGACGACATCGCCAAGGCCGGTGCCATCAATGTCGGCATCTTTTCCGACTTCCCGCCCTTCTCCTCGGCCAGCGCCGACATGAGCATCAAGGGCTACGACATCGACGTGGCGCAATCCATCGCCGACCAGCTCAAGGTCAAGCTCAACCTGGTCAGCGTGACCGGCCAGAACCGCATTCCGTACCTGACCGACAAGCGCGTCGACCTGCTGATGAGCGTCGGCTACTCCAAGGAGCGTGAGCAGGTGATCGATTTCGCTGCCGCCTACGCACCCTACTACATCGCCGTCATCGGCCCGGCAGCACTCTCGGTCAAAGGCAAGGAAGACCTTGCCGACAAGTCGATCGCCGTCAATCGCGGCACGCTGGAGGACACCTCGCTGACCGAGGCGGCACCCGCCTCGGCCGACATCCGCCGTTTCGACAACTATAATTCCGTCATCCAGGCGTTCATCTCGGGCCAGACCCAACTGATGGTGGTCGGCAACGATGTCGGCGCCCAGGTGCTGGCTCGCCAGGAGGAACTGAAGCCGGAGCAGAAATTCCAGCTTCTCACGTCGCCCTCGCATATCGGCCTCAACAAGAAGGAAGACCGCCTCAAGCAAGCGGTCAACGATGCGGTCGCCAAAATGCTGGCCGACGGCAAACTGGACGAAAGCTCGAAGGCCTGGCTGAAGACACCGCTCGATCCCGCCAATCTCAAGGATTGACGGCCGGTGACCTATAGCCTCGACTTCGGCTGGCTTGCCGGGGCGACAGGGGCGATCGCGCGCGGCGCGGCCACGACGATCCTGTTGATCGCCGTGACCACGCTGGCGGGAACGTTGCTCAGCATCCTCGGCGCCGCAGGGCGGCGGAACGGTCCGCTGCTGCTCAAGCGGGCGATCGGCTGGTATGTCGAGGTGATCCGCAACACGCCGTTCCTGGTGCAGCTGTTCTTCATCTTCTTCGGGCTGCCCAGCATCGGCGTCAGGCTCGATCCGGTGCTGGCGGCCATGTTGGCGATGACGCTCAACATGGCCGCCTACACGATCGAGATCGTTGGCGCCGGGCTCGACGCGGTGCCGCCCGGGCAGACGGAAGCGGCACTGGCGCTTGGGCTCAGGCCACGCCAGGTCTTCATCAAGATCGTGCTGCCGCAGGCGCTCAAGGTGATCTATCCGGCGCTGACCAGCCAGATCGTCATCATGATGCTGGAATCCGCCGTGGTGTCGCAGATCGCGGTGCGCGAGCTGACCTATGAGGCCGACATGCTGCAGGCGCGCACGTTCCGGGCTTTCGAGACCTATTTCGTGGTGACGATGGTCTATCTCGCCCTGTCGATTGGGCTGCGCCGGCTGCTGGTCGGCGGCGGGCGCCGGCTTCTTGGAGCCGGTGTGTCATGATCGAATTCACCTTCTGGGACATTCTGCGCAACCTGCTGCTGGCGGCGCGCTGGACGGTGCTCTTGTCGTTGGCCGCCTTTGTCGGCGGGGCCGTGGTTGGTATGGTCGTGCTGTTCTTCCGGATCGCCAAGAACAAATGGGCGCGCCGCTTTGCGTCCGGCTACATCGCGCTTTTCCAGGGCACGCCGCTGCTGATGCAACTGTTCCTGATGTTCTTCGGCCTGCCTATGCTGGGCCTGCGCATCGAGCCGTGGACCGCGGCGGTGCTTGGCCTGACCTTCTTTGCCAGCGCCTATCTCGCCGAGATCTGGCGCGGCGGCGTCGATGCACTGCCGCGCGGCCAGTGGGACGCCGGCGCCAGCCTCGGCCTGCACTACCTGCAGGAGCTCAGGCTGATCATCCTGCCGCAGGCGTTTTCGATCACCCGCGCGCCGACCGTCGGCTTCCTGGTGCAGCTGATCAAGTCGACCGCGCTGACCTCGATCATCGGTTTCGAGGAGCTGGTGAGGACATCCAACGCGATCAACAATGCGACCTTCGAACCGTTCAAAGTCTATGGGCTGGTAGCACTGATCTTCTTCGTCATGTGCTTCCCGCTAACGCAATACGCACGTTCGCTCGAGCAGCGGGCGGCCGCCCGCTGAGCCGGGCGACCAGCAATTCAACGCCCGAATACCAGCGGCGGCGCGATTCTGTCCCGCCGCAGCCAGCGCCCCAGCAGGAGTGCAGCAACCACCGCCAGTCCCGACGACAGGCCGATCCAGATGCCGACGCCATGGAAGCCGAAACGGAAGGCGAGCAGCACGCCGAGCGGCAGGCCGATGCCCCAATAGCCGATCGCGGCGTAGATCATCGGCACCTTGGTGTCGTGCAGCCCGCGCAGCATGCCGCTGGCTACCGCCTGCGCGCCGTCAAAAACCTGGAACAGCGCGGCAAAAGCGAGGAACGACACGGCAAGCGCCACCACCTCGGCATTAGCCGGATTGCCCACATCGATGAAGGCGCCGATCAAGAAATGCGGCCACAAGATCATCACCAGCCCCATCAGCGCCATGAAGGAGACACCGACGACATAGGCAGTCCAGCCAGCCCGGCTGACACCTTCCGGATTGCCGGCGCCGTGGGCGAGCCCGACGCGCACCGTCACCGCCTGGTTGAGGCCGAGCGGCACCATGAAGGTGACCGAGGCGATCTGGATGGCGATCGCATGGGCGGCAAGCGAAGCCGCATCGATCAGGCCCATGAGAAAGGCGGCCGCGTTGAAGATCGTCACCTCGAACGCCAGCAGGCCGGCGATCGGCAGGCCGAGCCGCAGCAGGCCCTTGAAGCGCGGCCAATCGGCGCGCCAGAAGCGTCCGAACAGACGATAGCGCCGGAATTTCTTCTCAAGCATCACCACCGTCGCCATGCCGGCGAACATCAGCGTACTGGACAAAGTGGTGGCAAGGCCGGAGCCGGCGATGCCCATCGATTGGATGCCGAGATTGCCGAACATGAACAGCCAGTTGAAGAAGGCATTGCAGGCGACGGCAACGAAAACGATGATCAGTGCCCAGCCCGGCCGCTCCAGCGCCGAAATGAACGAGCGCAGGACGATATAGCCGAAAAAGGGCAGCACCGCCCATTCGAGCCAGCGCAGATAGATACCCGCCTGATGCGCCAGCGCCGGCTCCTGCCCCATGGCCAGCAACACGCTCTCGCCGTGCCAGAGAAGGGCCCATATCGGAAGGCAGATGAGGATCGCCAGCCACAGACCCTGGCGCACGGTGCGGCGCAGGTCGCGCACCGAGTGGCGGTGACGGCCGAGCTCGGTCGCCATCATCGGCGAGGTCGCCAGCATCAGGCCAAGTCCAAAGATCAGCGGCATGAAATAGAGGTTGGCGCCAAGCGCGCCGCTGGCCAGCGTGTCCGGCCCCAGCCGCCCCATCATCATGACGTCGGTAGCGGTCATCGCGGTCTGGCCGAGATTGGTCAGCACCATCGGCCAGGCGAGCGCCAGCATCGCCCTGATTTCCCGACGCCAAAGGTTTTCCGGCGCGCGAGCGTCGGCTTCGATCGCAGACATTCCAGTTTTCCGCCTATCCGATTGCGGCACGTCGGCAAGAGCCGGAAGCCGCATCTCAGCGCAGAAACGGCCACGATCGGCCGGATTCCGCATTACGACGGGTTTGTCTATGAAATAGGCACCGGTGGCAAGGGGCTGACTTGCGGAAGGGTTAAGCCAGTCAGCTCAATGCAGGCTGTTGGAGAGGCTATGGAAGCCGCTATTGTCACGGTGGATTCATTTGAAAGGCACCCTGATGAGCGCGTTTCCCGAAATCTATCTGGTTCGGCATGGCGAGACGGAATGGAGTGCATCCGGAAAGCATACCGGCCGGACCGACATACCGCTGACGCCGGCCGGCGAGGACGCTGCGAGGCGGGTCACTGAGCGGCTAAAGGGCCTGTCCTTCTCGGCGGTGTGGTCGAGCCCGTCGCAGCGCGCCTTCAACACCTGTGCGCTGGCCGGCTTCGGCTCTTCGGGCGTAAAAAAGGACGATCTGGCAGAGTGGGATTATGGTGCCTATGAGGGATTGACCACCAAGCAAATCCTTGCCGAACGTCCAGGCTGGCGTCTCTTTCGCGACGGTTGCCCGAGGGGCGAATCAGCCGCGGACGTCGGCTCGAGGGCGGACCGCATCGTCAGCCAGCTGCGCCAGGCCAACGGCAACATCCTGGTGTTTTCAAGCTCGCATTTCCTGCGAGTGCTGGCTGCGCGCTGGCTCGGCCTGCCGCCGCAAGAGGGCGCGCTGTTCGTGCTGGATACCGCCAGCATAAGCGTGCTCGGTTATGAGCATGATCTCGACGAGCCGGTTGTTCGGCGCTGGAACCAGCGATAGCGCGTGAAAGCCGTTCGACCTATATGATCGCGTCCAGCGACCGCCTTTGCCTGTGCATTTCGAGGAACACGCGGTAGTCGCGGTCGAACCGGCCGGCGGCAGCCGGATTGGGCTCTCGCGTCCTGCCGCCTTGCTGCATGGCAACGCAGGCGGCATTCAAATCGGGAAAAAGCCTGGCCGCGGTGGCGGCAATCATGCCGGTGCCGAGCAGCACCGCCTCGTCCGCCAGCGGCTCGACCACCGTGCAGCCGGTGGCGTCGGCATAGAGTTCCATCAACAGCGGGTTCTTAGTGTGGCCGCCGGTGACGTGCAGCGTGTCGATCAGATAGCCGTTCTCGTTCAGTGCTTCCAGCACATGGCGGACGCCAAGCGCGATGCTGACGGCGGTGCGCCAGTAAAGCTTGCACAGGCTGTCGAAGGAGGAATCCAGTGTCAGTCCGCTAATGACGCCGACGGCATGCGGGTCGGCAAGCGGCGAGCGGTTGCCATGGAAATCCGGCAATACATGCAGCCTTGCGGCGAGGTTGCCACCCTCGGCGGCGCGCAGCTCGGCGACGCGGCGGGCGATCCTGGCATGCATTACGGCATCCGGCTCGCCGCCGGCGCCATGCCAGCGGATGATGTGATCGAGCAGCGCTCCTGTGGCCGACTGGCCGCCTTCCGACAGCCAAAGACCGGGAAGGGCTGCGCCATAATATGGCCCCCAGACACCGGCGAAAGGCTGCGGATCTGGCGACATCGCCATGACGCAACTCGACGTACCGGCAATCAGGGCCAGATGGCGGCCGATGTTCGTCGCGTCACCTGCGAAACCGCCGAGCACGCCGAGCGCGCCGGCATAGGCATCGATGACGCCGGCGCCGACCCGGCATTTTTCGGTGAGGCCAAGCTCCGCCGCGGCTTGCGCGCTGAGCGGACCGATATCTGCGCCGACCGGGCTCGCCTTCTCTGGCAAATTGCCGTGCTCGAAAAGGTCGCCGAGCCCGACCGCTTCGAAGAAGTCGCGCCGCCAGCCGGTCGCTTCATGGGCCAGATAGGTCCATTTGGCGGTCAGCGTGCATTGCGAACGGGCGAGCGAGCCGGTCGCCTTCCAGGTGAGGAAGTCGGTAAGGTCGAACAGGTAGCCGGCTTCGTTCCATGTTCCGGGCAGGTTGCGCTTCAGCCACATCAGCTTCGGCGTTTCCATTTCCGGCGACATGACGCCGCCGATATAGTCGAGCACGGCGTGGCCGCTTTCGGTGCATTCATCGGCCTCGGCAATTGCGCGATGGTCGAGCCAGACGATGGTGTCCCAGCGCCTTTCGCCAGTAACGGATACGCTGAGCTGGCCGCCATGCCGGTCCCGCACCACCAGCGAGCAGGTGGCGTCAAAAGAGATGCCGACGATATCCTCAGCCTTCACGTGCGCCTTTTCGCGGGCAGCACGCACGGCACTGCACACCGCCGACCAGATATCCTGCGAATCGTGCTCGGCGTGATCGGCCTTCGGCTGTTGCATGGCGATCGGGTGCTCGGCGCGGCCGAGCAAGGCGCCACCGGTGTCGAGAATGCCGGCACGGGCGCTTCCGGTGCCGACATCGACCGCGCAAACGAAACTATTGGTCAAGGTGTTCTTGCTCTCGCTCCCAGGCCTGCAATCAGATCGGGCAATTGCAGCATGTCAGCGAATATAAAGTCCGGCTCACTCGACGCAAGCCGCGCTTTCAAGGCCGGGTTGCCGGTGTGCGAGCCGCCGGTGAAGGCAAGGACGCGCATGCCGGCCGCCCGCGCCGCTTCGATGCCGGCCGGGCTGTCCTCGACGACGAGGCAGTTTCGCGGGGCCGCTCTCATTTTATCTGCTGCATGGAGAAAGAGATCGGGCGCCGGTTTGCCCCGCGCCACCATGGCAGCGCTGAACAGATGCGGCTCCAGCAGCCCAAGCAGCCCCGTAACCTCGAGCGCATAGCGGATGCGCTCCAGCGTGCCGGAGGAGGCGACGCAGCACGGCACGCCGAGCTTCGGCAGGACCTGTGCGATGCCTGGCATCGGTTTCAGCTCCTGGCGGAACTTGCGCATCAGTTCGGAGCGCATCTCGGTCAGATGCTGGTCGGTGAGATCGAGCCCGAAGTCGCTTGCGAGGATTTCGCGGACGCTCTTCATGCTCTTGCCGAGGAAGTGCTCGTAGGCAATGTCCTCGCTGACGTTGCCGCCGGCAAGCGCGATCATCTCCAGCAATGCCGAGACGGACAGCATCTCACTGTCCACCAGCACGCCGTCACAGTCGAAAATGACCAGTTCAGGCGTCATCGCGCTGGATCGGCTTCAGAGGTCGCCGGCGAGATAGCGCGTCAGTGTCGCGCGCGCGCCGTCCGCCCACAGCGATTTGAGCGCATGGGCGAACGCTTCGGCGAAGGGCGGCGAGCGGCCGACATCGCCATAGATGTCCTCCATGGCAAGCCAGGCGCCAGGCATGTCCCTGGCCGCCTTGGCCGTCGCCTGCAACCGGCCCCAGTTAGGGTCGTTGGGCTCGGTGACGGCACCGGAATCCGTCGTGCCGAAGCAGTAGCGACACCAGAGCGCAGATTCCAGCGCCAGGCCGGTGACGCTTTTGCCAGCCTTCAGCCGGTCGGCGATCGTCGGAATGATGAATTTCGGCTGGCGGTTGGAGCCGTCGAGGCAAAGCCGGCGTATGGTGTCGCCGATCTTCGGATTGGAGAAGCGGTGCTCGATGAGCTGGTAGTAATCTTCGAGGTCGGTGTCCGGAACCGGCGGCACGGTCGGGATGATCTCATTATGCTCGAGCTTGTCGAGGAAGCCGCGTACCAGCGGCTCATGCATCGCCTCATGGACGAAATGGATGTCCATCAGCCCGGCCGGATAGGCGATGGTCGCATGGCCGCCATTGAGGATGCGGATCTTCATCAGCTCATAGGGCGCGACGTCGCTGACGAACTGCACGCCGACCTTTTCCAGCGGCGGCCGGCCGTCGGTGAAACGGTCCTCCAGCACCCATTGCTTAAACGGTTCGCAAAACACCGGCCAATTGTCGTCGAGGCCGAACTCGCTGGCGAGAATGCCGCGCTCGCGGTCGGTGGTGGCCGGCGTGATGCGATCGACCATGCCATTGGGAAAGGCAACCTTCTCGCTCACCCAGTTTGCCAAACCTTCGTCGATCAGCCGCGCAAGGCCGATGACGCCATCTGAGGTGACATGGCCGTTATGGGGGATGTTGTCGCAGGACATGACGGTGAAGGGCACGATACCGTCGGCGCGGCGGCGTAGCAGCCCGGCGAGGATGAGGCCGAAGACGGTCTTCGGCGTCGCCCCCGGCTCAGCGTCGGCAACGATGTCGGGATGTGTCGGATTGAAGACGCCAGAAGCCGGATCGATGAAATAGCCGCCCTCGGTGATAGTCAGGGAAACGATCTTGATCGCCGGATCGGCAAGCCGCTCGACAATTGCGATCGCGTCGCCAGGCACCAGGAAGTCGATCATGACGCCGGTGACGCGCGCGCTCATATGGCCGCTGTCCTGCTCGACCACGGTGGTCAGCCAGTCCTGCTCCTGCAGCTTGCCGCGGCCGACCTTCTCGCCCTCGAAGACGCCGGCGCCGACGATAGCCCAGTCGTGGCCAACGCCCGAGTTGAACAGGTCGTCGAGGTAGACGGCCTGGTGCGAGCGATGGAAATTGCCGACGCCGAAATGCACGATGCCGGCCTTGAGCGCGGCGCGATCGTATTTCGGGCCGGCGACCTTGGGCGGCAGCTTGGCTAGGATGGAAGAAGAGAGTTTCACGGTCATCTGCTTTACCCTTTAGCGGGACGGCTCTTCCCCCCGTGGAGGAGACGGGGAGAAGAGCGCCTTCGCCCCCCTCAACTCATCCACTGGCCGCCATCGACATTGTAGGTCTGGGCGACGATGTATCCGGCCTCATTGCTGGCCAGGAACACCGCCATGCCGGTGAGGTCTTGCGCCGTGCCCATGCGGCCATAAGGCACGGCTTCGCCGACCAGTCTCTTCTTCTCGCCCCTCGGCCGGTTCTCGAACTTGGCGAACAAGGCATCGACATGATCCCAGTGCTCGCCGTCAACGACCCCCGGTGCTATCGCGTTGACATTGATGCCGTGTTTGATCAGGTCGAGCCCTGCCGACTGGGTGAGCGAGATGACCGCCGCCTTGGTGGCGCAGTAGACGGCGACCAGCGCCTCGCCGCGGCGCCCGGCTTGGCTTGCCATGTTGATGATCTTGCCGCCCTTGCCGCGGGCAATCATAGAACGGGCGGCGGCCTGCAACGTAAACAGCGTGCCGGCGACGTTGACCGAAAACAATTTGTCGTAGCTTGTCTTGGTGATCTCGACGATCGGCGCCAGGTCGAACAGGGCGGCGTTGTTGATCAAGATATCGAGGCTGCCGGCCCTGGTTTCGACCGCCTTGACGGCCGCATCGATCGACGCGAGATCGGTGACGTCCAGCATCACCGCGTAGGCGTTGCCGCCGATTTCGGAAGCCGTCTTCTCGGCAGCCTCGAGATTGATGTCGCCGATGGCGACCGTCGCTCCCTCCCGCATGTAGGCTTCGGCGAACGCCCTGCCGATGCCGCGCGCCGATCCGGTGATCAGCGCCGATTTACCCCGGAGCCTCATTGCAGCATCGCCTTCCCATCGGTGCCGAAACGATGCAGCTTGGCCTTGTCCGGCGTCAGATAGATCGTGTCGCCGTGATGGGCGGCCAATTCGCCGTCGGCACGCACCGTCAGCTGCCCGACGCCATCCGCCTGGACGTGCAAAAACGTGTCGGAGCCGAGATGCTCGGCAACGCCGACCGTCGCCTTCCAGTCGCCTGACGCCTTCGAAATGTTCATATGCTCCGGGCGGATGCCGACTGTCTTGGCGCCATATTTGGCGGCCGGCGCGCCTTCGATCAGGTTCATCTTCGGCGAACCTATGAAGCCGGCAACGAACAGGTTCTTCGGCGTCTTGTAGAGCTCCATCGGCGAGCCGACCTGCTCGATATTGCCGGCATTGAGCACGACGATCTTGTCGGCCATGGTCATCGCCTCGATCTGGTCGTGGGTGACGTAGACCATGGTGGTCTGGAGCTGGTGGTGCAGTTCACTGATTTCCAGCCGCATGGTGCCGCGCAGCGCCGCGTCGAGATTGGACAACGGTTCGTCGAACAGGAAGGCCGATGGCTGGCGGACGATGGCGCGGCCGATGGCGACACGCTGCCGCTGGCCGCCGGAGAGCTGGCCGGGGCGGCGGTCGAGGTAGTTGGTGAGGTTCAGGATCCGCGCGGCGTCCTTCACCTTCTTGTCGATGGTTGCCTGGTCCTCGCCCGCCATCTTCAGCGGGAAGGCGATGTTCTTGGCCACCGTCATGTGCGGGTAGAGCGCATAGGACTGGAACACCATGGCCAGCTTACGCTTGGCCGGCGCCTCCCCGGTGACGTCGCGGCCATCGATGATGATGGTGCCGCCGCTGGTATCCTCCAGACCGGCGATCAGACGCAACAGGGTGGATTTGCCGCAGCCCGACGGACCGACGAAGACGACGAACTCTCCGTCCTCGATGACCAGATCAAGGCCGGGGATGATGGACGTCGCCCCGAAGGATTTGGAGACGTTCTTGAGCGTGATGTTTCCCATGGTTTCCTCCCCCGAAGGGCTATCCTTTTCGTTTTGCGTCAGGCGATGCCCGCTACTTTACCGCACCGAATGTCAGGCCTCGGACCAGCTGCTTCTGGCTGAACCAGCCCATGATCAGGATCGGCGCGATCGCCAGCGTCGAGGCGGCCGAAAGCTTGGCCCAGAACAGCCCCTGCGGACTGGAGAAGGAGCTGATGAAAGCGGTAAGCGGCGCTGCCTCGGTGGTGGTCAGCCGGATCGTCCAGAACGCCTCGTTCCAGGCGAGAATGATGTTAAGCAGCATGGTCGAGGCGATGCCGGGCACCGCCATCGGTGTCAGCACGTAGATTATCTCGTTCCACAGCGATGCGCCGTCCATGCGCGCCGCTTCCAGGATCTCGCCAGGGATCTCGCGAAAATAGGTGTAGAGCATCCAGACCACGATCGGCAGGTTGATCAGCATCAGCATGACCATCAGGCCGATGCGGCTGTCGAGCAATCCGGTGTCGCGGAAGATCAGATAGATCGGAAACAGCACCGCGACGGCCGGCATCATCTTGGTGGAAAGCATCCACATCAGAATGTCCTTGGTGCGTTTGCCCGGCGAAAACGCCATCGACCATGCCGCCGGTATGGCGACGAGCAGAGCCAGGACGGTCGAGCCGACCGAGAGGAACACCGAGTTGAGGAAGAATTTGAAATAGCCGTTCTGCGCCTGGACCTCGGAATAGCTCTCCATGGTTCCCGACGGGAACAGGTTGAAGCCCTGGATGGCCTCCTGCTCCGACTTGAACGAGGTGATGATCGTATAGAGGATCGGGAAGAAGATCAGCAGGGCGACGATCCAGGCGGCCGCAGTCGCAATCGTCTTGTGCCGGGTGGTGACTGCACGTGCCATCTTATCCTCCCTTATTTGTCCAGGTTCTTGCCGACGGCGCGCATGGCGAAGAAGGCGACGATGTTGGCGAGAATGACTGCGATGATGCCGCCGGCGGACGCCTGGCCGATTTTGAACTCCAGCAAGGCCTTCTGGTAGACGAGGAAGGGCAGGTTGGTGGAGGCATAACCCGGGCCGCCATTGGTGGTGACCAGGATCTCGGCATAGACCGACAGCAGGAAGATCGTCTGGATCAGGATGACGACGGTTATGGCGCGCGACATATGCGGCAGCGTCAAATAGATGAAGCGGCTGATGAAGCCGGCGCCGTCCATTTCGGCGGCTTCCTTCTGCTCGCCGTCGAGCGATTGGAGCGCGGTCAACAGGATCAGCGTCGCAAACGGCAGCCACTGCCAGGCGACGATGATGATGATCGCCAGGAGCGGGTGCTGCCCGAACCAGTCGATCGGCTGCCCGCCGAAGAAGCGCGCAATATCGGCGAAGACGCCGTATTGCGGATGCATGATCATGTTCTTCCAGACAAGTGCCGCCACCGGCGGCATGACGAAGAACGGCGAGATGACGAGGATGCGGACGATGCCTTGTCCCCACATCGGCTGGTCGAGCAGAAGGGCCAGCAGGATGCCGCCGATCACCGTGATCAAAAGCACGCTGACGACGATGGTGAGCGTGTTGAGGATCGACTGCAGGAATGCCGGGTTGGAATAGAACAGCGCGTAGTTCGAAAACCCGACGAAGCCGTCGCGCATCGGATTGAGTGGGTTGTACTGCTGGAAGGAGAACCACAGCGTGAATGCCAGCGGCACAATCATCCAAACCAGCAGCAGCACCACGGATGGCGCCAT
The DNA here is from genome assembly GCF_040318745.1 of Mesorhizobium sp. M1027. Taxonomy (NCBI): domain Bacteria; kingdom Pseudomonadati; phylum Pseudomonadota; class Alphaproteobacteria; order Hyphomicrobiales; family Phyllobacteriaceae; genus Mesorhizobium; species Mesorhizobium sp. M1027. The sequence goes on along the minus strand of NZ_JAMYMW010000006.1, from coordinate 144,592 downwards.
CATGAAGCGGGCAAGCGAACGGGTCTGCTGAGTAGCCATGACGGTCACCCTTCGAGGTCGGCCAAGTTTTTCAGCGGCGTAAAGTTGGCCGCCCGAACTGGGATTCGGGCGGCCCGTGCCGGCTGCCATGGGCAACCGGCACCGGGAGGCGCCTTATTTGATGTACCCGCCCTCGGTCATCGTCGCGGTGGCGGCGTCCTGTGCCTGCTTCAAGGCGTCGTCGACGCTCGTCTGGCCGGCAAGGGCCGCCGAGAAGAGCTGGCCGACAGTGGTGCCAAGGCCCTGGAACTCAGGAATGGCGACGAACTGGACGCCGACATAAGGCACCGGCTTGACGGTCGGGTGCGTCGGATCGGCGGCGTTGATGGAATCCAGCGTCATTTTCGCGAAAGGCGCCGCCTTCTGGTACTCCGGGTTGTTGTAGAGCGAGGTGCGCGTTCCGGGCGGAACGTTGGCCCAGCCTTCCTTTGAAGCGACCAGTTCGAGATAGTGCTTCGAAGTCGCCCAGGAAACGAACTTTTGAGCGGCGTCGGCCTTCTGGGTGCCGGCGGGGATGGCCAGCGACCAGGCCCACAGCCAATTGCCGCGCTTGCCGAGGCCATTGTCCGGCGCCAGCGCATAGCCGACCTTGTCGGCGACGGTCGAGTTCTTCGGGTCGGAGACGAAGGACGCAGCGACGGTAGCGTCGATCCACATGCCGCATTTGCCCTGCTGGAACAGCGCCAGGTTTTCGTTGAAGCCGTTGGACGACGCGCCCTCGGGGCCGTCGGCCTTCATCAGGTCGACATAGAACTGCAGCGTGTTCTTCCATTCGGGCTGGTCGAATTGCGGCTTCCAGTTCTCGTCGAACCAGCGCGCGCCGAAGGAGTTCGACATGGCGGTCAGGAAGGCCATGTTCTCGCCCCAGCCGGCCTTGCCGCGCAGGCAGACGCCGTTCACGCCGTTGGCGCGGTCGGTCATCTTGTCGGCGGCCTGCTTGATGAAGTCCCAGGTCGGTGCATCGGGCATCTTGAGCCCGGCCTTGTCCATCAGGTCCTTGCGGTACATGACGAAGGAGCTTTCGCCATAAAACGGCGCTGCGTAGAGCTTGCCGTCGACCGACAGGCCGCCGGCTATGGCCGGGATGATGTCCTTGACGTCATAATCGTCGCCGAGCTTGTCGAGCGGCAAAAGCCAGTTCTGCTTGGCCCAGATCGGCACCTCATAGGTGCCGATGGTCATCACGTCGTACTGGCCACCCTTGGTGGCGATGTCGGTGGTGACGCGCTCGCGCAGGACGTTTTCCTCGAGCGTGACCCACTGTAGCTGAATGTCGGGATTTTTGGCGGTGAAGTCGTCGGTCAGCTTCTGCATGCGGACCATGTCGCCATTGTTGACCGTGGCGATGGTGATGGATTCGGCATGCGCGGCGAAAGCGAGGGCGCTGGCCGAGAACAGGCCTAGGGTGAACGTGCGAAGTTTCATCAAAATTCCTCCCATAAACCAAGATGAGCATTTGCCTTTGCTGTGGGCAATTACTCACCTGCGATGAATTCTGTCAAGACGGATTCGTTGCTGCAGCGCAGCACGCCGGGTCTCGTGCGGCGACAAGCTGGGACGTTTGCGGCATGTCTGACGAAAGATTTCAGCCGGGCTGATTGGCCCGGAGCTTTGCTGTCGGGCTTGCTGGGATTCAGCCTATTGGCAAGCGATCTCGCTCAGGATCCAATCGCGGAAGGCGCGGATCTTCGGCACGTTGCGCCGCGCCGTCGGATAGACCAACCAATAGGCGTGGCCGTCGTCACCGACCAGATCAAAGGGCTGGATCAGGCGGCCGTCGGCAAGTTCGGCCTTGAACAGAGCCTTGGTGACGATCGCCACGCCGTGGCCGGCAATCGCGGCATTGGCCTCATAGGCCTGCGCGCCCATGCTGGTGCCGGGGCGCTTGGCCAGTTCCTCGACCGGCAGGCCGGCGGCGGCAAACCAGTCCCGCCACCAGATGTCGCCCGGGTCGAGGATCGGCAGCCGCAGCAGGTCGGCCGGCTCCTTGACGCCGCCGATGCTTGCCGCGAGCTTTGGACTAAGGACCGGCGTGAAATCGGCCCTGAAAAGCATATGGGTCTCGACGCCCGGCCAGTTGCCGCCGCCGGAGCGGATGGCAATGTCGACATCCTCTCTGGCAAAGTCGACAACCCTGTTCGAAGTATCGACGCGCACCGCCAGCGACGGATGCGCTACCTGGAACGAACCGAGATGCTGGGCCAGCCAATTGGAGGCAAAGGTCAGCAGCGTCGAAACGCAAAGCACGCCGTCGGCGCCGGTGCGCGCGGCGGCATAGGCGCCGCTCAACAGCGCGAATGCTTCGCTGACCGCGGGCGCCAGGCGTTGGCCGGGTTCGGTCAGCACGATCTGTTTTGGCTGGCGCAGGAACAGGGGCGCACCGACGCGCTCCTCTAGAAGCTTGATCTGATAGCTTGCCGCCGCCTGCGTCATGCCAAGCTCCTGGGCGGCCTTGGTGAACGAGAGATGCCGCGCCACCGCTTCGAATACCCGGATCGCCTGAAGCGGAGGAAGCTGCGAAACCAGCTGTCGTGAATTGAGCTCCGGCATAAGCCCTCCTTATGGGCAGTGATCGACGTTTGATTGGCGGCACCGGCCGGGCCTACCGATATTCCGTATTGTAGATCAACTACGCCTAGAGATAGCGAAGGCTGACGATCATGACCACAATACAGGAAAAGCTGCTTCTTGCTCCAGCCCATGGCTGGTTTTCACGGTTGGCGCGGGGATTGGCAAGGCACGCGGCGCGGAAACGGGCCTATCTCGACGTCCGGGAGCTGCCGCCGCATCTGCAGCGCGACATGGGCTTTCTCGACGGCAACGATCCATGCGGCCGGCACCAGTAGTGGCGCTCGTTTTATCGGGGATTCAGATACGTTTCGATTTCACATGATCGTTTCCGACCGCCAGCGGCTCGGAGATCATGCGCCCGCTAGCAAGGCGGCGGCGGTCCGCTCATCGGTGATCAGGCCGTTGACCAGCCGCCGGTTGACGGCGGCGAAGATGCCCGGCAGCTTGCGGTCGCCCATCGCAAGCGCGATCACTAGCGACTTTTCGCGCGACGGCAGCGGTGCCGACGACACCCGATCATTGGTAATACCCTCGATCATGCGGCCATCACGATCGAACACCCAGCCGACGATCTCGGCGACGCCGCCGGCCTTCTGCAACGCCTTTAATTCACCCTCCGAAATGAAGCCGTCCTCGTAAAGCGGCGCCTTCGGGCCGAGATCGCCTATGCCGACAAAGGTGACGTCGGCCTCAGCCGCAAGCGCCAGCGTCGGCTGGATCATCGGCTGGCTCAGCAGCATCTCGCGCTCCTCCGGCGAGGAGGCGATGACCGGCAAAGGCATCGGAAACGAGCGCGCTTTGACCCTGTCGGCCATGGTGAAGATGACGTTGTAGAAGGCGGCCGAGCCGTCCGGCGAGATGTTGCCGGTCAGCGACACCACTTTGTGCTGCGGGCATTCCATCGGCGGCAGTTGCTCGATCGCGGCCTTCAGCGTGCGGCCGGTGCCGATCGCCATGACGATCGGCGTCGGCGACCGCAGCCGCCGTTCGATCTCGGCCGCCGCCGCCTCGGCGACGCCGATGACGGTGGAGGAAGAAGAAGGGTCGCTGGGCACCACCTCGACCAGATCAAGCGCAAAGCGCGATTTCAGCCGTGCCGCAAGGTCGAGGCAATTGGCGATCGGATGGTCGACGCGCACCTTGATCAATCCTTCGGAGACTGCGAGCGACACCAGCCGCTGCGCCGTCTGGCGGGAGATGCCAAGCGTGGCGGCGATCTGGTCCTGGGTGTTGCCGGCAACGTAATAAAGCCAGCCGGCGCGCGCCGCATCGTCCAGCCTGTTGCCGCCGCTATCCTGCCGCGAATTCAAGTTCCTGCCTCCCAACCCCGCCGGGCATAAGAGGCGGAGCGCCGTAGTTTCGCAGGGAATGAACTTGCGCGCAATTGCCTATTGCAAGAGCAATTGCTTAGCGCTGAGACTTGGGTGTTTGGAGCGAAGTGGCGAGTCGACCCAGTCTCGTTGCAACAGCAAGGCTGTGGAGGTCGCACAATCTCGGTCCAAAGCGCGTCGCGTTCAATCGGCCTTATGCGATGCGCTTTAGATTCTTGCTTTCTATGCATGTCCGTATCGTAAAACCGCTGCACACTTTTGCGCGACATGCATTAGCGGGGACGCCGCGGTTTATCTCCTGCGCCAAACGCTTTAAGGGATTTTTGAGAATGGAGCCTTGCATGACGCCGAAAGCGGTTTTCTGGGATATGGACGGCACGCTGGTCGACAGCGAGCCGCTGCACGAAGCGGCGCTGATCGCAGCGCTGCACAGTGTCGGCATCGTACCGCCGGCCGACCTGCATGACCGCGTGCTCGGCATCGCCGCATGGCCGGTCTACGAAATGCTGCGCGACGAGTTCGGCCTCGACCTGCCTTTCGACGACTGGATCGTGCGCAAATACGATCACTATCTGCCGATGGCCGAAACGCTGACGCCGCGCAGAGGCGCGATCGAAATCTTCAACGAGCTGCGCGCGCTTGGCATACCGCAAGCGGTGGTCTCCAACTCGGACAGGCTGATCGTCGATGCCAATCTGCGCGCCGTCGGCCTCGTCTATCCCGGCATGAAGACGGTCAGCCGGAACGACGTGCGTGAAGGCAAGCCGCATGCCGAACCTTTCCTGCGCGCCGCCTGGCTGGCCGACGTCGATCCCGCCGAGGCCGTGGCGGTCGACGACAGCGTGACCGGCGCCGCGGCGGGGCTGGCAGCGGGAATGAAGACGATCTTCTGGCCAGAGGTGCCTATGGAGGGGCCGCCGGGGGCGATTGTCATCAACAGCGCCGATGAATTGCGAGCCGAACTCGGGCTTTAAGCCAAGCCCGGCGGGACCGCGCTCAACTCCGGTAGGCGGGTTCCTGCTCGTCGAGGATCGCCTTCAGTTCGGCAAGGTGGCGTTCGGCCTGGCCGGGATAGTCTTCCTGTTCCCTTGCCGCCTTTTCGGCGATCTCGTCCGACAGTACCCGCAGCGGCCGGCCGGTCCACAGCGCCTTGATATAGGTTTCGGCGGCGCGCTCGAAATAGAACATGCGGTTGAAGGTGTCGGCGACGCTGTCGCCGATGACCAGCACGCCATGGTTGCCCATCACCATCACCTTGACCTTCGGGTCGACAAGAAGCTGCGAGCAGCGCTCGCCCTCTTCCTCGAAGGCCAGCCCGCCATAATGAGCGTCAACGACATGGCGGTTGAAGAAGATTGCCGAGTTCTGGTCGACCGGCGGAAGCGTCGAGTCGGCGAGCGAGGCAAGCACGGTGGCGTGGATCGAGTGGACATGCATGACGCAGCGCGCATGACGCACGTTGCGATGAATGGCACCATGCAGGCCCCACGCCGTCGGATCGGGCGCATTCGGGCCGACCAGCGTGTCGGGATCGTTGGCGTCGATCAGAAGCAGATCGCTCGCCTTGATGCGCGAGAAATGCACCTGGTTGGGATTCATCAGGAATTGCGAACCATCGTCGCTGACGGCCAGTGAGAAATGATTGGCCACCGCCTCGTGCATGTTGAGCCGCGCCGTCCAGCGGAAGGCGCAAGCGAGGTCGACGCGCTCCTCATAGAACGGCAGGTTGGTCAGCACTTCCTTCTGCAGGCGCGTGATGCTCATCGTAAACCTCCGTGAAAGAAGCAAGGATGCCGCGCGGCTGGAACACGCGCAACCGGTTTCGTTTGGTACAGGCGAGCGCCGCTATGCCGCCGTGCTGGTGGCCGCGCCGACCCGAAGCCCGCCATTCTCGACGATGAAATCGATCACCTCCTGCAGCCCCTTGCCGCGCGACAGGTCGGTGAAGCCGAACGGCCGCTTGCCGCGCATGCGGGCAGCGTCGCGTTCCATGATGTCGAGATTGACGTTCACATAGGGCGCAAGGTCGCTCTTGTTGATGACCAGGAAATCGGACCGGGTGATCGCCGGTCCGCCCTTCCTCGGGATCTCCTCGCCCTGGCAAACCGAGATGACGTAGAGCGTCAGGTCGGCAAGGTCCGGCGAGAAGGTGGCGGCGAGATTGTCGCCGCCCGATTCGATGAAGACGATGTCGAGATCGGGGAATTTTCTGGTCATCTCGGCGATCGCCTGCAGATTGATCGAGGCGTCCTCGCGGATGGCGGTGTGCGGACAGCCGCCGGTCTCGACGCCGACGATGCGATCCTCGGGCAGGGCCTGCAACCTGGCCAGCATCATGGCGTCTTCCTTGGTGTAGATGTCGTTGGTGACGACGGCAATCGAAAACTCGTCACGCAGTGCCTTGCAGAGCTTTTCGGTAAGCGTCGTCTTGCCCGAGCCGACCGGGCCGCCAATGCCGATGCGAAGAGGACCATTGGGCGATATCATGCGGGGAACTCCGTGACGGCAAGAATGGCGAAGCCAAGCCCGATCAGCAGGCACAGCGGCGAATAATAACGCAGATCGAGCCGCGCGAAAGGCTGTTCGGGCGTTAGCCGGCGCCACCACGGCGTGAAGCCGGCAATGCCGCGCGCCAGGAAAACCAGCGCGATGAGCAGCGACGTGGCGGCAAGCCCGGCCTTGGGAAAGGGCGTAGCAAAGATGCCCTCGAGCGCCATCGGCCACAGTGTCGCCAGGCCAAGGCAGGCGGCAGCGGCGAAGCTGGCGAAGGGTGCCGGCATTTCGTCGACGCCATGAAAGCCAATGACGGCGCGGGCGCAGGAGGCGACATCCCTGCCCGGCCAGATGCCGCCAATGCCCCAATAGACATGCAACGCGGTGATCAGCAGCAGGACGAGCGAGAGGGCGAAAGCGAGGACGATCATGAGCGGAACAGTCGCGAATACTGGGTCTCGTGCTTCATCGCCGTGATGTCGGAGATAAAAGCGCAGCCGCCGAGATCATCGAGGGTCGAGCCGGCAGCGCGGGCTGCGGTCGCCAAGGCTAGTGGCTCGAAGCCGGCGAGCAGCGCGGTGGCGCCGGTCTGGCCGACGACGCCGAGCCGGATCGCGGCCTGAACGAGGTTTGAGAAGAAGGCCTGCAGGAAGGCGGCCAGGGCGTCCCGCAGCGAAATGCCGTGATCGCCGGCAACAGCGCCGACGGCAACGCAATAGGCACATTCGGTCGGCAGGCGATCCAGCACCTGGCACGGCCAGGCGGAGGCTGCTTTCAGGAAAGCGGCGCCCTGCAGCATCGTCTCGGCATGACGCTCGCGCGAGCCTGCCAGAGCTTCGGCAAGGGTGACGATTTGATCGAGATCGCCGGTTTCGCGCGCCCTGCGCCAGCTTTGGGCAAACAGCACCGCATCATTCCAGCCCGAACCCATCTCGACGAGCGTTTCCAGCCACGCGGCGAGATCTTTGCTGTCGGCAACCAGCCCGGCATGCACGGCCTGTTCCAGGCCATGGCTGTAGGAAAAGCCGCCGACCGGGAAGGAAGGCGACACCCACGCCATCAGCCGCAACAAAGCAATGTTGGAAGGCTGGGCAACGCTGGAAGGCCGGTCAGTCATGGTCGTGGTCGTGCGAATGGCTGTGGGAATGCGAATCGCTATGGCTATGGGAATGCGCTTCGGCGTGGCTGTGCGCGTGTGCCTCGGCATGGGCATGGCCGTGCCCGCCATGCGCGGAATAGGCGCCGCGCACCGGCTTGAATGGTTCGGAGACGTCGCTCACGATGGCGCCCAATCCCTCCAGCATCGCCTTGATGACATGGTCGCGCAGGATGAGGATGCGGTTAGCCTCGATGGCGGCGGCGAGATGGCGGTTGCCGATGTGCCAGGCGAGCTCGGCGAGATGGATCGGGTCGCTGCCCCTGATATCGTAGAGCGGCTCTTCGGCCGCGATGATCTCGATGTGGCAGCCATCCTCCAGCACCAGCCGGTCACCATGGTTCAACGTCACCGGTTCGGGCAGGTCGACCAGCACCTTGTCGCTACCGGCCGTTTCGATGGCACGACGGCGCAGATGCCGCTCGTCATGGGCAAGCACCGCCCGGTCGTATGGCGTGGTGGTTCCGGCTTCGCCTGCGGCCAGGACGGCGACGGCGCGCGGGAATTTGGTGAAGTCGGTGCGAATATCGAGCTTCATGTAAAAACTGCCTCTCCCAAAAGCCTAGCCTATCGCGTCCGCCGCCCCAATGGCGCTCAAACAATCGTGTCGAAGAGCCGCAGGATAAACCATACCTGATAGACGAGCGCGCCGGCGACAAAGGCGATGTGAAAGCGGCGGTCGCGCAGCAGGACCGCAATGACGCAAAGCGCGACGAAAACCGGCGTGCGGATCAGATATTCGACGCCGAAATGGGCGAAATGCGCCGGCCCTTTCAGCAGCGTGTCGACCACGTCGAGCAGATAGGTCGCCGCCAGCAGGCCGAAGAACCAGGCCCGGCGCGAATAAAAGAAATCCTCATAGCTAGTGTAGTCCAGCATCGAGTCCGGAAACAGCAGCGCGCAGAGCAGGAACAGCGTGACGGCGTAGAAGATGATGAACAGGTATTTGCCGAAGGTCCAATTCTCGATCTGGAAGAGGCCGAACTCCCACCACCAGAAATGCACCAGCATTAAAAGCACCGACGCAACCCAGGCGAGGTGCACGGGATAGAGCCGGTACTGGCCGGGATGCTGGACGATGCGGGCGAGCCCCGACAGCAGGCGGGTGACGCCAAGCCCAATCACCATGCCCAGGACAATGCGGATATGCGGGAAGATGTCGTGGGCGTAGGGGAGTTGCTGGTCCATAGGCCTGGCGCGGCATGTTCTACATCGGTCGTTCTAACGCCTATGGTTCAGAACAGGAAGTAGCGCTGCGCCATCGGCAGCACGGTTGCCGGCTCGCAGGTGAGCAATTCACCGTCGGCGCGGACCTCATAGGTCTCCGGGTCGACCTCGACATGCGGCGTGGCGTCGTTGAGCACCATCGAATGCTTGCCGATGCCGCCGCGGGTGTTCTCGACCGCCACCATCTGCTTGTCGACGCCGAGCCTGCCGCGCAGGCCCGAATCCAGCGCGGCCTTCGAAACGAAGGTCACCGACGAATTGGTCATCGCCTTGCCGTAGGCGCCGAACATCGGCCGATAGTGCATCGGCTGCGGCGTCGGAATCGAGGCGTTGGGATCGCCCATCGGGGCGGCGGCGATCATGCCGCCGATCAGCACCATGTCCGGCTTGACGCCGAAGAAGGCCGGGTTCCACAGCACAAGGTCGGCGCGTTTTCCCACCGCCACCGAGCCGATGTCCTTCGACAGGCCATGCGCGATGGCCGGATTGATGGTGTATTTGGCGATGTAGCGGCGGACCCGGAAATTGTCGTTGTTGCCGGTCTCCTGCGGCAGCGAACCACGCTGGCGCTTCATCTTGTCGGCGGTCTGCCAGCAGCGGATCGCCACTTCGCCGACACGGCCCATGGCCTGGCTGTCCGACGAGATGATCGAGAAGGCGCCGATGTCGTGCAGAATGTCTTCGGCGGCGATGGTTTCCTTGCGGATGCGGCTTTCGGCAAAGGCGATGTCTTCGGGGATCGACGGCGACAGATGGTGACAGACCATCAGCATGTCGAGGTGCTCGGCCAGCGTGTTGACCGTGTAGGGACGCGTCGGATTGGTCGAGGACGGAATGACGTTGGGCAGACCGCAGACCTTGATGATGTCAGGCGCGTGGCCGCCGCCGGCGCCTTCGGTGTGGAAGGCATGGATGGTGCGGCCCTTGATCGCCGCGACCGTGTTTTCGACGAAGCCGGACTCGTTCAGCGTGTCGGTGTGGATCATCACCTGCACGTCGTAATCGTCGGCGACCGACAGGCAGCAGTCGATTGCAGCCGGTGTCGTGCCCCAGTCCTCATGCAGCTTCAGCGAGCAGGCGCCGGCGAGCACCATCTCCTCGAGCGCGGCAGGCAGCGACGCGTTGCCCTTGCCCGACAGGCCGATATTCATCGGGAAGGCGTCGAAAGACTGGATCATGCGCGCCAGATGCCACGGCCCCGGCGTGCAGGTGGTCGCCAGCGTGCCGTGCGCCGGGCCGGTGCCGCCGCCGAGCATGGTGGTGATGCCCGACATCAGCGCTTCCTCGATCTGCTGCGGGCAGATGAAGTGGATATGCGCGTCGAACCCGCCGGCGGTCAGGATCTTGCCTTCGCCGGCGATGATCTCGGTGCCGGGACCGATGATGATGGTGACGCCGCCTTGGGTATCCGGATTGCCGGCCTTGCCGATCGCGGCGATGCGGCCGTCCTTCAAGCCGATGTCGGCCTTGACGATACCGGCGGTGGCATCGACGACCAGCGCATTGGTGATGACGGTGTCGACCGCGCCTTGCGCGCGTGAAACCCGGCTCTGGCCCATGCCGTCGCGGATGACCTTGCCGCCGCCGAATTTCACCTCCTCGCCGTGAACGGTGAGATCCTTTTCGACCTCGATGAACAGCTCGGTGTCGGCGAGCCGGACTTTGTCGCCAACGGTCGGGCCGTACATCTGCGCATAGGCGGCGCGGGTGATTTTAGCCATCAGCAATTGCTCCCGAAATACAGCCCGAAAATACCGCTTGTCGAAGGCGGGCCCCACATTGCCGCCATCCTATGATCACGCAATGACCCGCTGAGCGACACTTTCCGATCCCATTTGGCGTTTGAGGTGGCCGGGTCACCCCAAAACGACCATTTGCCAATCGATGGAAAGGAACATCCATGCGCAAAACGACCCTTCTGGCAGCCGCCGCCACGCTGGTGCTCGCAACCGCCGCCAGCGCCCAGCAACAGCCTGCGCAGCAGCCCAGTCCGGCGCCGGCCGCGCCTGCTCCTGCCGCGCCCGGAGCGCAGCCACAGGCGCCCACCATCCAGGCGATCAACGTCGTCGACATCAAGGATCTGCCGGCGGACACTCAAGCCAAGGTCAACGAGGTGATCGCCAAGCGCAGCGACGCCGATCTGCAGAAACTGCGCGGCTCGATCGACGCGACACCGCAGGTCAAGTCCGCACTCGAAGCCAAGGGGCTCACCTCGGCGCAGGTGATCGCCGCCAGCATGAGCACCAATGGCGCGCTGACGCTGATCACCAAGAAAGCGAGCTGACGAGACGAGGCGGCGGGCCGGCGCCCGGTCAGCCCGCCGCATCGCAAAGGGAACCTTCACGGGGGACGTTACGTTTCGGTCCTGTCGCCCTGACAAAAGCCTCGAAAAGGACCCTGAGAACGAGCGATGGCGATCACCACCTTCTCCGACACCAGCTGGCTGCATGGCATTGCCGCGACCGCCTTTCTGGCAGCCAGCATTCCGCACGCCGCGCTGAACGCGCAGAGCCTCGACAGCGCCGAGACCGTCAACCGGATCGTCGGCTCGGAGGTCGGCCAGGAGGAGACCGAGACAAATGCGGAAGCCGGCAGGGTCAGCTCGGCGATCGACCGCACGCGTGAGAACATCGCTGCCGTGCGAAAGACATCCAAGCTCGACAAGGTCGATATCGTGTTTCTTACCGACGCCGCGCGCACCGAAGGCGGCCCGCCGCCGGCGATCGAAAGCAAGGTCAGGCAACATCGGGACGACATTGCCGAGCTGCGCAAGGAGATCGAGGCGAACGCATTGCTGTTCAACGCCATCGACTCGCGGCGAGTGCAGACCGAGGACGTTCTGGCGGTTGAATTCGACGATTCGGGAAAGGTCGTCATCTATGCGGCGGCCAAGCCGCCCGGCTGAGCCGAAACTGCTCGACGCCTTCGATCTCACAGCTTGCCCATGATCTTCTGCTGAAATCCGTAGACCTTGCGCTTGCCGCCGAGCGGCACCAGGGTAACGTCGCGCTCCTGGCCGGGCTCGAAGCGCATCGCGGTGCCGGCGGCGATGTCGAGGCGCATGCCCCGCGCCTTGTCGCGATCGAATCTCAGCCCTTCATTGGTCTCGAAGAAATGATAGTGGCTGCCGACCTGGATCGGCCGGTCGCCGCTGTTGGCCACCTTCATGATGACCGTCGGCAGTCCCTTGTTCAGTTCGATCTCGCCGCTCGCCGTGATGATTTCGCCGGGGATCATCACGGCCTCACAGGATGCCGAAGGCGAGGCCGGCGCCAATCGCGGCACAGGCGGCGCCAGCGGCGCGCGCAAGCCCACTGAAGCGCCAGCCGAGGCCGAGACCAGCCGTGATGCCGACAGCATGGAGCAACGCGGTGGCAACGACAAAGCCTGCGGTATAGCCAAGCCCAGCGGCATTTTCAGGCACCTCGGTGCCGTGGGCGTAGCCATGGACCAGCGCAAACAGGCCGATGACGGCGACGCCGGCCGAGACGGGAAGATCGACGGCGAGCGCAACCAGCAGCCCGAGTGCCACGACGGACGCCAGTATGGCCGGCTCGACGAAAGGCATCGGCACATGCAGCATGCCGAGCCCGCCGCCGGCCAGCATGACGCCGACGAAAGCCAGCGGCCATGCCCAGATCGCCTTGCCGCCCCTGAGCGCCGCCCATAGGCCGACGACAATCATCACCGTCATATGATCGAGGCCGGAGAGCGGGTGGGAGAAGCCGGCGGTGAAGGACGAAACCGTGCCGACGCCGACATGGGCATAGGCTGGCATAGCTGCCGCCAGCAGCAGGACCGCCGACAGCGTCGTGCATTTCATCGTAGCGGGGATCATCGGCGTAGCTTCCATCTTCGAGATCATCATGCCTCTCACGCCGCCTTGCGGGCCGGACCGCAGCCTTCTGCCTTGAGGACGCGCTTGGTCGAGGCCGGATATTTCGTCAGCAGCGCTGCCGGACGGATCGGGCGGGCCGAGAAGTTGCCGCCGCAATTCGGGCAGGCGCCGCCGAGCACGTTTTGTGCGCAGTCGGCGCAGAAGGTGCATTCGAAGGTGCAGATCACCGCGTCCGTCGCATCGGGCGGCAGATCCTTGTCGCAGCATTCGCAGTTCGGACGCAGCTGAAGCATTTTCCTCTCCTTGGCGGGTTATCTGATCGGCTCGTGCACGGTCACCAGCTTGGTGCCGTCTGGAAACGTCGCCTCGACCTGCACATCGTGGATCATTTCGGCAATGCCTTCCATCACCTGGGCCCGGGTGACGACATGGGCGCCGGCCTCCATCAGCTCGGCGACGGCGCGGCCGTCACGGGCACCCTCGACGACGAAATCGGTTATCAGCGCGATCGCTTCCGGATGGTTGAGCTTGACGCCGCGTTCGAGCCGCTTGCGGGCCACGATCGCCGCCATGGCGATCAGCAGCTTGTCTTTCTCCCTCGGCGTCAGATTCATGCGTCTTCCTGCAGTGGTACAATCGAAATCAGAGTGACCATAATTTGGGCAGGCCCGCCCGTCCGTTGAGCAATTCGACAAGCGGCACCAGCCGCTTGCGGAGCTGGTAGCCGTCCTCGGCGAACAGCCGAGCAAGAAGCTTGCCAGATTTCCGCACGCTCCAGAAACTGACGCCGCCCTGGCCGCCGACCATGGCTCGGGCCGGCTCGAGCAAAGCTTCTGCCCGCGTCGACACCATCAGCAGCGTCGCCACCGCGATGCCGCCGCCGGCAACCGCCGTACGATTCAAGGTACCGGCAATGTCCGGGCCGATGCGAAACTCCTCGGCGTGAATCAGCGCCCCGTCCTGGCGGACGCGCCAGCGGTCATGGAATTGGCCTTGCGAAGCCCGTTCACCCATGGCCAGGCGGCCGAAGACGGTAGCTTCCAGGATCAGCGCCTCGGCTCCGGCGGCAAGCTCCACGTCAAGCGTGCGGGCAAAGGCCGAGCGGTCGAAGACGATGGTTTCCTGCGGCAGCCAGGCAATGTGGCCGCCTTCGCCGGCGCTCAATTGCACCCGCACTTCGGCGCGGTCGGATGCGGCGCGGTAGATTTTCTCGCAGGCCTGCGTCGTTATCGTTGCGGACGCGCCGGCACCGACATCGACCTCCCAGGCGAGACGGTCGCCACCGGTCAGCCCGCCGGCGGTGTTGATCAGGACGGCTTCGAGCGGATCGGCCGAGACTGCCGGCATGCGGATCTTGGCCGAGCCGTCCTGGTACAGGCGCCGAAGACGCGTGCGGCCTCCGTTCCAGTCGCAGCCAAGCCGCGCAAGCCCGGCAACGCGCTGGGCCGGCGGCACTGAGGTCAAGCTATTTGCGATCGTATCCACGACACCAACGTTAAGCACTGCGGCGGCTTTGTCGATATATAGCTTGTTGCTTGACAGCGTTTCGGTTTCTATAGAGGGAGCCACCTTGGTACGGTCACCGGCGCCTGGCGGGGGTAAAAGGCGACGATGACGGCGTAATCGAGGACAAAAGGGGCGCTGATCAGTTGGCGTCGGGAAACGACAGAGTTGGGGAAGAAACCGAATGGCTGACCAGCTGGCAAACGATATCATCGCCAAGATCAAGGCTCATGCCGAGCCGGGCGGCGAGGAAATCACCACCAGTACCGAACTGACCGCGCTTGGCATCCATTCGCTGGAACTGACGGAGATCATCTTCGATCTCGAGGAAGAGTATGGCATCGAAATCGAGATGAACACGGTCGATGCCTGGAGCAATCTGAAGAATGTCGGCGACATGGTCGAGGCGGTTCGCGCGCTGATCGCGAAAAAAGCCTGACTGAATGCACAAGCGCATCGTCATCACGGGCATCGGCGGGTTATGCGGCCTCGGCACCAATGCACCGGCAATCTGGAATGAGATGCGCGCCGGCCGTTCAGCAATCGGCGCGATCGACAATCCGCTGCTGCATGATCTGAAGGTCAAGGTCGGCTGCGAAATCAAGGCGCTTCCCGAGCACGGCATCGACCGCAAACAGGTCGTGTCGATGGACCGCTTCAGCCTTCTGGCGACGATCGCCGCGCGGGAGGCGGCACAGCAGGCGGGATTGAACCCGCACGCGGCCAACACCTACCGGATGGGCACCATCGTCGGCGTCGGCGTCTGCGGCTGGGAGGCAATCGAAGAGAACTATCGCGCCATCCTGCTCGAAGGCAAGAACCGCGCCGGCATCTTCACCGTACCGAAAGTAATGCCGGGCGCAGCCGCCGGCCATGTCAGCATGAATCTTGGTCTGCGTGGACCGGTGTTCGGCATCACCTCTGCCTGCTCGTCATCCAACCACGCCATTGCCTCCGCGGTCGATCAGATCAGGCTCGGCCGGGCCGACGTCATGGTCGCCGGCGGCACCGATGCGCCGCTGGTCTGGGGCATCCTCAAGGGCTGGGAGGCCCTGCGGGTATTGTCGCCGGACACCTGCCGGCCGTTTTCGGCCGACCGCCAAGGGCTCGTGCTCGGCGAAGGCGCCGGCATGGTGGTGCTGGAAACGTATGAGCATGCCATGGCGCGCGGCGCCGCCATCCTTGCCGAAATCGCCGGTGTGGGCCTTTCCGCCGACGCTTCCGATATCGTCGCGCCAACTATCGAAGGGCCTGAGGCGGCGATGCGCTTCTGCCTCGTCGATGCCGGGCTCAATCCGGAGGACGTCGACTATCTCAACGCGCATGGCACCGGCACCAAGGCCAACGACCAGATCGAGACGGCGGCGATCAAACGCGTGTTCGGCGACCATGCCTACAAGCTTTCCATCTCCTCGACCAAATCGATGCATGCCCACTGCCTCGGCGCATCCGGCGCGCTGGAAATGATCGCCTGCGTGATGGCGATCCGCGAAGGCATCGTGCCGCCGACCGCCAATTACCGGGAAGCCGACGCCGACTGCGATCTCGACATCACGCCGAACGTGGCACGCGAGCGCGCGGTGCGCACCGCGATGAGCAACAGCTTCGCCTTCGGCGGCACCAATGCGGTGCTGGCGGTCAAGGCCGTGTGACCACACCCCTTGCGATCCCTTCACCGGGGCCGGTGAAACTTTCCATGCGCATATTGATCGCGCCAGGCGTCGCGCCTAACTCACTGCGACCCGCCATGACCATGCCGCTCGGCGCGGTCCCCGACCAGGAGTTTCGATGACCGATCTGTCCGCGTTTCCGATCGCCAGGCGCTGGCCGGCGAGCGACCCCGACCGCATCCAGCTTTATTCGTTTCCGACGCCGAACGGGGTGAAAATATCGATCGCGCTGGAGGAACTTGGCCTGCCCTACGAGCCGCATGCCGTAGACATCGGCAAGAACGAGAGCTGGACGCCGGAATTCCTGTCTTTGAACCCGAACGGCAAGATCCCGGCGATGATCGATCCGGACGGCCCGGGCGGCAAGCCGATCGGCCTGTTCGAATCCGGCGCCATCCTGCTTTATCTCAGCGACAAGACCGGCAAGCTGGTCCCGGCAGACGCAACGCTGCGTTACGAGACGATCCAGTGGGTGTTCTTCCAGATGGCTTCCATCGGGCCCATGTTCGGCCAAGTCGGTTTCTTCCACAAATTCGCCGGGCGCGAAATCGCCGACAAGCGCCCGCTGGAGCGTTATCGCGACGAGTCGCGACGGCTGATCGGCGTCCTCGAAACGAGGCTCAAGGGCCGCAGCTGGATTATGGGCGACGATTACACCATCGCCGACATTTCGATGCTTGGATGGGTGCGCAATCTGATCGGCTTTTACGAGGCGCGGGACCTCGTCGGTTTCGACGATTTCCCCAGCGTGGGCGCATGGCTGGAGCGTGGCCTTGCCCGGCCGGCGGTGCAGAGGGGCCTCACCATTCCGGCCAGAGCCTGATCAAAACCCTGACTGCCCCGGCTATTTTGCCTTGGTACGGGATTTCGAGCCGCTCTTGCCGACTACGGAAGCGGCAAGCGACGCCGCACCTTTGGCGGTCGCAAGCACGGCACCGGCGGCGACATTGGCCGTTGCCTTAACGGTGCGCATTGCGCTGCCTGCGATCGATCCTCTGCTGCTTGCCGATCTTTTGGCCTTGGGTGCAGCGGCTTTGGCCGCGGCAGGCATCACCTTTTTCGGCGCCGCCTTGCCAAAGCTGGGCTTTGCCGCATCCTTGGAATGGGCCGCCCCTGCCGGGCCGGCGCTGGTTTTCGCTCGAGTGATTTTTGATCGTGTTACCTTGCCCTTGGCGGGCGCAGGCTTTCTTGCCATGGTTTCCATCGAACCGTTCCCTCATGCGGCACAATTGCCGTGTCCGGGATAACGGCCTGAAAGTGTTAAGGTTCCGGCCGAACAGTCCTTACCAGATCAGGCCTGGTCCACCGACCACCAGGTCGGCGGGCCGCCGACGGGCAAGCACGCGGTCGATGTTCGGCATGTCGTTGGAAGCAATCCAGGCGCGCGCGTCCTGGTCGGACCGGCCGTGCTCGTGCCATCGCTCGAGCAGTCGGCGCTCGAGCTCGGCGCGCGGCACGTCGACGAAGATAGAGTAGTCGAACAGCGGCGCCAGCCGCGTCCATGGCTCTTCGTCGAGCAGCAGGTAATTGCCTTCGACCAGGATGAATTTGGTCTCGGCGGCGATGATCGCAGCGGCAGCGCGCGACAGCTCCATGCTGCGGTCGAACACCGGGATGGCGATATCCGGCTCGCCAGCGCGGATGCGCTTCAGCAGCGCTTCGAAGCCGGCAAAATCAAAGGTTTCCGGGGCACCTTTTCGCTGGCGAAGGCCGCGCCGCTCGAGCACGACGTCATCGTAGTGGAACCCGTCCATCGGCACGACTTCCGCCGTGCCTTCCGGCAGCAGGTCATGCAAGCCTGCCGACAATGTCGACTTGCCGGCGCCGGGCGGACCCGCAATGGCAACGATAAAGCGCGGCGCCTTGCCGGCGCGCTTGAAAATGGTAGCGGCGAGATGGGCGATTTCTGACATTGGCATCCGTTAAGATGGTTCTGGCGCATTTTGGCGGCAGTTTTCGAAAATTTCAAACGCGGCTTGTGCCAGGCCTTCAATCGGGCCTGGACTGGCCGATCCGCAGGAAATCGCTGTCGAAGCCGATGTCGCGCTCGGCACCGTCAGCCGCCAGGATGCGCATGCGGCCCGGCGAGGTCGTGACGTCGCGCGGCGGCTCGCCGGATGGCCATGGCAGTGCGCCGATGACATGGCGGAACGAAAAGCGGCGCCCTTCAGCAAGGGCAAAGGCGGTCGCCACGCCTTCATGCTTCAGCCAGTTGTCGCCGAGCGAGGCGGCATGGCCGACGGCGGTGCGGCCGTCCTCGATGCCGAGCACGCCGCGGTGGCGGCCGCTCCATGGCGCGTAATCGCGCCCGCCATTGCTGACCCACAGCATGGTGACCGGCAGTTCGGCCGGGTTCTTCAGCACCAGCACGAGATCGGCTTCCGCCTGGCGCGCCAGCGCGGTCCAGCCCGGCCCGGCATGATCGGCCTCGACCAGCGTGACGAAGTCCTCACGCAGCTGGTCCATGCGATAGGCGGTCAGGTCGATCGTGCCGCCGCCGGCGGCGGGAAAGCGCGTCAGGTCGGTGCTGCGCGCCGGGTAGGCGAGCAAAGAGCGGCCGCGGGCCGGATCGGGCTCCGGCGCTTCGTTCGGCGTCGCGGCAAGGCGCTTCGGCGAGAAGGCCAGGCTGCCGCCGGCTTTCATCACCGTCATCGGGTGATGGGCGACCGCAATGGCGCCGGCCCCGCCGGAAAAGACGTGTTCCTGATAGAGAAAGGGATGATCGTCGCGCACGATCAGGATCTTGTCGACGGTTGCGCCGATGACCCGGCGCTGCAGCCGCAAGACGGCGCGCCAGCCATCGACCGTTGCCGCGCTGTCGACGACGTCCCAGCGACTATTGGCCGGCCAGCCATGCAAAGGTGCCGCTTCGACGTCGCTGGTCGAGAACGGCGCGCACAGGAAATCGCCGGACAAGTGGACCGTCCCTTCGGGCAGGTCTTTCGGCAGCGTCTCGCGCGGCTCGCCGACCCAGGGTGCGCGATGCAGCGGCTTCAGCCGACGGCCATCGATATCGAGCGCCATGTCGGCGAGATGGCCGACGGCAAGATCGACCGATACCGAAATGCCTTTTGCCGTGATCGTGACCGTATCCATGTGCACCTACCGATTCTGCCGGCGCCAGCAAAGCCCACTCGCCGCCGGTTGCGCAAGCGCGATGGCCGGCAATTCCCATCAGCCGGCTCGGCACAGCGGCCATGTCGGCCTGTGGACAGGGCACCAATCCAGGGCCCCGACCGATATTAACCAAATGGACTGTGCCTTTGCGGTAAGATAGCTTCGCCTCGTCTCAGAAACAGCCTGCCTTCGGAACCGACTTGTCCGCCTTGCGCTTCTTTCCGCTCATTCACAATTACGTCGCGATGCTGGCGCTGCTGCTGTTTGCCGCCGGCTGCACGACGGTGACGCCGCCCGACAGCGTGCTGGCCGTGCCGGCGCCGCCGCAGAAATATGCCGCGATGGTCATCGACGCCGGCACCGGCAAGACGCTGTTCGAGGTCAATTCCACGGCGCCACGCTATCCGGCGTCACTGACCAAGATGATGACGCTCTACCTTCTTTTCGAGGCGCTGGAGTCGGGGCGGATCAGCAAGGAGACGCAAATTCCGGTGTCGGACTACGCCGCGCGGCAGCCGCCGACCAAGCTGCGGTTCAGGCGCGGCGAGACGATCGACGTCGATTCGGCGATCCGCGCCATCGTTGTCAAATCGGCCAATGACGTGGCGGTCGCCGTTGCCGAATATCTCGGCGGCAGCGAAGAGGCGTTCGCCGGCATGATGACCGCCAAGGCGCGCCAGATCGGCATGAGCAGCACCGTCTTCCGCAACGCCTCGGGCCTGCCGGATGGCGACCAGCACACGACGGCGCGTGACATGGCGGTGCTCGGCATGGCGCTGCACACCCGCTTCCCGCAGCATTTCCACTATTTCTCCGACAGCGACTTCATGTTCCGCGGCAGGCTGGTGCGCGGCCACAACGACATGCTCGGCCGGGTGCGCGGCGTCGACGGCATCAAGACCGGCTACATCAGAGCTTCGGGTTTCAACATCGTTACCTCCTATAATGCAGATGGGCACAGGCTGATCATCGTGGTGATGGGCGCCGACAGCGCGCGCCAGCGCAACGACCACGTCGAGGCGCTGATCCAGCGCAGCCTGTCGACGGCGACGGCGAATGCGACGACGCGGCTGCTGTATGCCGAGCAGCAGTGAGGGTTGACGTCCGGGTGGGCGGCGGATCGGGGGCTCATCAGGCGACAAACGCAGAACCGCCGTTTTGCGCGACACTGCTGAGATACTTTGCCGGTGGCTTGCCAAGCGCTTTCTTGAACATGGTGATGAAGGCGGTGACCGATTCATAGCCGAGATCGGCCGAAACCTGCTGCACGCTGGCGCCGGAGGCCAGCTCGCGCACCGCGACGATCAAGTGCAATTGCTGGCGCCAGCGCCCGAAGGTCAGCCCTGTCTCCTTGACCACGAGACGTGCGAGACTGCTCTCGCTGAGCGCGACGCGATTGGCCCATTCCGCCAGGGTGCTGCGGTCGGCAGCATCTTCCGCCAGCGCCGTGGCGATGCGCCTCAAGCGCGGCTCGGACGAGATCGGCAAATGTAGCTGCTGGACAGGCATGCGCGGCAGTTCGGATAGCAGTACCCTGGTCAGGAGTTCGCCCCTCGCGTCATCGTCCTCACCGCGATCCGCCAGCTCGATGATGAGCTCGCGCAGCAACGCCGAGATCGAAAGCGTGCAGCACCGGTCCGGCAGGTCGGTGGCTCCCGGCTCGATATAGACGAAAAAAATCCGGGCATTGGCGGTCGCGACGTTGCTGTGCTGCATGCCACCCGGAATCCACACCCCGCAATGAGGCGGCACCATCCACAGGCCGCTGGGAACGCGACATGTGACGCCACCTCCCAGCACGAAGACGAGTTGCGCTTTGCGGTGGCGGTGATCCGGCACCTCCGCCCTGGTCTCGGGAACGTCGACGCGCACGACAATTGCCGGGGCAAGGACATCATCGGGATCGAAATTCGGCCAGGGGTAGCGAAGCGGCTGTCTCATTTTGACTGATTTTAGCGATCAACTGGCATGATAGCCAAATTCTTCCATCAGCAAAGTCGATAGGCTCCGAGTTGCGAATGAGTCAGGAGCCTGAAAAGACGATGAGAAAGATTGTTCAGACGCCCGGCGGCCGTGCTGAAAGACCGGGCGGTGGATCGCATCGTCAGCGGCCATGGGACACGGCGACGGCTTGGCCTGTTCGGCCCGCTGCCTCGACGTGCGGCTGGGCTCCGAGACCCTCCGCCCCGCGCCTGTCCCGCCAAGCCGGGCACGTCCGAGGAGCCATGACGCCATGCTCGCTTTAGTCACCTCTCTCGACAGCGCCACAAGGTTGAAGCTCGCCGAGCTTGGCGAGCCCGAGCTCGCCCCGCATGAGGCGCTGGTCTCGGTCCGGGCAGTCTCGCTGAACCGCGGCGAACTGCGCCTGCTCAACATCCGTCCGAACGGCTGGGTGCCTGGCCAGGACGTCGCCGGAATTGTCGAGCGCGCCGCGGCCGACGGCTCCGGGCCGGCCGTCGGCGCCCGGGTTGCGGCTCTGGTCGACGAGGCCGGGTGGGCCGAACGGGTCGCCGTTCCGACCGACCACCTCGCCGTCCTGCCGGACGACGTCAGCTTCGTCTCCGCCGCCACTGTTCCGGTCGCGGGCACGACCGCGCTGCGGACCCTGCGCCTCGGCGGCGACCTGGCCGGCCAGCGGGTCCTGATTACCGGCGCAAGCGGCGCGGTCGGCCGTTTCCAGATCCAGATCGCCCGCCAGCAGGGCGCGTCGGTGGTGGCGGTCGCCGCCGACCGGCATGCCGCGGATCTCCGCGGCCTCGGAGCCGAGCGGGTCGTCGAAACGATCGAGCTGGCCGAAGGACTGTTCTCGCTGATTACCGAATCGGTGGGCGGCGATAGCCTCGCCCACGCGATCGAACGGATCGCGCCCGGCGGGACCGTCGTCATGTTCGGCTCGAGCAGCGGCGAACTCACGCCCATCGGCTTCCGCCAGTTCGTTCCGGGTCACGAAGGCGCGCGGCTGCAGACCTTCGCCTACTACACTTCTGGTCCGGACCGTGGCGCGGACATCGCCTCGCTGCTCGCGCTGATCGCAGCCGGCCGGCTCGAAACGCGCGTGGTCCTCACCGTGCCGTGGCGGGACGTCGGCCAGGCCCTCGACGCGCTGCGGCAGCGCAGCATCAGCGGCAAGGCAGTGCTTACCGTGACAGAATGAGCAGGCGGTGGCGCCGGACGGGACGGTGTCTGTCTCCCCCGGGCTGCTACGGCAACTTGAGCCCGCTGGCGATTGCCCGTTGAAGCCGGCGCCTGCTTCCGCTAAGAAGCCGTGGCTGGCCGGTTTACCGGCTGGTTCGTTTTTGGGATCACCGATCCTGAAGGCACCCGTAGCTCAGCTGGATAGAGCGCTGCCCTCCGAAGGCAGAGGTCACAGGTTCGAATCCTGTCGGGTGCGCCAATTTTTTCAAGGGGTTAGCGCCTAGTCGCAAACCCCTGAAATGTTCCGGGTAGCACCGGGGTAGCACGCTCCAGATATGGCTTTTCGGCCATGTTGCCGGAAACTGGCGGCTGTCATCACCTTCCATCTATGAAGAGTTGAGATAGAGCGCCGAGGGTAGTTCGCTTTCCTCGGAGCCGCCTTCGCGCCCCAAATAGCGCTGTAGAAGGCGGGTCCGAGGAAAGAGAACGGTTTTCCTTGGTGGGCCGGAGCAAGCCCTATCCAATTTGCCGGAGGAGAGCCTCGGCTTGTTCCAGAACAAGTTTCACGGCGTCGTCTGCTAGATCGGGAGGATAGCCATATCTCTTGAGAATGCGCTTTACGAGCACGCGCATTCGCGCGCGGGCACTCTCCCGCTTGTGCCAGTCAACCGTTGCATTCTGCCGAAGTTGCTCCAGCAGCTCATGGGCGATGACGCGTAGCGTCTCATTGCCCAAAACGTCAATTGCGCTCTCATTTTGCGCCAAGGCATCGTAGAAGGCGACTTCCTCATTCGATAGCCCTTGCTCTTCGCCGCGCTTTCTTGCCGCTCGCAGGTCTCTAGCGAGGGCAATCAACTCATTGATCATCTCGACCGCTGATATGGCGTTGGCATGATAGCGCGCGACGGCCTCCTCCAGCCTTTTCGAAAATGCGCGGCTTTCGATGACGTTCGTTTGCGAGCGGCTCTGAATTTCGCCGTTGAGGAGCTTTCGCAATGCCTCCAGTGCGAGATTCTTACGCTCCATTCCGTGAAGCTCTGTAAGGAACTCGTCGGACAAAATCGAGATGTCTGGGCTTTCCATTCCAGCCGCGCGCAACACGTCGATGATCTCGGTGGAGGCGACCGAACGGTCGATGAGCTGCTGAACTGCAAAAGCTCGATTTGCTTGGGAAATTGCACCCGTAGCAGTTGATTTGGCGATGGCTGCACGAACGGCCTGAAAGAAGCCCACCTCATCGCGAATCTTCGCGACCGCATCACTGGCAGAGGCCAAGGCATAGGCTTTCGTCAAGTTGAGGACGAGATCTTGAAACGCACGGTGAGCCCGCTTCCGGTTTTCATCACCAGAGGCCTTGCCAGCTTGGGTCTCCTGCCATTTCAGGACCCAATCGATAGCGCCAGCAAGTGCGCTCAGTCTCTCTCGCGGAGTGCCCGCGAGTCCGGCGGAATAGTCATGCGTGTGAAAAATCTCCTTCACCCGTTCAAAGGCCTCGAGCATTGCGGCAACCGCCTTGTCCTCGTCGATGCCGATCTTGCTCTGATCGGACGGGCTGTAGTCCTTCAGCGCATTCTTCAAATTTTGGAGGATTCCGATATAGTCGACAATCAGGCCACCGGGCTTGTCCCGAAACACGCGGTTCACTCGGGCAATCGCCTGCATCAGTCCGTGACCGCGCATGGGCTTGTCGACGTACATCGTATTCATGCAAGGCGCGTCAAAGCCAGTGAGCCACATATCCCTGACGATCACCAGTTTCAGCAGATCGTTGGGGTCACGCGCCCGTTTCCCCAAGAGGTCGCGCCGGCGTTTGTTGCCGATATGCTGCTGCCAACTGAGCGGATCGGAAGCAGCACCCGTCATTACAATCTTGATAGCGCCGTCGGCATCATCGTCAGAGTGCCAATCCGGACGCAATTTTATGATCTCATTGTAGAGGTCAACGCAAATACGCCTGCTCATGCAGACAGCCATTGCCTTTCCGTCGAGTGCAACCAGCCTAGCTTCCAAGTGCTGAACCAAATCCGCGGCGATGAGGGAGAGGCGTTTCTTGGCGCCAACTAGGGCCTCGACCGTTGCCCACTTCGCCTTGAACTTCTCCGCTTCCGTTAGCGTATCGTCTTCAACCAGCGCCTCGATCTCGGCGTCGATATTAGGCTTCTCGTCCTGATCAAGCTCGATACGGGCCAAGCGGCTCTCGTAGTAGATGGACACGGTCGCCCCGTCTTCGACCGCGCGAGAGATATCGTAGATGTCGATGTAATCCCCAAAGATCGCTGGGGTGTTCCGGTCTTCGCCCTCGACCGGTGTTCCCGTGAAGCCCATAAAGGAAGCGTTTGGCAGCGCCTGCCGGATGTAGTGCGCATATCCATATCGCCGAACGCCGGTCTTTGTGTCCAGCCGTGCGTCCAGTCCGTATTGGGTACGATGCGCCTCGTCGGCGATGACAATGACATTCCGGCGGTTCGTGAGTTCGGGAAAACTCTCTTCCGTCCCAACCGGAAGAAACTTCTGCACGGTTGTGAAGATCACACCGCCTGCCGAGCGCTCTAGAAGACGCTTCAGGTCTTCTCGGTTTTCAGCCTGTTCGGGTTTCTGGCGGATTAGGTCGCGGCACAAGCTGAATGTGCCGAAGAGCTGATCGTCCAGATCATTCCTGTCGGTCAAAATAACCAAGGTTGGGTTCTGAAGCTGAGGAGAGCGAACCGCCAGGCCTGCGAAGAAGGCCATGAGGAAGCTCTTGCCCGAACCCTGCGTGTGCCAAATCACCCCGATCTTGCGATCTCCATCAGGAGCAGACGCATCTATCGCTTCCTGAACTGCCTTCCGTGCGCCGTGGAACTGGTGGTAGCCAGCAATGATCTTGAAGGGACCTTCGCCTCGGTCGGCGAAGACGGTGAAATCCCTGATGAGTTGCAGGAAATGGCTGCGCTCGAACACGCCGCGCAACAGCGTATCCAATTCGGGCGTACCGGGCGGGGCATAGTCCGTTCCTTCCACGGTACGCCAAGGCATATAGCGCTCTTCCTGAGCGGTCAGCGAACCGATACGGGCCTTGATCCCGTCGGATGTGACGAGCACGGCATTGGTTCGGAAAAGTGACGGGGTGTCGCGCTTGTAGGTCTCGATCTGGTTGAATGCAGCGCTGAGCGTGGCGTTCTCATCACCGGGGTTCTTCAGTTCCAGCATCGCCAATGGAAGGCCATTGACAAAGAGCACGAGGTCAGGCCGCCGGTTCTTGCGCCCTTCAATAAGTGTGAACTGGTTGACCACCAGCCAATCATTGGCGTCTGGATTCTCGAAGTCGATCAGCCAGACTTTGTCCCCGACAATACGGTCGTTCGCGCGGTACTCCACGGTCACACCCTCGGTAATGAGCGTGTGGATTCGTCGGTTCTCCTCCACCGGATCGGGAGACTGGCTGGTCAGAACTTGCCTTAGCGCTTCGGCTCTCGCTTCCTCCGGAACGGAAGGGTTGATCTGTGCAACCCACGCTTCCAGACGCTTAAGCAGCACGGCCTCCGAATAGGATGGGCGTTGCGGGGACGCTCCGTCTGGCGCGATGACGCTGCCATGCAGATGCAGCCAACCAAGCGCCTTCAGCGCCTCGATGCTGGCATGCTCAACGATGTCCTCATAGAAGCCACTCATGCCGACGCAGCGCCTCCCTTTGGCTCAACGTCCCATACGGTCGTTGCCAATTTTGCAAGGAATGCCTGTCGTTCCTGAACGGCCTCCACGTTCCAATGGGGAAACACCTCCAGGGATTTTGCCGCCGTCGTAATCTTGTCGGCGACCCCAACCTGTCCACTCTGATTGCTTGCCTGACAACGGGTGAGCAGGTACTTCGATTGCGGATACACGCTTATCTTTGAAGAGTATCGCCCATTTTGGATGGCGCGGTTGATCGACTTCTCGATCAACAGCAGGTTTCCAAGCCGTTGGATGATAGCCTGATCGTCGCCGCCCTCGCCAAATTCGGCAATGGCTTCAGCATCGCCGTTGTCTGGCAGGATGTGCTCAATATCGTTGCCGCCTGCAACGTACTCTTGAAGGTCATCTCGACCCTGGCTGGCACCATATGCCAGGAGGTCCACGTGTTGCGTGATCTTGGCCAGTAGATAGCGAATCCGGAACTGCCGCGTATCACCCAGTTTGAGGCTCAGAAGGCGAGTACTAAAGTCCGCTGCAAGGTTGGATCGTTCCTTGTGGAAATGGGACCGGACAAATTCCTCAAACTCCTGGTCGGTCGTTCCGCGCAAAATGTGCGCTGCATCGACAATCCGGCGTTCATACTCTTTGCCGGGCGTGCCGGTGATAAGCCAGACGAACATCGTCTTCTCAATTTCGTCGCAAAGCCTGGAGAAATTGGCGGACGAGAGGTGTCGGCCGGACATCAATACGATGAAATGCTGCTTGATCGATTTTCCGCCAAGCAGGCGCGTGTTGACAATGCCCCGCTCTATGCTCCCCGCAGCGTTTCGATTGAACGCGAAGTTGCTGTACGCTCTTGCAGCCTCCAAAAGCCTCTGCGCGAACTTCAGGGGTGCACTCTTGTGGCCCGTAAGTGCTTCGTTCTTGAGGAACCAGTCGTAGATGATCTCTTCCCTTAACTTGCTGTCTACGTCGAAGCTGGCCAAGAGATAGTATCTCAGAAAGCGAAGGGGTTTCTCCCGAGCCTTGTAAATCTCGTCCGTCAGCGCCTTCCAAATGTCCTTTAACTTGGCGTACTCGGCCTCCTTTGCGTTCATGAACAGCAGGTTTTTGAGGAGGTCCATAGCGTCAAGGCCGACGCCACGGTCGTTAATGGTCTCAAATATCTTAAGCGCTTTGGCTATCGTGGGGGTCTGGATGCGGATGATCTTGACCTTGTTCGTCAGATATCCGTGGAATTTCCGAATGGCCCCCGGATCATTCTCAAGCGTTGTGATGATAAACTCGCGAACGGTCCGATAGGCATTGCCGATGTTCCGGATCGATCTCGTCCGCTCCCGGTCGGCGTTGTTACCGTCGCCCTCGGCATACTGAACAAGTATGCCGCCAGAATCGTCATACTGGAGTTCCAACCGGAATCGCGCGACGCTTTCCCCCTGCCAATCGATGGTGCTCGACGCGATCTGGCTCTTCAGCTCTTCCGGCAGGTCCTGACCAAGCTCCACCAGGGCGTCGCGAAGAGCGCATAGGGTGACGTACGTGGTAGTTGTTCTTTGCTGCCCGTCGACGAGTTCGAAAACGTCCTTGTCGTCTTTGCAGACGACTATTGTGCCAATGAAATATTCCGGAGCGAAGTCCTTCGTCGCGCCCTCATA
This sequence comes from Mesorhizobium sp. M1027, assembly GCF_040318745.1. Classification (NCBI taxonomy): domain Bacteria; kingdom Pseudomonadati; phylum Pseudomonadota; class Alphaproteobacteria; order Hyphomicrobiales; family Phyllobacteriaceae; genus Mesorhizobium; species Mesorhizobium sp. M1027. The sequence continues at coordinate 117,203 of NZ_JAMYMW010000006.1, read as the reverse complement.
CTCGGCATAAATGTCCGAAAGAAACTGATCGACTTCCTCGCCACCTTCGCCCTTCGGGTCCGTTTCGCCCCATACGTACTCGCGCTGATAGTCGGGGACGCGGTAGAAGTCCTGAAACATGCGCTTCAGCGTCATGTCATCTGAAATGATACTTTGTTCAGTCATCCAGCCCACCCTCCGTCAGCGTAATCAAAAGGTCTTCGATGCATTGGTCATGATCTTCCGGCGGGTAGTAGATCGGATGAATTTCGGCCTCTGCGAGGAAGGCTCGCCTCGCCGCGCGTTGGTTGTTCGGTGGACAGGGCAAGAAGGCATAGTGACGAACCGCGGCGTCGCCGTTCGCCGCGCGGATGTCGCGCAGCACTGCATAGGTTCGGTCTGACTGCAGACCCGCCCCCATGAAAAGCAAGCTTCGCGTTCCGATCAGTGCGCCAAAGATGTTGGTAAGTGTTACGCCACCATTATAGGCCGCATCGTATTCCACGCGTGTAAGAACCCTGCCTTCCTGCGCATCTGCCTCCCCGTGCAATCGCAGAAGGCAGTGAGGATCATTGCCGATACGCTGCCGAGCCTCCCGCAGACGAATGCCGCAGAACTCACTTGTGAAGGGCCGTTGCGCGCCGTTGTAGACGTGGGTCAGGACGTAGTCGAAATTGGTCGTCAGAACCTCACCCTCGAACAGCCGAGGGAGCAGACAAACGGGGCCAGATGCGTTCAACCGATGGCGGCCGAGTTGATTGGCGATCTCTTCGGCGAAGACGCCAGGGCCAAGCGCGTCATGGGCAACTTGGGCGGCTTCTTCGTAGTCACCGCGTGCGAGGCTGGCCTCCACCTCGGCCCTGACTTGCGGGAAGTCCGCCAACAGCGAAAGGAGGAACGCTCCCCAAGGTCGATAGCCGCTGGCAATCGACATACCCGCACCGACGAAGGGCAGCACATGCCCATTGCGCTTTCGTGCGGTTAAGGCGCGAAACCGCTCCAGGCATTGAGTTTCTTGCAGGAACTCGGCCGCACGTTCTTTTGCGGCTTGAATCTGGTCCTGCACGTAAGCGGCAAAGGTCGCTTCATAATCACCGTGTTCGCCAGCAGCCATCGTCTTAAACACATCGGCGCTTTCCCAGGTGAAGCCAGCGACCTCGACCGGACCGGTCTCATTCAAGTATTCGTGGTAACGCTGGCGAAAATACTCCATCCCTCGCTCACGCCCCCAACAGGTGATCGAGGATCGCACCGGCTTCCGCCAATGTTTTCGGCTGCATGCATATTAGATCCGCCGTTCCCAGCGCTGGCATCGTTTCGAGCGCGCTATGGCGGCCATATTGGGGGTCACCATTCTTGCCCGGCTTGGCGTAGAGCTGCGACGCAGGCGACAACCGGTGCTTAGTCCAGCTTCTTAGTAGCGACCCAGCGACGCTGGCTTCGAGCCAGATGTTGGCGGGCGTTTTCGCGCTTTGCTCGAACATTAGTTCGATGCGCTTGCCGCTGGGGGTAGTCAGAATGTAGCGCCGGACATAGGCTTCCTGATGGCCGAGCGGGTGTTCGATCGCCAGGACATCCAGCATGGCAGCGATCGCAGATTTGAGATAGGTACGGTCCACGCTCATCAGGACACCGCCTCTTGAGCATCGCGCACGCGCACCTCGCCAGACATCAGCTTTGGGAGGAGATAGTCGCGGGTCTCCGCGACTGTGCGGTTCTCCTGAACAGACGCACTGATGCGTTCGAATAAAGGAGCGGATAGTTTTTCGAAGGCGTCTCTGATCTCAATCGAAGATGTTGGGAGATTGACGTTTTCGAAGGTCTGTCTCGTAATCGTCGAGAAAACCGATCCGTGCGCCATCGATTTCAACCGCTCAACTACCTGCTTGGCCGCTAGATAGGTAAAAAACGGGTGCAAATCCTTCAGTGATCGCAGCGCATAACATGACTGATTGAAGGTCATCTCACGGCCAGCGATTGCCAAATTCCCAACGGTGCCGCGCGCTGTAATGATCGTAGTTCCAGGACTAATCAGCCGCGCTGAGCTGCCGGACAAACCTTGAGGCGTTATGGTCTTTTCTGTTCGAAATACGAATGTGTCGCTCCCCGAAGGGGAATCCACGACGGAGAACCAAGGGATGTCGCCATTCCAGTAGGTAGGTTCTGATGTTTTCGGCGTTCCCCCGCCTATGATGTCGACGAAGTCTGAGAAGGGCTTTTCGTCCCACCCCTCCGGCAAACCGTCATCGCCAAAGCTGCCCGGGAACAAACCGGCGATGTCTGCGGCGCGGGTGGCATTGGGCATGAGGCCACCAAGGAGGGCGACGGGGTCAGTTGCACCCTCCAGCTTGCGGCGGACGGGGCCGAAATCAACGAACCAATCCTTGAAGATCGCCTGCGCCAAAGCCTCCAGTGTCTCGTTCATCCGCCGGTTCAACTCGATCTTGTCGTCGAGGATGGAGAGGATTGACGCGATCTCCTGCTGCTCCACTAACTCGTCGGGCATATCCAACGGATGTGTCGCGGCAAACTGCGTGTATTGGAATCGAGCAACACCGGTGTGCTGAACATGATATGGGAGGAGCTCTTCCCGACAGTATTCGTCTTGCAGCTTCCAAAAAAGATAAGACGAATCAACCTTATCTTCACGCACGCGAAGGAATCTTGCAAAGCTCGCGCAAAGAAGCGGTCGTGCACTAGTGCTTACAATGTTTTTACTTAGGAATACGGTTCGCCCCGTTGGCTGATCCTTGGTTCCTCCCGCTGTTTCGATCAGGATATCGCCTGCTTTTAGCTTTTTCTTTTCAACGACGCTTGACCGCACATAGCGGATTGGGATGCTTGAAAGTTCGCCGTACCGGACCCTTTCGAAATCGGTACCTCGTACGATACCTACTTCGACAAGCCCATCTGCAGGCTCTCCGCTTCCCCATTCGCCGTCGCGGGTGAACGCCAAAAGCTCAGCAAGGACAGCCCTCATTCCGCAAGCCTCGACAGGCTAGCCGTAATCTGGGTTTCCAGGTCGCGCGAACGTTCAAACTGACCTGCCAATGCTTGCCGCAAGGTACCAACTCTTTCCTCGAATAGGACGCCGTCATCTACTGCATCCTCCGCGCCCACAAAACGTCCCGGAGTCAGCACATAGCCGTGCCTTGCAACTTCCTCCTTTGGTGCCGCTCGACAGAAGCCCGGCACATCCTCATAGCCGCCGTCCTTATTGCGCCAGCTGTGGTAGGTCTTGGCGATTTTGGCGATGTCGTCCGGTGCAAATTCCCGACGGGTGCGATCTACCATCACGCCCAACTTGCGCGCGTCGATAAAGAGGATTTCCCCGCGCCGGTCGCGGTGGCCGTTAGCGCTCTTGTCGCGCGCTAGAAACCAGAGACAGGCCGGTATCTGCGTGGAATAGAAGAGTTGCCCAGGCAACGCCACCATGCAGTCGACGGAGTCGTTTTCGATCATCTTCCTGCGAATTTCGCCTTCGCCCGATTGCTGCGAGGACATGGAGCCATTGGCCAGCACCACGCTGGCCGTGCCGCGCGGCGCCAGGTGATGGTAGATGTGGCTGAGCCAGGCATAGTTGGCATTGCCCTGCGGCGGGGTGCCGAAGGCGGTCCAGCGAATGTCTTCGGCAAGGCTCTCTCGCCACCAGTCCGACACGTTGAAAGGCGGATTGGCGAGCACGAAGTCAAACTTCACATTTGAAAATTCATCGCGAATAAAGGAGCCTTCATTGTTCCAGCGAATATCCGCATCGATGCCGCGCACGGCAAGATTCATCTTACACAACCGCCAAGTCGTGTGATTGCGCTCCTGCCCATAGATTGAGATTTGCCGCTTGGCCTCATCGACATTGCGCTGGTCGGAGTGATCCTCGATGAACTTTTCCGATTGCACGAACATGCCGCCTGAGCCGCAGCACGGATCATAAACGCGGCCCCTAAAGGGCTCCAGCATCTCGACCATGACGCGGACCACCGAGCGCGGCGTGAAGAACTCTCCCCCCCGCCGGCCCTCGGCCCCCGCAAAGCCTGACAGAAAATACTCATAGGCACGGCCAAGGAGGTCGCGTGATTTTTCTCCTTCGGTGTGCATGGTAATGTCAGAGAAGAGCTCGACCAGGTCGCCGATCATCTCCTTGTCGAGCGCGGGGCGGCCATAGTCCTTGGGCAGAACGCCCTTCAAAGTGGTGCTGTTGGCCTTCTCAATGGCTTCCATCGCTGCATCGATCAGCCCGCCAATGTCGACCTTTTTCTTACTCCCGGTAACGGGATCAATGATCTCCAGGTCGCGGACGCGGGCGTTGTCACGCAGATAGGACCAGCGAGCAATGTCAGGAACCCAGAACACACGGTCCTGCAGATATTCCTCGGGGTCTTCGGGATCGGCGAATTCCTCCTGCTCCAGCTTGGCGCGCTGCGCCTCAAATGCCTCAGAAATGTATTTCAGGAAAATCAAGCCAAGTGCGACGTGCTTGTATTCCGACGCCTCCAGATTTCCCCGCAGCTTATCGGCGGCCCGAAACAGGTCTGCCTCAAAGCTCAAGTCGCCGTTCCCGTTACGTGCCCCTGCCATACTCTCAATCCTAGCCTTCAGTCGTTATTCGTCATCAGTTCCGGGCCTCCTATAGCCTATGAAACCGCGCGAGCAATAAGCTATGCGATGAGGAAATCTGGCCCAAATTGACAGGCGGTGTTGCCCCAATATTACTCAGGCCATTGTTGATGTGGGATTCGCTCGCTACCCCTGACCCTTATGCCGAATCAGATTAAGATGTTAGCGGAGTAGATGCATACCCCAAAACCTCACGGCGTTGGCCTTCGGCAGGCAGAGGGCCGGTGCGCCAAACTTGCGATCTGCCGATCCTCCTATTCAGCCATATCTCGTAAAGCTGGAATCCAATCTGCCCGCCAATGACCGTCACCCCCGATCTCAGCCATGGTCTGGAACCCAATCAGCTTCGAATGACTTGTTCGTGGGTAGATCTTGAAGGGAGAGACCCCATTGCCTGCACCACCTGAAATGGATGTCGTCCTCGAAAAGCTGCCTTTGAGGATCGGCGCCTATATCCCCGACGACTTGCTGGAGGACTGGTTTGCGCCGGGAACCGGCATGAACCCGGTCAGCAAGGAGGCGCTTGCCGCCGCCAAGAATTACGGTTGGCGCTTCGAATGCGAGTTCAAGCACTACCCCGAACGCAAGGAAGGCGTGTTCTGGAAGTGGGTGCCGGCGATCTGACCGGCGCTGGACGGTTCATCGTTCCGCGGAAACGCAGAACCGGTCTATCTTATTGTTTGACGCAAATACCGGACGGAAAACCGCTTCACACTTTTCCTGGAATTGCTCAGCCTCCGCCTATCGGCGTCGTCACCTTGCCGGTTCCGCCGCATTCGGCCAGCGCCTGGAGTGCTTGCGGGGACTTCGTCCGTGTTGGTCTGACCGGCTTGCCGGGGCTTGCCCTGCAGCTTGTTTCTCAGCCGGGCGACCCAGCCTTCGTCGACCTCGAGCGGCCTGCTGCTGTCGTCCGGCAGGCCTTCGCCGGATTGGCCGATGGTTTCATTGCGCGGCCGGTCGTTCGCGCCTGTCGTGATCTTCTGAGCCATTGCGTTTGCCTTTACGCCTTGCAATTTTTCGAACGCCTCAGCTCCGCGGAGGTTCCGGTTGCGGCCAGCCGCCTTCAGCCGGGTTTTGCCCGCGACGGCCGGCGGCCGCGGCTGGCGAGGATGGTGGGAAGCGTGACCGGACGAAAATCCCAGCTGTCGACACCGACGTCATACTGGCGCGTGACCGGGGTGAGCCGGCCGTGCGAATGGCCATGCAGGTCGATCGACCTCCTGCCGATCTGGTTCCAGGTGCGAAAAGGATAGTGGCAAAGGATCAGCAGGCTGCCGCCGAGCGTCAGCTCCTTGTAGTGTTGCGTGCTCGCCCAACCCGTCGCGTCAATGGTGGCCGCAGCATCGTTGTTGCCGATGATCAAGTGCTTGCTGCCATGAAGAGACGACAGCAGCGACGACACGAAGGACGCCGAGCCCTTGGCAAAATCGCCGAGGTGCCAGACCTCGTCGTCCGGGCCGACAGTCTCGTTCCAGAACGCAATGAGCGCCCGATCATGCTCCGCCAGCGAGCCGAACGGGCGGCGGTCGATGCGCAAAATGCGCGGGTCGCTGAAATGCGTGTCGGCGGTGAAGTAGATCATGCGCTGGAGCCTGTTTCGAACTGCCGATCTGGGCGCGTGGCGCACCAAGTCCATGTTGCTCTCCCCAATGCTTGCTCAACCCGCTCGATCGCCGGTTGTTCCTGTAAACAGGCCCAGGCGGCTTCCGCTTGTTGGAACTTTAAGAAGGGGGACTTTAAAAAGGGGAACTTTGAAACGGGGGAACTTTGAAATGAGACGCAGGTTAGAATGCTTGAGGCCGATGCTCTGAAAGGACCTCGACGATGACCGACGCAGCACCTGTTGGGCGAAGCCCGGCTCAAGCGCGGGGCGATATCGACGCCGGGCGCGGAGGGGATAAGACACCGGGGATCGACCCAGCCGCGGCTCCCATGGAGACGGACGCGGAATCGGCCGGCAGCGTTCCGGCAGAGGATCGGTCTGCGCCTCATGAAAAGCCGGAGTTCACCAACCAGGCGAGCTATGCCAATGCGATGCGTCCGCTGAAGGATGAGCCCGACGTCCAGCCGCGCCGATATGGGCCGGTGCTGGTGATTGCCGCCATCGTCGTGCTGGCCGCGGCGGTTTTCATCGGCGCAGCGATGCTGCGCTGAATATCGCAGATCCGAGAGCAGTGGCTGGACATTTTGCTTCCGGTCCGAGAATTTGCTGACGCGCCAGGTTGAGGCGCGATCAGTCCGGTGCACGTTGACCACGAACCACGAATTCTTTGCCCGAGACGCCACCACCGTGGCGCGCGACATGATTGGCGCGACGCTGCTTTTGCACAGCGTTGGCGGCATCATCGTCGAGACCGAGGCCTATCGCCCCGATGACCCGGCTTCGCATGCTTTCGGTGGCAGGACGGTGCGCAATGGCGCAATGTTCGGCACCCCGGGCAGCGCCTATGTCTATCGCTCCTATGGCCTGCACTGGTGTCTCAATGCCGTGTGCCTGCCCGGCAGCGCCGTGCTCATCCGCGCAATCGAACCGCAATCCGGGCTGGAGGTGATGCGGGCCAATCGCGGCATTGACGACCCCCGGCTGCTTTGCTCGGGACCGGGTCGCCTTTGCCAGGCGCTGGCAATCGACAAATCCCATGACGGGCTGCCACTGGACGTGCCGCCATTCGAATTCAGGCAGCCGGGCGACGCCAGCGCCATTCTTACAGGCCGCCGGATCGGCATTTCCAAGGCTGTCGATGCGGAGTGGCGGTTCGGCCTGCGCGGCTCGGATTATCTGAGCCGCAAGTTCTGACGCCTGCGGCAGCGGCAGAGCAGTTGCCCCCGGCATCACTCGTCGGGTTTGCCGAGATGCATGGGTGTCGCCTGCTGGCGGGCTTCCCTGGTCACCTCGTCGGCTCCGGCAGGTGAAATCCCTCGCAACGCTTTCGCAGCTACGGTCAGGCGCCCGCGATCATTGCCGAAGCTCTTGATCAGCTGGCGGACCTGGTCGGCGGTGATGCCGTTCTGTTGGGCAAAATACTCGATTTCACGGTCGTCTTCCGCAGCAACGCGGTCGCGCTCGCGGAAATCTCGCTTGCTCTTATCGTCGGCCATTTTTTCCTCCTGGTGGAGCTTTGCATCAATGGCAACGTGGGCAAGCGGCTTTTGTTGCCGCGATCGGGCGGACTTTTCCGCCGCCGTGCCGACTGCCCAGGAACCATGAGGCGAGCAGCCGGTTTGGCTGGATGCAGATACGTTCAGCCACCAATTCATACCGATGGAGACTACGATGACGTTCGCAAGCAAAACCACCGTAATTGCCGCGGCGCTGGCCATGTTGGCCGCGCCGGCATTCGGCCAGACGAGCCCACCTGCGCCGGCCGCGCCGGCACCGGATCGTGGCGCCGAACCGTCGCCCGGAATGAGCGGGCAGAGCCAGGATGCCATGCGCGAAATGATGCGCCAGATGATGACCGAGATGCTGGAGGAGAGAATGCAAGAGGATCGCGCGCCCCGGGCGGAACGGCGTGGTCGCGACCGCTGGCATCATGACTACAGGATGGGCCCGCCTGACCGAGGCTGGGAGACGGGTGGTGGCATGGGACGGGGGATGCATGGCGCGAGGATGCGAATGATGTTCGCCATAGTCGATGCCGACGGCGATGGCGCGCTTTCCCAGACCGAACTCCAGGATTTCGTCGGGCGGATATTCAACGCCGTCGATGAGGACGGTGACGGCAGCGTCGACATGCAGGAAATCCGGTCCTTCTTCCACGGAGGCGGCGCCGAGGATCAGGAGTAAGTCTCCCACGGGTCGGCAAGGAGGCCTATCCGGGCAGCGCCACCTACGTCGGCCGGGAAGATGAAACGTCGCTGGCAACGGGATACCAGGCTGCCAGCCGGGGAGATCCGTTCCTTGGCTGGCATTCGAACGCCGGCGGACCAATCAGACCAAGCAGGGATTCGTTGGCCATGACAGAGAAAATTACGGAGAAAACTCCGACCATCGCCCGTATCTGGCGCGGCAGAACAGTGCCTGAAAAGGCGGATGCCTATGAGAGTTACAATTACGAAGCCGGCATCAAGTCGCTGATCGAGAAGGCACTGGGCGTGCAGACCTTTCGCGAGGACACGCCGAGCCATTCGGAATTCGTGACGATCTCCTACTGGGAAAACGTCGAGGCGATGGCGGCGTTCACCGGCGGCGATCCGACGAAAATCCACCATCTCGAGCGGGACGAAGAGTTCCTGATCGAGCTGCCGTCGCGGGTGCAGGTGTTGCGCATCCGATCGAGTCACGGGCGGCTGGGATAGGGCAGCGCCGCCCGGTTCGGCCCGATCTAGGAAATCGCCGTCAAGTCGATTTCGGTAATGTGCCAGCGGCCGAGATTTGCGGTGTAGAGCTTGTCGCCCTTGAAGGCGATGTTGGTGGGATGGGCGAGCGTGGTTGCCGCCGGATCCTCGATCAGCACCTCGAGCCCGCTATCCTGTCGCCAGCGATAGATGCGGCTCGGCTCGTAGCACGAGATGAACAGCGAACCGTCCGGCGCCACGGCGACGCCATCGGGGACGTTGTTCACGCCGTCCACGACGAGCTGGCGAGGTCCTGCCGTGCCGTCGGCACGGATCGGCACATAGCTGACGCAGGCCGCGTGGCTTTCCACGACGTAAAGCCCATTGCCATCCGGCGCCAACGCCATGCCGTTGGCGAAGGCCATGGCCTCGCGGCACCACAGGCCGCCTTCGCCGGTCTGCAGATCATAGCGGAAGATGCCGGAGCGGTTGCCTTCGCCGAGGCTGTCGGAAACGTAGAGCCAGCCGCGCGCCTCGTCGACGATCGGGTAGTTCGGCACGCGGATGCCGGCCGAAGCGAAGCGTTGCATCTCGGCCACCGCGGCATCCCAGCGAAAGACCGCCGCATGTCTCAAATCGCATGCAAAACAGTTGCCTGCGCTATCGAAGGCGATGCCAAGCAGAAAGCCTTCCGTGCCACCCATACGTTCGACCGAGCCGCCATCGGCGGCCAGCCGCAACAGGTCGCCGGTTTCGGTGCCGCACCAGATCGAGCCGTCGCTATGGATGGCCACGCCTTCAGGATGCGCGACGCGCGGGCTGGTGAAGATGCCGTCGAAGAAGACCTTCGCGGCCGACATTTCGAGCAACGGCTTTGCCATGGGACCTTCAGCCTCCTGCGGCCTGCGCGGCGATGCAGCGCTCGACCATCAGCCGGTCGGCCGCGAGGATCTCGGCGATCAGCGCGCCGCGCTCCTTGGCGCTGACGAATTCCAGTCGCCGCAGGCCGAGCGGGTCGATGCGGTTTCGCAGGATATCGAGCGTCTCGTTCGAGGGTAGCGCAAGTTCGTGGCAATCGGCAGCGAATATCACAGCAAATCCGGTGGCATCCTGGATCTGCTGGCGCGTCACGCCCGGCATGGTCTCGATGACGGCGAGTTGCCGGCTCTCCCGGTCGAGCCGAAACACGCAAAGGTCGGTGAACACTAGCGCCGCCCCGGTCCGATAGCCCATCGGCTCGCGTTCGGCCTGCGTCAACAGTCCGCGCGCCGAACTGGCGATCTCGACCGTCTCGACCAGCGACTGCACGGAATGGCGGGGGACGTAGAGCAGATAATCGCAGTGCATGTTCGCGACATCGGCCATGCCGCCTTGCCCGGGCAGACGGATGGCGCTGCCATCGCGTTTGCGCAAGGCTATGGTGTTGACGCGGCCGCGTCGATCGACCTGCGCGGCACCGACGATCTCATGCGTCACTGCGCCGGCCTGGTAGTAGGTCGAATAGGTGTCGTCGCCGCCGGCATGCGCCACTGCCGTTTCGCAATCGAGGCTTTCGATCAGCGACAGGATCATCGGGCTCGGCGCGATGTCGAGATGGCCGCAACTCATGGTGGCGATGATCATGTCCGGCGCGTGCGTCGCTTTGGCCAGCCGATAGGCGACATTGGCCAGCGGCGACACCGCGCCGGCACTGGCAAAGCTGTCATTGTCGAGTTCGGCGGCGATGCGGGCGGCGATGATCTCGTCGATGGACGCCTGCTTTTCGCTGTGCACGAGCCGGGGCATGGCGAGGACTGTCTCAGCCCGGACTTTTGCAGCGTCTTGAACCCGCTCCGGCACGCCTTCCGAAGGCATGCTCAGGCTGTCCGACAAAGGTATTTCCTTGACCGCGAACGCCCCCGCCAACGCTTGATAATCCGTCACATAGAATGGCAGGCAGGAGGCGGGATAGGCGCCGCCCGGCGCCAGCGCTATGGCCGACACCTGATTGCGGGTCAAAATGCTTTGCCGGCCGTCATGGCGCAGCGCCCCGACCGGGACGATTTCCTCAACCGTGACCAGCACCTGGCGCGCCGCGCCGGCCATGGCGAAATCCAGCGCCCGCGGCCCGATGATCTGGACATTGCCGCTCTCGTCGGCGCGCTGGCCATGGACGACGAACGTGTCGAGCCGCAAGGCCGGGATGAACCCGATCTCGGTTCTGGCAATGGGATCTGGCACGGCGATCGCGCCCGGCACGCGCGCCAGCATGTCCGAGCCCTCGGGAAGCTGAAACGGCATCGACGGCAGGTTCTGCTGCGCCGCCCGCAACGCCTGGATCATGGCCAGCGCCGTCCAGTCGCGGACCGGCACGGCATTGGTCTCGGCGGCCGCGCGGAAGCGCGGCGGCAAGCCAAAAATGTCGAGGCTGGAAAAGCAGATGTCGATCTCCGCCACGGCATCCGCTTCGAGGAGCAGTTCGAGCGGCAGGCCGCCGGCCCAGCAGACATAGCGTAGGCCCTTGACGCCCGAGCGGGCGATGGCGCGCAGCAGGGCGATCGGCAGCCGGGCAAAATGATGCCCGCCGACGCCGAAGACATCGCCGCCGCCGACCATCGCCGCCAGGCTCTCGACATCGGTGAAGCGCGGCCGGTTCGGCTTGACCAGGGATGTCATTGCCCAGCCTTCGCCCGCACGGCGCTTTTTTCGGCGAACGCCTTCACCCGCTGCTGGCCGGTCTCGCTACGATAAAGCCCGCCCAGTACGTCGCGCTCCATGGCAAGGCCTCCCGCCAAGTCGCCCGACACGGCGTGCGCTGTAAGCGCCTTCAATGCCTCGATCGCGGCAGCCGGTTCGGCGGCTATCATGCCGGCGAGTTCCAGCGCCCGCGGCATCAGCTTTTCGGCGTCGACGACCTCGTTGACCAGCCCGGCGGCGACGAGCTCGGAAGCCGGCACGATGGCGCCGGTCATCAGCAAAAGGTTGGCGCGGTTGCGGCCGAGCTTTTGGACGCTGCGCTGCGTGCCGCCGCCGCCGGGGACCAGCCCTAGCTTGATCTCGGGCAGGCCGAGCTTCGCGAACTGGTTGGCGATGACGATGTCGCAACACAGCACCAGCTCCATGCCGCCGCCGAGCGCAAAACCATTGACCGCGGCGATGACCGGCTTGCGGTTCTGCTCGATCGCCGCATACATGCGCGTGCCGGCGGTCTGGAAGACATCGAACTCGGCAGCTGTCTGGGCGGCGTATTCCTTGATGTCGGCGCCGGCCATGAAGCCGCGCCCCTCGCCGGTCACCACGATCGCGCCGACCCCGTCATCCCGCGACAGCACCTCGAAAACATCGGTGATCTCGCTTTGCATCAGCCGGTTCATGGCGTTGAGCTGATCGGCGCGACGGAAGGTGACGACTGCGACGCGCCCGGATATTTCCAAGCTGAGTGTCTGGTAAACGCTCATCGTCAGACAGCATCCACGGTCATGTCGCCGGACGCCTCAAGCGCTGCAATCTCGCCGCTGGAGAGGCCGAACTCGGCCAGTATCTCGCGGCCATGCTGGCCGACCAGCGGCGCCGGCCGCTCTATGGTAGGCGGCGTCTCGCTCATCTTGACCGCCGGTGCGACCACCCTGACCTTACCGCCGCGCGGATGATCGTAGCTGGTGATCATGCCCAAGTGCTTGACCTGCGGGTCCTCGGCTGCGCGCCTTATGTCCTTCACCTCGGCACACCAGATGTCGACTGCCAGCAGCCGCACCAGCAGGTCCTGCGTGGCAAACTTCCTGGTTTCGGCGTTGACTTTGTCGAACACCTCGTCGCGTTTGTCGAACAGCGTCTTCAGATCATCGTAGACAGCAAGCTGCGGCGCCTCCAGCACTTCATACAGCGTCTTGAACGGGCTCATGGCGATCGACACATAGCCACCGTCCTTCGCTTCGTAGATACCGAACGGCGCCTGCATGCCGGGGTGGCCGATGCCTGAATTCGGGCGCACGAAATCCTCGCCGAGATTGAGCACGGCGACATATTCCTGATTGAGGTGCGCCAGCATCCCGGCCAGCAGATTGACCTCGATCTTCTGGCCCTTGCCGGTCTTCTCGCGATAGTAGAGCGCCGACAATATCCCGTAGACCATGTTCATGGCGCCGATCTGGTCGGCGAGGCCGGCACCGGCCGGAACAGGGGCCTGATCGCCGCGGCCGGTGTTGGAGATCAGCCCGGACAGCCCCTGGATCAGCATGTCCTGACCGGGACGCTCGACATAGGGGCCTTCCTCGCCATAGCCGGAGCCAGAGCAATAGATGATGGCGGGGTTGACCGCCTTGAAATCCTCGTAGCCATAGCCGAGCCTGGCGAGCACGCCGGGGCGGAAATTCTGCACCACCACATCCGCCTTCTTGGCCATGTCCATGATGATGGCATGCACCTTGCGGCTTTTCAGGTTGAGCGCGATGGAGCGCTTGTTGCGGTTCCAGGCGAGGAAATTCGGGCTTTCGGAGCCGCCGACCCATTTGGCGAAGAAGGTCATGCCGCGGAACATGTCGCCGGCGCCTGAACGCTCGATTTTGATGACGTCGGCGCCCATGTCGCCGAGCAGCTGCGTGGCGAACGGCCCCTGCAGCAGATGGCTGAAATCGAGGATGCGGACGCCTTCGAGGGCCTTGTTCATTTTTGTCTCATTGGTTGTCAAAGCAGGTCGGGTACGTAGCGGGGTGCCGCGGTGAGGCCGCCGTCGACGCGCAGGTCCGTACCGGTGGTGAAGCCGGCGGCGTCGGAGGCGAGATAGACGGCGGCTTCTGCCACTTCGGACGGTTTGCCGATGCGACCGAGCGGATGCATTTTCACCCAGGCCTTGGCGAGATTGCCGCCGATCTCCTTGATCAGTTTGTCGTTCATCGGCGTGTTGATGGTTCCGGGCGAGATCGAGTTGACGCGGATGTTGAGCGGGCCGAACTCGACCGCCATCTGACGCGTCATCGCCATCACCGCACCTTTGGCGCCGGCATAGGCGGTCCAGCCGTCGAGCCCGATATGACCTTGCGCCGAGGCCATGTTGATGATCGAGCCCGATTTCTGCGCGATCATATGCGGCAGCGCATATTTGCAGCCGCGAAACACGCTGGTCAGGTTGACCGCGATCAGCCGGTGCCACTGCTCGTCGGTCATCTCATGGACCGGCATGCCGCCGATGGCGATGGCGGCATTGTTGACGAGAATGTCGAGATGGCCGGTCTTGCCGACGGCTGCGGCGATAAGAGCGGCGATATCGGCCTCGTCCGCGACGTCGCAATGGATGTAGTCGGCGCGGTGGCCGGCGGCGCGCAGCTCGGCTGCGAATTTTTCACCCTTCTCGTCGGCGATGTCGCCGAGGAAGACGTGCGCGCCTTCCCTTGCCATCGCCTCGCTGATCGCGTGGCCGATGCCGTCGGCGGCGCCGGTGACGATTGCGGTTTTCCCTTTGAGACGATCCATATCAGCCTCCAATGGCGTGCCGGCGCTTTGCTTCGTCGAAGGCGACGGCGGCAATGATGATCATGCCGGTGATGACCAGTTGCCACTCGGTCGGCAGGCCGAGACCGCGCAGCCCGTTGGACAGGAACTGCAGGATCAGCACGCCGAGCGCCATGCCGGTCAGGCTGCCTATGCCGCCGGCAAGGCTCACCCCGCCGAGCACGGTGGCGGCAACGACCTGGAACTCGAAATTCAGCCCGGCCGTATGCTGCGCCGAACCGACGCGGGCTGCCAGGATGATGCCGGCTACCGTCGCCAGCAGCGCGCTGATGATGAAGCAGGTGAACTTGACGCGGCGCACGTCGTAACCCGCCAGCCGTGCCACTTCCGGATTGCCGCCGACGGCATAGATCTGCCGCCCGAACGGCCGGTGCTGCATCACGTAGGCGAAGACGGCGAGCAGGACGATGGCGATGACAGCCGAATAGGGAACGACGTTGAACAGGCGGCCGTCCGACAGCGCGATGAAGCTGTCGAGCGCGGCATCGTCTGGAATAGCACGCTGGCCGGTATAGAGATAAACGCCGCCGCGCATGATGAACATCGTGCCCAGGGTCACGATCAGCGAGTTGATGCCGGCATAGGCCGTCAGATAGCCATTCACGACGCCGATGATCAGCCCGAACAGCAGCGCGCCACTGATGCCGAGCACAAGCGAGTTGGTGTCGTTCATGATGATGATCAGCGGCAGCGCGATCGTCGCCAGCAGCGAGCCGATCGAGATGTCGACCTCGCCTGATATGAAGACGATGGCGCAGCCGATGCCGGCTGTCAGCGCCAGCGAAGCCTGACCGAGCACATTGGTGATGTTGCGCACGGAGAAGAAATTCTCGGCGGTGAAGGAAAAGAACGCGATCACCAGGATGAGGCAGAGGAGCAATGCCAATTCCTGCCGCGCGACGAGCCGCGCCAGCATGGACGGTCCAGCTTTCATGGTGTCGGTGCTTGCCAGGCTCATCGCTTGGTCCCTTTGCGAAGCGTCATCGTCTTAGCCGATCGCCGCATTGAGGATGTTCTCCTGCGTGGCCTCGTCGCGAGGCATGATCGCGGTGAGGCGGCCTTCGCACATCACCGCGATGCGGTCGGCAAGCCCCAGCAGCTCGGGCATTTCGGACGTCATCATGACGACCGCCAGGCCCTCGCCGGCGAGCCGGTCGATGAGCGCAAAAATCTCCGACTTGGCGCCGACGTCGATGCCGCGGGTCGGCTCGTCGACGACGATCACCTTCAGGCCTCGCATCAGCCAGCGCGAGATCAGCACCTTCTGCTGATTGCCGCCGGACAGATTCTTGACCTGCTGGAACAGGCTGGGCGTCCGGATGCGGAAACGGTCGACATAGTCCTGCACCGCCTTGCGTTCGCTGACCTTGTCGACGAAGCCCATTCTGGCGAAGGCGCCGAGTGAGGCGAGGCTGGCATTCTGGTAGACCGGCAACTCGCCCATCAGCCCCTCGCTCTTGCGGTCCTCGGTGAGCAGGCCGATGCCGAGCCGGACGCCGGTGTGCGTTTCGTGCGGCAGCAGCCGGCTGCCATCGACCGAAATGGCGCCGGAAGTGATCGGGTCGAAGCCGACGATGGCCTTGGCGAGCTCGGTCCGGCCGGCCCCCATCAGGCCGAAGAAGCCGAGGACCTCGCCGGCATGCGCCTCGAACGACACATCCTTCAGCTTCTTGGCGGTGCTGAGCCCTTCAACGGAAAGCGCGACCTTGCTGCCCGGCGCGCCGCGCTTGCGAGGGAACAGGTTTTCGATGCGCCGGCCGATCATGTCCTGGATCAGCGTGTCGTTGGTGTGCTCGCCGATCGGCCTGGTCGAGACGTGGCGGCCATCGCGCAGCACGGTCACGGTGTCGGCGATCTCGAAGACCTCGTCGAGCTTGTGGCTGACATAGAGCACCGCGATGCCGAGCGCGGCCAGCCGGCGGATGACGGTGAACAGCAGCGAGACCTCGTTCGGCGTCAGCGAGGAGGTCGGCTCGTCCATCACCACGACGCGGGCCTCATGGGCGAGTGCGCGGGCGATCTCGACCATCTGCTGCTGGCTGACCGGCAGCGATCCCGTGCGCGCCGCCGGGTCGACATTGAAGCCGATACGCTTGAACAGAGCGGCCGCATCGGCACGGATCTTCTTCCAGTCGATCGAGCCGCCTTTGCCGGTCGGATAGCCTTCGAGGAAGATGTTTTCGGCGACGCTGAATTCGGCGATCAGCGCGATCTCCTGGAACACCAC
This sequence comes from Mesorhizobium sp. M1027, assembly GCF_040318745.1. NCBI lineage: Bacteria > Pseudomonadati > Pseudomonadota > Alphaproteobacteria > Hyphomicrobiales > Phyllobacteriaceae > Mesorhizobium > Mesorhizobium sp. M1027. Next base: position 100,618 of record NZ_JAMYMW010000006.1, on the reverse strand, counting down.
CTTGATGCCCTCTTTCAGGCTATCGCGCGGCGACTTGATGTCGGCCTCGCGGCCGCGCAGGCGGATGGTGCCGGCATCCTTGCCGTAGACCCCGGCCATGATCTTGATCAGCGTCGACTTGCCGGCGCCGTTCTCGCCCATCAGGGCATGGATTTTGCCGGGTTCCAAGGTCAGATCGACATTGTCCAGCGCCACCACGCCGGGAAAACGCTTGCCGATACCGCGCATCTCCAGCGCCGGCACGCTTTTGTCGACAGCCACGGTTTCGCCGGGGTGAAGGAAATCAACCGACATTGGCTCTGTTCCGCACGATGTCGAGATAGGTCGCCAGGATGATGACGATGCCGGGCACCACCATCTGCAGGTCCTGGTTCCAGCCGAGGATGATGATGCCGTTGTCGATGACCTTCAGCACCAGCACGCCCAGCAACGTGCCGAGCAGCGAGCCGCGGCCGCCAAGCAGGCTGGTGCCGCCGAGGATGACGGCGGCAATCACCGTCAGCTCGAAGCCGCGGCCGGCGGTCGGCTGGCCGGCATTCATCAGCGACGACAGGATCATGCCGGCGATGCCGACGCACAGGCCGGTGACGACGAAGGCGAACAGTTTCAGCCGTTGCGAGCGCACGCCGGAGAGACGAACCGCGCGCTCGTTGGCGCCGACAGCGTAGAGATAACGGCCGAGCGTGGTGAAGCGCAGCGTTGCCGCGGCCAGCGCGAAAATCAGCGCGGCAATGACTACGGGCAGCGGGATCGCGCCGAGATAGCCGGCGCCGAGATCGGTGAAGCCGGCAAGCCGGTGGTGGTTCTGCACCGCCTCGCGGGTGAACAGATAAACGCCGCCCTGCAGCATCATCATGGTGCCGATGGTGGCGATCAGCGAGTTCACTTTGAGCCTGGTGACGACCAGCCCGTTGAACAGGCCGACGGCACCGGCAAAGGCGAGCGCCGCCAGCAGCCCGAGCGTCAGGCTGTGCGTTGAATTCAGCACGGCCATGCCGATGCAGCCGACAAAAGCCAGCGATGCACCGACCGACAGGTCGACTTCCGCGGTGATGATCAGCATCGTCATGCCGGAGGCGACGATCAGCACCAGCGCGCATTGGCGCAGGATGGCGATGATGTTGGCCTCGGAATAGAATTGCGGCGCGGCAATCGAAATGGCGATGCAGAGCACGGCCAGGATCACGCCGAGCACCAGCTGGCTGCTGCCCAGCAGCTGGCCGCCGATGAAACGCCTTGGCGCGGAGGATTGCGTAAGCTCGCTCATGTCCATTTCATTTCCGGGCCCGTATCGGTGCCGTCGCCGTCTGGAACTGCCGGCCAAAACAGGACGGTTGCCCTGTTTTGCCGTCGGCATATCCGATCCGCCGCCCTTCCCGCCGTGCGGGAAGGGCTACCCGGAATCCTTACTTCTTCAGATCGGCGGAAGTTTTCATGCATTTTTCCGGTGGCTGAAGCGCATTGACGGCATCCCATTTGATTTTGCGTGTGGTGCCATCGTAGTCGTAGAACTTCTTCCAGTCGTCGCCGTTCATCGGCGTGGTCGGGCTGACGATGTGTTCCGGCACCTCTTCGCCGTTGAAGAGCTTAACCGCTGCATCGATGGCGGTGTAGCCTTCCTTTTCCGGGAACATCGCGGCTTCGATGCGATAGGACGGCTCGTTCTGCATTGCATTGATGAAGGCGAGGCCTTCGCCGCCGGTGCCGACCGTCAACAGGCCGTCCTGCGACTTGCCGGCCGCTTTCCAAGCCTGAAGGCCGCCGAGCGAGGAGGAATCGTTGATGCCGTAGATGATGTTGATGTCGGCGTTCTTGGCAAGTGCCGCCGAAGAGACCTCGAGCGCGCGATCGGGATTGCCGCCACCGTCGAGGTCGTGGACCATGACCGCGTCGGGGATGATGGTCTTGAGGCCATCCATGAAACCCTGCGACCGCAGCACCGTGGCGGACAGCAGCGGCAGGCCGACATTCATCACCTTGGCTTTGCCTTCGAGCTTTTCCTTGGCGTATTTGCCGGCTTCGACGCCGGCGGTGTAGCCGGTGTCGTAGTCGCAGATCGCGACCATTGTGGTCATGCCCTTGACCGGATTGCCTTCGAGCACGACTGGAACGTTGTTGGATTTCGCCTGGCGCAGCAGCGGCACGACGCCTTCCTCGTTGACGGGCGTGATGATCAGGACGTCGACGCCCTTGGCCATGAAGTCTTCGGCGGCGGAGACCTCCTTGGCAACGTCCAGATTGGCGTCCTGCACCTCGAGCTCGATACCGAGTTCCTTGGCGCGGGACTGCATGCCCTTGATGACGTTCTGATACCACTCATGCGTGGCGTAGTTGGTGACGTAGCCGATGCGCTTCGGCATGTTTTCGGCGTGTGCCGCGGCGGCGCTCAGAGCAAGCACCGCCGCCGAGGCAAACAGCATCGATTTGGACCAGTTCATGTTTCTTCTCCCTGTATTTCTTGTCAGTTGCTGAACGGATAGTCCCGCCGTTCCGGGTCGGCACGTGAAGAGGCGGCAGCTTCGCCCGCGCCCAGCGCCGCCGATATCGTCTCGGCCGCCGCCTTCGTCCGCTCGAAGACGGTGCTGCGATCGAAGCGGGCGGCCTTTTGCGGCAGGAAGGGGACGGTGAGCGCGGCAATGACGGCGCCGGTATGGTCGCGCACCGGCATCGAGATGTTGGTGCAGCCCTCGACAGCCAGCGAGGCGCGCATTTCATAGCCGAGCCTTGCGACCTCGTTCAGCCGCGCTTCGATTTCCGCCCGGCTGCCTTGGCCTTCGCCTGCGGCGACGATCCGTTCGACGATGCGGTCGCGCTCGGCGCGGCTCGAATGCGCCAGCAGCACCGCGCCGGAGCTCGTTTCGAGGATCGGGAAATGCGAGCCAAGGGCAACCGAATAACGCATCGGCAAAGGCGAATCGATCTGCAGCACGACCAGTGCGCTCTCGCCTTCGCGCACGACCAGATGGCAGCTCTGGTCGGCATTGGCGGCGAGGCCGCGCATCACCGGCAGCGCACATTCGACCAGGCGGTTCACCGGGGGATGCATATGCGCCAGCTCGAACAGCTTCAGCGACAGGCGGAAGCGGTCCGATTGCGTCCGGAAAATGTAGCCGCGCTTCTCCAGCAACAGCAGGATGCGGTAGATCTCGTGAATGGAGCGCCCCATTCCGGTGGCGATCTCGGTTTGGGTCAGCGGCTCGCCGCTGGCAGCCATGAATTCCAGTATGTCGAGCGCCTTCTCCACCGCCGGCACCCGATAGCCGTTGCGGCCGCTTTCGCCTTCGTCGACGATCTGGGCAATATCGGCGGCCATTACGCGACGCTCCGTTGCGGCTGGCCATGCCTGGTCTCGCGATAGAGCCGGTTCAGCCGATCCGCGAGCTCGGCCGCCTGCAATTCGCCGGCGATCGCCGCCGCGGCATGAGGGGCGCATTGGCGGAAGAAGCTGATGAAACCCGGATGGGTCGGGCGCAGATAGGAGGCTTCGATCGTCGCCAGCGTCGAGGCGAAGAAGCCGCCCGAGAGAGCGTTGACCTCGGTATCCTGCCACGCCGCCAGCGACCCCGGCTGTCCGCCGGATTTCACATAGTCGCCGCGCTGATAGCCGGGCGAGCACAGAAATAGCGCGTAATCGATGGCTGCCTGCTTGTGTTTCGATTGGGCGCTGACGCCGATGCCGGCGCCGCCGAGCAAGGCGCCGGCGGATCGCGGCGTCGGCACGTCGGCGAAGCGCAGATACGGCCTGTCTGCCTTAGAGGCGTAGTTCACATAGCCGAAGGCGAACGGCACGTAGACCACGTCGTCATGCGCGATCATGTGATCGTAGCAGCGGATCGGGTTCCATTTCGGCGAATCCGGATGCGACAGCGCTGCAAGCTGGCGCAACTGCCCGACGGCCTGCGCGATTTTTTCCCCGGCGATGAACTCGTCGCCGTCTTCCCGGGGCTCACCCAGCGTCAAAAGCAGGCACATGGCGTCAGTCGGCACCAACGGCAGCCCAAGCCATTTGCCGTCCTTCAAGGCGCGCCGGCCGAGCTCCAGCACCTCGTCATGGCTGCGCGGCAGCGGCCCGTAGCGCTCCAGCAGATCGGGGCGATACGAGGCAACCTGACAGGCAGCATCGATCGGCAACGCCCATTGAAGCCCGTCCCTTGCGTAGGATTGCCAGGACGCGCCAACCGAATCCCGTTCGAAGCCGCGGCGCTGCTCGGCCGACAAATCGAACGGCACCATCAGCCCGCCTTCGGCAATATCGCCGATGAACGGATGGTCGAACACGACAAGATCATAGGCGCCGAGCACCGGACCAAGCGCGCCCTCGCCGAATTCGTAGAGGCTGCGGCGGTCCCATTCGATCTCAAGACCGGGATTGCCGGCACAATACGGCCCGATGCTGGCGTCGAGCGGACCCCAGCAGCGTCGGTGATCCCACGCGAGACCGCGCAGTCTTGTCATGCCCGAAATTCCTCCCAGAGGCGGCCATGCGCCGGCCCAGCCGATTAGTAGCAACTATTTTCACCTAGACAAGTAGTTTTTACATACGCAAAGCCAGTCCTCGCTTCCGTTTGGCGAGAAAGCCGCCCAACCATCCTTGGTGCGCATCGCGTTGCCGCCGGCCTGCAACCAAAGGCTGCGATGGATCTGGCTTTTGGGGAACTTTCGCGACGAACATTCGTTCGGTTGGCGCGGCCATCTGGAGCAGCATCACTGGAATCAGCAGCCACGTCGCAGGGAGCGGACTAAATGGACCAACCGTGGGCGCGGCCATGAACCGGTTTACCGCCTTGGCATTCGCCACGTTTCTGGCGATAACTTCGATCTGGGTCCTGTTCCTGGTTTCTTAAGATTTGGCTCTGGTTTTTCAGGATTTGGCTCTGGTTTGTTAGGATTTGGAGGGGTTCTCGACAGGTCGACCGCTTAACGACAACATCCACGGCATGCGGTTCTGCCAGCCGGAGCCGCGTGCGTGAAGAAACTGTCGCCAGGAGCACACCGGCGCGCACATTCGGGGGTTGGCAGCCACGCTGCCTGCAACGTTCCATCGGTTTTCAGGAAACGGCGAGATCTCATGCTGCTGAGGGCGATCGTTCGAAACTGTGCCGCCATCCGTGTTGGCCGCGTCTGCGCGACGATGCTTGTTGCCGCGCTGCTTGCCGGCTGCCAGGGAGGCGTGCTCGACCCGCAAGGGCCGGTGGGGGCGGCGCAGCGTACGATCCTGCTCAATTCGGTCGCCATCATGCTGGCCATCGTCATCCCGACAATCGTGGCGACGCTGGGTTTCGCCTGGTGGTTTCGGGAGACCAACACAAGAGCGCGGTACCTGCCGGAATGGGCCTATTCCGGACGCATCGAACTGGTAGTCTGGTCGATCCCCATCCTCGTCATCCTGTTTCTGAGCGGCATCATCTGGATCGGGTCGCATGACCTCGACCCAATGAAGCCGCTGGATTCCCAGCAAAGGCCGCTTGAGGTGCAGGTCGTCTCGCTCGACTGGAAATGGCTGTTCATCTACCCCGAGCAGAACGTCGCGAGCATCAACCAGCTTGTGGTGCCGGCGGGCAGGCCGGTGCATTTCTCGCTCACCTCGGCAAGCGTCATGAATGCGTTCTTCGTGCCTCAGCTCGGCGGCATGATCTACACGATGAACGGCATGACGACGCAGCTTCACCTGCAGGCGGATCAGCCGGGCGAATTCTATGGGCGGTCGGCCCATTTCAGCGGCGACGGTTTTCCAGGCATGCAATTCGTGCTGCATGCCGTCGCGGCCGATGCCTTCGACGCGTTCGTCAATTCGGCGCGAAGCCAGGGACAGGCACTCGACAAGGCCAGCTACCAGGAACTGGCCAGACAGAGCATCGACGTGCCGCCTTCGACCTATCGCTCGGTCGAGCCGGACCTTTTCCATGAAATCGCGATGCAGGGCGTTCCGCCCGCGCCCGGTCCCCAGGCCAGTCGCCCCGAGCCGAGCGTATCGCCCAAGACAGGAGGCTGACAATGCTCGGAAAATTGAGCTGGGACGTCATTCCGTTCGATCAGCCTCTGCCGATGATCGCCTCGGCGGTCGTCGCCCTGGCAATCATCGGCGTGCTGGCCTGGGTCTTCCTGGCCGGCCATTTCCCCTATCTGTGGCGCGAATGGATCACCAGCGTCGACCACAAGCGGATCGGCGTGATGTACACGCTGCTGGCGCTGCTGATGCTGCTGCGCGGCTTCAGCGACGCCCTCATGATGCGGTCCCAGCAGGCCCTCGCCTTCCAGGCGCCCGGCTATCTGCCGCCCGATCACTTCAACCAGGTCTTTTCCGCCCACGGCACCATCATGATCTTTTTCGGGGCGATGCCGTTCGTCATCGGCCTGATGAACCTGGTCGTGCCGCTGCAGCTCGGCGTCCGCGACGTTGCCTTTCCGACGCTCAACTCGGTGAGCTTCTGGCTCACCGCCACCGGTGCGCTGCTGGTCAACATCTCGCTGGTGATCGGCGAATTCGCCCGTACCGGATGGCTGCCCTATCCGCCGCTCAGCGAGACCGCCTATTCGCCGGGCGTCGGCGTCGACTATTATCTGTGGGCGGTGCAGATATCGGGCGTCGGAACGCTGCTCACCGGCATCAATTTCGTCACCACGATCCTGAAGATGCGGGCGCCCGGCATGAGCTACCTCAGGATGTCGATGTTCTGCTGGACCTCACTCGCCGCCAGCCTGCTCATCGTCGCCGCCTTCCCGATCCTCACCGCCACGCTCGCGATGCTGACGCTCGACCGCTATTTCGGCTTTCATTTCTTCACCAATGAAGCCGGCGGCAACATGCTGATGTTCGTGAACCTGATCTGGGCCTGGGGCCATCCCGAGGTCTACATCCTCGTCCTGCCGGCGTTCGGCATCTTCTCGGAAGTCATCTCCACCTTCTCCAGCAAGCCGCTGTTCGGCTACCGCTCGATGGTGGCCGCGACGCTCTTCATCTGCATCGTCTCCTTCATGGTGTGGCTGCACCATTTCTTCACCATGGGCGCCGGCGCCGACGTCAACGCCGCGTTCGGCATCGCCACCAGCATCATCGCTGTCGGTACCGGCGTGAAGATCTACAACTGGATGTTCACCATGTATGGCGGCCGCATCCGCTTCGCGACGCCGATGCTGTGGTCGCTGGGCTTCATGGTGACTTTCGTCATAGGCGGCATGACGGGCGTGTTGCTGGCCGTGCCGCCGGCCGATTTCCTGCTTCACAACAGCCTGTTCCTGGTGGCGCATTTCCACAACGTCATCATCGGCGGCGTGCTGTTCGGCGCCTTCGCGGGATATGCCTACTGGTTTCCCAAGGCATTCGGCTTCCGGCTGCACGAGGGCTGGGGCAAGCTGGCCTTCTGGCTGACGCTGATCGGCTTCTACGCCACCTTCGTGCCGCTCTACGCCGTCGGCCTGCTCGGCATGACCCGCCGCATGCAGCATTTCGACGTGCCGGCATGGCATCCCTGGGTGCTGGTTGCCGGCGTCGGCATGTTAATCACCACCGCCGGCGTGGTCGCGCAGATCGTACAGCTCGTCGTCAGCATCCGGCAGCGCGCGGCGCTTCGCGACGCCACCGGAGATCCCTGGGACGGCCGCTCGCTGGAATGGGCCACGCCCTCGCCGCCGCCGGTCTTCAACTTCGCCGCGCTTCCGCATGTCGAGGGCGAAGAGCCCTACTGGAGCATCAAGCAGCGGGCACGCGAGCAAAACCGCCTGCGCGACGAGCCTGAATACGAGCCGATCGAGATGCCGCGCAACAGTCCCACCGGGTTCATCTGCGCCTTCTTTGCGACCGTGATGGGTTTTGCCCTCATCTGGCACATCTGGTGGATGGTGGCGCTCGGCGCGCTCGGTGCTTTGGCCACCTTCGTCGTATTCGCGTGGCGCGACATCCCCGAATACGTGATTCCTGCCGCCGAAGTCGCCCGGATCGACCGCGCCAACCGAAGTGCCCGCCGCGAGGCGCTGGTTACCTACACAGGGCCAAGGCCATGACCGCGATCGATGTTCGAGAGCGTGACCCTTACCGCCTCCATGGCGGGCACGGCCATGCACCCGGCCACGGCGACGGCGGCCCGGCACCGATCCGGATCGTCGTGGGCTACGGCTTCTGGATCTTCCTTCTGAGCGACATCGTGATGTTCTCGGCCTTCTTCGCGGCCTATGCCGTGCTGGCGGGCAAGACGGCGGGCGGACCAAGCGGAGCCGAGCTGTTCGACCTGCGCAACGTCGCGATCGAGACGGCCGCTTTGCTGTTGTCGAGCTTCACCTGCGGTCTCGCCAGCCTCGCCGTGACAGCGCGGCGAAGCTCCTGGTTCTATGTCGCGATGGCTGTCACCTTCGTGCTCGGCGCCACCTTCATCCTGCTCGAGTTGCGCGAGTTCGCGCATATGGTTGCCAGCGGTGCCGGACCGACGCGCAGCGCTTTCCTGTCGGCGTTCTTCACGCTGGTTGGATGCCATGGCCTTCACGTCACGGCGGGGCTGCTGTGGCTGCTCACGATGATGGCGCAGATCTTCGCCAAGGGATTCCGCGACGATATTCTTCGGCGTTTCATGTGCTTCAGCCTGTTCTGGCACGCCCTCGACATCATCTGGGTCGCGCTGTTCACCGTGGTCTATCTCCTGGGAGCAAGTCGATGAGCAATGCGGACGATCGCCACGCGCAACGGCGCGACACCCATGGCCTGGAGCGCTACGACATAGATACGGCGCCGGGTGACGAATACCTCGGCGACACCGACGTCGGATCCGGGCTACGCGGCTATGTGATCGGCCTCGGGCTGGCAACGCTGCTGACCATCGCCTCGTTCTGGTTGCCCGGAACCGACCTGGTATGGGCACCCGGCGTTCCGGTGGCGCTGGTCGTGCTGGCGATCGCCCAGATGGGCGTGCATCTCGTCTTCTTCCTGCACATCACGACGGGACCGGACAACACCAACAACGCCCTGGCGCTTGCCTTCGGCGTGCTGATCGTAGTTCTGGTGATCGGCGGCTCGATCTGGATCATGGCCAATCTCGACCACAATTTGATGCCGATGAACGCGATCATGAACATGAACCGCTGATTTAGCGATTATTCCGGCCATCGGCCGCAGTTCATGCGACAGCGAACTCCGGTCTCAAGCCCGTTCGAATGTTCCCACGAGCTCGGCGTCTCCCAGGACGTGTGGGGCGGCCTCGTTCAGCACGTTGTCCACCGCAGCCTTCTCGCCGGGACGCAGCGTCTCGACGTCGACCGCAAGAAGCTCCGGGCAGCCACCCGGTCAAACCCGCAGCCGGCCGTTGGCCGGAACATTCGCCGCGTCAACGGGTTTTTTGGTTTGGACGCATTGCCGCGGAAACGGCAATGGGCTCGGCAATGGACGAAGGGCGCGACATGACCGGGCTAAGCGGTAGGCAACCAAGCGGGGCGAAAGGTGTTGTGGTCGCATTCTCCGCGCCGGGCGGCGAGACCATCTACGCCCACGAACGGGAAACCGTCGCTGCCGTCGCGCGCACGATTGCAGCGTTGAAGGGATTTTCCTTCCGCGAGGGCCTGCGTGAAGGTGGCGGTGACAGCGGCGGGCTGTATTTCGTGCCGGACGACAGCCTGCTTGCTGCCGATGCGGTTCAACTGGGCATAAACGGGCCCGACGATCTCTTCGGCGGGGTGGTGCCTTGGCGCCTCGCAACCACCAAGGCCATAACCCACGAGCTGGTGGACGGATCGGCGGCACGGCCAAAAGAATGGCCCGCCGGCTTCGGCAGCGCCGTCGCCGCGGCCGTACTGCCCGGCTACACTGCATTTTCACGCCATGACGCGCTGCGCGCAGCGCAACGTCTGCTGGAGCTCGGGCTGGTCCGGTTCAAGCCACCGCGCGCTTCGCGGGGCCGCGACCAGCACACCGCCGCGACAGTCGGCGATGTCGAAAGGCTGCTGGACCAATATCCATCGTCTGAGCTAAGCGAATACGGCCTTGTTCTCGAAACGCAGCTTCGCGACATCGTTACGCTGAGCGTTGGCAGAACCATGATCGACGAATTGTCGATCAGCTATTACGGCACCCAGCGGACGACGACCGACAACGACGGACAGCCCGTTTACGGCGGATCCGATCTGGTTGTGGTGCGCGGCGGATGGGAGGCGCTGGATGAGCTGCGATTATCTCCGGCGCTGGGTTTGGCCGTGGCGCAGGCGAGGACCTATGACGCAGCGATGGATGGTTATCCCGGATTCTTCGCTTCGCGACGCAACTACGACATCGGCCAAGGTGTCGATTCCTCGGGCATCTGGCGATCGGGTGTGCTGGAAGCCAGCTGGCGGATCGGTGGCAGCAGCAGCGCCGAGCTGGCAGCGATGGACGCCATGAAGCGCGACCCCGACATCCAGATCGTGCATGTCTCCGCCGTCAAGCAGTTCGGCAGCACTGCGCGGTTGCCGCCGAACGCAGCAATCCATTTCCACGGGGAGGACCCCGAGGAGGGCCAAATCACGCGTTATACCGTCGTCACCCAGGCGATCCGAGGGCCGATCGGGGAAGCCGGCCGATCGTCATCCTAGCCATGTCAGGTTGAAGTCAAGCACGCCTCCGGCAGGGAACATCCCCCAATGGCCCGAGTTTGTTTCGGGCAAGCAGCAAGTCAGAAAGGCCCAGGCCCTGAAATGGGGTGGCGGGCGTGCAATAGCGACGTTGCCTGCAGGAGTGTTTACGGAAATGGCCATGCCAACCGTTTACGACAAACGACAGGATCCGGAAGGCCTCTGGGAGGTCTATGACAGCGAGAGCGACGAAGCCGTCGTGGTCGATGGCTTGCCGCTTTCCGGTCTCGACGAAAGCGAGGCCGATGAAGCGATTGAAAAGCTCAATCGCGGCGAGCTGACGTCGGACAACACCGCCGAAACAGCTCGGTCAGGGTGGCCTCCGACCAAGGACGGATTGTGATGACGGCTTGACGGACATCACCGGGGCGACCGGTCGCGGATCTACGACGAGGCCTTGACCCCGAGCTTGCGGGCCTTGTCCTCGAAGTCGTCACGAATGTCCTCGATCGTCGGCAGATGCAGTCGCCGCAGCTGGGCGTGCAACTTTTTGGCAGCGTCGGAATTCAGGTCGCGCTTGAAATTGGTCGCGACCTCCTCGGCCGAGCCGTAACGGCGATAGCGCTCTATCTCGGTCTTCGTGGCTTGCTGGACATGTTCGAGCGTCTTGCGCTCGGCATCGGATTTTCCGTCCGGTTTGGCCCGCATGACCGGATTGAAGGCTTTGCTGATAACGAATTCGACCAATTCCTGCTGGGCGTGAGCCATGATTGTTCTACCTCGAAGGAGGCCTGTCCGGCCCAGAACGGTTCGTCGTTTCCCGGAAACGCTGAAGGTTCCTTGGCGGATTTCGTTACCGCTGCAGGTCAAGCGCAGTTCCTCGAAGTCACAGCCGAGCCTTGGTGGTGCGTGGCGTTGCCAGGAGCAGGCTTGTTTCGCTGCCGGTAATTCCGGGGATCAGGCGGATACGTCTCAGCACCGCGTCGAACTCGCTCAGGGTCTGGGTTCCGAGTTCTATCACCAGATCCCAGCGGCCATTGGTGGTGTGGATGGTCGAGACCTCGGAGAAGCCACCCAGCGCCCGAATGACGCGATCGGCGGCGTGGCCTTCGATCTCGATCATCATGATGCCACGCACGCGCTGATCGACCGCGTCGGCGCGCAGAATGACGGTGTAGCCGACGATGACGCCGTCCCTCTCAAGTCGCTCGATCCGGGACCTTACCGTTGCCCGGGAGACATCCAGGCCGACGGCAAGATCGGAAATGCTGCGCCGGGCGTCGTGCCGCAGAGAGGTGATGATCTGCTCGTCGAGCTGGTCCATGATTGCTCACAACGGAAGTAGATGATGCCACTATGGTAAGGCATTTCGACAAATTTGCCAATTTGACATGTTCATTCTGCCAGCGATGCGGGCTTCAATAAAGGCATCGTAATTGGCGGGGTATGAGAATGCATTGCACGATCGTGGGCGCACCGATCCAGGCCGGCTCAGGCCGCATGGGCTGCGAGATGGGGCCGAGTGCGCTGCGCACGGCCGGCCTGGCCACCGCACTGACCGAGCTCGGCCATACGCTGACCGACCTCGGAACGATCGTCCCGGCCGACATGCGTCCTGTCGTACACGGCAACGCGGCGGTGAAGGCGCTGCCGGAAATTGCCGCCTGGACGGCAGCAATCAGCGAAACGGCCTATGCCGCGAGCGCCGATGCGATGCCGATCTTTCTCGGCGGCGACCACAGCATTTCGGCCGGTACGCTCGCCGGCATTGCCCGCCGGGCGGCGAATGCCGGCCGGCCGCTCTTCGTGCTGTGGCTCGATGCGCACCCCGATTTTCATACGCTCGACACGACCACCAGCGGCAATTTGCATGGTGTGCCGCTGGCCTATGCCAGCGGGCAGCCCGGCTTCGAGGGCTATTTCCCCCGCCTTGCAGCGCAGGTGGACCCGGCTCGCATATGCGCGCTGGGGATCCGCAGCGTGGACCTGGCGGAAAGGGAAGCGTTGCGCAGAGCCGGCGTGACGGTCCATGACATGCGTTCGATCGACGAGCACGGCATTGCGCAACTGCTTCGCGCCTTTCTCGAGCGGGTGAGCGCCGCCAACGGCATGCTGCACGTCAGCCTCGACGTCGATTTTCTCGACCCGTCGATCGCCCCGGCGGTCGGCACCACCGTTCCAGGTGGCGCCACCTTCCGCGAGGCGCATCTGGCAATGGAAATGCTGCATGACAGCGGCCTCGTCACCAGTCTCGACCTGGTCGAGCTCAACCCTTTTCTCGACGAACGCGGCCGCACCGCCACGCTTCTGGTCGACCTGACCGCGAGCCTGATGGGCCGGCGGATCATGGACCGTCCGACGAGGGGGTTCTGAGCCATGACCGTCAATTTGAACATCGTCCCGTTCGTCAGCGTCGACCGCATGATGAAGCTGGTGCTTGCCATCGGCATCGAGCGCTTCCTGGTCGAGCTTGCCACCTATATCGAAGAGGATTTCAGACGCTGGGAGCTGTTCGACAAGACACCGCGCGTCGCCTCGCACAGCGTTGACGGCGTGATCGAGCTGATGCCGACCAGCGACGGGCAGCTCTACGGGTTCAAATACGTCAACGGGCATCCGAAGAACACGCGTGACGGCCGCCAGACCGTGACCGCATTCGGCGTGCTTGCCGATGTCGGCAACGGCTATCCGATGCTGCTTTCGGAAATGACCATCCTGACGGCGCTCAGAACCGCCGCAAGCTCGGCGGTCGCGGCGAAATACCTCGCTCCCGAGGCCGCCAGGTGCATGGCGATCATCGGCAATGGCGCGCAATCGGAATTCCAGGCGATTGCGTTCAAGGCGCTGCTTGGCGTCGACAGGCTGCGTCTCTATGATATCGACCCGGCGGCCTCGGCGAAATGCATGAAGAACCTTGCCGGCATGGGTTTCGACGTCAAGCTCTGCCCGTCGGCGCAGGAAGCCGTCGAAGGTGCAGAGATCATCACCACGGTTACCGCCGACAAGCGGTCGGCAACAATCCTGACCGACAACATGGTTGGATCCGGCGTGCACATCAACGCGGTGGGCGGCGACTGCCCGGGCAAGACCGAGCTGCATCGCGACATTCTGCTGCGCTCGGACATCTTCGTCGAATATCCGCCGCAGACGCGCATCGAAGGCGAGAGCCAGCAGCTCGATGCGGATCATCCGCTCACCGAATTATGGCAGGTGATAACAGGAAAGGCAGCAGGCCGGACGGACGCCCGACAGATCACATTGTTTGATTCCGTCGGCTTTGCGATCGAGGATTTTTCCGCGCTGCGCTACGTCCGTGATCAGCTGCAGCGGACCGGCCTTTACGAGGAACTAGACCTTCTGGCCGATCCCGATGAGCCGCGCGACCTGTTCGGCATGCTGCTGCGCGCCGAAAAAGCGACCGGGCTGGCGGTTGCCGGCAGCTGAGCTGCGATCCCGTCGGTCAGTCCTTCTTTCCCTGGTACAGGCGCTCGGTCGCACGCTCGCTTTCCCTGCGCTCCGCCGGGTCGCGACGGCGCTGCGTGAGCAGGGCGTAGGCGATCAGGACTGCCAGCAGCAGTGGACCGCCTGCAACAACGAGCAACCACAAACTATTCCCAGACATCGACCGTCTCCTTTCCCTCACAACCGGAAAGGACCCGAACCGTTCCTCCGTCTTGTTGGATGTCGCCCGCAGGACGTCGTGCGATTCAGGATTTTGTGCCGCGAGCAGGACGTTCCACGCCTTGTCTGCACTCAGGATGCCCTTATCTAGACTCTTATCGTTCGGTCACATGCACTCTCTGCGAAGTGAAGGGAACCACAAGGGCTTTCCAACATTTGGTTGTTCAAGAGACAAACATGCAGCCACATCGGCTCCGGGGCTAGGAATACCATGCGTGAGAATCAATCCGACGTCTTCGATCTGTTTTCCGAGGTTTACAAGAATGCGGCGCAGGAGGAGATAAGCCTCCAGCAATATCTGCTTGCCTGCCGCGAGGACAAGTCGATGTACGCCTCGGCGCCCGAGCGGATGGTCGAGGCGATCGGCGAGCCGACCTTTGTCGATACCAGCAAGGACGAGCGGCTCGGCCGTATTTTTTCGAACCGGACGATCAAGATCTATCCGACCTTCGCCGACTTTTACGGCATGGAGGATACGATCGAGCGTATCGCCGGTTATTTCCGCTATGCCTCGCAAGGGCTCGAGGAACGCAAGCAGATCCTCTATCTCCTCGGCCCGGTCGGCGGCGGCAAGTCCTCGCTTGCGGAGCAGTTGAAAAGGCTGATGGAGCAGCGTCCGATCTATACGCTGAAGGTCGGCGGCCAGGTCAGCCCGGTCTTCGAATCGCCGCTCGGGCTGTTCGATCCCGACCGCATGGGCGACCTTTTGGAGGACAAATACGGCATCGCCCGGCGGCGGCTGACCGGCCTGATCTCGCCCTGGGCGGCCAAGCGTCTCGACGAATTGTCCGGCGACATCTCCAAATTCAGCGTCGTCAAGCTTATGCCGTCCAGGCTTCGCCAGATCGGCATCGCCAAGACCGAGCCGGGCGACGAGAACAACCAGGACGTTTCGGCCCTGGTCGGCAAGGTCGACATCAGGCAGCTGGAAAACTTCAGCCAGTCCGATCCGGACGCCTATTCCTATAGCGGCGGGCTGAACCGGACGACGCAAGGACTGCTCGAATTCGTCGAGATGTTCAAGGCGCCGATCAAGGTGCTGCATCCGCTGCTGACCGCCACCCAGGAAGGCAGCTACAACGGCACCGAGAATTTCGGCGCTTTCCCCTATCAGGGCATCATCGTTGCCCATTCCAACGAATCGGAATGGCTGCAGTTCAAGAACAACAAGAACAACGAGGCGTTCCTCGACCGCATCCTGGTGGTCAAGGTGCCGTATTGCCTGCGCGTAACCGAAGAGCGGCAGATCTACGAGAAGCTGTTGCGCGAAAGCGAATTGGCTAACAGCCCCTGCGCTCCGGAAGTGCTCGACATCCTCAGCCGGTTCACCGTCTCGACCCGCCTGGCCGAACACGACAATTCGCCGCTCTACACCAAGATGCGCGTCTATGACGGCGAGAACCTCAAGGAAACCGATCCCAAGGCGAAGTCGGTCCAGGAGTACCGAAACGCCGCCGGTGTCGATGAAGGCATGACCGGCGTCAGCACCCGCTTCGCCTTCAAAATCCTGTCGCAAACCTTCAACTACGACACCGAAGAGGTGGCCGCCGATCCGGTGCATCTGATGTACATCCTGGAAGAGGCGATCAAGCGCGAGCAGTTCCCGAAGGAAACAGAGGCGGACTATCTCGATTTCATAAAGTCGGAGCTGGCCACCCGTTATGCCGAGTTCATCGGCCACGAGATCCAGAAGGCCTATCTGGAATCCTACAGCGAATACGGCCAGAACCTGTTCGACCGCTACATCGCCTATGCCGATGCCTGGATCGAGGATCAGGACTACAAGGATACCGATACCGGCCAGATCCTCAATCGCGAGGTTTTGGACAACGAACTGTCGCAGGTCGAAAAGCCGGCCGGCATCGCCAATCCCAAGGACTTCCGCAATGAAGTGGTGAAGTTCACGCTGCGCGCGCGGGCCAGAAACCATGGCCGCAACCCGTCATGGACAAGCTATGAAAAGCTGCGCGAAGTCATCGAGAAGCGGATGTTCGGGCAGGTCGAGGATCTGCTGCCAGTGATCAGCTTCGGCTCCAAGCAGGACAGCGTGACGGAGAAGCGGCATACCGAATTCGTGCAGCGGATGATCCAGCGCGGTTACACCGAACGCCAGGTTCGCCGGCTGGTGGACTGGTACATGCGGGTGAACAAGGCGGGTTGAAGCCAGCCCGGGGTAACATATGCCGATCTTCATCGATCGCCGACTGAACCCGAAGGACAAAAGCCTCGGCAATCGGCAGCGTTTCCTGCGGCGGGCGCGCGAAGAGTTGAAGCGCACCATCCGCGATCAGATCCGCACCGGCAAGATCGCCGATGTGGACGCCGAGCATGCCGTTTCGATGCCGGCGCGAGGCACCGGCGAGCCGAGCTTCAACGATGCCAGGAACAGCGGCAGCCGCCAGCACGTCCTGCCCGGCAACAAGCATTTCTCCCCAGGCGACCGGCTGCCCAAGCCTGGCCAGGGCGGCGGCATGGGGTCCGCCCCGGGGAGAACCGAATCGGAGGACGATTTCCGTTTCGTGCTGTCGCGCGAAGAGGTGCTCGACCTCTTTTTCGAAGACCTCGAACTGCCTGACATGGTCAAGCTCAACCTCAAGGAGATCCTCGCCTTCAAGCCGCGCCGGGCCGGCTTCGCCGCGACCGGCTCGCCGACGAACATCAATGTCGGGCGCACGATGCGCAACAGCCATGGCCGCCGCATAGCGCTCAGGCGTCCCAAGCAGGAGGACCTCGATGCGATCGCGCAGGAGATTGCGTCGCTGGAGGCGAAGCCGAAAAACGTCGAGATGCGCCAGCGCATCGTGGCGCTGCAGGAAGAGTTCGATCGACTGGAGCGTCGCCGCAAGCGGATCGCCTATGTCGACCCGGTCGATATCCGCTTCAACCGCTTCGACGCCCAGCCGGTGCCGAACGCCAACGCGGTGATGTTCTGCCTCATGGACGTGTCCGGTTCGATGGGCGAACGCGAGAAGGATCTGGCCAAGCGCTTCTTCGTGCTGCTGCACCTGTTCCTGAAGCGGCGCTACGACCGGACCGAGGTGGTCTTCATCCGCCACACCCACGAGGCGCAGGAGGTCGACGAGGAAACCTTCTTCTACAACACCCAGAGCGGCGGTACGGTGGTTTCCACCGCGCTCGAGGAGATGCACCGCATCGTCGAGCAACGCTATCCCAGCCGCGAATGGAACATCTATGTCGCCCAGGCCTCGGACGGTGACAATTTCGTCACCGATTCCGAGCGCTGCATCGCCCTGCTTGACGAACAGATCATGCGGCTGTGCCAGTATTTCGCCTATGTCGAGATCCTCGACGAGCGCGAGAGCCATATCTTCGGCGCTACCGACAACGGCACGTCGCTGTGGCGTGCCTACAGTGCGGTCAAGCTGAGGTGGTCGAATTTCCAGATGAGCCGCATCGCCACCGCGGCCGACATCTACCCGGTTTTCCGCCAGCTCTTCGCCAGACAGCCGGGCTATCAAAAGAGCGGTGAAAGAGGGGGCTGATGGCGAGCAGATCCGGGCTGCTGTTTTCCGGTTCCGACTGGGATTTCAGGACGCTGTCGCGCGCCTACGAGACCATCGAGGCGATCGCCACCGAAGAGCTCCACCTCGACACCTATCCGGTACAGATGGAGATCATCTCGTCCGAACAGATGCTCGACGCCTATTCCTCGGTCGGCATGCCGCTGATGTACCGGCACTGGTCCTTCGGCAAGCACTACCTCTACCAGGAACTGCTCTATCGCAAAGGCGGGCGCGGGCTCGCCTATGAACTCGTCATCAATTCGAATCCCTGCATCGTCTATCTGATGGAGGAAAACACCATGGCCCTCCAGGCCCTGGTGACGGCCCACGCAGCACTCGGCCATAACCATTTCTTCAAGAACAATTATCTTTTCCGGCAGTGGACGGACGCCGGCGCTATCCTCAGCTATCTGGACTTTGCCAAGGGCTACATTGCCCGCTGCGAGGAGCGGCATGGCGTCGATGCGGTGGAAGAGATCCTCGATGCCGCACACGCGCTGATGGAACAGGGCGTGTTCAGATATCACCGGCCGCCGAAGCTGTCGTCGGAAAAGCAGCGCGAGGGCCTTCGCGAGCGCCTGGAATACGAGGAGCGCTCCTACAACGATCTGTGGCGCACGCTGCCGCCGTCCAAGGACGGCACCAAGGTCCGCGAGACGGACACCATGGCGGAGCGCAAGAAATCGCTCAAGCTGCCCGAGGAGAACCTGCTTTATTTCCTGGAGAAGAACAGCCTGATCCTAGAACCGTGGCAGCGTGAGGTTATCCGGATTGTCCGCGTTATCGCGCAGTATTTCTATCCACAGCGCCAAACGCAGGTGATGAACGAGGGTTGCGCCACCTTCGTGCATTACACGCTGATGAACCTTTTGTTCGACCGCGGGCTGATCGGCGAAGGTGCCATGCTGGAGATCCTGCGCAACCATTCGAACGTGATCTTCCAGCCGGGCTTCGACGATCCGCGCTTTTCCGGTATCAACCCTTACGCGCTGGGTCTTGACATGATGCAGGACATCCAGCGCATCTCGACCGCGCCGACGGCCGAGGACCGCGACTGGTTCCCCGATATCGCCGGCAACGGCGACTGGCGCCAGACCTTGCTGGACGCCTGGGCCAACCATCGCGACGAGTCCTTCATCCGCCAATATCTGAGCCCTACCCTGATACGGAAATGGCGGTTCTTTGTGCTTGCCGACGCTGCCAACGACCCCCATTACGAAGTCGCCTCGATACACAATGAGCGCGGCTACGAGAGTATCCGCAGCGCACTCGCCCACAGCTACGACATCGGCGCCAGCCGGCCGGACATCCAGGTGGTGGATGTGGACCTGCTCGGCGACCGGCATCTGCGCCTGCAGCACAAGGTCAAGGACGGCATCGTGCTGGAAGGCGGCAGCCGCGACGCCACGCTGCGGCATATCCGCAAGCTCTGGGGCTACGAGGTCAGCATGGTCGCGGTCGACGCGCAGACCGGCGCCAGGCTCCACGAACGCTCGACCAGCCAGATCGGGGAATGACCGAACAGCCTGCCGGCGAAGTCGGGCGCCTTTTCAGGATCACCAACCACCCTATCTACGCGCGCACCACGAGCGCATGGTCGGGAGCAGGAACATGCGCGCATTGACGATCGCCACGCTTCTGTTGGTCGCCGTCTCGATGGCGCTCTCGCTCGCGCACGCTTTGGAATTGCCCGGCAAGTTGCGCCTCAAGGAGGCCACCTACAGATCAGTGCAGGCGATCTACTATCCCGGCTTCACGATCGGCGGGTTCGCCGAGATCGGCGGCATCATTGCACTCGCCGTCCTGCTTTATCTGACGCCCTATCCAAGCGCCCGATTCTGGTGGACCTTGGCGGCGCTTGTCTCATTGCTGGCGGAGCACGCGACCTATTGGTTGGTCACCCACCCCGTCAATAATTTCTGGGTGCAAGACACTGTCCTGCCGAAATCCGCCGCGACGTTTTTTTCAATGTTCTCTCGAAAGCAGACCGGCGACTGGAGAGATTTGCGCAACGTCTGGGAGGCTTCGCATGTGGTCAGGGCAGGCCTGGCAATGCTGAGCCTCGTCTCAATTGCTGTCGCCGCGACATTTTTTGCCGAATAGCCCCAGGGATTAAGGTCAAGGGACGTACCCGGCATCGTATTGTCTTAACGTCAAGCGATCCGGCCGTTCAGCGGTCGGCGCGATGCTTGTTGTGGGCGCTTTCCTGGTGCTCGCCGCGGATGATGTTGCGATCGTCGGGATCGGCAATATCCTTCGGGTCCGATCTGAGCTCGGCACCGCGCCGGAACGCCTCGCGCTCTTGCCTGGTCTTTTTCAAATCCGCTTCCGCGTCGAAATCCTTGCCGGCGTTTTTCGTGTTCTCGCGCTCTTCGATGATGCGCAATTGCTGCTCATGAGTCTTCTTTCCGGCCATTGGTGACCTCCTTCCTTTCGATTTTCCGCTTCCCCAAGTTCCAGATTCGCTACAGCCCGAAAGGATAAGTCTCGGGAAGGCCTGTCCCCGCATGCTCCGGCCCAAGCGGCGTCACGGCATTGGTCTCATCGAACCAGACGAAAGCATCGAACTGGCGGGCGAGCGAGGCGTCGGCATAGTGGCTGTGGAGCTCGGTCTCGGGCCGGTAGATGACGCCGATAAAGCGTTCCAGCCGGCGCTCCAGAAGCCGTTGGCGCAGCGTGTCGTCGCGCTCGAAATCGAGCAGGAAAGGCGAGACGCCGCTGTCGTGGCAAAGCCGCTCATAGCTGTCGTTGTGGGAAGGCCGAACCGGTTTCACTTCCATGTCGCCGTCCCAGTCGGTGGCAGCGGCCACCATCCCGGAATGCGTACTGAGCCCAATCAAGGCAACCTCGTCGCCAAGACGCTGGCGGCAGAGCTGGCCGATGTTCAATTCGTCCCTGACGATCCCCATCTCGGTATAGCGGGCATCGCCAATATGGGAATTATGCGCCCACACCACCGCCTTGGCGTTCGGGCCGCGGGCCTGCAGCAGGTGCTCCAGCGTTTCGAACATGTGGGTGTCGCGCAGGTTCCAGGATTGCGCGCCGCCATAATACATGGTGCGGTAATAGCGCTCGGCGGAGGCGACCAGGCGGGCGTTCTGGGTGGCGTCGAGGAAATCGAACCCGTCCTGCTGCGCATAGTCGAGCTCTCTGGCAAGCAGTTCCCGGCATTGCTCGAGCACGGCCTTCTCGCATTTCTGGTAGCCGGAGGTGAGTGCGACACGGCCATAGGTGGCCGGGTCGTTCTGCCACGGCGTCAGGCAGCCGTAGCGTTCGCGTGCGATCCTCGCCGCCTGCGGATCGACCCGGTCGAGATATTGCAGGACCGCCGCGATCGACCCGCCCATATTGTAGATGTCGAGGCCATAGAACCCGGCCCGCCGGGAGGATATCCTGATCCGCTCGTTATGCTCTCGCATCCAGTCGACGAACGCAGCGACGTCGGTGTTGCGCCACATCCAGGTGGGAAAGCGCTGGAACGGCGGATCGGCGCCCGGCCGTGGTGGCCGGTGGCGGACGTAACGGTCGATCGCCGCGGCATCGGGCCAGTCGGCCTCGACCGCGACGATGGTGAAGCCATGCTTCTCGATCAGCCTGCGAGTGATCGCCGCGCGCGCACGGTAGAACTCCGACGTGCCGTGGCTGGCTTCGCCGAGCAAGACGACGCGGCGGTCGGCAAACCGGTCGAACAGCGCACCGAAGGCCGGATCGTCGAAATCCGGAAGCGGTTCGGCGGCGGCCGCTATCATCTGCGGCAGGCTGCTCCTGCGCTGATGCCGGTGCGGAAGATCGGCCGCTATCTGGCTGTCGCTGCCTGGCTCGCCCCAGCCTTGCTCGCCGATCAGCGGAACAAACCGCACGCCGCCGAAATCCTCCTCGGTGTAAGTTGCTGCGCCGGTCCGGGTGACCTTGAGCAGGCGCTGCGCGTCGAATTCGTCGCCGACCGGGATGATAAGCCCGCCGGCGACGTCGAGCTGTTCCTGCAGCGCGAGCGGTGCGCCGGGTCCAGCGGCGGCAACCAGGATAGCATCGAAGGGTGCAGCCTCTGGCCAGCCCTTGGTGCCGTCGCCAGTGCGGACTTCAATATTGTCGTAGCCAAGCTTTTTAAACCGCTGCCTTGCCGCTTCAGCCAACGCGGCGTGGCGCTCGATGGTGTAGACACGTTCGACGATCCGGCTCATTACGGCAGCCGCATAGCCCGAGCCGGTGCCGACCTCGAGAACATGGTCACCGGCTCCGACCTCGGCCATTTCGATCATCAACGCAACGATATAGGGCTGCGATATCGTCTGACCTTCGGCGATCGGCAGCGGCCCGTCTTCATAGGCAAATTCTTCAAAACCGGGCTCGACGAAAGCCTCGCGCGGGACCTCGCGCATCGCCTGAAGGACATTGCGGTCGCGAATGCCACGGCGGCTTAGGTGAATGTCGACCATTTGGTTGCGGGCATGGGAGAGATCGAGCATTTTTTGCTCCTCCTACGGGCCTCCGCCACAATCGCCCAAGCTGCTCAACGGCACTTTGGCCAGTCGATGTCCCGGGGGCCTCGGCAGTCCCCTTGGATTCATGCAATGCGGTGCATCTTCCTAACCGTTGGCAAGCCCCGAGGTTCCTCAAAAGACCGACCCGCTTTTTGTCGGGCGAGGCGGATTGCAGGATCGGCGAGCGGGAGCTGGCCGCGCCCGCCCAAACTTATTTCGAGGCAAATCCTTTCTCCGAGGCGACGCCACTCCAGATAACGACGGACGAGGGTATTCCGGAGGCATTTCCATGAACGACGAGGCCCGCACCACTGCGCAAACAACCGGCCTTGACCAGATGGATCTGATGGACCGCTACTGGCGCGCCGCGAACTACATTTCGGTTGGCCAGATCTATCTGCTCGACAATCCGCTCTTGCGCGAGCCTTTGCGGCCCGAGCACATCAAGCCGCGGCTGCTCGGCCATTGGGGCACGACGCCCGGCCTCAATTTCATCTATGTGCATCTGAACCGGATCATCCGTGAACGTGGTCTCGAGGTTCTGTTCATCTGCGGGCCGGGTCACGGCGGCCCGGCAATGGTCGCGAACACCTGGCTCGAGGGCACCTACAGCGAAATTTATCCCGAGATCGGCAGGGATGAAGACGGCCTGCGAAAGCTGTTCCGGCAGTTCTCGTTCCCCGGCGGAGTGCCGAGCCACGCGGCCCCGGAGACACCCGGCTCGATCCACGAAGGCGGAGAGCTCGGCTATGCGCTGGTCCATGCCTTCGGCGCCGCCTTCGACAATCCGAACCTTGTGGTTGCCTGCGTCGTCGGCGACGGCGAAGCCGAGACCGGCCCGCTCGCCGCGGCCTGGCATTCCAACAAGTTCCTGAACCCGGCATCCGACGGTGCCGTCCTGCCGATCCTGCATCTCAACGGCTACAAGATCGCCAGCCCGACGATCCTCGGCCGTATGGAAGACGAGGCGTTGCGCAGCCTGTTCCTCGGCTATGGCTACGAAACCTTTTTCGTGGAAGGCCACGAGCCTGCCCCGATGCATCGGGAGATGGCCCGCACGCTCGATACCGTGCTCGACCGGATCCACTCCATCCAGGAGCCTGCACGAGCCGCGGGCTGGAAGGGAGAGCGGCCGCTGTGGCCGATGATCGTGCTGCGCAGCCCAAAGGGCTGGACCGGGCCGAAAGAGGTCGACGGCAGACGAGTCGAGGATTTCTGGCGTTCGCACCAGGTGCCGGTGTCGAACGCGCGCGGCGACGCGGCGCATCGCCAGATCCTCGAAGACTGGATGCGCAGCTACGAACCGAAGACGCTGTTTGATGAAGGCGGGCATCTCCTGGCGGAGCTCGCGGCGCTGGCGCCCACAGGGCCAAGACGCATGGGCGCAATCCCCTACGCCAATGGCGGCCTGCTGAAGCAAGACCTCGTGCTTCCCGACTGGAAAGGCCTGGCGCTCGACGTACCGCGTCCGGGCGGCACTGTTGGGGAGGCAACGCGGACCGTGGGGAGCTATCTTCGCGACGTGATCCGCTTGAACGCCGAGGCCAGGAATTTCCGGCTGATGGGACCCGACGAGACGTCCTCCAACCGCCTCGACGACGTGTTCGAGGTTACGGACCGGGTCTGGATGGAGCGGATCGAGCCTTACGACGTTCATCTTTCCCGCGGCGGCCGCGTCATGGAAGTGCTCAGCGAGCACCTTTGCCAGGGCTGGCTGGAGGGCTATCTGCTGACCGGCCGCCACGGCCTGTTCTCGTGCTACGAGGCGTTCGTCCACATCGTCGATTCCATGGTCAACCAGCATGCCAAATGGCTGAAGACCTCCGGCGAACTTGCCTGGCGCAAGCCGATCGCCTCGCTAAACTACCTGCTGACCTCGCATGTCTGGCGGCAGGATCACAACGGCTTCAGCCATCAGGATCCGGGCTTTGCCGATTTCGTCGCCAACAAGAAGGCCGACACGGTAAGGCTCTATTTCCCGCCGGATGCAAACACGCTGCTGTGGATAACCGACCATTGCCTGAAAACCTACAACCGCATCAACGTCATCGTCGCCGGCAAGCAGCCGGCGCCGCAATGGCTGTCCGCCGAGGACGCGGAAGCGCACTGCAAGGCCGGCGCGGGCATCTGGGAATGGGCCGGGACGGTTGCCAAGGGCGAAGATCCGGATGTGGTCCTGGCTTGCGCCGGCGACGTGCCGACGCTGGAGACGCTTGCCGCAGCCGACATCCTGCGCTCGGGCGTTCCGGACCTGAAGATCCGCGTCGTCAATGTCGTCGACCTGATGATTTTGCAGTCGAATTCCGAACATCCGCATGGCTTTGCCGACGACAGATTCGACGCGCTGTTCACCAAGGCCAAGCCGGTCATCTTCGCCTATCACGGCTACCCCTATCTCATTCACCGTCTGACCTACCGGCGCGCCAACCACGACAACATGCATGTGCATGGCTTTCGCGAGGAAGGCACGACGACGACGCCGTTCGATATGGTCGTGCTCAACCAGCTCGACCGCTATCATCTGGCGCTCGCCGCGATCGCGCGTGTGCCGGGGCTGGCCGAGCGGGCGAAGGAGCTTGCCGCGGCGCTGCATGGGAAATTGGCTGAGCACAAAGCCTATGTCCGCGAACATGGCGAGGACATGCCCGAGATCCAGAAATGGTCCTGGCCGCAGGACGGCGCGACAAGGGCCGGCGATTGATGCGACGATCCATCCTTGCGTTGAATGCCGGCTCGTCGAGCATCAAGTTCGGACTTTACGACCTTGCAGCATCCGCCGAGCTGGATCTTGCCTCGCGCGGCTCGCTGGATCTGGGCGATGCGCCAAGGCTGACCGCGAAAGCCGCCGATGGCGAGCTGCAGTGCGATCGGCCACTTGCCGCTGACGCATCACGCGACATGGGCATCGGCCAGATGCTGCAATGGATCGAGAACGAACTTGGCGGAAGGAAACTGATCGCCGGCGGCCATCGCATCGTCCATGGCGGACGCGAGTTCGTCGAACCTGTCCGCCTGACGCCGACAGTTATCGAGGCTCTCGACAGGCTGACGCCGCTTGCGCCGCTGCACCAGCCGCGCAGCCTCGCGCCGATCCGTGCACTTGCCGCGTTGCGGCCCGACCTGCCGCAGGTCGGATGCTTCGACACGGCCTTCCATCGGACCATCGAGCCTCTGGTCAGCCGTTTTGCGCTGCCGCGTCGCTATGAGGCAGACGGCATCCACCGCTACGGCTTTCACGGGCTTTCCTACGAATATGTCACGGGCCGGCTCAAGCAGATATCGCCCGATCTGGCGGCGAAAAGAACCATCGTCGCCCATCTCGGCAACGGGGCGAGCCTGTGCGCCATGCGCCATGGGAGAAGCGTCGATACGACGATGGGCTTTTCGGCGCTTGACGGCCTGGTCATGGGCACACGCTGCGGCGCCATCGATCCGGGCGTGCTTTTGTACCTCCTGCTGGAAAGAGGCGTTTCGGGAGAGGCGCTGCAAGACATGCTCTACGAGGAATCCGGCCTGCTCGGCGTGTCCGGCATTTCCGGCGACATGCGCACGCTGGAGGCCAGCGACGACCGCCGGGCGCGCGAAGCGGTGGAGCTTTTCGCCTTCCGCGCCGCCAGGGAAGTTGCCGCCCTCGCCAATACGCTGGGCGGGCTGGAATGCCTGGTCTTCACCGGCGGCATCGGCGAGCACTCTGCCGCGGCCCGCAAAGCGATTTGCGGCAGGCTTGGCTGGCTCGGCGTGGCGATCGACGAAGCCGACAACAACTCCCATGAAGCGCTCATAAGCCAGGCGGACAGCAAGGTCGAAGTCCGCGTCATCGCGACCGACGAAGAAGGCGTCATCGCCCGCCACACGCGCAAGGTGATCGACGGGCCTGGCTGATGCGGATGGCCTTGAATGGCGCTTGCTCGGCCGGCTACGTCGCGACGGCGGCCGATCTGTTGAACACGATGGTCACCCGCGTTCCTTTGCCGGGGGCAGAATCCACCTCGAACCGGGCTTTGGCATTTTCAGTCAGCGATTGAGCGATCAACGCTCCGAGCTTGCCGGGTTTCGGCCAGGTCTCGCCTTCGGGCAGGCCGATGCCGTCATCGGCGACTACGATGCGAAAACCGTCTCCGTCGACGATGCTGCGCAGCGTGATCGTCCCGCCTTCGCGACCCAGAAAGGCGTGTTTCAGCGCGTTCGTCAAAAGCTCATTGACCACCAGACCCGTTGGCATCGCCACGTTGATGGACACGGGATAGGCATCGACCTTCATGTCCAGCCGGATGCCCTGCATGGCGTGCGACGTCATCACGGCGGAAGCGATCTGGCTGAGATAGACGCCAAGGTCCACTTCGGCCTTCTGTTCGTCGACCGACAGCGTCTGGTAGAGAATTGCGAGCGCGTCGACGCGGCCGGCGAGGCGCTCGAAGCGTTTCTGATCGGGTGACGCCGCACTGCGGGCCTCCAACCTGATGAGAGCCGTGATCATCTGGAGATTGTTCTTCATCCGATGCTGCAACTCGCGCAGCAGCATGTCCTTTTCCCGAATGCGTTGTTCGATGGCCTCGCTGTCGCTTGCCTTGTGCGCGGTAACGTCGACAAGGGCGACCAGTCGAAAGGACCGTCGCCCACGCTCGTCCTCGATCAGGTTCGAATAGACATCGACGATGGCTGGCGCTGCTGCGGCACGTTGTATCCTGAATCTTCCCGCGCGATCGATATCCTCGACGATGGCCCGGGCCAGCGGCCGGTCCTTGTATTCGCTCAAGCCTCCTCCGCTCAGTGCGGCCCAGTTCCAGCGCTCGAGCTCGGCGACGGATACGCCTGACAATTTCTGGAACTCGGAATTGACATAGACGACACGTTCGTCGCCGCTGAGATCGGAAATTGCGATCGCGATCGGCAGCTGGTCGAGAAATCTCTTGAATTGTTCGCTATCCAGCACGCCCGCCAGATCGGGGGTGTCGAGCAATTGCTGGATCTGCTCGGTTTTTTCGGCTTCGGCGGACATTCCAGGCTTTCGATGTCTTCGGGTGGGACCATGATCAATATCAGGTCATTCGCCAACTGCGAAGTCCGCTCATTGCCGTTGCGCCGCCCATGGGCGGACAGCCGAGATCATGGTTGAGAAAGCGTCTGAAGGCTCAGTTCGAATGGCTCTGCTCGACCAGATGATACTTGTATTGGTCGCGAATATGTTCGTTGAAGAACCGGCCCTTCGACGAAGCCTTGCGGAACGCGGCGTGGACCTGCGGCGGAACGTCCTCGTAATCATAGCGGTTTCCGCTCGGGACGAACCACACCGAGAGTACCCTCGTCGCCGGCTGGTAGTCGATGTTTCTGATCGCAGTTGAAGGCATCTCGACAGCTCCAATGCTCGGCAGTGCTCCAATCCACGCCATCGTGTGAATAACCCTGCACGGAGAGCGAGGTTCCTTGCTGCCGAAGCAGCCTTGCCGCTACGGGCCGGCTTCACCAAGTACAGTTGATGCCACCACTCAAGACATCGGCTGCAGCCCGTCAGGGCGATCTCTTTGCCGCCACCGACGACCTGCCGGAAGGATTCCGCTACCGGCCCGAACTGATCACGCCGGAGGAGGAAGCAGCGTTGGCAAGCCAGCTCGACGGCCTGCCTTTTCAGCCCTTCGACTTTCACGGCCATCTGGCAAACCGGCGGGTGGTCGGCTTCGGGCTGCGTTACGACTACGACCGGCGCGAAGTCGTCGAAGCACCGCCGATACCCGGCTTTCTGCTGCCGCTCAGGGACAAAGTTGCAGCCTTTGCC
Organism: Mesorhizobium sp. M1027; assembly: GCF_040318745.1. NCBI lineage: Bacteria > Pseudomonadati > Pseudomonadota > Alphaproteobacteria > Hyphomicrobiales > Phyllobacteriaceae > Mesorhizobium > Mesorhizobium sp. M1027. The sequence continues at coordinate 72,632 of NZ_JAMYMW010000006.1, read as the reverse complement.
CGCCTGCCGGCCGAAACCTTCGTGCAGGTGCTGATCAACGAGTACCGGCCGGGCGCCGGTATCGGCTGGCACCGCGACAAGCCTCATTTCGAAGTGGTCGCCGGCGTTTCGCTGCTGGCCGCCTGCAGCTTCCGCCTGCGCCGGAAAAACGGCACGCGATGGGATCGCAAGACGGTCACCGTCGAGCCAAGATCAGCCTATTTGATGACGGGTGCTGCGCGCAACGAATGGGAGCACAGCATTCCGCCGGTCGCCGAGCACCGCTATTCGATCACATTACGCACGCTGCGCGCTCAAAATTCGCTTGGGATAGCGCCGTAAGGCAAGCCAGGCGCCGCCCTGAAGTACTGAGCCGATACGATTTCATCGGTCGCCATGCCGACCGGCCAAATCCGCCAGCATGGCGCGCTGGCCTTTCAGGATCTTGAGGTTGGCTTCAGGCAGGGAGAACCAGCCCGCTCTGTCGACTTCGGCAAATTCCTTCATCGAGCCGGACCTTGGCGGCCATTCCATGACGAAGGTGTTGCTGCTTATGGCGTCGCTGTCGAAGTCCGCTTCGACGCACCATGCGACGACGAGCTTGCCGCCCGGCTGCCGATAGCTGCCAAGGTGTTCGAAAACTCCATCGATGGCGACCCCGAGCTCCTCTTCGGCTTCGCGTTTTGCCGCCGCCAGTTCGTCTTCGTTCCCGTCGACCAGGCCCTTCGGGATCGACCATGCGCCGTCGTCCTTCTTCGCCCAGAATGGGCCGCCGGGATGCACCAGCAGCACCTGAAGTGAACCTCGGTTTTGGCGATAAATGAGCAACCCTGCGCTGCGTTTGGCCATTCCGCTATTCCCCTGACGAAAATGAACCGAATGTTCTCGTCCGGGCCGGCGTATGGACCAGCCTGCCACGGCGGAACGATTTCGGCTCGCAGCCGTTCCGTCCGTTCGGCAAATGAGTGATTGACATGGCGACGCCGCGAGCTGCCTGGAAGGGCTTTATGAAAGTCGGATCGGTTTCCTGTGGCGTCAAGATCATCGGCGCCGTCAGCGAGGCCGAGAAAGTGCATTTCAGGATCCTGAACCGCAAGGACGGTCTCCCGGTCAAGAGCGCTTATATCGACGAGGAGACCGGCGATACGGTGGAGGCTGCCGACCAGGTAAAGGGCTATGAAGTCGAGAAGGGCGAATTCATCCGCATAGAGCCGGACGAAATCAAGAAACTAAAGATGGTATCGCAGCACACGCTCGAGATCGGCGAGTTTGTGCCCACCGCCGAAATCGACGCACGCTACCTCGAAAAGCCCTATTATCTGGTCCCGGCCGACGCGCCCTCCACGGAGGCCTTCGCGGTGATCCGGGACGCCATGGCCAGGAAGAAAGTGGCAGCCCGCTCCTGCGTCGTGCTGTACCAGCGAGGCCGAGAGGTGCTGATCCAGCCGCTGGGCAAGGGCATGGTGATGACGGAATTACGCAACCACAATGAAGTGGTCGCAACCGACGCGGTGTTCGAAGGACTGAAGGCTCGCAAGGTCGATCCCGAGATGCTGGAAATCGCGCAATTGCTGATCGACAAGAAGCCCGCCAAATTCGACCCGTCGAAGTTCGAAGACACTTATGAACAGGCGCTGGTTGCGATGATCGAAGCCAAGCGCAAGGGCAAGAAACCGCCCAAGCCGGCACCTGCGCCGAGGACGAATGTCGTCAACCTCGCCGATATTCTGCGCAGAAGCCTGGCGCAGGAAGGCGGCAAGGCTCCTAACAAAGGTCCGGGAACGGCCGCGAAACGCAGATCAGCCTGAATGTCCGAAAGCGGATCGAACGGAACCGAAAACGCTCGCGCGCATTTAGATGAGGTAGCAATCCGTCGGCAAGCCAAGCGGAGCGGGGGACTGGTGGACGTCGTTGAACTAAAGACTGGCGGAATCCCGCAAGTTTCCTCCGCCGATCTGATGCAGGCGTTGCCTGTGGCTGTCTACACCACCGACAGACAAGGCTACATCTCGTTCTTCAATGAAGCCGCTGCCGATCTCTGGGGATATCGTCCGGTTATCGGCCAGGACCGCTGGTGCGGATCATGGAAGCTTCGTCACCTCGACGGACGGCCGATGGCGCACGACGAATGTCCGATGGCCGTTGCCTTGCTGGAGGAGCGGGACGTTCTTGGGGGCCGGGCGATCGCCGAGCGGCCGGACGGCCAGTTCATCCCGTTCAGCGCGCATCCGGTCCTGCTTCGCGATGCGAACGGCGAGGTCGTCGGCGCCATTAACACCCTGCTCGACCTGCGCACCCAGGCGCTGGCTGACGACGCCAGCATAAGGCTCGCTGCCATCGTCGAATCTTCGATGGACGCGATCGTGTCGAAAGACCTGAACGGCATTATCACCAGCTGGAACGACGCGGCACAACGCCTGTTCGGCTACACGCCCGCGGAGGCGATCGGTCGCCCGGTGACGATGCTCATCCCGCCCGACCACCTGGATGAGGAGACCATGATCATCAGCCGCATTCGCGCCGGCGAACGGATTCCTTCATATGAGACTATTCGGCAGCGCAAGGACGGCACCCTGGTTCCGGTTTCGCTCACCATCTCGCCGATACGCGACGGCACTGGGCGTATCGTCGGCGCTTCCAAGATCGCGCGCGACATCAGCCCGCACAAGGACAGCGAACGGCGTATCCGCACACTCATGCGCGAAGTCAACCATCGCGTTAAAAACCAGTATTCGGTGATCGTCTCGATGATCCGCGAGACCAGCAAGCTGGCGGGTACGCCAGAGGCTTTCCTTTCCCAGGTCCGGGAACGCATCATGGCACTTTCGGAATCACACGATCTGCTGGTCGATGCCGAATGGCGTGGCGCGACTATCGGCGAACTAATCCATGCCCAGACCAAGGCCTTCGCGACACAGGCCAGGCTGTCGATGAGCGGGCCGATGATCATGCTGCAGCCGAATGCGGTGCAATATCTCGGCATTGCCTTTCATGAGCTGGCCACCAATTCGGTAAAGCACGGAGCGCTGTCGCGCCTCGACGGGCGGGTCGAGGTCGAATGGACCGTGACGCCAGCCGCCGACGGCAGCGACGGCTTCCGCCTTGTCTGGCGGGAACTGGACGGACCATCGGTCGATGAAAACACGCGACGCGGTTTCGGAACGGTCGTGCTCAAACGCGTCACCCCGCAGGCGCTCAGCGGCACCGGCCGCCTGGAATTTGAGAGGCACGGCATCACCTGGACGCTGGAAGCGCCGCTGCGCTTCGTTCAGATGTCGATGGCTGGCATTGCGGCTGATTGAAAGCCGCTATCTCGGCCGCGGCTTGGAGGCCGTGTGGCAACGCAATCGCTATGGCAGCAATCAGGAGGAGCAGCGATGAGTTGGCTGGGCACCTGGCGGAACCAGTACGGGTCGGTCGTCGAACTGACCAGCGAAGAGGGCGGACGGATCAGCGGAACCTTCAGGACGGCGCTGGAGGACAGCGCCTTCTTCGGCACGACGGTGCCGCTGTTCGGAGCCTGCCATGGAGATGTCATCGGATTCACCTGCGCGGCCGAAGGGCGTGTCGGAGCCGCAGCGGTGAGCTATACCGGCATCCTCAGGGAGGGCAAGCTGGAGATGCTATGGCACACCGTTGCGGATGCCGCTTTGTCGGCGGAAAAGGAAGGTGCCCCGGCCCGAGCCAGGAAACTCCCCGCCTGGCGTGCCTTTGGAACCAGCCTCGACAGTTTTGAACGCGTCTCCTGATTATCGCGCCCGCCACCGCGGCATTCAGCTCGCAAGCGAGGCAGCAGGATCCCGCGGCGCGTAGGAACTCGCACTGACAATGGCGCGTTGGTGCGCCAGGACATGCGCTGTTCGTTACGGGATCGACCCAATGAGCGTGCTTTATCGCGCAGCGAAAATCGCCGAACAGGCTCATGCCGGGCAGACGGACAAGACAGGGCGGCCTTATATCGAACATTGCCGCCGGGTCGTCGATGCCGTCGAAACGCTCGACCAGAAAGCCATCGCCTATCTTCACGACGTCATCGAAAAAGGCGACGGTTGGAATCGCGACCGGCTTGAGGCGGCCGGGTTCGGGCCGTCCATCGTATCGGCCGTCGACGCACTGACACGGCGGCCGAACGAGGACGATGCTGTGTTCGTTCGCAGGGCTGCGGCCAACCCGCTGGCGTTGCCGGTCAAGCGCGCCGATCTCGCCGACAATCTATGGCAGGCACGGCAGATCGGTGCCTCGACAGCGAAATACGAAGCCGGCTTGCGCATTCTCAGAGAAGAGTTCGCGAGCTGACGGAAAGCTGACGGCTGTCGCCGATGTGGGTCTATTCGGTGACGTGCGGCGTATGCCGCTTGTCCTCCGCGGGATCGGCCTCAATCCGCGCCCGGCCGGGATCAAACGCACCGTGGCGGGCGATCGCCAGTGCCGCGGTGTCGGGCGTCTCGTAGGCCCACATGAAGTCTTCTGCCGACGAGCCGACCGCATGAACACGCCAATAACTTGCCGTGCCCTTCAGCGGGCTGTGGCTCGTTGTGTTTGTCTTCTCCAGAAGGTCGAAATAGATGTCCTCGAAGGGTATGTAGAAGACAGGATCATGACCGTCTTCGTAGAGCAGCTTTGCCCGCGCGCTCGACGCAATAATGGCGTCGGAGAACCGAACGGTTACGGTTCCATCGAACGGGACAATCCTGAGCGGGCCTGAGCGGGGGGCGGAATTTGCGGCTAAGGGCTGCATTCGACTTCTCCGTAGACTGCGCTGCCCTCCCGAAACGTGTTGTTGCCCGTCAGGGTTCCAGACTCGGGCGCGCCGACGCCGGCGGTGGAACGGTTTTACAAGGTCGTCGTTGTTTCAGACCTCCGCACGCGCCATAATCGCAATGGCCGCCACTCGCCGACTCAACAGCAAATGGATCACATGCTGGATCGATCGCCTACCCTTCCAAGGTCGCTTGGCGCTGCGCTGCGAAGGGAAGTGCCGCGGTTTACGGCGCCCGGCAATGAAATTTCGTGCACCACGGTTGCATCCTACAATGTGCATAAATGCGTCGGCACCGACGGCAGGTTCGATCCGGAGCGGGTCGCGGCCGTGGTCAAGGAACTCGACGCCGATATCATTGCCTTGCAGGAGGCCGACGAAAGAACCGGAAGCAGGCAGGGTTTGCTCGATCTCGCAGCGCTCGAGCGGGACAGCGACCTCGTCCCCACACATGTCCCGGAAAACCGCCGCAGCCATGGCTGGCACGGAAATCTGATCCTGGCGCGCCGCGGCGTGGTCGAAAGCGTGAACCAGATCCGGCTGCCCGGCCTTGAGCCGCGCGGTGCGGTCATCGCGGATCTGGAGCTGAAGGGCGTCTCGCTCAGGATCATAGCCGCACATTTTGGCCTGCTGCGGCGGTCGCGCTCGCAGCAGGCCAACGCGCTGGTCGAAGCCACGCACCCGGTTCTGCGGCCGACAATCCTGCTTGGCGACCTCAACGAATGGCGCGTCCGCAACAGGTCTTCGCTGCTGGCCTTGCTGCCGCATTTCGGTCCGATCGATGCGGTTCTGCCGAGCTTTCCGTCGCGCTTTCCACTGTTTGCGCTCGACCGCATCCTGGCCAGGCCGCCCCACCTGATTTCCAGCATCGAGGTGCACAAGACGCCGCTGGCGCAGCGCGCTTCCGATCATCTGCCGATCAAGGCCCGACTGAACCTGGACGCGATACGGCAGCCGCGACTGCAACCAGAATAAACCTGAAGGGTTGTTAGTCAGATTTCAGATCGTTTGCTTCGCTGATGTTTGCCGGTGCACTTGATGGATACAGCCATTTCGCGGTTTGCCCGGGACAAGATCGCGGCCGGCAATAGCGGGTTGCTGCTGATCGCCGACAATTATGACGCGTTTGCCGCGCGAATCCTTGCTGCGCGCAGTGCCACAAGCAGCCTCGACCTGATGTACTATCTCTGGCACGACGACCATAGCGGCCGGCTGCTGATGCAGGAGGTCGTCAAGGCGGCGGAGCGCGGTGTCCGCGTCCGCATGCTGCTGGACGATATCAATCCGCGCAACAGCGACGCCGCTTACCTGGCGCTCAACAGCTACAAGAACATCGAGCTGAGGCTGTTCAACCCCAGCGGCATGAGGAACGGCAGCATCTTTCGCTCGCTGGAGATGGTCGCCCGGCTGTTTGCGATGACCCGCCGCATGCACAACAAGGCCTGGATCGCCGATGAGGGCCTGGCCATTGTCGGAGGAAGAAACATCGGCGATGCCTATTTCGACGCTGCGGAGACGAATTTTCGCGATCTCGACCTGTTGCTTCTCGGTCCTGCCGTAGGGCAGACGATGCGTATCTTCGAGGCGTTCTGGAATTGCGAGGCGGCAAAGCCGATTCAGCTGCTCAACCCGGCTGCGGTGGGTTCGCGCGCCGATTTCCTCAACAATCTCGATGCGACCACGGATGGCCAGCTTCTGAACAGCCTCAGTGCTTGGCGCACGATCACGGAGTTCGTTGCGGCGCATAGCGACGTCTGCTGGACGAAAGGGGTTCGCGTCATTTCCGATCCGCCGGAAAAGGTGCGCGGCAAGAGGCGCAGGAATTGGCTGACAAAGGAGCTGCTTCCCGCTATCGCGGCGACCAGGCAGCGCCTCGAAATTGTCTCGCCCTATTTCATCCCCAGCCGCACCGGGTTGGCCATCCTGTCGAAGCTGGTGGACCGTGGCGCCGAGGTTGCAATCCTGACCAACTCGCTCGCCGCGACGGACGTCGCCGCCGTGCACGGCGCCTATGCCAAATACCGCCGCAAGCTGCTTAAAAAAGGTATCCAGCTTTTCGAATTGCAGCCCTTCGACCGCCAGGCCAACATCTCCGTTTTCGGCTCAAAGGGAGCCAGCCTGCATACCAAGGCCTTTACGGTCGACGACACGCTGGGGTTTGTCGGTTCCTTCAATTTCGATCCGCGTTCGGTGTCGTTGAATGCGGAAATGGGGGTGCTTTTCCACGATACCAATCTGGTGAGGGAGTTGCGCCGGCTGTTCGAGCACGAAAAGTCACCGCAGACGAGCTACCAGCTGGTCCTGGACAAAGGCGCCTTGCGGTGGCTCGGCTTGGCGGATGGCGAGATGCGGCAATATTCGCGTGAACCGGAGGCCAGTCTCTATCGGCGCATCGTTGCAGCGCTGGTTGGGTGCCTGCCGATCGAATCGCAATTGTAGAAGCGACGGATTTGTCGGAACGCAACTCTTTGCTGGAACGGAACTCCGGGATGACGAGTTGTAACCGTTGTCCGGAGCATGCCGATGAAGACCACGATATACAGTTTTCTTGCCGAGCTCTTGCCATTCTGGATGGCGCACAAACGCAAAATGCGCGCCGACAGTGTCGCTGAGCGTCCGACACGATCTGCCGCAGGTGACGATGTTCGGCCGTCAGGCGACCCGAACCGCGCAACACCGGCGCGACGGCGCAACGCGTCTTAGGGCGGGATGCCTGCAAATTACACCCCGCCCCAAATGTCTGGTTAGCGGCATTCTGCGACGCCAAATGATTTCCCTTGACTGCAAAGCTCTAGCTCTTTGGCGATCACGCTATCGTTAAGTATCGCTTTTTGAAATTCGGCGTTGCCAAGCATCCATTTTGCAGCACGTACGTTAATGACACTACAGTTTGCCGCTACAGGTGAGCACCATGAGTGCTAATGCGATAGAATTCTTGCAGGACTGGATTCACGAAAACGTTCATGTGCCGCCGCCTCCGATCAGGCTTGAAAAGGAGGCGGAAATACTCGCCAGGGAATGCAAGCAAGAGGCGGCCAACGCCGGGGTACCCATCGAAGACATCGAGGAAGAGGTTGGCGACCTAAAGGATCTGCTCGTCGCCAAGCTCGAAGACGCAGCCGAGGACGAGGCCAGGCAACTCAATGGCAAGGGCAGCGACATGAATAGGACGGCTGGAGCCAGCGGTCGGGCGACACTGCAGAACAATCTGTGATTCAGGGCGGGCCGAACAAATGCGTCGCTGAGGACGCCGCAATCTCCTGGGCATTTTCAGCGGGTTCGTACTGCAGCGGGTTGCCGTGGCTCAGACTTCGCACGATCCGCTCCGGACTGAAGGAATGACGCCATGGCATAAACCTTTTCGCCGGACATGCGTTGTTGGGTTTCAAGCCAGGGAGATGACCATGCAGATGAAATCGGAAATCGCCGGCGAGGCCGCCAAGCAGCGGCATATCCAGCGCCGTATCGACGAGAAGGACAAGTCCAAATCCAATGGCAAGCAAAAAGGCGCCATGCAGGCCGGCGCCCGCAAATATCCCGAGCCGCCCTTCCCCGAGCAGCACCAGCCGAAGCCGGGGCATGAATGGGCGATCGAGCCGGCGCCGCTTTATGATGCGCCATTTTATGTCGGATCGAAAAAGCTCGACGGCAAAGTGGCCGTCATTACCGGCGGCGATTCAGGCATCGGCCGTGCGGTGGCCGTGCTCTATGCGCGTGAAGGCGCCGATGTGGCGATCGTCTATCTCTCGGAGGACAAGGACGCCGAAGAGACCAAAAGGGCCGTCGAAGCCGAAGGCCGGCGCTGCATCCTGATCAAGGCCGATGTCAGCGAACGCGACCACTGCCACAACGCGGTGGCTGAGATCGTGCAGGAGTTTGGGCGCATCGACGTGCTGGTCAACAACGCCGCTTTCCAGATCCACTCCAGCGATTTCAGCGAGCTGACCGAGGAGCATTTCGACACGACGCTGAAGACCAACCTCTACGGCTATTTCCACATGGCGCAGGAAGCGGTACCGCACATGAAGCCCGGTTCGGCAATCATCAATACCGGTTCAGTGACCGGCATCGAGGGCTCGAAGCAACTGGTCGACTACTCCATGACCAAGGGCGGCATTCATGCCTTCACCCGCGCGCTCTCGGGCAACCTTGTCGACAAGGGCATAAGGGTCAACGCCGTGGCGCCGGGGCCGGTTTGGACGCCGCTCAACCCCTCGGACAAGGAAGCCGGCGATGTTTCGAAATTTGGCGCCGATACGCCGATGAAACGGCCCGCCCAGCCGGAGGAGATCGCGCCGGCCTACGTGTTCCTCGCCTCGCCGCACTGCTCGAGCTATATCACCGGCGAGATATTGCCGATCGTGGGCGGCTACTGACGGCATGTATTTCATTGCCCTGGCCACTGACTATGACGGCACGCTGGCGCATGAGGGGATCGTTGCCGAGAAGACGCTTGCGGCGCTTGAACGCTTCAAGAAGAGCGGCCGCAAACTCATTCTCGTCACCGGGCGCGAGCTGCCCGACCTCAAACGCGTCTTTCCCGAAGTCGCGATCTTCGACAAGGTCGTCGCCGAAAACGGCGCGTTGATCTACACGCCGGCCAGCGAGGAGGAGCGGACGATATCTCCGCCGCCCGCCCCCGAGCTCATCACCAAACTCAGGAAACGCGGTGTCAAACCGCTTTCGGTCGGACGCTCGATCGTCGCAACCTGGGAACCGCATCAGGCTACCGCGCTCGAGGTGATCAAGAAATTGGGGCTGGAGCTGGAAATCATCTTCAACAAGGGCGCGGTGATGATCCTGCCCAGCGGCATCAACAAGGCGACCGGCCTGACAGCCGCGCTTCAGGACCTCAGATTGTCGCCGCACAACGTCGTCGGTGTCGGCGACGCCGAAAACGACCACGCCTTCCTGCGCGCCTGCGGCTTCAGCGTCGCCGTCGACAACGCACTGCCGGCAGTCAAGGAAACGGCGGATCTCGTGACACGCGGCGCGCGCGGAAAAGGCGTCGAGGAACTGATCGCCAAGGTGGTGGAGCGCGATCGCGAGCTTGTGCCGAGCCGCGACGGCATTGTGCTTGGCTCGGAGGACGGCAAGGAGGTGTATCTGTCGCCAACCGATACGGTGCTGATCGCCGGGAGCTCCGGCATCGGCAAATCGACCCTGGCGACCGCACTGACGGAGCGCTTCGTCGAGAGAAAGTTTCAGTTCTGCATCTTCGATCCGGAAGGCGACTACGATGGCCTCGAAGGCGCGGTCCGGCTGGGCGACGGCTCGAACGCGCCGACGAAAACGCAATTGCTCGATCTCCTGGAGAAGCCCGACAACAATCTTGTCGTCAATGGCCTGGCGCTGCGCGTCAATGAGCGGCCAGACTTCTTTGCCGACCTGCTGCCGGGCCTTGGCAGTCTTCGTTTCCGTACGGCACGACCGCACTGGCTGATCATCGACGAGGCGCATCACCTCCTGCCGAAGCGGCGCGACGATACCCCAATGGTGCTGGCGATGGAATTGCCCGGCACGATCCTGATCACGGTTCATCCGGACGCGATCTCAACCGATGCATTGCGGCTGGTCACCGCCGTCATCGCACTCGGCCCCAAGGCAAAAAAGGTCATCAAGACGTTCTGCCGCGAGACCGGCACCGAACCGCCAAAGGACAAGGATCGGAGCTCTCCAAAAGACCAGCGAGTGCTGTTCTGGCGGCCGCAGGCGCACAAGAAACCTGCCATTGTCGAGCCAATCGAGCCGCGGCAGTCGCTCAAGCGCCACAGCCGCAAATATGCCGAGGGCCAGCTCGACGAGAAGGGCAGCTTCTATTTCCGCGGCCCCGACAATGCAATGAACCTCCGCGCCCATAATCTGATGATTTTCGCCCAGATCGCCGAGGGCATCGATGACAGGACCTGGGAACATCATCTGCGCGCCGGCGACTATTCCGAGTGGTTTCGCCACCAGATCAGGGACAAGGAACTGGCGCGCGAGACCGCGGAGGCGGAGAAAGACGGCACACTTTCGGCGCAGGAGAGCCGCAACCACATCCTGGACGCAGTGCGCCGCCGCTATACCGCGCCCGCCACCGCGCCAAAGGAATAGATGCAAACGGCGCCCAGCCGTGGAACCTCATCCGCCAAACGAAATTGTGTTCTATCGGGCGCCAGATCCAATCCATGCCGAATAATCGCCCCGGAAAGAGACGATGGATGAGCAGCGACCCGGACAAGAATGGTCTGTCTTTTCGGCGGAGCAGGCGCGGCAGGGCGAGATCATCCTGCGGACGCGGGCGCGCCGGATCATTTTCATCGCCGGCCTGGTGGGTCTCGTCTTTCTGGCATTGCTGGTGTGGTGGGTTTGAATTCCTGACGGCTGGAGCGAAATCATGAAATCACAACTTGTTGCCGAAAGCGCCGGGCAGAGAACGTTTGTGGTTGTGCTTGATCCCGGCGAAGAGGCGTTTGCGCAGCTGACGTCGTTTGCGGTCGAGCGTGGCGTCGGCGGCGCGTCGCTGACTGCGCTCGGCGCTTTCGAAAGGGCAACCGTCGGCTGGTTCGACCCTGGAGAAAGGACCTACCGGAAAATCCCCATCCAGGAACAGTGCGAAGTGCTGAGCGCGATCGGCGATGTTGCCATCGGCGACGACGGCAGGCCCAGCCTGCACGTCCACGCAGTCCTTGGATTGAGTGACGGCACCACGAGGGGCGGTCATCTGCTGGACGGAATCGTGCGGCCGACGCTCGAGGTCACATTGGTGGAGACGCCTGGCCATCTGCGCCGCAGGCATCGTCCCGAACTCGGCGTCGCCCTGATCGACCTGGAGCCTTGATCCGAGCCGATCACTTCGTTGATTTGACTGCGGCCGTTTCGGGTACACCCTCCCAACCGAAGACGCTGCGGCCGCCGAGCAGATGCGATTGCTCGAACTCCCCGGCGACGATTTCCTTCAGGCTTGGGCCGGTGACATAGCGCTCGACCTGCCGCGACTGGTCGTCCAGCCGCCGCAAGGCGCCGATCTCTTCGTCACGGCCCAGCCTGGCCTTCTGGACAGCCGACTTCAGCACGCCGATCGTCTCGTCATAGACCTTCAGCGGCACAGGGAACGGGTGCCTGTCCTTGCCGCCATGCGCTAGCGAGAAGCGTCCTGGATCGGAAAAACGGCACGGCGCGCCATGCACGACTTCGGCGACCAACGCCAGCGCCCGCACCGTGCGCGCGCCGACATTGGGCACGAGGAGAAGCTCGGCGAAATCCGTCGGACCGCGCTCAGCCGCCGCGGCGATATTGCCGTGCAGGCGGCGCATGACGACATCACTTTCGCGCACATCGTGGTGCGCCGGCATGACCAGATGCGGCAGCAGCTTTTGTGCCGGGTCCGGCGCTGGCGCCGAACCCCGCTCCAAAGCGGCAAGTTCCCTCACGATGCGATCCGGTCCAAGGTCGTGCAGAAGGTCCAGTTGTCCCTGGCGCGACGCTTCGGCGCGGCGGTCGGTCAGGTTGACGATCTCGCCCTGATTGGCGCCCTCGATGGCAGCATGCGGCTGGTCGACAAAGCTCTTCAGGCCCTCGGACAGCCAGTGATAGCGGCGCGCCACCTTGCTGTCGCCGTTCATGCCTTGCTGCACCACCACCCACTTGCCGTCGTCGGTGACGATAAAGCCGTGCAGATAGAGATCGAAACCGTCCTGGACCGCGGCGCTGTCCACCTTGGCGACAAGCCGGCTGGCAGTCGCGAGGCCTTGCCCGTCGAGACCGACACGCTCGCCGATCAGGGCGAGCTCATGCGGGGTCTTGCGCGAATGCGCGCCGCGGCCGCCGCAAACGTGGATGCCGAGTTCGCCGGAAAGCGGCGACAGACCGCGCTTCAACGCTCCGACGACGCTGGTGGTGATGCCGGAGGAATGCCAGTCCATCCCCATCACGGCGCCAAAAGACTGGAACCAGAACGGATGCGCCAGCCGGCGCAGCAATTCATCGCGGCCGTAATGGTGGATGATCGCCTCGCACATGACCGCGCCAAGCCGCGTCATGCGGTCGCCAAGCCATTTCGGTACGCGCCCGCCGTGAAGTGGGAGATCAGCACTTCCCGATCGCTGTGCCACGGTCTTTTGCTTGCTCCTTGAGTCCTGCCTCGACAGATAGGTATCGAAAGAAGTGTGGAGAAGCTATGGCCTGATTCAGGCCGCGATCGTTGCAAGCCGCCAGCTAGCGGGCAGGTTCGCTGAGGAGATCAAACTTCTGGATCTCGCAATGCTCGCCCACCGATTCCAGCAGATCTATTGGCGGTGCGCCAGTGTCCGGCCGTCTCCAACTGATCTCGAACGAGAAAACAGGGTCTTTGATATCCGGGCGCCTCTCTATCGCGACGAGGCGTGACCGGTAGCCAAGCGGCCCGATCATCGTATCGAGTTCCTGTCGGGCTGGGGCCTTCCAGGTCACCGCCAACTGGGCGTGGTGTTCGCGCGAAATTCGAAGATCCACCCATTTCAGGACGAGCAAGGTGGCCAGCGTCAGTGCGGTGCCGGCCGCGCCCAAGCCGTATTGGCCACCACCGAAAGCCAATCCGATCGCCGTCATCACCCACAAGGTGGCCGCCGTGGTGACGCCGCTGACGAGACTCCCACGGCGAAGAATGGCGCCACCGCCGATAAAGCCGACGCCGGTCAGCACGCCCAGCGGAAAGCGCAAGACGTCCATCGATGCAAACGAATCCGGGTGCTTGCCAACGGTTCCAAGCAGAATGCTGGCCTGGACCATTGCGATGGCGGCCGCCAACCCGACCAGCACGGTGGTGCGTAGCCCCGCCGCGTGCCCGCGCGCTTCCCGGTTGAGGCCTATCAACAGGCCGGCGAGCGCGGTCAGAAGCAGTCGTGCCGCGATGTCCTGCCAAACCGGAACAACGAGGAGCATCGCGGTCACCCGTCGGGCCAGGCGCTGCTGGCCAGGAATAGCGCCATGGTCAAAGCGAACAAGGGCAAGAGCGTCTTCATCGCAAATTCTTTTCGTCGATAGGCAACAAACGATGCGCCTGGATTTTGGTTGCGCCGCCGACGATTCACCCGGCGATGGGCAGCGGCGGAACAAAACCTTCGGCCTGCGGGTTGGTGGTTCACGCCAACGAAGGATTTGCAGTCATGGTCCGCTTGCTGCTTGCTGGAGCCGTCGCTTATCTGGCCTATCGCATCACCAAGGAGATCGGTGGATCCGGCGAGGTCGATCCGCTGTCGCCTTCCGCCGACCAAGCCAGCCGCAAGGCGCCGAGGCGGCAAAGCGGGGCACAGAGGAATGGCCGACGGCGGTAGCGAATGCCGTAGCGGCGGCGCGGACCAGCCATGACCACATTTCCGTTGCCGCTCGACCTTCGTCCGATGGAAGCCAAAGCCGCCGATGCAATTCCTGGCGGCGACGGGCTTTGGCAATACGAGCCGAAATGGGACGGGTTTCGCTGCCTCGCGTTCAAGGGCGACGATGCCGTCGACCTGCGAGCAAAATCGGGCAAGCCGCTTGGCCGCTATTTTCCCGAACTGGTCGCGGTGCTGCGCGATGTGAGCTCGCGACGGTTTGTTGCCGACGGCGAGATCGTCATCGAGGTCGACGGATCGTCCTCGTTCGAGGCCCTGCAAATGCGCCTTCACCCCGCCGAAAGCAGGATCCGCAAGTTGAGCCTCGAGACGCCTGCCATGCTGGTCCTGTTCGATATGCTGGCCGAACCCGGCGGCAGCATCATCATCGAAGAGCCTCTCACCACCAGGAGGCAGGCGATTGAGGCCTTTGTCGCGACGGCGGCACGGCCCGAACTGCACCTGTCCAAATATACGCACGACGCCGCCACCGCCGAGCGCTGGCTGCAGGGCGCCGGCCACGGCTCCACCGACGGTGTTGTTGCAAAACTGATCGCCGGGCCATACCGGCCCGGCGAGCGCGCCATGGTCAAGGTAAAGCGACTGCGCACTGCGGATTGCGTGGTCGGCGGCTTTCGCTATCTCGCCGGCAGCAACGAAGTCGGATCCCTGCTGCTTGGCCTCTACAATAACGAAGGCAGGCTGGACCATGTCGGGTTCACCTCGACCATCGGCAAGGACGACAGGGCAGCATTGACCAGACGGCTGGAAAAACTGCGGGCCAAACCGGGTTTCACCGGCAAGGCGCCGGGCGGACCAAGCCGCTGGAGCACGGAGCGGAGCGGACAATGGGAACCGATAAAGCCTGAACTGGTGGTCGAGGTTCGGTTCGACCATGTGACCGGCGACCGATTCCGGCACGGAACCAAGCTGTTGCGCTGGCGGCCGGACAAGGAGCCCCGGCAATGCACGTTCGAGCAGATCGAGTAAG
Source organism: Mesorhizobium sp. M1027 (assembly GCF_040318745.1). Taxonomy (NCBI): domain Bacteria; kingdom Pseudomonadati; phylum Pseudomonadota; class Alphaproteobacteria; order Hyphomicrobiales; family Phyllobacteriaceae; genus Mesorhizobium; species Mesorhizobium sp. M1027. Next base: position 57,568 of record NZ_JAMYMW010000006.1, on the reverse strand, counting down.
TCGGCTCCGAGGCACCGCTTCAAGGCTCTAGCCGCCCGCTCTACCGTTCATGACGGACCAATGCAGAATTCACCGGTTCGCCGCGGCCAACCGAGCCTTGGCAACATTTCCGAGGCTCGGTTGCGGTTTTGAAATCAAGCGGCTTCTTGCATTGCGCGTTCGTTGACACCGCTTTCGCCGAGCTTGGAAAGCGCTTCGTCGGTCGCGACCTCTTCCTTGAGAGTTGCCCTGAGCAGCTCGACAACGTCGCTCTTGCCAAGTTCTTCCGCCCACGCGATCAAAGTGCCGTAGCGAGCGATCTCGTAATGTTCGACAGCTTGCGCCGCACCGACAAGCCCGGCGTCGAGCGCGGGAGCACCATTATACTCCTCGAGCATTTCCGAGCCCTCTTCTATGATGCCGTCAATTGCCGGACAGGTTTTGCCGCGGGCCGGCTTGCCGAATTTCTCGAACACCTCCTCGAGGCGGTCGACATGTCCTTCGGTTTCCATGCGGTGTTTCTCGAAAGCGGCGGTCACTTCTTCCGACTCCGCGCCCTTGGCCATTTTGGGCAGCGCTTTCAGTATCTTCTTCTCGGCGTAGTAGAGGTCTTTGAGCCCGTCGAGGAACAGATCCTCAAGGCCCTTGCTTGCCGCCTTCGCGGCCTTTTTCGTGGTCGCCATGATCCTCTCCCGAATGGTTGGTGCCGCCTCGCAAAGTGGAGGTGTCCGATAACCCTTCGACGGGAAACAAGTTCCCTGACGCTACGGGAGCTTTGAAAATTTTTCCGACCCGCGTGCGGTGTCGCAAGGGCCTCGACTTACGGCAGCAATCGGCGAGGAAAGCGCCGTCAGCGCTCGCCGATATGCTCGAACAGGCGGATGTATTCGGCCTCGGCCAAGCCGTAGCCGCCATCTGCCAGTGCGACGAGACCATCGCGGTCGCGGATGATAATTTCGCCGCGGCGGGACCGGATGAGCCCTCGCCCCTCAAGCAGCTGCAGCGCGACCGTGACACCCGGGCGCCTTACGCCAAGCATGATCGACAGGAATTCGTGAGTGATCGTCAGCCGGCCGCCGTCCACCCGATCGTCACACATGAGCAGCCAGCGCGCCAGCCGGTCTTCAAGTTTCGATCGCGCGTTCACCAGCGCGGTATAGCCAGTCTGGACATGCAGATATTGCACGTAGCGCAGCAAGAACAGCCGCAGCGTCGGGCTTTGCGTCAGCGCCGCCTTGAACGGCTCGGCCTCGATCCTGGCGGCTTCTCCCGCCAGCTGCACATAGCAATCATGGACCGCACGGTCGTCGTCCATCACCAGGGCCGAACCGGTCATACCTTCCAAGCCAATAAGGCCAACTTCCGCATCGCTGCCGTTCGGCATTTTAGCAACCACCGAACCGATGCCGTCCTCGAAGAAATAGATGGCTTCGATCGGCGATCCGGACACTTCGAGCGATTGCCGTAACTCCAGCGAACAGCGCTCGATGTGCGGCTCGAGAGATGCGAAATCGCCGGCGCTCATCCGGCGCAACAGCTTGTTTTTGTATGGATTTCTATTGGAAGTTGCTGGATCAGACATAGCTGGGCCCAAAACAGGGCAAGAGCTTTTTTATCTCCCAGCCGTCCGCGCCCGGTATAACCTGCGGACGATAGCGCTTATATAAGCACTGAAAGGTATGGAGCCTACTAAATAAAAAAATGAATCGATGCACGGCAGTTTCTCCTGCCGCTTGCCTACGAAAACATCCGACTGAAAGTTAGAGTTGGAAACGTACCAAAGACGGTTTGGTACGAAAACGACAATTGAGGTCGCCGGACGCGAAAGAGCCCGTCGCGAGGGATGCAACGGGCTCCATTCGGGCGTCGTGGGCTACGCCCAATGATCCAAATGAGGGGTGGGTTGGATCGCAGCAACAATGCAGGTGCAAGGCAGTCGTTCCCAACCTGTCTGTTTGGTAATTTCCGTACATTGAGTTTGGACGAGAGCGGCGCTAATTGAATTGGAGTCGTCCACACAGACATGGCGAGTGGACGCTTGAAAGACCCTTCGCGCTTTCGCCCTTTTTCAAGGGAGGATGGCATGTCGATGCAAGGTGCAGCAACTCCAGCCGAACTGAGCGTGCTAAAAAAAGCGCTCGACGACTGCTGCCGCGAGTTGGGTGTTGCGGACGACAGTCCTGTCCGCGAGCGGTTGGCCGCCCGTATCATGTCGCTGTTCAACGAGGGTGTGCTCAGCGCCGATCTGAAAGAGGCGCTGGCCGCCGATCGCCAACACTAAGCTGCTGCTATGGTGGTGTCCTCGGTGCCAAAAGGTTCGGCACCGGGTCGCCCTTTTTAGCCTGGGATCCTGGTTTGCCAAGGATCTTGGAAATCTTGTCTTTTCACGACAAAACGCCCGGCGCTTATTACCAAGCGGCAGGCGTTTTTGTCGCGAGCGTGACACTAACGCGTGTCGCGCTTGACCGGCCTCATGCGATGCACTTTAGGTTCCTGTTTTATGCATGTCGTTATCACAAAACCGCTGCACACCCTCGGTCAAGCCCGAGGGCATGCTTTTGCGCGCCATGCATCAAATGCGCCCAAGCAGGACCAGGATAATGACGATAAGCAGCACCAGGCCGAGGCCGCCACCACCGTAATAGCCGGTGCCATAGAACGGTCCGCCGCCCAAGCCGCTGAAGCCGCCAAGCAAGGCAAGGACCAAGATGATGATGAGAATGGTTCCAAGGCCCATGATGTCTGCTCTCCTTGTTTGCGCTGCCGCCATTCGCATCAGCGCGTCGCATTGTACAAAGGTATGAACTCGCAAGGAGCATTCCTGTTCCGGCGGAACGGTAAGGCGTACGCTCATGCGGCGAGCAAAATGCCGGGCTGTGCCGTCAGAAAAGTCCACAGAAGGATGCCCGCGGAGAATGGCACGGCGGCCGCCTTGAACACCTGAGAACATGCTGAATTTCATGGGGAATTTGTCGGAACCTTCGCTCACCCGAACGGTTGTTTTCGTAGTCGCAACGCGACGACCCTCGTAAAAAGGAGAAGCATCATGCTCACGAAAATTCTCGCAGCTTCGGCGCTTACGATCGGTCTGGCCACGTCAGCGATGGCCCAGAACGTCGGCGACCCGTCCGGAGACGCTGCCGACGGCAGCGGGCGGACGATCGTGGTCCCGGATAATGGCGGCCCGGACACGGGCACGGATTCGACCATCACCAACAGCATTCGCGATTTCTCAACGACGAATTCGAATGCCGACCGGAATTGCCCGCCAGGCCCGCAGGGGGCTATGCCCGATGCAACCGGCAAGGCTCCGGGCACGATGGCCCCGACGGTGAACGACAACCACTGCGGCAAGTAAGGGCCCGGTGATCACAGCCTGACCAGGCCGCGGAGCATAGGCTCCGCGGGCAGTTGGGTTTTTGCCGCAAATTAGCGCCTAACGGCCGCGGTGGTCAAAGCTGACCGCGATGTCCCGACCGTCCAGCGCCCGAACGATGAAGCCAACCAGCTCCTCGTCGGTTTGCCGGAACCAGGGAAAGCGTTTACGCAAATCGGCTATGACGACGGTGGTCGAGAGAATATCGCCCGAATGGTAGTCGGCCATGACTGTATGGACGGCAGCGTCGGTGTCAATACCGATTCCTAGCGGCGACCTGATCTGCCCCACGGAAGCCTCCACCCATCTCTCCCAGCCAACGATAGCAAGACTGCCGCAAAGCGAAAGAGCTTGTACGATTTCGTACGATCTCGTGGCTTGCGTTACACTTTGCAGGACGCAGCCGGCGTCTTTTGTTTTGCGTTTCCAAACCACTGGTTGGTGTGGCGGCGGCTGTGGCCGCCACGACCAGGCAACCTCGCCGCAGCTTTCGCGTTGAACCATCGGAGGGATGACATCAGCCTCGGAGAACCCCCATGAAAACCCTTCTATCCATCACTGCGGCAGCGATGATGGCTGGCGCACCTTTGGCTGCTTTTGCCCAATCGGCGACGCTGACGCCTCTAACGACCGACACCATGAGCAAGGTTGACACCGCGACGTTCGTCAAGACCGTGCCCATCGCCAATACATTCGAAATCGAATCGAGCCGACTTGCGCAGACGCAGGCGACTGCCGACGACGTGAAGGCATTCGCGGCGCAAATGGTCACGGACCACACCAAGGCCGGCGAGGACTTCAAGGCGGCGCTCAGCAAGGGTCAGACGACTTCGGCCACCGCGCCGGCCGGCCCGTCGCTGGACACCAAGCACCAGGCGCTGCTCGACCAACTCAAGGAGGCCAGCGGGGACAGCTTCCAATCGAAATATATCGACATGCAGACCCAGGCGCATAAGGAAGCGGTGGCGCTGTTTTCCGCTTACGCGAATTCCGGCGACGATCCGGCGATGAAGGAATTTGCCAAAAAGACGCTGCCGGTGCTGCAAATGCACGAACGTCACGTGAAGGATCTCGCTGCCGCGCATCAATGAGGGCGACGACCGCCAGCGGTTTCGCCAACGGAGACGCCGGGCTTGAAGGGAGCGGCTGTCGTCGGCCCCGGGAACAAAGTACCGAGAGTGCCGTTATTCACTTGGCCTATTCCCGGGGAGGATCCAATGGGAGGCGGCATTCGCGAGGCGCCGAGGGCAGTAGAGCTGGGTTTCGGCGCCGTTCCGATTGCCGCTGTCACAGGCTGAATCGATTTCCGGCCGGGACAGGTTACCATGCGCTACGGCGAGATATTTGCAAACGCAACGGCGCTCTTGTTGCTGGCGCTGATGGTTGGCGGCATCTTCATCTTGTTTGGAGAACCGCTGTGGCCGCGGCACTACGCGAGAATGGTGCTGGTCCCGAATATTGATGCCATGGCCACCGCGTCATTCCGAACAAGGTGCGCTCCAAGTCCATGCCTGCCCGACACCATCGATCAGACCATGCTGGCTCCTCGCCCCGAGGACGGACCGTGATCTGGATTTGCAGACGCTGCAACGCTGTGGAGCGGGATGCGGTAAGGCCCGCCGCGCAAGTCGCGCCGCGGGCTTACCGGTGCAATCCAAACGGTCTTGCAAACCGTCCGGCTACAACTAGGTCAGGATAAGCACGATCTTGTAGGTATTCGGATCGACGATGACGATTCGGCCATCGGCCAGCACGAAATATTCATAGGATTCGTAAGCCGGAACAATCTTGACGATGCGCGCCGGCAGACGATGCAGCCGGACCTTCTTTCGCGGAACCTCGACGCCGACAGAGATGTCGAAATCGACATTGGAAACCGGTTGGACATTCGTTTCCTTGATGACCTGGGTAATCTCTGTCTTCTGTTCAACGGTCACATTGCTGATGGAAGCGGTCGAACTCTGGTCCTGCGTCTGCGTAGAGGCGTTGCCCTGAGTCTGCTCGCTGGTCGTGGTCCCAGTCTTGCCCTGAGCCTGCTCCTCGGTCTTCATTTTCGTGTTGCCTTGGGCCTGCTCGGTAGTGGTGGTTCCGGTTTTGCCCTGGGCCTGCTCGTCGGTTTTCATTTTGGTGTTGCCCGTGGCCTGCTGGTCAGTCGTGGCGCCAGCCTTGCCCTGAGCTTGCTCGTCGGTCTTCATTTTCGGCTTGCCCTGAGCCTGCTGGTCAGTCGTAGCGCCAGCCTTGCCCTGGGCTTGCTCGTCGGTCTTCAGCTTTTTGTTGCCCTGCGCCTGTTGTTCAGTCGTAGCGCCGGCCTTGCCCTGAGCCTGCTCGCCCATCTTGGCGCCATTTGGACAGTTGGCAGTGCCGGCTGCGCAATTGGCGCCGGACTGGTCGTCGGTCGACTGCTGCGTCTGGGCAAGTGCCGCTCCGCAGCTGACGCTGATTGCTAGCATGCTGGTAATCAGAACGCCTTTCATGAGAGATCTCCTTGGAAAATGCGTCCCTTCACCGCGTAAAACTGCGGCTAAAAAACTTTGTTCCAAATTAACCGAGCGAAACGGCAAGCGATCCGAGCGGCGGAACAAGCTCCACCCGGTGACGTTACCGACCTAGCGACCCCGTTGCGAACGGCATAATGCAGCGCAGCGCAGAGGTGGCTCACGACGAAAGGAGACGATCATGAGAATGCATCTTTCCGCGGCCGCGGCTGGGTTCTTGTTGCTAGCGGGCGTCGGCGCCGCTGCCGCCCAGGACGTGGTCATCGAACCGCAGCAGGAGACGATCGTACGCGAGTATGTGAAAAAGCAGCCTCTGGCGTCCGTCCAGCTTCCCGGCGTGGAGCTCAATGTCGGCTCGACACTGCCCGATACCGTGGAGCTTCATGAAGTTCCCAGCGTCAAATACCGCTACGTCGTCGTCGACAATCGGACCGTCCTGGTCGATCCTGGCACGCGCAGGATCGTGAAGGTCATCGAGTGAACAAGCGCGCCGCTTTGAAGGGACATGCGGCGCGTCCAGCGTTGTCGACATCCCAGACTGCTGCCCTCGTTGGGCATTCCGACGCAGAAAGGCCCGCCGTTCCGACGCACGGCGGGCCACATAGCCGAGTCAGCACGCCAGGCGGCAGGGTCCTGTGCTCGCCAGGCCAGAAACTTTGAGAGAATATTCCCGGCTCCCCATCTGGCGTGAAATACTGTTCTTTGATCTGGAGATCAGCATTTCCGATGATGCCCGCAAGGCTTCGCATTCCGCCTGGCCGCAACGATTGCAGAGCCGATAGGATTGACCATGCCTGGGAACACCAACACTTTGCTTCCATTCTTCTCGGCAACTATAAGCCGGCGTTCAGGTCTCGCTGTACTTCTCGCATCAGCGGTTTCGATTGTCAGCCTTGCTGCGCCGTCGCTCGCCGAGGACAAGACGGCGGTCAAGGTCGGCATCATGAGCGGCGAGGACGAGGACGTCTGGCGCGTCGTCACCGCCCAGGCGGCGGAGAGGGGCCTGACGATCGAGACCGTGGTGTTCAACGACTATACCCAGCCGAATGAAGCGCTCGAGCGTGGCGAAATCGACGCCAATGCCTTCCAGCACAAGCCCTATCTCGACAACCAGATCAAGACGCAGGGCTATCACATCGTCCCGGTCGGCTATACCGGGGTCTGGCCGATCGGCCTTTATTCCAAGAAGTACGCGAATATTGCCGACCTGCCCAAAGGCGCGGTCATTGGCGTGCCGAACGACCCGTCCAATGAGGGCCGCGCACTGCGCGTCCTGCAGAGCGAACATCTGATCAAGCTTAGGGAAGGCACCGGCATTCTGGCGACGACCGCCGACATCGCCGAAAACCCGAAGCACTTGGTCATCAAGGAGCTGGACGCAGGCATCGTCGGGCGCTCGGTGGAAGACCTCGACGGGGCCGTAGTCAACACGGATTGGGCGCTTAAAAGCGGCCTCACACCGGAGAACCGCATCGCCCAGGAGGCGGTGGCCGACAATCCCTATCGCAATTTCATCGCGGTCAAGGCCGGCAACGAAAACCAGCCCTGGGTAAAGACCTTGGTCGCCTCCTATCAGAACGAAAAGGTAAAGGCCGAATTCGACCGGGTCTACAAGGGAACCGGCATCAGCGCCTATTGATGCCGAGCTCGACTGGGCGCTGAAGCCCGGCATGATAAAGCGGTCCGCGCTTCAACGCGGACCGCGATCGCGTTTGCGGGACACCAATACAGGAACTTTCATGAACCAGCATTTCGCCTCGGTCACCGAAGTCACGCATCCCGTCGGCGGCCGCTCCGCGGGACCGAACGATGTCGTGCGCCTCATCGAGCTGAAGCGCCGCTTCGGCGCGACAGCGGCGCTGGACGGCGTGTCGCTCAGCGTGCGCCAGGGCGAGATCCTCGGCATCATCGGCCGCAGCGGCGCCGGCAAGTCGACGCTGATACGCTGCCTGAACGGCCTGGAGCGGCCGGATTCAGGACAAGTCTTCATCGAAGGCCGCGACATCAGCCGGCTCGGCGAGCGCGAATTGCAGCCGCTGCGCCGGCGCATCGGCATGATCTTCCAGCATTTCAACCTGCTGTCCGCCAAGACGGTCGAAGACAATGTAGCGCTGCCGCTCAAGATCGAAGGCCGGCCCAGGGCCGAACGCCTGGCGCGCGCCGCGGAGCTGCTCGAGCTTGTCGGCCTGACGGAGAAGGCGAAAGCCTATCCGGCGTCGCTGTCGGGCGGGCAGAAGCAGCGCGTCGGCATTGCCCGGGCGCTTGCGGCGCGCCCGGCGCTGCTGCTGTCGGACGAAGCGACCTCGGCGTTGGACCCGGAGACGACGCGCTCCATCCTTGCCTTGCTCAGAGACATCAACCGGCAGCTCGGCCTGACCATCCTGCTCATCACGCACGAGATGGAGGTGATCCGTTCGATCGCCGATCGTGTCGCGGTGATCGACGCTGGGCGGATCGTCGAGCAAGGCCCGGTCTGGTCGATTTTTGCGGACCCCAAGTCGGCGATCACGCAGAGCCTGCTCGGCGGCATCCGGCCGCAATTGCCGGCGGAGATCGCAAGCCAGCTAACGCGGAACGCCGGCGTGGAGGCGATCCTCAGGATCGACGTGGCCGGTGAGGCCGCGCGAAGCCCGCTTTTGTCCGATCTTGCCTCGGCAGTTCCCGGCTCGTTCCGCCTCGTGCATGGCGGCATCGATCACGTCCAGCAGCAGCCTGTCGGGACACTGTTCGTTGCGGTCGCCGGCAGCAATGAAGCTCACCTGGCAGAGGTGATCGCGTTCTTGAAAGCCCGCCAAGCGCGGGTGGAGGTGCTTGGCCATGTCGCCGGTTCTGTTTGAGCTTCTCGTCCGTTCGATCTGGGAAACGATCCTGATGACGGCCGCCTCCGGCCTCGTCTCGCTGGTTTTCGGGCTGCCGCTCGGCCTGGCGCTGGTCGCAACCGACCGCGGCGGCATCGCCGAAAACCTGTGGGTGAACCGCGCGCTTGGCGCTGTCATCAACGGCTTCCGCTCTGTACCTTTCATCATCCTGCTGGTTGCGCTGATCCCGGTGACGCGGCTGATCGTCGGCACCTCGATCGGCACCTGGGCAGCGATCGTTCCGCTGTCGATCGCGGCGACGCCCTACTATGCCCGGATCGCCGAAGTGTCGCTGCGTGAGGTCGACCACGGGCTGATCGAAGCGGCGCGCGCCATGGGCGGCAACCGCTGGACGATCATTCGCGAGGTGCTGGTACCGGAAGCGCTGCCCGGCATCGTCGCCGGCTTCACGGTGACGCTTGCGACACTGATCGGCGCCTCGGCGATGGCCGGCGCCATCGGCGCCGGCGGTCTCGGTGACCTCGCCATCCGCTACGGCTACCAGCGCTTCGAAACGTCAGTCATGATCGCCGTGGTCATCGTCCTGATCGCCTTGGTCTGCGGCATCCAGTGGGCCGGCGACCGGCTGGTCGCGAGGCTGGATCACCGCAACTGATCGTTGGCCGCAAATGAAGGAAATCCGGGGTCGCGCCGTCAGCCGGCGCGCCTCTTTTCCGTGGCTGCCCGGTCGATCCCCAATCCATCCGCCGAGAGAGCGACCCCGAACCTTTCGGCGGCTTCTGCGGGCGTGTAATAGCCCAGCGCGACATCCCTCGCCACCAGATCGGCGTCCCGCTGCAAGGGATCGCCGTAGCCGCCGCCGCCCGGCGTGCCGACGCGCACGCGGTCGCCGGCTTTCAACGCGATGTCCTGTTCCTTGGACAGGTGTGGCGGCACATGTTCCTTGCCGTCGCAGAACACGGTGACCGTGTTGACCGCGCCGTCCTTGCCGCCGAGCGCGCCTTGCGGGCCGAACCGGCCGTGATCCATGACGAAAGAGGCGCGGGCGTCGCCGCGCAGGATTTCGACCTCATAGGCGAGCCCGAAACCGCCGCGATGCTTGCCGGCGCCACCGGAGCCTTCGCGCAGCGCATAGTGGCGGTAGAGCACCGGAAAGGCCTGCTCCATGATCTCGACCGGCGGCGACTTGGAGATGCCTATGGTCGAGCAGCCATTGGTTAGGCCGTCGTGATCGGCGTTGCCGCCATAGCCGCCGCCGGAAATCTGGTACATGACGTAGTCGCGGCCGCGCGCCGGGTCGTTGCCGCCGAGTGCGAAATTGCCGCTGGAGCCAGCCGGAGCCGCCGTCACCCTGTCCGGCAGAGCCTGCACCATCGCCGCGAACACCGCCTCGGCGATGCGCTGCGAAACCTCGGCTGCGCAGCCCGACACAGGGCGCGGATATTTGGCGTCGAGGAAGGTGCCTTCCGGCCGCTTGACGATCAGCGGTTCGAAGGCGCCGGCGCTGATCGGCACATCCGGGAAAATATGGCGCATGGCGAGATAGACCGAGGACAAGGTCGTCGCCAGAACGCTGTTCATCGGCCCGGCGCAGGGTTTTGATGAGCCCGAGAAGTCGAAGCTGAGCGTGTCGCCTTTTTTCTCGACTGCCAGCGCGATGATCAGCGGCTCGTTTACCACGCCGTCTGAATCGACGAAGGCCTGCGAGCGATAGATACCGTCGGGAATGGCCGATATGTTGACGCGCATCTGTTCAGCGGCGCGGCGCCGCAATTCGGCGATCGCTTCGACAACTGTTTCGTCTCCGTAACGATCCAGAATTCCGTTCAGCCTGTCCTGGCCGATCAGCAGTGCCGCCGCTTGCGCGCGGATATCGCCAATGCGCTGGTCGGCAACACGGATGTTGGAGCAGATGATGGCGTAGATCTCCGGGTCAAGCACGCCCTTCTTGAACAGTTTCACCGGCGGCAACCGCAAGCCTTCCTGCTCGACCGCCGTTGCCGAGGCGGAGAAGCCGCCCGGCACCGAACCGCCAATGTCGGGCCAATGGCCGGTGTTCGACAGCCAGCAGAAGATCTTCCCGTCCCGGTAGACCGGCATGGCGAAGCGCACATCCATCAGATGGGTGCCGCCGAGATAGGGATCGTTGACGATGTAAATATCGCCCGGCTCGGGCGGCAGGCAGCGTCCGTCGGCGATCATCTCGATCACCGTTTTGGTCGAATACTGCATGACGCCGACGAACACCGGCAGGCCCTGGCTGCCTTGCGCGATCAGCGAACCATCGAGCGCCGAATAGATGCCATCCGAACGGTCATTGGCCTCGGCGATAACAGGCGAGAACGCGGCGCGCGAAAACGTCAGGTCCATTTCGTCGCAGACCTGCTGCAGGGCCGCCTGGAGGACCGAAAGCGTAATAGTGTCAAGCTGCGCCATCTCAGGCCTCACCGATATCGATGATGATGTTGCCGTCGGCATCCGACCGCGCCCGGTCGCCGGGCTCTAGCACGGTAGTGGCGTCCATCTGTTCGAGGATCGCCGGCCCCATGATGACTGCGTCGAGCGGCAGCTTTTCCCTGCTGTAGACCGGCGTATCGTACCAGCGCCCGCCGTACCAGACCGGCCGGATCTCGCGCCGCGCCCCTTCGAGCGTTTTGGCGCGCCCAGCCGGGTCGATCAGCCGGGACAGATCGATCATCGGCCGCACCCCGGTGACCGACGTGTTGAGGTTGACCAGATTGGCGCGGATTTCCGGTAGCTCGACCTTGAAGCGGGCGAAATAGGCACTCTCGAACAGTTGCTGCAGTACCTGGCGTGTCACCGCAGACGACGGCAGCGGCACGTTGATGATATGCGTCTGGCCGACGAACTGCATGTCGGCGGAATGCGTGACGCGGATTGCTTCCGGCTTCACCGCTTCCTTGCCGATCAGCTCCTCGCCTTCGTTTCGGTGCCGTTCCAATGTCTCGCGGAGTTGGTTTTCATCGAGACTGGCCACCGGCTGGTTGACCGTGTTGACGAAATCATGGCGCAGATCAGCGACGACGCAGCCGAGAGCATTGGTGATGCCTGGCCGCGCCGGCACCAGCACTTTCGGCAAGCCTAGTTCGCGCGCCAATGCCGTCGCATGCAGCGGACCGGCGCCGCCGAAGGCGAACAGCGCGAAATCGCGCGGGTCGTGGCCGCGCGACACCGAGACCATGCGGATGGCGCCGGCCATCTTCACGTTGCCGAGCCGCAGCACCGCACCCGCCGCCTCGACGCCGGACAAGCCTGTGGCGCGGCCGATCCTGTCCTCGAATATGCCGGTGACCCGTTCGACGGTGACCGGGTTTTCCACCGCGAGCAGCTTCTTCGGCGCCAGCCTGCCGAGCACCAGATTGGCGTCGGTGATGGTCGGCTCCAAGCCGCCGCGTCCGTAGCAGATTGGCCCGGGATTGGCGCCGGCGCTTTCCGGGCCGATCTGGATCAGGCCGGCCGCATCGATGCGGGCGATCGAGCCGCCGCCGGCGCCGACCGTATGCACCGCCACCATCGGCACGTGGATCGGCATCGCATATTCGATCTCGATCTCGTTCGACACTGCCGGCTCGGCGTTGCGGATCAGCGCCACGTCGGTCGAGGTGCCGCCCATGTCGTAGGTGACTAGGTTTTCGAAGCCGGCGCGCTTGCCGGTATAGGCGGCAGCAATGACGCCGGAAGCGGGGCCGGACATGACGGTCTTGGCCGACTCACGTGTGACAAAGCGGGCCGAGATCATGCCGCCGTTGCCGTTCATGATCAGGAAGTCGCGGGCGTAGCCTTTTGACGCCAGCTCCTTGCGCAGCCGCTCGACATAGCGTTCGAGGATCGGTTGCACCGAAGCGTTGACCGAAGCGGTCACGCCGCGCTCGAATTCGCGCGCTTCCGAAAGCAGGGCGTGGCCTGTCGTGATGTAGCCGTTCGGCCAAAGCTCGGCCGCTATCTCGGCGGCGCGCCACTCATGCGCCGGGTTGGCGTAGGAATGCAGGAAATGGATGACCAGGGATTCGCAGCCGGCTGCGATCAGTTGTGAAACCGCTGTCCGCATCTCGGCCTCGTCGAGCGGGATGCGCACCGCGCCCGAGGCCTCGACCCGCTCCGACAGTTCGAGCCGCAGATTACGCGGAATGATCGGGACGAAGGTGCCCGTCATGCCATAGGCCTGCGGCCGTGTCCGCCGGCCAAGCTCGATGACGTCGCGAAAGCCGCGTGTGGTGATCATGCCGGTTTTGGCCAGCCGGCGCTCCAGGACCGCGTTGGTGGTCGTCGTCGTGCCGTGCACGATGAGGTCGATGCCGTCGACCGGAAATCCGGTGGCGCCAAGTGCCGAAACGACGCCGAACGCCTGGTTGTCGACTGTCGTCGGGGTCTTGGCGATGTGCACCCGGCCACCGTCACGGCCGTCGATCAGAAGGAGGTCGGTAAAAGTTCCGCCGACATCGATGCCGGCGACGACGCTGCCAGTCGAATCCAGCGCTTGCGCCGAAAAATTCTGTCCCATTGTCGAAACCCGAAATGCCCGAACTGCCTACATGCCTTAGTTTGGAAAGCTGTTTTACGGCGGCGTCTTGACGCAAATATCGTTTGTATACTAATAAATTCCGGACACAAGAGCTTACCGCTTCGGAGTGTGCAAACGGCACGCTGGAACCTGACCGGTTCGGGCGCGCAGGTGGAGATTTGGCGCCGGCGCTGAGCCGGCCCAGAAGGTTAGGTTTGATGAACACCACATCCGCGTTCAACACAGCCGGCGCCCGGCCGTTGCAGTTCCCGATACCGGCCAATGTCTATGCCGAAACCGTGGTCTCGGTGAAGCATTATACCGACCGGCTGTTTTCGTTCCGCATCACCCGGCCGCAGTCGCTGCGCTTCCGCTCCGGCGAATTCGTCATGATCGGCCTGCCCAATGCCGAGAAGCCAGTGTTCCGCGCCTATTCGATCGCCAGCCCGTCCTGGGACGACGAACTCGAATTCTTCTCGATCAAGGTGCCGGACGGCCCGCTTACCTCGGAGCTGCAGAAAATCGAGATCGGCGATACCGTCATCATGCGGCAGAAGTCGACGGGTACGCTGGTGGTGGACGCGCTGACCCCGGCCAAGCGCCTGTTCATGATCTCGACCGGCACCGGCATTGCTCCCTTCGCCAGCCTGCTGCGCGATCCCGATACCTATGAGAAGTTCGAGCAGGTTATCCTGACCCATACCTGCCGCGACAATGCCGAGCTGACCTACGGCCAGGAACTGGTGGCCGCACTGGAGAACGATCCGCTGATCGGCGAGCTGACCGGCGGCCGCGTCACGCTGTATAATTCGACGACGCGCGAGACCTCCGAGCGCATGGGCCGCATCACCGCGCTGATCGGCTCGGGCAAATTCTACACCGATCTCGGCATCGACAGGCTCAATCCCGAGACCGACCGCATCATGATCTGCGGCTCGATGCATATGCTCAAGGACGTCAAGGAGCTGGCTGAAAGCCACGGCTTCCAGGAAGGCTCGCTGCATCATCCGGCAAGCTTCGTCGTCGAGCGCGCCTTCGTCGGCTGAGACGCGGCAGTTCAGAGTCTACTGGTTTGCGACCCTGATTTTGACCACACGGTCAAAAGTCGGCTGCCTCGACCGTCTTTTTCCGCTATGACCGCTTGAAGGACTCGTGAAGCGCTGCTTCACGGTCTATCTTCGGCATAACTCGCTGAACAAGAGGCAGGAGATGAGCAGCACAATCCGCGAAACCGATCTCGGCACGTCCAAGATCACGCCGCTGCCGGCGCGCGCCGCCGCCAATGCGCCGATGCCGCAAGCCCATGGCATTGCCCGCAATCCCGGCATGAGGCTCGATCTCGGCTTCATGGAATCGATGCGCAGCGTCAACCGCTCGGCGCTGGAACGCCGCGTTGCCAGCCTGACCAAAAGACGGTCGATTAAGGCCGATAACCAGGCGGCCTGGCTGCTGCGCGCCGTCGCCTGCATGGACCTGACGACGCTGAACTCGAATGACACGGAAGAGCGCGTGCGCCGGCTCTGTGCCAAGGCGGTCAACCCGTTCCGTCGCGACATCGTCGAAGGGCTCGGCATTACCGGTGAAAAGATCCGCCCGGCGGCGGTCTGCGTCTATCATCCCTTCGTCGCCACCGCCGTCGAAGCGCTGCGCGGCAGCGGCGTCCATGTCGCCGCCGTTTCGACCGCCTTTCCGCATGGACTTGCACCGCTTTCGACGCGCCTGCAAGAGATCGAAGCATCGGTCCGCGACGGCGCCGACGAGATCGACGTCGTCATCCCGCGCGGCTTGGTATTCGGGGCGAAATGGCAGGAGCTCTATAACGAGATCGTCTCGATGCGCGCCGCTTGCGGCGAGGCGCATCTGAAGGTGATCCTCGGTACCGGCGACCTCGCCACGCTGCGCAACGTCATGCTCGCCTCGATGGTGGCGATGATGGCGGGTGCAGATTTCATCAAAACCTCGACCGGCAAGGAAAGCGTCAACGCGACGCTGCCGGTCGGCCTTGCCATGGTGCGCGCCATCCGCGCCTATTTCGAGGAAACCGGCTATCTCATCGGCTTCAAGCCGGCCGGTGGCATTTCCACGGCAAAAGCCTCGCTCGATTGGCTGGTGCTGATGAAGGAAGAGCTTGGCCGGCCGTGGCTGGAGCCGGAGCTGTTCCGCTTCGGAGCATCGAGCCTTTTGACCGATATCGAGCGCCAGCTCGAGCATCATCTGACCGGCCACTACTCGGCCAATCATCGCCACGCGATGGCGTGATTCGGAGCGCTTCATGAACATCCTCGAACGCTATCACGCCATGGATTACGGGCTGGCGCCGGAAGCCCGCAACGAGGCCGATGCCTGGCTGGCCGCGCGGGATTTCGGCAAGGCGCTGTTCATCGGCGGCGACTGGAAAGGAGCCGCAGATGGCAAGACCTTCGACACCAGCGATCCGTCCTCGGGAAAGCTGCTGGCCAAGGTGTCGGACGCTGGTGCCGCCGATATCGACGCGGCGGTGTCGGCCGCCACAAAGGCGCTGCCGAAATGGAGCGCCAGCACCGGCTACAGCCGAGCCAAGGTGCTCTATGCCATCGGCCGCGCCATGCAGCGCCACCAACGGCTGTTCGCGGTGCTTGAGACAATCGACAATGGCAAGCCGATCCGCGAAAGCCGCGACATCG
Source organism: Mesorhizobium sp. M1027 (assembly GCF_040318745.1). Taxonomy (NCBI): domain Bacteria; kingdom Pseudomonadati; phylum Pseudomonadota; class Alphaproteobacteria; order Hyphomicrobiales; family Phyllobacteriaceae; genus Mesorhizobium; species Mesorhizobium sp. M1027. The sequence continues at coordinate 41,714 of NZ_JAMYMW010000006.1, read as the reverse complement.
ACGTGCCGCTGGCGATCCGCCATTTCATCCATCATGCCGGCTGGGCGCAGGCGCTGGACCGGGATTTTCCCGGCCACAAGGGCGTCGGCCTAGTCGGCCAGATCATCCCGTGGAACTTCCCGCTCTTGATGCTCGCCTGGAAGATCGCGCCGGCGCTCGCCGCGGGCTGCACCGTGGTGCTCAAACCTGCGGAATTCACGCCGCTTACGGCGATCCTCTTTGCCGAGATCTGCGGACGCGCCGGCGTGCCGAAGGGCGTCGTCAACATCGTCCAGGGCGGGCCGGAGGCGGGCGCGGCCATCGTCAACCATCCCGGCGTCCAGAAGATTGCCTTCACCGGTTCGTCCGAGGTCGGCAAGATCATCCGCAAGGCCACTGCCGGCTCGGGCAAGAAACTTTCGCTGGAGCTCGGCGGCAAGTCGGCATTCGTCGTTTTCGAGGATGCCGACCTCGACAGCGCCGTCGAGGGTCTGGTCGACGGTATCTGGTTCAACCAGGGCCAGGTGTGCTGTGCCGGCTCGCGCCTTCTGGTGCAGGAAGGCATCGCCGACGCCTTCATCGCCAAGGTCAAGACGCGGATGAGCCGGCTGCGCGTCGGCAGCCCGCTCGACAAGAACACCGATATCGGCCCGCTGGTCGATTTGACTCAGCTCGATCGCGTCAAGGGCCTGATTGCCGAGGGCGCCAAGCAGGGCGCGATCTGCTGGCAGCCGGACTCGGCACTGCCTGCCGCGGGCTATTACCATCTGCCAACGCTGGCGACCGGTGTTTCGCCGGCTAACATCTTGGCACAGGAAGAGGTGTTCGGGCCGGTGCTCGCCACTATGACCTTCCGCAACACCGAGGAAGCGATCGAGCTCGCCAACAACACACGCTATGGCCTGGCCGCTTCGGTGTGGAGCGAGAACATCAATCTTGCCCTGCACGTCGCGCCGCAATTGAAGGCCGGCGTCGTCTGGGTCAACGGCACCAATATGTTCGACGCCTCCTGCGGCTTCGGCGGCTATCGCGAGAGCGGCTTTGGCCGCGAAGGCGGGCGCGAGGGCATGTTCGAATATCTCTCGGCAAAACTGCCGCTCGGCCCAATCATCAAACCCGCGACGTCTTCTGCCCAACCTGTCGAGCAGGCGGAAGGTGGCGCCATCGACCGCACGGCAAAGCTGTTCATCGGCGGCAAGCAGGTCCGGCCGGACGGCAATTATTCCTTGGCCATCGCCAGCGCCAAGGGCAAGCTTGCCGGCGAGGTCGGTCTCGGCAACCGCAAGGATATCCGCGACGCCGTCGCGGCCGCGCGCGCCTGTAAGGCCTGGCCGGAGGCGACCGCCTACAACCGCAGCCAGGTACTCTACTACGTGGCCGAAAATCTTTCCGGCCGCGCCGACGAGTTTGCCGCCCGTTTGACCCAGCTCACCGGCGCGACCGCCAAGGCGGCGCGCGAAGACGTCGAGCTGTCGATCGAGCGCCTGTTCCTCTACGCCGGCCTGGCCGACAAATTCGAGGCCCGCGTCCACCAGCCGCCGGCCCGCGCCGTCACGCTGGCGCTGCACGAGCCAGTCGGCGTCGTCGGCATCATCGCACCGGACAATGCGCCTCTGCTTGGCCTGATCTCGCTGATGGCACCGGCGCTTGCCATGGGCAACACCGTAGTCGCAGTGCCATCCGAAAAATACCCGCTGCTTGCCACCGACCTCTACCAGGTCATCGAATATTCCGACGTTCCGGCGGGCGCCATCAACATCGTTACGGGCCGTAGCGCCGAGCTGGCCGGCGTGCTGGCCAAGCACGACGATGTCGACGGGCTCTGGATGTTCGCCGATGCCGAGACCTGTGCCAAGGCGGAGGCCGAGTCCATCGGCAATCTCAAGCGTGTCTGGACCGGCAACGGCCACAGCCTCGACTGGGCGTCGAGCGAAGCAGCCGGCGATGCCTTGCTGCGCCGTGCGATCGAGGTCAAGAACGTCTGGGTGCCCTACGGCGACTGAGTGTCCCGGAGGGACGTCCGGGCTTGACGGGCCAAAAGATGTTCTTTACCGAGAAAAAACATTTGGCCGGCAGGCGAATATCGAAACAGGCGGGATGGTAGTGCCCGCCTGGCACATTGCGCCCCGGCCTTGTGCCGGTAAAAAGCCGAACGATCACAGACGGGCGAGGAGAAAAGCATGGCGGATCTGACTGGCAAGGTCGTTGTCGTCACGGCGGCGGCGCAAGGCATCGGTCGGGCAAGTGCGCTGGCGTTCGCCAAGGCCGGCGCCGTTGTCCATGCCACCGACATCAACGAGGTGGTGCTCGCCGATCTCGGCAAGACGCCCGATATCAAGACTCGCAAGCTCGACGTGCTGAACGACGAGGCGGTGAATGCCGCTTTTGCCGAGATCGGCGCCGTCGACGTGCTGTTCAATTGCGCCGGCTTCGTCCATTCCGGCTCGATCCTCGAGATGAAGGACGGCGATCTCGACTTCGCCTATGATCTCAATGTCCGCTCGATGATCCGAACCATCCGCGCCGTGCTGCCCGGCATGCTGGAGCGCGGCGACGGCTCGATCATCAACATGGCGTCGCTGGCCAGTTCGACCAAGGGCGTGCCGAACCGCTTCGTTTACGGGCTGACCAAGGCAGCCGTCATCGGCCTGACCAAATCGGTCGCCGCCGACTATGTCGGCAAGGGCATACGCTGCAATGCGATCTGTCCGGGCACGGTCGAAAGCCCGTCACTGCAGGATCGCATGCATGCGCAGGGCGACTACGAAGCAGCTCGCGCCGCCTTCATCGCCCGCCAGCCGATGGGCCGCCTCGGCACGCCCGAGGAAATCGCCGATCTCGCCGTCTATCTGGCCGGCGCTACCTATACGTCGGGGCAGGCTTATAATATCGACGGTGGCTGGTCGATCTAAGCTCATCTCAAATCAAGGAGAGGAATTCTATGAAACTGCTGCGCTATGGCGAGGCGGGGAACGAACGCCCCGGCCTGCTCGATGCCGATGGAACGATCCGCGACCTCTCCGCCTATGTCACCGACATTGCCGGCAAGGCGCTTGACCCGGCATCGCTCGAGACATTGTCGAAGCTCGATCCGAAATCGCTGCCGGCGGTTTCCGGCAAGCCGCGGATCGGCGCCTGCGTCGCCGGCACTGGCAAATTCATCTGCATCGGTCTCAACTATTCCGACCACGCCGCCGAAACCGGCGCTACCGTGCCGCCGGAACCGATCATCTTCATGAAGGCAAGCTCGGCTATCGTCGGGCCAAATGACGACGTGCTGATCCCGCGCGGCTCGGTCAAGACCGACTGGGAGGTCGAGCTCGGCGTGGTCATCGGCAGAAAAGCGAAGTATGTCACCGAGGCCGAGGCGCTGGATTATGTCGCCGGCTATTGCGTCGCGCATGACGTCTCCGAGCGCGCCTTCCAGGCTGAGCGCCAGGGCCAGTGGACTAAAGGCAAGAGCTGCGACACGTTCGGGCCGATCGGTCCGTGGCTGGTGACCAAGGACGAGGTCAAGGACCCGCAGAACATTCCGATGTGGCTGACGGTCAACGGCAAGACGATGCAAAACGGCTCGACCAAGACCATGGTCTTCGGCGTCGCTTATCTCGTGTCCTATCTCAGCCAGTTCATGTCGCTGCACCCCGGCGACATCATCTCGACCGGCACGCCGCCCGGCGTCGGCCTCGGCATGAAGCCGCCGGTGTTCCTGAAGCCCGGCGACGTCGTCGAGCTCGGCATCGAAGGGCTGGGCATCCAGAAGCAGACGTTCAGGGCTGATGCGTAGCGCGCCCTCCCTTCTCCCCCTTGTGAGAGAAGGAAAAAGAGCAGCTACTTCAGCACCCTCCCATCGGCCCCAAACCGGTACGTCTTCGCCGGATCCGGCGTGGCGTAGAGCGTGGCGCCGGGTTCGGCATTGTAGACGCCGAAGATGCGCACGGTGATCAAGCCAGCCTTCTCGCAGTCGAGATAGAGATTGGTGTCGGCGCCAAGATGCTCGGCATGGACAACCGTGCCTTTCCAGGCACCGGATTTCGCATCGACGGTCAGGTGCTCGGGACGGACACCGATGGTCTTGGCCGTCTCGCCAAGCCTGGCCCCGTCGACGAAGTTCATCTTCGGTGAGCCGATGAAGCCGGCGACGAATTCATTTGCCGGCGAATTGTAAAGCTCCATCGGTCCGCCGATCTGCTCGATCTTTCCCGCGTTCAGCACGACGATCTTGTCGGCCAGTGTCATCGCCTCGACCTGGTCGTGGGTGACATAGATCATCGTGGCCTTCAGCCGACGGTGCAGCTGGGCGATCTCCAGCCTGGTGTTGACGCGCAGCGCGGCATCGAGGTTGGACAGCGGCTCGTCGAACAGAAAAAGCTTGGGCTCGCGCACCACGGCGCGGCCGATGGCGACGCGCTGGCGCTGACCGCCGGAAAGCTCGGCCGGCCGCCTCTCTAGGTAGGGCTCCAGCGACAGCATCGACGAGGCGATGCCGATGCGGCGGTCGATCTCGGCCGCCGGTGTGCCCGCCTGCTTGAGGCCGAGGCCCATGTTGTTCTTCACCGTCAGATGCGGATAGAGCGCATAGGTCTGGAACACCATGGCGATGCCGCGTTTGGCCGGCGGGGTGGCGGAGACGTCCGCCCCATCGATCACCACGCGGCCCGAGGTCGAGTCCTCCAGCCCGGCAATGACCCTGAGCAGCGTCGACTTTCCGCAGCCGGATGGACCGACGAAGACGACGAACTCGCCATCCGTCACCTCGAGGTTGATGCCCTTCAGCACCTCTACCGGCCCGAAGGCCTTTTTGACATTCTCGATGTTCAGCGAGCCCACGGCTTCGTCCCTGTTCTAGAGTTTCACGGCGAGGCCGCTGCGTACGCTCTCGTCGGCGGCAAGGCAGACGGCGAGCGACTTCACCGCGTCGTCCATATGGCGGGTCAAGTCGAGATCCTCGCGGATCGCCTTGAGCACAAATGCCTGTTCGAGATCGCAGAGATCCTGATGGCCTGGTTCGCCCTCCATCGACAGCATCTCGTCCGGCTTGGCGAACTTGCCGTCCGCGCCGGTCGCCGCACTGTGCAGGCGGATGGTCGAGGTCTTAGTGTGGGTGTCGATGTCGTCGGACCTGACGCCCTCCTTCATGACGATCGACACGCAGCCATTGGGCGAGATCACGTCCTTCACGAAGAAGGCCGTCTCCGAGATCATCGGCCCCCAGCCGGCCTCGTACCAGCCGACCGAACCATCGTCGAACAGCACCTGCAAGTGGCCGTAATTATACATCGTGGGCGCAATCTCGTCGGTCAGCCGCAGCCCCATGCCGCGCACCTCGACCGGCCTGGCGTCGGTGATCTGCAGCATCACGTCGAGATAATGCACGCCGCAATCGACGATCGGCGACGTCGTCTGCATCAGCTGCTTGTGCGTCTCCCAGCTATGGCCGGAGGATTGCTGGTTGAGGTTCATGCGGAACACGTAAGGGCCGCCGAGCTTCCGCGCCTCGGCGATCAGCCGGATCCAGGACGGGTGATGGCGCAGGATATAGCCGATCACCAGTTTTTTGCCGTTGGCCTTGGCTGCCGCGACCACGCGCTTTGCATCCGCGACGGTGGTTGCCAGCGGCTTTTCGACGAAGACATGGCAGCCGGCTTCGAACGCCCTCACCGCATAGTCGGCATGGCTGTCGGAATAGGTGGCGATGCAGGCGACGTCAGGACTCTCGTCGCGCAGCGCCTGGTCAAAGGAGCGCCTGATGCCATAACTGACGAGCCCGGCCGGCAAGGGCACGTCGGAGCGATTGACCAGCGCCGCGACCTCGAAGCCCGGATTGGTATGGTAGGCCAGCGCATGGCTGCGGCCCATATTGCCGAGACCGGCGACGACGACGCGCAGAGGTTGTTGCGAACTCACTTGACCGCTCCCGAAGTAATGCCGCGGATCAGCTGCCGCGAGAAGATGACGTAGAGGATCAGCACCGGCATGATCGCCAGCGACAGTGCCGCCAGAATGGCGTTCCAGTTGGTGACGAACTGGCCGAGGAACAGCTGGGCGCCGAGCGTCACTGTCTTGGTCTCCTCCGACGGCGCCAGGATCAGCGGGAACCACAGATCGTTCCAGATCGGGATCATGGTGAAGACCGCGACCGTCGCCATCGATGGGCGCACCAGCGGCAGCACCAGCCGGAAAAAGATGGTGTATTCAGACAGGCCGTCGATCCTGCCCGCATTCTTCAGATCGTCCGAGACCTGCTTCATGAATTCCGACAGGATGAAGACGGCAAGCGGCAGGCCCTGCGCCGTGTAGACCAGGATCAGCGCCGTCAGCGTGTTAACCAGCCCGCTCGCCACCATCAGCTGCAGGATGGCGACGGTGCCGAGGCGGATCGGGATCATGATGCCGAGCGCCAGATAGAGCCCCATCAGCGAATTGCCGCGGAAGCGGTATTCCGACAGTGCGAACGCAGCCATGGCGCCGAACAGAAGCACGAAGAACAGCGAGGCGACGGTGACGACTAGGCTGTTCTGGAAATAGTGGATGAAGTCGCCCTGGCCGATCACCGTGGCGTAGCCGATCAGGTCGAAGGTCCCTGGCGTTGGCGGCGTCAGCGGCGCGCCGAAAATCCCTGCGCGCGATTTGAACGAATTCATGATGACGAGGATGACCGGAAACAGCGCGATGGCGGTGTAGGTCAACAGGATCGCGTGGGCGCCAATGATGCGGGGCAGCGAGCGGGTTGCGGTGCTCATGTCGCGCCTCAGAACTGGTAGCGACGCAAGCGCGTCTGCACGAGGAACAGGTAGACGCAGACGCCGCCGAGGATGATCAGGAACATCATCGTGGCGATCGCCGCGCCCATGTTGGGATCGCCGACCTGCAGCTGGAAACCGAAGAAGGCGCGGTAGAGGAAGGTGCCGAGAATATCCGTTGAATAGTTCGGCCCGGCCAGCGCGCCTTGCGCGGTGTAGATCAGGTCGAAAGCGTTGAAATTGCCGACGAAGGTCAGGATCGAGATGATGCCGATCGACGGCAGGATGAGCGGCAGCTTGATCTTCCAGAACTGCGCCATCCCGGTGATGCCGTCGCATTCGGCCGCTTCGATCACCTCTTCGGGAATGGACAGCAGTGCCGCATAGATCAGCATCATCGGGATGCCGACGAACTGCCACACCGAGATCAGGCTGAGCGCGGTCAGCGCATATTGCGCCTTGCCGAGCCAGGGCGTGAACAGGCTTTTCAGGCCGACAAGGTCCATCATATGCGGCGCCACGCCCCATAGCGGCGACAGGATCAGCTTCCAGGCGAAGCCGACAATGACGAAGGACAGGATCGTCGGCACGAAGATCGCCGTGCGGTAGAAGGCGGAAAACCGCAGCCTGGGGCTGGACAGAAGTGCGGCCAAAAGGACGCCGATCGGGTTCTGCACCAGCATATGGATGATGAAGAACCAGACATTGTTCCTGAGCGCGTTCCAGAAGTTGACCGACCAGTTGGGGTCACCGAACAGCATGCGGAAATTTTCCAGCCCGACGAAGACCTGCGACTGATTGATGTTGCGGAACAAGGAAAGCTGCAGCGTGCCGGCCAGAGGCAGGATCATGATCGCCGTATAGACCAGCAACGCCGGCGCCAGGAAAACGCCGATATGCCAACGGAACGGTCTTTTCGGTGCTGCGGCCATGCGTTCGGTCCCCGCGGATCAGGTCTTGCAATTGCCGTCAAAGGGCGCGGCGCCTCCCTCCCCCTCGAGGGGAGGGCGCCTCGCACAGCGAGGCGGGTGGGGTCGGCCGAGGCGGCCCGCCATCGTGGTTTCGACCGTGCTTTCCAGCAGCGATCAAGCCGCAGCCTGCCTCGACCAACCCTCTCTGTCGCCTTCGGCGACATCTCCCCCTCGAGGGGGGAGACAACGCTTCGCCGCGCTCTTACTTCGCCGGCTTATACCAGCTGTCGAGGCCGTCCTGCAGCTTCTTGGCGGCAGCTTCCGGCGTGTCGGTGCCGTTGATGACGTTGGCCGATTCAACCCACGTCTCGTTTTCGAGGTTCGGCGTGCCGCGCGACAGGATCTGGTAGGTCGAGCGGATCGTCGACTTGCACTTGCCACGCCAGGAGACGAATTCCTGGGCCAGCGGGTCTTCCATCTTCACCGGGGTGTTGTTCAGGCTGAAGAAGCCCGGCAGCGCGTTGGCGTAGATGGTGGCGAAATCCGGCGAGGCCACCCAGGACAGGAAGGTCTTGGCCGCATCCGCGTTCTTCGAGGCCGCATTGAGGCCCATGCCGATGTCGGTGTGGTCGGAGATGTAGCAGGTGTCGCCGGCCTTCTGCACCGGCGGCGGGAAGGCGCCCATCTTGAACTGCGCCTGCGTGTTGAACAGGCCGATCTCCCACGAGCCGGCCGGGTAGATGGCGGCGCGGCCGAGCGTGAACAGGTTCTGGCTGTCCGGATAGGTCTGCGCCTCGAAGCCGTCGCCGAGATAGTCCTTCCACCTGGCCAGTTCCTTGAAGGGCTCGACCCACTGCGGATCGGTCAGCTTCTGCTCGCCCTTGATCAGCGCCAGGCGGCCTTCCTCGCCCTTCCAGTAGTTCGGGCCGATGTTCTGGTAGCCCATGGTCGCCGCTTCCCAGAGGTCCTTGGTGCCCATCGCCATCGGGATGTAGGTGCCGTCGGCCTTGATCTTGTCGAGCGCGGCGAAGAATTCGTCGCGCGTCTCCGGCACCTTGATGCCGAGCTTGTCGAAGGCGTCCTTGTTGTAGATGAAGCCATGGATGACGGAGGCCATCGGCACGCAGAAGCTCGACTTGCCGTCGTCGGTCTGCCAGGCGGCCTTGGCGACGTCGGAAAAGTTCTCCATGCCGGGCAGGGTCGATATGTCGGCGAGGTTGCCCTTCTTGAAGAGCTCCAGCGACTTGTCGAACGGGCGGCAGGTGATCAGGTCACCGGCCGAGCCGGCGGCGAGTTTGGCGCCGAGGGCGGCGTCATATTCGGTTGGCGCCGACGGCGCGAACACCACCTTGATGCCCGGGTTCTTGGCTTCGAAGGCCGGGATCAGCTTGTCCTTCCAGATGGCAAGGTCGTCGCCGCGCCAGCTTTCGATGTTGAGCGTTACGTCGTCGGCGTAGGCCACCCCGGCGGAGCCGAGAATGCTGGTGCCGAGAAGAAGTGCCGTCAGTAGCTTCGTTGTCATGCTCAGTCTCCCTGTTGACCTTTTTCAGGTTCGGTTTTGATGAGAACAGAGGCATTGCGCCCCTTGCTCCCCTCGATTGCGGAAAGGGCTGGCCGCAGCTTGTGGCCGGTCCCTTCCAGTATCTTCTCGGCCGCATCGGCGCTGGTGGCGCCGGCGGCGAGCAGAATGGCGGTCTTGACGGCGCCGCCGCTCTTTTCGAGCAGGCGCGCCGCCTCGTCCTTGTCGCGCCCGCTGACGGCGGCAACGATGCGTGCAGCGCGGTCGCGCAGCTTGATGTTGTCGGCCATGAGGTTGACCATGTAGCCGTCATGGACATGGCCGAGATGGATGGCGGCCAGCGTCGACAGCATGTTGAGCGCGATCTTCTGGGCGGTGCCGGCGCCCATGCGCGTCGAGCCGGCAATCAGCTCCGGCGGCGTTTCGAGCAGGATGGCGATGTCGGCCAGCCGCAGCAGCGGCGCATCCCTGTTGTTGGCGATGGCAATCGTCGCCGCACCGCGGCGCCTGGCTTCCTCGATCGCGCGGACAGCGTAAGGTGTCGAGCCGCTGGCCGAGACGGCGATCAGGCAATCGCTATTGCCGATGCCGGCGGCGGCGACCGCTGCCGAAGCTTCGTCAACGTCATCCTCAGGCCCGCCGGCCAGTGTCCTGAAAGCTTCGGCGCCGCCGGCGATCAGGATGGCGATGCGGTCGCGCTGGATACCGAAAGTGCCCGGCAGTTCCAGCGCATCGGCCAATGCCATCAGGCCCGAGCTGCCGGCGGCCGCATAAGCGAGCTTGCCGCCGCTTTTCAGCCGGGTTGCGATAATTTCGGCTGCCGCGGCAATGGCAGGAATGGCGCCACGTACGGCCTTGGCGGCCTCGATCTGTGCGTTGGCCAAAGAGGAAAGGATGGCGTCCGGGGCCTGGATGTCCAGTCCCTCGGCATTGTGGTGAAGCGCTTCGGTGCGCGTTTCGGCCATCCGCTTTCCTCCAATCCAGAAAACAATACCAAAAAAATACCACTTGTCCACACGCATTAATGAAATCCCTGCGTCGGGATAGGACCGCAGACGAAATCCGCTGATTTCTCAACAAACCAGGCCTTAACTTTTTTGAAATGGAAATTAACCCTTGGCTATTGGTATTTTATTGGTATTATCCGCCCCGAGGAGAAATCGCGTGAAATTCGTGCTCGGCATCGATGGCGGCGGCACCAGCTGCAGGGCGGCCCTTGCAACGGCCGACGGCAGCGTCCTCGGCCGCGCCAAAAGCGGCGCCGCCAACATCCGCACCGATCTCACCGGCGCCAGGACGAACATCGTCGACGCGGCGCAGCAGGCCTTTGTCGCCGCGGGCAGGGATCCCGCACTGATCCCGCAAACGCCGGCCGTTCTCGGCCTGGCCGGCGCCAATGTCGGCACCTATAGGCAGCAGCTCGAAGCGATCCTGCCGTTCCGCATCAGCCGTGTCGAGACCGACGCCGAAATCGCGCTGGAAGGTGCGGTCGGCTCCGGCGACGGCGCCATGGCCATCCTCGGCACCGGCACCGCCTATATGGCGCGCAGACAAGGCAAGTCGCGCGCCATCGGCGGCTGGGGGTTCCAGGTCGGCGACCAGGGCAGCGGCGCCCGCATCGGCCGCGACCTGCTTGAGCAGACGCTGCTCGCCTATGACGGCATCCGCGAAGGCTCGCCGCTGACGCAGGCCATGCTCGCCATCTTCCGCAACAATCCCGAGGATGTGGTCGAATTCACCACCAACGCCAAGCCCGGCGATTTCGGCGGCTTCGCGCCCAAGGTGTTCGAACACGCCGAAAAAGGCGACGTCGTCGCTATCTGGATCCTCGACAAGGCGGTCGCCGATGTCGAGGCAGCGCTTGGCGTACTCGACCTGGGCGGCGACGATCCGCTCTGCCTGCTCGGCGGGCTGGCGCCGCTTTACGCGCCGCGCCTGTCGGCCCGCTACCGGGCGCTGCTGAAACCGCCGCTCGACGACGCGCTGGGCGGCGCGGTGCAGATGGCGGTTCGGATTTTCGCAAACACGGCGGAGACAGCGCGATGAGCGAGGCCGCCGACCAGATATTCACGGCGCTGAAACAATCGTCGCAAAGCGGCGCGCCGCTCTATCTGCAGCTGAGGAAGAGCATCGAGGATGCGGTCAAACGCGGGCTGATCGGACCGGGCGATGCGCTGCCTTCCGAGCGCGACATCGCCAGCAAGGCCGACATTTCGCGCGTCACCGTGCGCAAGGCGGTGCAGGACCTGGTCAAGGGCGGCATCCTCGTCCAGCGCCATGGTTCCGGCACCTTCGTTGCGCCGCGCATGGAGCGCGTCGAGCAGTCGCTGTCGATGCTGACCTCGTTTACCGAAGACATGGCGCGGCGCGGCATGGCGGTGCGTTCAGCCTGGCTCGACCGCGGCCTCTATCCGCCGTCGCCCGACGAGATGATGGTGCTCGGCCTGGCATCGAACGAATTGGTGGCGCGCGTGGCGCGCCTGCGCATTGCCAACGACACGCCGCTGGCGATCGAGCGCGCCTCGCTATCAACAAGCGTGCTGCCCGATCCGGCGGCGATCGGTTCGTCGCTCTACGCGGCGCTGGAACAGACCGGCAACAGACCGGTGCGGGCGGTGCAGCGCATTTCCGCCACCAATCTCGGCGATGGCGATGCGCATCTGCTCGAAGTGCCGCCAGGCATTGCCGGGCTGCATATCGAGCGTATCTCCTATCTGGCGAGCGGCAAGGTGATCGAGTTCACCCGCTCCATCTACAGAGGCGACGCCTATGATTTTGTCGCCGAACTCCGGCTAAGCGGGCCGGGCGAAGAGGGCCGGTCATGAGCGCAACAGTTACCCATATGCGGCGCGAGATCGACGAGATCCCGGAGGCCACCGCGCGCCTGCTCGACGGCTCGGCCGCGGTGCTGACCGAGGCCGGGCGCGACATTCGCGAGCGCGACCCGAATTTCGTCGTCACCGTGGCGCGCGGTTCGTCCGACCATGCCGCGACCTTCATGAAATATGCCGTGGAGCTGACCGCCGGGCTGGCGGTTGCATCGGTCGGCCCGTCGATCGCCTCGATCTATGGCGCCAAGCTGAAGCTGGGCGGCTCGGCCTGCCTGGCGATCTCGCAGTCCGGCAAGAGCCCGGACATCGTCGCAATGGCGCAGGCGGCGCGGGCCGGCGGGTCGCTGACCGTCGCCATCACCAACACTGCCGATTCGCCGCTCGCGCGAGCCTCGGATTACGCGATCGACATCCTGGCCGGACCGGAGCGCAGCGTTGCGGCGACGAAGACCTTCGTCAATTCGGCCGTCGCAGGGCTCGCCTTGATGGCGCATTGCACCGGCGACGACAAACTTCTGGCAGCACTTGCCCGCCTGCCGGAGCATTTTCGCAAGGCGATCGCGTGCGACTGGATGGCGCTGGCTGCGGCACTCGAGACGCCGAAATCGCTGTTCATCCTTGGCCGTGGCCCGTCGGCGGCGATCGCCAACGAGGCGGCGCTGAAATTCAAGGAAACCTGCGCCATGCACGCGGAAGCCTATAGTGCCGCCGAGGTCATGCACGGCCCGCTGGCGCTGGTCGGCCCCGGCTTCCCGGTGCTGGCTCTGGCTGCTCGCGATGCGTCCGAACCGTCGGTGGCCGATGCCGCCGACAGCCTGGCCGGCAAGGGCGCCGCCGTCTTTGTGACGTCGAACAAGGCAAAGAGCGCACAGCCGCTGCCGCATGTCGCAACCGGTCATCCGCTGACCGATCCACTGACGCTGATCGTGTCGTTCTATGGTTTCGTCGAGGCTTTTGCCCGCCATCGCGGCCTCGACCCCGACACGCCGCCCAATCTGCGCAAGGTGACGGAAACGCTATGAGCGACCGTTTCGCCCTGACTGGCGCCCGGATTTTCGATGGCGACCACTGGCACGACAATGCGGCGCTTGTCGTGCGCGATGGCCTCGTCGAGGCCATCGTTGCCGCCGGCGCGATTCCATCAAATGTTGCGCGTATCGAGACCGGCGGCGGCATGCTGGCGCCTGGCTTCGTCGATCTGCAGGTCAATGGCGGCGGCGGCGTCATGCTCAACGACCATCCCGACGTTGCCTCGATCGAGACCATCTGCCGGGCGCACGCACCCTTCGGCACGACGGCGCTGTTGCCGACGCTGATCACCGACACGTCCGAGATCACCGCCGCGGCGGTTGCGGCCGGATCCGAGGCGGCACAACGGAAGGTGCCGGGGTTCCTGGGCCTGCATCTCGAAGGGCCGCATCTGTCGATCGCCCGCAAGGGCGCGCATGACCCGGCTTTGATCCGGCCGATGCTGGACTCCGACCAGGCGATGCTGATCGCCGCACGGAAAAACCTGCCCGTGCTGCTGACGACGGTGGCGCCCGAATCGGTCGAGCCCGGCCAGGTGTCGGCGCTCAGCAAGGCCAGCATTGTCGTCAGCATCGGCCATTCCGATATCGGCTATGCCACGGCCCGCGCCTTTGCCGAGGCCGGCGCAACGGTGGTCACCCATCTGTTCAACGCAATGAGCCAGATCGGCAATCGCGAGCCGGGGCTGGCGGGCGCGGCAATCGATGCCGGCACATTCTATGCCGGCATCATCGCCGACGGTATTCATGTCGATCCGGCCACCATGGCCATCGCCTTGCGCGCCAAGCAGGGGCCGGGCAAGATCCTGCTCGTCACCGACGCGATGGCGACGATCGGTACCGACATGACCTCGTTTACGCTGAACGGCCGCACCATCCACCGTAAGGATGGCAGGCTGACACTTGCCGACGGCACGCTGGCGGGCGCCGATCTCGACATGATTTCCGCGGTGCGCTTCGTGCACCGCGTCGTCGGTCTCGACCTCGACGAAGCCTTGCGCATGGCCTCGCTCTATCCGGCGCAAGCGATCGGCCAGTCGCGCCGGCTCGGGCGTTTCGCCAAAGGCACCGCCGCCAACATCGTTTCGCTGTCGGACGATCTGGACATTAAAAGCGTCTGGATCGACGGCGCCAAAGTTTTTGCAGCTAACGCTATCCCTCCGGCTTAGCCGGTTTTGGACGTATAGAGGTCCTTATAGGTCTCGCGCAGCAGGTTCTTCTGCACCTTGCCCATCGTGTTGCGCGGCAGTTCGTCGACGAAGATCACCCGTTTCGGATGCTTGTACCTGGCAAGGCGCCCAGCGATAGCCTCGATGATCCCCGCGGCGCTGATGGTCGAGCCCGGCGCCCGCACCATGACCGCGGTGACGCCTTCGCCGAAATCCGGATGGGCAACGCCGATGACAGCGCTTTCGGCAACACCAGGCAGCGCGTCGATCTCGCTCTCGACTTCCTTCGGATAGATATTGTAGCCGCCCGAAATGATCAGGTCTTTGCCGCGACCGACGATGTGGACATAGCCGTCGGCATCGATCAGCCCGAGATCGCCGGTGATGAAGAAACCATCGTCACGGAATTCGGCCCTGGTCTTTTCCGGCATGCGCCAGTAGCCGCAAAAGACGTTCGGGCCCTTGACCTCGATCATGCCGACCTCGCCCTTGGCAAGTGTTTCGCCGCTCTCGGGATCGGTGATGCGCAGGGAAACGCCGGGCAAGGGGAAGCCGACCGTGCCGGCACGCCGCTCGCCCTCGTAAGGGTTCGACGTGTTCATGTTGGTCTCGGTCATGCCGTAGCGCTCGAGGATGGCGTGGCCGGTGCGCTCTCGCCAGGCTCTGTGCGTCTCGGCCAAAAGCGGCGCCGAGCCAGAAATGAACAGGCGGATGTTTTTCGCCGCTTGCCGGTCCAAACCGTCCTGCTGCAGCAGGCGGACGTAGAAGGTCGGCACGCCCATCAGGACGGTGGCGCGCGGCAGCAGCGAGACGATGCGGGCCGGGTCGAATTTGGTTTCGAACAGCATCGAGGCGCCGGCCATCAGGACGACATTGGTGGCGACGAAAAGGCCATGCGTGTGGAAAACCGGCAGCGCGTGAACCAGCACGTCTGCGGCAGTGAAGCGCCAGAGGTCGACCAGCACCCGCGCATTCGAGGCGAGGTTTTCGTGACTGAGCATGGCGCCTTTCGAACGGCCGGTCGTGCCGGACGTGTAGAGGATCGCAGCAAGGTCGTCCGGCCCGCGCGCCACATCGTGGAAGTCCACGGCCGCCTCAGAGGCGCGATCGGTCAACGAACCCTCGCCCTTGCTGCCGAGTGTCACGACCGCAGCGCCCGAGGCCTGCGCCAAGGCGCCGATTTCGCTCACTCGCGCCGGGTCGCAGACGACCAGGCGTGGCTCGGCATCCCTGAAGAAATAGTCGAGCTCGGTCAGCGTATAGGCGGTGTTGAGCGGCAGGAAGATCGCGCCGGCACGCAGGCAAGCGATGTAAAGGAAAATGGCCTCCGGGCTCTTCTCGACCTGAACGGCGACGCGGTCGCCGGCTTCGACGCCCAGCCTCGACAGCGCATGCGCCAGTTGTGCGGAGCGCGCCAGCATTTCGCCGTAGCTGATCGAGCGCCCGTCCTCTGCCTCCATCAAAAGGCGTCCGGGCGCGGGCATCCGGGCACGGAAAGCATCAAACAGATGGTTGCTCATGTTTACCCCGAGCGGCTGACTCCGGCCGGACGGCGGCGGTCAGCCGGCCGCCTTGTCCGCCGCTATCCTGATTGCCTCGATGTTTGCCCGGTAGGCCTCGACGCTGCCGCCCTTGAAGATGGCCGCACCGGCGACCAGCACGCTGGCGCCGGCGGCAGTGACCAGGGGCGCAGTTTCAGGCGAGATGCCGCCGTCGATCTCGATCCTGATCGGCCTGCCGCCGATCAGCGCCTTCACCCGCTTCACCTTGTCGACTATCGCCGGAATGAAGGCCTGGCCGCCGAACCCCGGATTGACCGTCATGATCAGGATCAGATCAAGCCGGTCAAGCACGTATTCGATCATCGTCTCCGGTGTCGCGGGGTTGAGTGACACGCCGGCCTTCTTGCCAAGGTTTTTGATCGTTTGCAGCGACCGGTCGAGATGTGGCCCGGCTTCGGCGTGCACCGTGATGCCGTCGCAGCCGGCGTCGGCGAAGGCGGCCAGATAAGGATCGGCCGGGGCGATCATCAGATGGCAGTCGAAGAAGGCCTTGGTGCGGTTGCGGATCGCCTTGATCACCGGCGGCCCGAAGGTGATGTTCGGGACGAAATGCCCGTCCATGACGTCGAGGTGGATCCAGTCGGCGCCGGCGGCGGCCACCGCCTCGACCTCGTCGCCGAGCTTCGAGAAATCGGAAGCCAGCACCGATGGCGCAATCAGGGTTTTTTGAGCCATGTCCGCTTCCCGTTGTTGAGCCCGCCTTCGCCGTAATCGTCTCAACGCCGCTTGTCGACAGGAATCCGGCGTCGATATCGCATCTGCGCAGAAGGAGAGAAGCGGTGGCGAGCCACTTCTCCTGGTGCAGACGTCTCCTCTCCGCCAGTGCAAGGACTTTCCAGGGCAAGGCCTTGGATTTCAGTTCGGATGAAGCCGCGGCCTGGCCGGCCGTGGCAGGAAGAGTTTGCCGTTGCCCGGTTTCACCTTCTGCAGATCGGGCTTCTTCAGCCCAGCGGCGAGCGCCAAGATCGACAATCCGCTGGCAGCCTGGATGGCGCGGCGCAAACGGCCGCCACGAGAGCGCGCGAACGCGCCGTGGCCGCAAGACATGGATCTCCCCCCACAGGTCATGGGAGAAACATCCGGTCCCTGCGCGCAAATCAGGGCAAGGCGCGGCGTTCCGGCACGTTTATCCCTGATCGAATTGTCTGCTTTCCTCACGTCACGATATGCCCGCGTCCGCGCAGGGTCAACGGAACCAGCGAAAAGCCCAGCGCATCGACCCGGTCCCGAAGGCGATGGTCGCGCTGAGCTCCTGCTGTTCCCTGAGACCATGGAGCCTCTGGATCTGTGGTCATGGGTTTTCCTTTCCGGGGCCGCACCACGCGGCACCTGAGCGTCTGTCGCGGGGCGAGGCGGAAAGGTTCATGGGCCGGGGCCGGGCCGGCTGGATCACCGCCGGAAAATACGGGCCTGCCGGTCCCGGATCCGATCAACCACGATGAATGGTGAACGCCTTGCGCAGAATGCTTGCGCGCCACGCAGCCTGTTCTTATATACGCGCCAAGCCGTCCAGCGCCGAATGCCGGTTGCCGGAGCGGAATTTCTTGTGAACAGGGGCTTTCGTCGGAACGCCTGTACGGGTCCTGAGAGCCTGCTTAGCGGAGAGATTAGAACAATGGCAAAAGTAATCGGTATCGATCTGGGAACAACCAACTCCTGTGTCGCCATCATGGATGGCAAGGAATCCAAGGTCATCGAGAATGCGGAAGGCGCCCGCACGACCCCTTCCATCGTCGCCATCAACAGCGACGGCGAGCGCCTCGTCGGCCAGCCGGCCAAGCGCCAGGCGGTCACCAATCCTGAAAACACCATTTTCGCGGTCAAGCGCCTGATCGGCCGCCGCTACGACGATCCGGTGACGGAGAAGGACAAGAAGCTTGTCCCCTACAAGATCGTCAAGGGCGACAATGGCGATGCCTGGGTCGAGGCCGGCGGCAAGAAGCAGTCGCCCAGCCAGATCTCGGCGATGATCCTGCAGAAGATGAAGGAAACAGCGGAGGCCTATCTCGGCGAGAAGGTCGAGAAGGCGGTCATCACCGTTCCGGCCTATTTCAACGACGCCCAGCGCCAGGCGACCAAGGATGCCGGCAAGATCGCCGGCCTCGAAGTGCTGCGCATCATCAACGAGCCGACGGCGGCCGCACTTGCCTATGGACTGGACAAGAAGGAAGGCAAGACGATTGCCGTCTATGACCTTGGCGGCGGCACGTTCGACATTTCGGTGCTCGAAATCGGTGACGGCGTGTTCGAGGTGAAGTCGACCAATGGCGACACCTTCCTCGGCGGCGAGGATTTCGACATGCGCCTGGTCGAATATCTGGCGGCCGAGTTCAAGAAGGAACAGGGCATCGACCTGCGGAACGACAAGCTCGCCCTGCAGCGCCTCAAGGAAGCGGCTGAAAAGGCCAAGATCGAGCTGTCCTCCACCACGCAGACCGAAATCAACCTGCCCTTCATCACCGCCGATGCCACCGGCCCCAAGCACCTGACGCTGAAGCTGACGCGGGCGAAGTTCGAGAGCCTGGTCGAGGATCTCGTCCAGCGCACGATCGATCCCTGCAAGGCGGCGCTTAAGGATGCCGGCCTGAAGGCCGGCGAAATCGACGAAGTCGTCCTGGTCGGCGGCATGACCCGCATGCCCAAGATCCAGGAGATCGTGAAGCAGTTCTTCGGCAAGGAGCCGCACAAGGGCGTCAACCCGGATGAAGTCGTCGCATTGGGCGCCGCCATCCAGGCCGGCGTGCTGCAGGGCGACGTCAAGGACGTGCTGTTGCTCGACGTGACGCCGCTGTCGCTCGGCATCGAGACGCTGGGCGGCGTGTTCACGCGGCTGATCGAACGCAACACGACGATCCCGACGAAGAAGAGCCAGGTGTTCTCCACGGCCGAGGATTCACAGTCGGCGGTGACCATCCGCGTCTTCCAGGGCGAGCGTGAAATGGCCGCCGACAACAAGGCGCTCGGCCAGTTCGATCTGGTCGGCATCCCGCCTGCGCCGCGCGGCGTGCCGCAGATCGAGGTCACCTTCGACATCGACGCCAACGGCATCGTCAACGTCTCGGCCAAGGACAAGGGCACCGGCAAGGAGCACCAGATCCGCATCCAGGCGTCTGGCGGCCTTTCGGACGCCGACATCGAGAAGATGGTCAAGGACGCCGAGGCCAATGCCGAAGCGGACAAGAAGCGGCGCGCGCTGGTCGAGGCCCGCAACCAGGCCGAGGCGCTGGTGCATTCCTCGGAGAAGTCGCTGAAGGAATACGGCGAGAAGGTTTCCGAGGCCGACCGCACGGCGATTGCCGATGCGATCGCGGCATTGAAGACCGCTGCCGAAGGCGACGATGTGACCGAGATCGAGGCCAAGACGCAGACGCTCGCCGAAGTCTCGATGAAACTCGGCCAGGCCATGTACGAGGCTTCGCAGAAGGAAGCCGCCGACGCCGACGCCAAGGCTGACGCCGCCAAGGACAGCGACGTCGTCGATGCCGATTTCGAGGAAATCGACGAGGACGACGAGAAGAAGAAGTCGGCCTGAACCGCCTGACGGTACAGGTAAGCAAAAAGCCCGGCGCGCAGCCGGGCTTTTTTGCAACCCTTTGCCAGAAAAACGCGGAGCTCCCCGAAAAAATGCGGACAAAGCCTCGTAGACACTGGCATCGCGGCTCCATCACACCTAAATCGGAACAGCGTGCCGGCAAACGACGCAACGATGCTTCAAGACGTTGACTATCCGGACTGCGGGAAAACATGAAAGCTGATTTTTACGAAACGCTGGGCGTGCAAAAGGGCGCCGACGAGAAGGAGCTCAAGAGCGCTTTCCGTAAGTTGGCCATGCAGTTCCATCCCGACCGCAACCCAGGCGACCATGCCTGCGAGCACAAGTTCAAGGAAATCAACGAAGCCTACGAAACGCTGAAGGACCCGCAAAAGCGTGCCGCCTATGATCGCTTCGGCCACGCGGCCTTCGAGCACGGCGGCATGAATGGCGGCGCGCAGGGCTTTGGCGCCGGCGGCTTCGCCGACATTTTCGAAGACATTTTCGGCGACATGATGGGCGGGCGCCAGCGCCGCTCGTCCGGCGGCCGCGAGCGCGGCGCCGACCTGCGCTACAATATGGAAATCACGCTGGAAGAGGCATTTTCCGGCAAGACCGCGCAGATTCGCGTGCCGGCCTCGATCTCCTGCTCGGAATGCTCCGGCAGCGGCGCTAAACCCGGCACCCAGCCCGTCACCTGTTCGATGTGCAACGGCCACGGCAAGGTGCGCGCCACGCAAGGCTTCTTCTCGATCGAGCGCACCTGCCCGCAATGCCAGGGGCGCGGCCAGACCATCAAGGATCCGTGCCCGAAATGCGCCGGCCAGGGCCGTGTCACCGAGGAGCGCTCGCTGTCGGTAAACATCCCTGCCGGCATCGAGGACGGCACCCGCATCCGGCTGGCCAATGAGGGCGAGGCCGGCCTACGCGGCGGCCCGTCCGGCGATCTCTACATCTTCCTCGCGGTCAAGCCGCACGAATTCTTCCAGCGCGACGGCGCCGATCTTTATTGCAAGGTGCCGATCTCGATGACAACGGCAGCGCTTGGCGGCTCGTTCGAGGTGACGACACTGGACGGTACCCAGACGAAGGTGAAGGTGCCGGAAGGCACCCAGAACGGTCGCCAGTTCCGCCTCAAGGGCAAGGGCATGCCGGTGCTGCGCCAGCCCAATATTGGCGACCTCTACATCCAGACCGTGGTTGAGACGCCGCAGAACCTTTCGCGCCGCCAGCGCGAATTGCTGGAAGAATTCGAGCAGCTTTCCTCAAAGGACAATTCGCCTCAGTCGAGCGGATTTTTCGCCCGCATGAAGGACTTTTTCGAAACGTTCGGCGAGCACCGAAGCTGATCCCTGGAAAACGCTTCCCGAGCGTCATCAACACCTTATCCGGGGATTCGCCTTGTCTTGCACCTCGTAGCTGTTAAGTAGCATGCGAGGGAGCGTTGAGGAGGACTTTCGATGACGCGTAGTCCCGGACTGCGAAAGACGCTGGCGGAAAAGTTCGACGACGAGTTGAAGTTCTTCAAGGGCTGGATCGACAAGCCGAAGGCGGTCGGTTCGATCGTCCCGACCAGTTCCGTCACCGCGCGCAAGATGGCCTCGATCGTCGATCCGAAATCCGGCCTGCCGGTGCTCGAGGTCGGGCCCGGCACAGGCGTCATCACGCGCGCCATCCTCGCCCAGGGCATAAAGCCTGAAAATCTCTATGCGATCGAATATTCCACTGATTTCGTGCGCCATCTGCGTCAGCTTTATCCAGGCGTCAACGTCATCGAGGGCGACGCCTTCAATCTCGACGCGACGCTTGGCGACAGGCGCGACCTGATCTTCGATTCTGTGATATCGGGCGTGCCTCTGCTCAATTTCCCGGTCGCCCAGCGCATCGCCTATGTCGAGAGCCTGCTCGACCGTATCCCGGCGGGCCGGCCGATCGTGCAACTGACTTACGGGCCGCTGTCGCCGATCCCGCCCGGCCGCGGCGACTATACGGTCGAGCATTTCCATTTCGTCATCCGCAACATTCCGCCGACGCAGCTTTGGATCTATCGGCGCGGCTGAACGCATGTCGGAGTTCCGGATGCCGGTCATTGCCGCTGGTTGGCCAATCGGTCCAGGAATGCCATCAGCCTTTCGAACGCCTGTTCTCCCGCCTTGCCGTCGAGATCGAACTGATATTCATGCGGCAGGGCCGGACTGTAGTCGTCCGGAAAGAAAAGCGTGTCGACCGCGACGCCTTGCGACGCGATCGCGCGCGCGATCTGACGCGACTGCGGCGCCAGCGGATCGGCATTGCCGACCGAGACGAATGCCGGCGGAAATTGCGGCGTCAGGTGCCTGTCGACTGAAAATTCGGCAATGCGCGGGTCATCGTCCAGCCGCTTCACGCCGAGATACGACCACATAACGGTCCTGTTGAAGCCGGCGAAAGGCCCTTCGGGCGAGATCATCGCGGGATGGTAAATGCCGCAGAACAGTGCAACGCCTTTCAGTTGCGCGCGCTCTATGCCCGGACCAACGTCCATCATGGCGGCATAGGTGGGATTGCTGATTGTGGCAGCCAGTTGAGCGACGATCTGCGAGCCGGCGGAGTCGCCGGCAAGAAAAAGCCTGTTGCGATCGATGTGGTAGCGGCCGGCATTACCGGAAAGAAAGGCAAGCGCCTTGTTGGCCTGGAGGACTGGCGTCGGATAGCGGGCGCCGGGGGCGACGGAATAGCCGACCGAGACAGTGACGTAGCCCCGACCGGCCAGTATTTTCATATATGCCGAGATGTCGGCCTTGTTTCCGGCAACGAAGCCGCCGCCATGCACCCAGACCACCGTCGGCAACGCCTTTGCCTGAGCATCCGCGGGAAAGAAGACGTCAAGGGTCTCGTCCGGGTCCTCGCCATAGCGCTCGTCGCGCAGTTCGCCGACATTGGCGGGCACGTGCTTTTCAAGCGCGCGGTTCTTTGCCACTGCATCCTTGTGAAAAGCGTAACGGATCAGAAGGACCGAAGGCCACGGGCTGAGGACGAAAGCGGCGTAGCCGGCGGCAGCAGCCACCGCGAGAGCGACAAGACCATAGCCTACCCATTTCAATCCCACGAGGTCCGCCCCTATCCGCTGGCGCCGGTCGCCAAAGCGGCCAGCGCTAAATGCGTGCCGCAATCTCGGCTATTGATTCATCCCACGCATCGCCTATAGCTGCCGCCACAGCAAGGGATTGCGATGCCGATCATCCCGAAAATTCTCGTCGTCGCCGGTTCGGTGCGCAGCGGCGCCTATAGCGGCAGGACTGCCGACGTGGCGCAGAAGGAACTTGCCATGCAGGGCGCGGAGGTGACCCGCATCTCGCTTGCCGACTACCCGTTGCCGATCCTCGACCAGGATCTGGAAAAGGACGAAGGCATTCCCGAAAACGCCGTCAGGCTCGGCCGGATGATCGCCGCCCATGACGGCCTGCTGATCGCGACGCCCGAATATAACGGCTCCATTCCGCCGCTGCTCAAGAACACCATCGACTGGGTGAGCCAACTGCGCAAGGATGGGGGCCGGACGTTCAGGCCGCTTGCCGGCAAGGTCGCCGGCCTCTGCTCGTCTTCCAGCGGACCCTTTGCAGGGATACGTTGCATCAACCATCTGCGCGCCGTGCTGGTGCGCTGCCGGATGGAGGTCGTGACACCGGAGTGTTCGGTGCCGGAGGGCGGTAGCGCCTTCGACGACGAAGGCAACTTCCGGGACGAAAGACTACGCCAATCGATGGAGCACCTATGCCGAACGCTGATCGAAACCTCGCGCATGCTGTCGACGCGGATCGAGGCATGATCCCGGACGCCGCGCGTGCCGACACAATTCAGGAAAGGCTGATCGTCGGCCTCGACCTGCCGACGCTGAGGGAAGCCGAGAAGGCGGTGCGCGAGCTCGACGGGATCGTCTCCTTCTACAAGATCGGCTACCAGCTCGCCTTTGCCGGCGGGCTCGACTTCGCCCGCGAGCTGGCCAGCGGCGGCACCAGGATCTTTCTCGACATGAAGCTGCTCGACATCGATAACACCGTTGCCAAGGGGGTCGACAACATCGTCAGGATGGGCATGAGCATGCTGACCATCCACGCCTATCCGAAGACGATGAAGGCGGCGGTCGAGGCTGCCAGGGGCAGCGACCTTTGCCTGCTCGGGGTTACCGTGCTGACCTCGATGGACGAGCAAGACGTGATCGACGCCGGCTATGAATATGACCCGCATACGCTGGTGCTGAGGCGCTCCGAGCAGGCGCTGCATGCCGGCATGGGCGGCATCGTCTGTTCGGCCGAGGAAGCGGAGGCGGTACGCCGCATCGTCGGCCCCGATCTGGCGGTAGTGACGCCGGGAATCCGACCGAAGGGCAGCGACCATGGCGACCAGAAACGCGTGGTGACGCCGGCGCAGGCGATCCGCAACGGCTCCAGCCATCTCGTCGTTGGCCGGCCGATCGTCGGCGCCACCGACAGGCGGGCGGCGGCGGAAGCCATTCTCGATGAAATGCGCTCGGCCTGATGCCAGGAATTAACCCGGAGAAATACCATGCCCAAGGGATATTGGATCGCTCGCGTCGATGTGCGCGATGCGGAAGGCTACAAAGACTATGTCGCAGCCGCCAAGCTGGCCTTCGACCGCTTCGGTGCCAAGTTCCTGGCGCGCGGCGGCGCGCATGAGAAGGCAGAGGGACCGGGCCGCGACCGCAACGTGATCATCGAGTTTCCGTCGCTTGCGGTGGCGCATGACTGCTACCACTCGCCCGAATACCAGCGCGCCATCGCGATCCGCCAGAAGGTGGCCGATGGCGAAATCGTCCTGGTCGAGGGGATTTAGGCGCGAAGCCGGTTCGCCGCTGCCTCCGCCATCGCATCGGCGAGGCTCAGGCCCCATTGCTTGCGACAGTAATCGCGAAAATCGAAGCAAGGCAGGCCCGGGCAGACCTCGAACTCGATGAGATGCACGCTGTCGTCGGCTTCGACCCGGAAGTCGATGGAAAAGACGTCCCGCAGGCCAAGCCCGACCATCAGGCTTTCGGCGATGCGACGGATTCTTGCATCGGCTCGAGGCTGGCTGGCGTCAACGGGAAGCAGCAACGGCTCAGCGTAATTTCCTGTGGCTTTGGCCGCTTCGCCGGTATTGCCGTAAAGCGCCAAGCTGTCCTGCATGGTTTGGAAATCGCCGCCCGAATCGACAAAGGCGACGCCGAGCGCCTCAATGCCGGTATCCGGCTTCAGGCCGAGAAAGCTGGCCCGCACATTGCGTCCGGCGACATAGGGCTGGACGACGACATCGTCGCTATAGGCGGCGAATACCCGCCGGCTAAGCTTCAGCGCATGGCCGAGATCGTGACAGCGCGAATCCGGCCAGATGCCGATCTTGGCGCCGAGCCGGTTCGGCTTGACGAACCAGCCGGCGGGCGAGGCCGGTGGCGCGACCAGCCACGCGCCGTCACGGGCAAGGCCCGCCTGCGGCACCGGCAGGCCAAGCGCGCCGAGCACGGCGCCGGACCGGAACTTGTCTTGGCAGAGCGCGAACAACGCATCGTCGGCGCCGATCGCCTTCAGGCCATTCAGCCGTGCCAGAGCCGGTGCTGCGCCGCCACGGAAATAGGCAATGCCATCGGTCAGCGTCCAGACAAGCGAGGTCTTCGGAACTTCGCCGGCGAGAACGCTTGCGGCGTCGTCGAGCGCCACCGGCGCAAACGACAAGTCGCGCGTTTGGCAAGCGGCGGCAAGTGCGTCGAATTCAGCAGCGATGTCGGTCGATTGCGCTAGGTAGGAGGCGATTTCGGCGGCACGCTCCGGCACGTGGTTATCGGCGACCAGCCGATCGAAGCAGGCCTGTTCCGGCTCGTAGACAAGGATCAGCTTCGGCTTGCGGCTTGACATGGGTGGAACGGCTCCTGGCAGCACGATTGCCTACCATCGCACGGCGAACGTATTCGGCTTGCGCGCAACCGACGTCAGCCGGACGCCTGCACGACAGCAACTGTCCTCAGGCGATCAGCACGCGCGGCTCGAAGCGACCATTGACCGGAATGTCGAGCATAAACGTCATGCCGGCTTGCGGGTCGAGCAGGCGCTGCTTCTCGCTCTTGCCCGACCAGGCGGAGGTGACCGCGATCCGGTCGGCATTCCTGCCGAGGAAAGCCGGACAGGACGGCTGCGTCGTCGGCATCGCCACCGAACGGACAAGCTTGCCGTCGGGTCCATAGGCTTCGACGACGCTGCCGCCCCAGCAAGCGTTCCACAATATCCCGTCGCGGTCGAGCACCGAACCATCGATATAGCCCTTGGCCGAACGGTGATCGACGAAGACCTTCGGTTCGCCAACCGGGAGGCCGGTCGCCGGATCGCAGCCGACGCGCATCAACAGGCCGGTGCTGGTATCGGTGTAATAGGCGATCGACCCATCCTCGGAAAAGCAGATAGAATTGGGCACCGTGATATCCGCATAGAGCCGGCGCAGCTCGCCCTTGAAGAACCAGTAGATCGAACCGGCGGCCTTCTCCTCGCCCTTGCCCATTGTGCCGACCCAGAGGGCGCCGCAAGGATGAACGCGCGAATCGTTCGAGCGGGTGACCGTATTATCGGCCTCGATCGGGGTGTGCAGCGTCAGCTTGCCGGTCGCGACGTCGCGGACATGCAGGCCGGTCTCGGTGGCGATCAGCTGACGCTGGTCGTCGATGACGGCAATGGCACTGGCCATCTGGCGGAGCTCGTGGATCTTGACCGCACCGCCGGACAAACGCTTTTCCAGGAGCTGGCCGTTGACGATGTCGAACCAGTAGAGCGTGTCGGTCGCAGGGTCATAGCTTGGTCCCTCGCCCAATTGGCAGACATGGTCGGAAAAAACCGAAACGATTGTCTCGCTCATCATGCCACTCCAAACGCCGCGTCCCAGGCCTGAACTGCGGCTTTCGCCCGTGCTGCCACTTCGTCGACGCTCATGCCCGGCTTGAACAGGCTGGAGCCAAGACCGAAGACGCTGACGCCGGCTGCCTTATAGCCGGCAAAATCCTTGTCTGAAACGCCGCCGACGGCGCCGACCAGCACATTGGCCGGCAGCACCGCGCGCATCGCCGAAATGCCTGCCGCGCCAAGCACGCTCGCCGGGAAGAATTTCAGTGCCGAAGCACCGAGCCGGATGGCCTGGAATGCCTCGGTCGGCGTGAACACGCCGGGCATTGTCACCATACCGTACTGCATGGCACGGCCCATGACCTCGGCATCGATATTGGGGCTGACCAGCAGCCGCCCGCCGGCCTTGTGCAGACCGTCGACATCGGCGGCGGTGAGCACCGTGCCGGCGCCGACCAGAGCTGTTGGAGGAAGCGCTTCGACAATGCTGGCTAGGGAGGCAAAGGGCTCGGGCGAGTTGAGCGGCACCTCGATCGCTTCGATGCCGGCGCCGAAGATCGCCTGGCCGATCGCCACCGCCTCGCTTGGCTTCAGGCCGCGCAGGATCGCGACCAGACCCCGCTCGAGCTTTGGAAAAGGTGCGGTTTCGGTCATGCGGCAACTCCATTTTTGGCGATCATGCCATTCTCGCGCGCGGCTTCGGCAAGGCCGGCACGCACCGCCTCGTCGGCGTCGACGGCCCTGAAAGCGAGCCCGGCAAGGCCGAGCGCCTCGGCATAGAGCGTGCCGAGTGCGCCCGACGCGATCAGCACGACGGGCACAGCGCTTGCTTCATAACGGCGATTTGCCGAAGCGATCTCGCCGCCGATCAGCAGGCCGGACAGGCAGGCGGCGGCATCTTCGGGCTTCAGGTCCTGCAACAGGCTAGCAGCGCGGATCGAGAACAAACTTGAAACGACGTCACCGCCTTCGGCCAACGCCTTCAGGCACCAGTCCCGAAAAAACGGACTTTCGGCGGCAACCGGCTGCGGCGGCTCGCCCAGCGAATGGCGCAGGATCGAGTGCGCGGCCAGCACCGAAAACAGCTCGCCGGTCGGCCAGGTGCCGAACCCGGCAACAGAGCCGTCCTCGACCAGCACCCATTTCGAATGGGTGCCGGGCATGCAGACGAGGTGACGTCCCTTTGCCGGCAAACCGGCTCCGGCAAGCTGCGTTTCCTCACCGCGCATGACGTCAGGTGCATCGGCGAGGCGCTGGGCAAGGCCGGGCACAATGCGGATATCGCGGCGCTGGCCGGGAATGCGGGCAGCTTCGGCCAGGATAGCGCCGATTGGCGTGGGAACGCTGACATAGGGCGCCTCCAGCCAGCCCTGGCGCGAGCCGGCCATGCCGCAAATGATGACCGGCAGGTTTTCGGGTGCGCCCATGGCGGCCAGATGCCCTTCGAGAATGGACGAAAACCCTTTAGCCTGAGCGGTGATCAGTCCGTCATCGCCGCGCCGCTCGGCGAGAACGTCGCCGGTGCCGTCGAGCAGCCATACCCTCATGCGGGTGGTGCCCCAGTCGACGGCTGCGACGGAAGCTGCCTTGCTCGGTGAGATCACAGGAACCCCCCGTCGACGATCAGCATCTGCGCGGTCAGCATGCGTGAAGCATCCGACGCCAGGAACAGCACGGTGCCGACAATGTCTTCCGGCTGCATCACACGCTTGATGCACTGCTTGGCGACGTGAGCGGCGAGCGCCTGTTCGGTGACCCAGAGCTTTCTCTGCCGCTCGGTGATTACCCAGCCGGGCGCGATCGCGTTGACGCGAATGCCGTCGGCACCGAGCTTGCCG
Source organism: Mesorhizobium sp. M1027 (assembly GCF_040318745.1). NCBI lineage: Bacteria > Pseudomonadati > Pseudomonadota > Alphaproteobacteria > Hyphomicrobiales > Phyllobacteriaceae > Mesorhizobium > Mesorhizobium sp. M1027. Next base: position 13,742 of record NZ_JAMYMW010000006.1, on the reverse strand, counting down.
GCGAGACCCTTGGTAAGGCCGACGATGCCGGCCTTGGCGGCGGTATAGGCCGGCATATCGGGATGGTTGATGAGAAACGAGGTCGAGGTGAAATTGATTATCGAGCCGCCACCGGCCCGCTTCATGCCCGGCGCCACCGCCTGTGCGCTGAAGAAATGCGGGCGCAGGTTGATGGCATGGTTGTTGTCCCAGAACTCGACCGTGACGTCTTCGACGGCATGACGGTCATCCTGAGCGGCATTGTTGACCAGCACGGTCACGTCGCCATGCGCCTCGGCGGCTTTGGCGATTGATACCCGCAATGCCTCGATGTCGCGTATGTCGGTCTTGAGATAGAACGGCCGCCGGCCGAGTTCCTTGTCCAACCGATCGGCCAGCGCCAGGCTCGGACGGTCGGCGATATCGATAAAGGCGACCTTTGCCCCCTGGCGGACAAAACCTTCGGTCAAGGCAGCACCAATGCCGGAGCCGCCGCCGGTGATCAGCACCGAAGCGCCTTCGAGGTCGGCAAAGCGTGCCGATGGCATCATGAAATTCTCTCCCGGTCCAATGATCTCGGTCGGCCGGCGCGCATCCTATCCAGCCGTGTCGGGCGGGCAAGGGCGAAAGAGTGGATTGGCGCGACTTATGTCCGACAAAAGGCCGCACGCGCCGCCGATCGATCAGCCGCCCAGCCGGACGCGGTACAATTCGACGGCGGCTACGCTGGTCCCGGCAACCGGCGCAAGCCATTCCGGCACGCTGCCGCGCATCAGCCCGGCAAGAAAGCCTGCCGGCGCCTTGGCTGCGAGGAGCTTGCTTTCGGCGCTGCCGGGGCACAGCGCGACGAGGCCGACGTTATGATCCGCGACGACCGTCCTGGCATCGGCATCGGACCCAAGGAAGGCATCGAGCGCCAGCAGGTTGCCGGCGACATTGCGATGATAAGGCCCGGCGAAGACGCGATGTCCGGAATAGGCCAGGATAGGCGATCCGAGATTGGAAATTGCCAGCACGGTGGTGCCGGGCAGGCGGCCGAGTGCCGCAAAGGAGGCCTTGCGCTGGCAAGCGACGTCGGTGCCGTCGCCATTATCCGCCGTGGTGTTGCTGTGGTCGAAGGCTACCGAGGTCGCCGCGGCAGCCCCAGTCCAGACCGCATTCACCGAAACCAGCCAGACGGCAGCCATGCGCAGCGCCACACCGCGCGACGCGCTGGCCTCGGCCCGTTGACGCCATTTGGCAATCCAGGCGGCAAGCGGAATGACGGCGAAGGCGATCGAGAATGTCGAACCGCGTACCTGCCAGGCGCTGACGATGAAGGCCACGACAAGCAGCACGCCGACAAGGCTGTCCTGCCGCCGCCAGCCACCGCGGCCAAGGCGAAGCGCCATCAGCACGAGCGCAATGAGCGGCGTGGCATAGCGCGCCACCACCCCGGCCGGATCTTCAGCGAGCAGCTTGAACAGCGACTGCGCCTCGTCGATGTGATCAAGCCATAGCTCCTTGAGGCGCGGATCGAGATTGGCATAGGGCGCTGCCAGGCATTGTGGGAACAACAAGACGACGACAGCGCTCAATAGCATGGCGAGCAGGCCAAGTGAGGCGATGCGCCGTTGGCGCGTGCGGCCCGCCGGCTCGGTCGACGCTATGGTTGCAAGACCGGTTCCGGCAATCGCTGCGACGACGAACTGCACGGTCGAGAAGGCGTCGCATTGCGCCTGGTCCCAGGCGGATGGCGCAATGGTGGCGACAAAGACGAGAGCGGAAACGCCGGCAAAGCCGAGGCCGAAATCCCTGGCGATCGACCTCTCGCCATTGGCGTCGAGGGCAAACAGCATGGCGACATAGGCGCCGATGGTGGCAACGTAGGGCGCGGTTTCCATACCGATGGCCAGCATCAATCCGGCGCACAGGCCGGAGAGCAATGCCGCCGCCCTGCGCAACGGCGCTTCAAGCAAAAAGCTCAGGCTGGCTATGCTCAGCATCAGCTGGACATTGTGGTGATCGAGCGCGCCGGGCGAAAAAATGCCGAGGAAATGCAGTGCGGCGGCGCCGACGACGACAGCCGGCAGCACAGCGCCGTGACCGGCAAAGCTGCGTGCGGCGCGGGCGGTGAAAAATACGGTCAGGCAGAAGAGCAGCGCCGGCCACAGCACTTGCGCGACATTCTCGGCAAGCGCCGCGCTGCCGGTCAGGGCCGATACGGCGATGATGATGGCGGCGATCGGCGCATCGACCAGCCGCGACCAGTGCATGACGAAGCCGCCTTGCAGGCCCATCCTGTACTGGTGGAGATCGAACCAGCTTTGGCCGGCGAGCATGTCGCGAACTTCGACGAGGCGCAGCAGATTGTCGTTGTCGCCGCCGGCATTGGTCAGTTCCGGGAAGCCGGCAAGGGCATTGACGGCAAGCGCCAGCAATGTGGCAAGCAGCGCCAGCGCGATCTCGGACCTCCAACTGGAGGCGCCATCGTCGGCTGTGCTCATATCAGGACCTTTGGAAGGAATACGGGGCGGTTTAAACCTAGCCTTAACAGCTTCAATAAATAGTAAAGCCGCCCGAGCGAGGCCAGCGTTTGAGCGGTCAGGGGCCTCACAGGGCATCCGGAGACGAAAATGCCACAAGACGTGCGCCATGAGCCGAGCATCGCCGTGCTGCTGCCTTGCTACAATGAGGAGCTGACGATCGGTGAAGTGGTGCGGCGCTTTCGCGAAACGCTGCCTTCCGCCGCGATCTATGTCTACGACAACAATTCGCGCGACCTTACGGCGCTCCGAGCCCGCGCTGCCGGCGCCATCGTGGTGCGTGAGCCGCGCCAGGGCAAAGGCAATGTCGTGCGCCGCATGTTCGCCGACATCGAGGCCGACATCTACCTGATGGCCGACGGCGACGGCACCTATACGCCGGAGGACGCGCCGCAACTGATCAACACGCTGCTGACCGAGCGCTCCGACATGGTGGTGGGCACCCGGCGCGGCGTCACCGACGATGGCGGCAGGACCGGTCATGCCTTCGGCAACCGCATCTTCAACAGCCTCTACAAGCGGCTGTTCGGCTCCGACTTCACCGATATCTTCTCCGGCTACCGCGCCTTCACTCGGCGCTTCGTGAAGAGCTTTCCCGCGGTTTCCGGCGGCTTCGAGATCGAGACCGAAATGTCGGTGCACGCCTCGCAACTCAAACTGCCGGTCAGTGAGATCGGGCTCGACTATGGCCGACGGCCGGAAGGCTCCTCGTCGAAGCTATCGACCTTTCGCGACGGCGCGAAGATCCTGTGGATGTTCGCCATGCTGATGAAGGAGACGCAGCCGCTGCGTTTCTTCGGCGCTTTTTCGGTGTTCTTCCTGGCATCAAGCCTGTTTCTGATGGCGCCGGTGCTGATCGAGTTCGCCGAAACCGGGCTTGTGCCGCGCATGCCGACGTGGGTACTGTCGGTCGGGCTGCTGCTGCTGTCGATGCTGGCGGCGGTGACCGGGGTAATCCTCGATTCGGTGTCGCGCGGCCGGGCCGAGCAGAAGCGTATCTTCTATCTGTCGATGCCTTCCGGCCGCGTCGAACGTGAACGCGCAAGTGCGCTCGCGACTTTGAAGACCGGACCGCGCAAGACCCCGCGGGCGGCTTAGAGCCCTAAATGGGACGCCTCGCCCGCTTCATTGTCGCCGGCGGCATCGGCTTCGTCGCCGACGCGGCGGCGCTTTGGCTGGTGTTGGCGATAGCGCCGCTTGGCCCCTTCGCGGCTCGCATCATCTCGATCGGTTTTGCCCTGTCCGTCACCTGGCTGATCAACCGCCATCTGACCTTCTCGCCTTCCAGCCGCGGCGTCGCGCAAGAGGGCGCACGCTATGGCGGCGTCGGCATTGCCACCAGCCTCGTCAATTATCTCGTCTATTGCGCCATGCTGTTCGCGCTGCCGATGGTGCCGCCGCTCGTCGCCCTTGCGGTCGCCTCACTGGTTGCCATGGCGCTGTCCTTCCTCGGCTATTCCAGGCTGGTCTTCGACCGCTGAACGCACATCGCATTGGGGCCTGCGCCAAGCGAAGCGCAGCCTTATCATGACCTTGGCCGATTGGCAGAGGCCGCCGATTTCCTTATATCGCTCTCGTCGATGCATCGGCCCGAAAAATCGGAATCTATTTTCGGAAAGCACGATGCATAGATTCAAGAATGTTGGAGCGTATGTGCGTCCAGGTGGACGCACGTCGCTCCAAGTGCGCCGGAGAGCACCCATGCCCCTGAAAGTCGCCGTCCAGATGGACCACATCTCCACCGTGTCGATTGCCGGCGACACGTCGTTTGCGCTGTCGCTGGAAGCGCAGCGGCGCGGGCACCAGCTGTTCCACTACACGCCCAACCGGCTGTCGCTGCGCGATGGCAAGGTGTTTGCCCGTATCGAGGCGATGCAGGTCCGCGACGAGAAGGGCAATCATTATTCGCTAGGCGAAGAAGTCCGCACCGACCTATCGGAGATGGACGTCATCCTTTTGCGGCAGGATCCGCCTTTCGACATGAACTACATCACCACCACGCATATCCTCGAGCGCATCCATCCGAAGACGCTGGTGGTCAACGACCCGGCCTGGGTGCGCAACAGCCCGGAAAAGATCTTCGTCACCGAATTTCCCGACCTGATGCCGGATACGCTGATCACCAAGGATCCGCTCGAGGTCGCCGCCTTCCGCAAGGAGTTCGGCGACATCATCGTCAAGCCGCTCTACGGCAATGGCGGCGCCGGCATCTTCCACCTGCATGAGGCCGACCGCAACCTCGCCTCGCTGCTCGAAATGTTCGGCCAGATGTTCCGCGAACCCTACATCGTGCAGCGCTATCTCAAGGAGGTGCGGGCTGGCGACAAGCGCATCATCCTGATCGACGGCAAGCCTGTCGGCGCCATCAACCGCGTGCCGGCCGAGCACGATTCGCGCTCCAACATGCATGTCGGCGGCCGCGCCGAAAAGACCGAGCTGACGGAACGCGAACGCGAGATCTGCGCCCGCATCGGCCCCTCGCTGAAGGAGCGCGGCTTCATCCTTGTCGGCATCGACGTCATCGGCGACTACATGACCGAGATCAACGTGACCTCACCGACCGGCATACGCGAAGTGCAGCGCTTCGGCGGCGCCGACATCGCCAGCCTGTTCTGGAATGCGGTGGAGGAGAAGCGCAGCTAGCCTCGCTTCGCGAGCGGCCGCGTTGCAAACCATCGCAGCCGTTGCGTTCAGCCGTTCCCCAAATGTTCTTGCCTTCGCCGGAAATCTGTGGTTGTCTCCGGTGACGCCGTTCGCGGCATGATCGCAAAGGCTTGGGGCAAAAGCCTGCATCCGGGGTGAAGACATGGTGGCGCGGGTTCGCACGGTTGCTTTCCAAGGCATCGAGGCCGTGCCGGTCGACGTGCAGGTGATGATCGCGCCGGGCAAGGTCAACATGCACATCGTCGGGCTGGCCGACAAGGCTGTAGCCGAAAGCCGCGAGCGGGTGCAGGCAGCACTTCATGCATCCGGCCTGTCGATGCCGTCGAAGAAGGTCACCGTCAATCTGGCACCCGCCGACCTGCCGAAGGAAGGCAGCCACTACGATTTGCCGATCGCGCTCGGGCTGATGGCGGCGCTCGGCGCCATTCCGGGCGACATGCTCGCCGGCTATGTCGTGCTTGGCGAATTGTCGCTCGACGGAACCATTGCCGCGGTGGCCGGCGCGCTGCCGGCGGCGATCGGCGCCAATGCCGAAGGCAAGGGCCTGATCTGCCCGTTCGCCTGCGGGCCGGAAGCGGCCTGGGCCGGCAAGGATTTCGACATATTGGCGCCGCGCAGCCTGATTGCCATCGCCAATCATTTTCGCGGCACGCAGGTTCTGTCACGGCCGGAAGCCGGCATCCATGCCGCGGCGCGCGACCTGCCCGACCTTGCCGACATCAAGGGCCAGGAGACCGCCAAGCGGGCGCTGGAGGTGGCGGCCGCCGGCGGCCACAATCTTTTGATGGTCGGGCCGCCGGGGTCGGGAAAGTCGATGCTGGCGCAGCGGCTGCCGTCGATCCTGCCGCCGCTGGCGCCCAGGGAATTGCTCGAAGTCTCGATGATCGCCTCGGTGGCCGGCGAGCTCGGGGAAGGAAAGCTCACCGACCGGCGGCCGTTCCGCGCGCCACATCATTCGGCTTCGATGGCGGCGATGGTCGGTGGCGGGTTGCGCGTGCGGCCGGGCGAGGCCTCGCTCGCCCATCACGGCGTGCTGTTCCTCGACGAGTTTCCCGAATTCTCGCCGCAGGCGCTCGATGCGCTGCGCCAGCCGCTGGAGACCGGCGACTGCATGATCGCGCGCGCCAATCATCGCGTCACCTATCCGGCGCGCATCCAGCTGGTCGCGGCGATGAACCCGTGCCGCTGCGGCATGGCCGGCGAGCCGGGCTATCGCTGCCTGCGCGGCGACCGCTGCCGCACCGACTACCAGGCGCGCATTTCCGGCCCGCTGCTCGATCGCATCGATCTCAGGATCGAGGTGCCGGCGGTCTCGGCCAGCGATCTGATCCGGCCGGACCGGGCGGAGAAGAGCGCAGCTGTGGCACTACGCGTCGCCCGCGCCCGTACGATCCAGCGTGAGCGTTTCGAACGGCTCGGCGCGACCTCCGCCACCACCAACGCGCATTGCTCGCCGTCGGTCATCGAGGAGATCGCCATGCCGGATGCCGCCGGCCTGTCGCTGCTGAGGGATGCCAGCGAAAAGCTCGGCTTTTCCGCACGAGCCTACCACCGCGTCTTGAAGGTGGCGCGGACACTGGCCGATCTTGAGGCCAGCGAGACGGTCGGCCGCATCCATCTGGCCGAGGCGATTTCCTACCGCATGAGTTCGGAGCGGATGGCACAAGCGGCGTGAGGGACGCTCCCCTCCCCCTTGAGGGGAGGGTGGCCGCGAAGCGGCCGGGTGGGGTCAGTGGTGGGACCCTCGGCCTTGCTGTATTTCGAAACCGATCCGCGTGCGGAGCGTTGCCGTGCTCTTCCCGAGGCGCATCGTCAGAATGGGCGTCAGCGCACTGCACCCAGGACCCCTCCCGGCCCTTCGGGCCACCCTCCCCTTGAGGGGAGGGGGACGCTGGCGACTATCGCTCCTGCCCTTTCGCCTTCAATTCCAACCTCCGCGCGTGCAGCACTGGCTCGGTGTAGCCGTTGGGCTGGACGCGGCCTTTGAAGACGAGATCGCAGGCGGCGAGGAAGGCGATGGACTTGTCGAATTCCGGTGCCATCGGCCGGTAGAGCGGATCGCCTTCATTCTGGCGGTCGACGATAGCCGCCATGCGCTTCATCGTCTCCATGACCTGCTCGGGCGTGCAGACGCGGTGATGCAGCCAGTTGGCGATGTGCTGAGAGGAGATGCGCAGCGTGGCGCGGTCCTCCATCAGGCCGACGTCGTTTATATCTGGTACTTTCGAACAGCCGACGCCCTGGTCGATCCAGCGCACGACATAGCCCAGAATCCCCTGCGCGTTGTTGTCGAGCTCCTTCTGGATGTCTTCCTGAGACCAGTTCGGCAGCCTTGCCACCGGTACCGACAGGATGTCGTCGAGCCTGGCCTTGGGCCGGCTCTTCAGAGCCTGCTGCACGGCGTGGACGTCGACCTTGTGGTAGTGCGTGGCATGCAGGGTTGCTGCCGTCGGCGACGGCACCCAGGCGGTGTTGGCGCCGGCCTTGGGGTGCGCGATTTTCTCGGCCAGCATTGCCGCCATCAGGTCGGGCATCGCCCACATGCCCTTGCCGATCTGGGCGCGGCCGGCCAGCCCGCATTCGAGGCCGGTATCGACGTTCCAGGCTTCGTAGGCGGCAATCCAGGCGGCCTGTTTCATGTCGCCCTTGCGGATCATCGGGCCGGCTTCCATCGAGGTGTGGATCTCGTCGCCGGTGCGGTCGAGAAAGCCGGTGTTGATGAAGACGACGCGATCTTTCGCGGCGCGGATCGCCTCCTTGAGGTTGACGGTGGTGCGCCGCTCTTCGTCCATGATGCCCATCTTGATGGTGTTTTTCGCCATGCCGAGCAGCGCTTCGACGCGGTCGAAAATCTCGACCGCGAAGGCAACTTCGTCGGGCCCGTGCATCTTGGGCTTTACGATATACATTGAGCCGGCGCGAGAATTGGCGCGCCGCCCCTTCGGGCCGATGTCGTGCAGCGCGATCAGCACCGTCAGCGCCGCATCCATGATGCCTTCCGGCACCTCGTTGCCTTCGCGGTCTAATATCGCCGGATTGGTCATGAGGTGGCCGACATTCCTGACCAGCATCAGCGAGCGGCCGGACAAGGTCAGCGTGCCGCCATCCGGCGCGGTATAGGTGCGGTCGGGGTTGAGCCTGCGGACAAAGCTCTTGCCGGCCTTGGTGATCTCTTCCGCCAAGTCGCCCTTCATCAGGCCGAGCCAGTTGCGGTAGACCAGCACCTTGTCCTGCGCATCCACCGCGGCGACCGAATCCTCGCAGTCCTGGATGGTGGTCAGCGCCGATTCCAGCACGACATCGGCAATGCCGGCCGGATCGGTGCGGCCGATCTGGTTGTTGTGGTCGACAACGATTTCGATGTGCAGGCCGCTCTTGACCAGCAGGACGGCTTCGGGATTGGCGGCATCGCCGCGATAGCCGGCAAACTGCTTGAGGTCGGCAAGCGTGGTGGCGCCGGCACCCTCGCCGAGCCGCAACATGCCGTTGGCGACCGAAAGCCCGTTGACGCCGGCCCATTTGCCTGTGGTGAGCGGCGCCGCCTCGTCGAAGAAGCTTTTCACCCAGGCGACGACCTTGGCACCGCGCGCCGGATTGAATTTGTTGCCTCGCTCGGCGCCGTCCGTCTCCGGAATGGCATCGGTGCCGTAGAGCGCATCGTACAGCGAACCCCAGCGCGCATTGGCGGCGTTCAGCGCATAACGCGCGTTCATCACCGGCACCACCAGCTGCGGCCCGGCGACCGAAGCGATTTCAGGGTCGACATTTTCGGTGGTCACGCTGAACGCCGGCCCCTCGGGCAGGAGATAGCCGATCTCGCGGAGGAACGTCTTGTAGGCCTCCATGTCGACGGGCGCGCCATTGTCGCGGTACCAGCGGTCGAGCTTGTCCTGCATGGCGTCGCGCTTTTCGAGCAGCGCCCGATTTTTTGGCGAGAGATCATGGACGATGGCCGAAAAACCGTTCCAGAATGCCTCCGCCTCGATGCCGGTGCCCGGCAGCGCCTCGTTCACGACGAAATCATGAAGCTCGCGGGCAATCCGCAATCCGGCGATCTCGACGCGATCGGTCATCAGGGCTTCTCCAGACGAAGGCTAGGCCGGGCCTTTGACATGTCAGGGTGGCAGGGTCAATTCGGCTTAGGTGAAGGTAGGGCGTTTTCGCTGCCGATCTCCCCCCTCGAGGGGGAGATGGGCGCGAAGCGGCCAGAGGGGGTCGGTTCGACCGGGCTCGGCCTCCTGCGGCACAAGGAAGTCGCGCTTCATGCGAGGCGACCCCCTCTGTCGCCTTCGGCGACATCTCCCCCTCGAGGGGGGAGATTACGCGCTCACACCGCAATCCTTGGCCGTCCCGACGCCACCGCCACGACATGCGCCTCGATGAACATGCGCTGGCCCTCGACGGTCGAGACGCGGAACTCGCTGGCGATTTCGATCTCCGCGCTGTCGGTGCCGGCGTCCTTCGCCCGTCCAGCGGCAATCGCGCGCACATCTTTCTCCGCCGCCGCGATTGCCGCCGCTTCGTCGTTGAAATCGCGCACGCTTTCGCCTGAGGCGACGCGGAACAGGCCTTCCTTGGGCTGACTGACCCGCGCCTCGGCCGAAACCCGGACCTGGCCGACGACAGCGCCGAGCGCGTTGGCGACATCGGTATCCTCCGGCACGACGCAGTCGTTGCCGACCAGCTCGGCGAGGCCGGCATAATGCAGCGGCGCCGAGGCGCCGAGGCCGATGACTGGGCGGTCGAGCGCGACGCTGAGCCGGGCGATGCCGGGATGCGCGTCTACGGCACGCTGCACCAGCGCATGCGCCACGGTCGCCGCACCATCCAGCCCATCCTCGGCGAAGGCGGTTTCGAGGATGACTTCCGCCGACAGCCGGGTCAGCGCGGTCAGCACCCGTTCCGAGATCGCCTCCGGCGACGCGGCGATGAACTGGCCGCGGCCGTCACGCCTGCGCGCGAACAGCTCGGCACCGAGACGCGCCGCGGCCGCATCCCAATTGGCCTGCCTGCCCAGCACATGCGCGGCATCCGACGGCGTGAAGCCGGCGACATGCACCAGCCCGCGCGACACCAGCCGGTTCAAGGTGGCGTTCTGGGCATTCGAGGTCAGCAATCTGTCGAGAGCCTGCGGCATGGCACCGATCAGCTCGTAAAGCCTGGCTTCGGCACCGGTCAGTCCGGCTGCGAGCCGCTCCGGCACCCCGGTCCGAACCGCCAGGCGTCCGTCCATGCGGCCAGGATTGGGAGCCCGCAACTGGCGTTCCAGCTCTGATGTAACCGCTTCGCCATGCATCATGCCGGCCAGCGCCAGCGGCACCAGGCGGCGCGGCCCGAGCAGGATCTTCGGGCTGAGCACGCCGTCCTCCAGCGCCACTTCGGAATCGCCGCCCAGCCCAAAGGTGCGCATGGCGACGGCCTCGACCATGGTGCGGAAGCCGCCGACGGTGGCGCCTTCCGGATCGAGCCGCGGCCGGCCCTTGTCGAGCACGGCGACGTCGGTGGTGGTGCCGCCGATGTCGGAGACCACGGCATCGTCGAGGCCGGTCATGTGGCGGGCGCCGACGAGGCTGGCGGCCGGGCCGGACAGGATCGTCTCGATCGGCCGCTGGCGGGCAAAGGCGGCCGAGACCAAAGCGCCGTCGCCGCGCACCACCATCAGCGGCGCGGCGATGTTGCGCGCGGCCAAAAAGCCTTCGGTTGCCGCGACCAGCCGGTCGATCATCGAGATCAGCCTGGCGTTGAGCAAGGTCGTCAGCGCCCGGCGCGGCCCGCCGAGCTTGGCCGACAGTTCGTGGCTGGCGGTGACCGGCAGGCCTGTTATGTCGCGGATCAGGTTCCGCGCGCTTAGCTCGTGCGCCGGATTGCGGGTGGCGAAATAGGCGCAGACGGCAAAGCCGGACACCGACTTTTCCAGTTCCGGCAAGGCTGCCTCCAGCCCGGACAGGTCGAGCTTTGCCGCATTGCCATGAACATCGTGGCCGCCGGGGCAGAACACCACCGGATCGGTGCCGAGCGCCGTCTTCAGCCCGTCACGGGCCAGGTCGCCTTCGGCAAAGCCGATCATCACAAGTGCTACGCGCCCGCCCTGGCCCTCGACCAGCGCATTGGTGGCAAGCGTCGTCGACATCGACACCAGTTTTATCGCAGTCGGGTCGGTGCCGGCTTTTTGCAGCACCGCATCGACCGCGCCCGATATGCCGACGGCGAGATCGTGGCGCGTCGTCAGCGCCTTGGCCTTTGCCAGCACTTTGCCGCTTGGGCCACCGGCCTCCGACCACAGCACCGCGTCGGTGTAGGTGCCGCCGGTGTCGATGCCGAGGAACAGGGGTGAGGGTTTGGGCCTGGCGGTCATATTTGCGTCCGGAGAATTCGTCTCCGCCCCTTAGCGGATACCGGCCGATCGATAAAGCCGTGATGGCTGGGCCACGGGCGATGATCGTGGTGACGGCCAATCTCCCCCCTCGTGGGGGAGATGTCCGGCAGGACAGAGGGGGCGCTGTCCCGCCGACCTTGCCACGATCTAAGGCAGCTCGGCGAGCCCCGCCGCAATCACGATATGCTGGCAGACATTGTCGATGTGGATGATGTCATCGTTCCAGAAACGCAGGACGGTCCAGCCGTCCTGTTCCAGGCGCACTGTCCTTGCTTCGTCTCTGGCAACAGCATCGGCTTCGGTATGCTAGGAGCCGTCGACTTCCACGATCAGCTTCTGCTCCGGGCAGGCGAAATCGACAATGTAACCGGCGACCGGAAGTTGTCGCCGAAAGCCAAGCCCCATCAGCCGGTGCGCGCGAAGCTCGTTCCAGAGCTTCAATTCAGCAGAGGTCATGACCTTACGCATCGATCGGGCATTTGCGCGGTGTTTTGGAGGCAATGGCGTATGAGGCATTGTACTGCTGAAATTGGCGCTCTATGGCGCCCCCCTCTGTCCTGCCGGACATCTCCCCCACTTGGGGGGAGATTGGCAGCTTGGCCGGACAGCCCTCCTACCCCACAAACCCCACGCGCTTGTGCGATCCATCGCAGAACGGCTTGTTGGCGGAATGGCCGCAACGGCAGAGGAAGGCGCGCTGGGTGCGGTCTACCGTGTGGCCGGTGCCGGTGACGATTTCGACATTGCCTTCGAGCTTGAGCGGGCCGTTGGTCGTCGGCGTCACGGTCAGCGGGCCATTCCGCACCTCCAGCGCCGGCGTGTCCTTCAGCGCCGGCTCGCCGGTGGCGGCAAAGCCTGCCTTGGTGTGGCTGCCGTCGCAGAACGGCTTGTTTTCCGAGGCGCCGCAGCGGCACAGCGTGGCGCGAAAGAACGTCTCGCCGCCCAGCACGATCTCGGCGTGGACCGCCAGCGGACCGTTTTCCCTTATGCGCACGGTGTTGACCACCGGCGGCTGTTCCTGCGGCCCGCCATCCTTGCGGACATAGGTGATGGCGCCGGACGGGCATGCTTCGGCGAGCGCCACGATCTTCTCGACGCTGGCCGCCTCGGGGTGGATCCATTGGCCGGGCGCATTGGGCACGAAGACATGCGGATCGCCCAGCACGCAATTGCGCGAATGGATGCAGCGGCGCCCGGAAAAGCCGATATCGATTTTTTCGCCTTCGACCACTGCCATGGGTGCATCTCCTTGCTGAAGGCGTCACGCTATGGCGGCGGCCGGGACGGCGTCAAGCTGCCTGAGAGGCTGGGCGCCTGATCTCCCCCCTTGAGGGGGAGATGTCGCCGAAGGCGACAGAGGGGGTCGTTGCGCGTGGAGCGCCGGCATCATCTGTCCGCGATGGGACGTCGCATCAGGACGTACCGACCCCCTCTGGCCTGCCGGCCATCTCCCCCTCAAGGGGGGAGATTCGCGCGCTACGGCACCAGATCGATCTCCTCGGTCTCGCCGCCGCTGCAGGTGTAGCAGCAATCGTCGCATTTTTCCGTGTTGCCGGGACCGACGCCCCAATAGATGCTGTCGTCGCCGTCGACCCAGGCGCCGTAGCAGATCGATTCGCCGTCCTTGCAAGACAGCGGGATCGACTTGGTCTCGCCGTCATTGAGATAATAATCCTGATTGTTGCCCGGCCAGACATGGTCGCGGTCCTGGCTGTAGAGCTCGACGCGCATGGCGTTCGGATGGCTGTTCCTGATCTCGAACGTGACATCGCCGGCATGCGCAACGGGCGCAAACAAGGCGGCAAGGCAAAGCGCCGCGGCAGCGCGGCGCACGAAAGCGTAGGATAACATGATGATTCCCCCCGGAATGAAACGGCCTGCCCGGCCGCGTGAGGGAACATGGCATGGCGGCGGGATGGGTGGAAGAGGTGATCCCCGCATTTGCGCCCGCAAGACGCGCGACGTTGCCAAGCAAGAGACCCCTCTCCGGTTTGCTTCGCAAACCACCTCCCCCAACCCACTTCGTGGGGCGAGGAAACCGCCAATCGCCGAAGCCTCACGAAGCCTGGGTTCCTCGCCCCCACAAAGTGGGGGAGAGGTGGCCGCGAAGCGGCCGGCGAGGGGGCGGGCCGACCCGGGGCAACGATCAGGCTTCAGCAGCGTCCATATAAAGCCGCTGTGTCTTTTAAACAACACCC
>NZ_JAMYMW010000005.1:0-383210 GCF_040318745.1 Mesorhizobium sp. M1027 | reverse complement strand
GGATAGGTGCGCCCGCAGCCCGGCCGCCCGGGCCGAAACCGCCGCCGAAACCCCAAACAAGGGGGCGGAGCTCACAAAGACGAGCGAAATCCCTGCGATCCCGCCCCATCCAAACATCCCCGGTTACTGCGCAACAGGCCCACAAGGGGAGAAGGAAGGACGGTGCCGTTACCGCCCTTCGCGGTACCACATAGAGCCCATCGCCAAAAGCAGCAGGCCGAGTCCGAGGAAGCCACCGAACAGCGGCACGCGCGAGACGGCCTTGAGCACGCTGTCGTCGGTGGTGCGCAGGCCGATCCAGTCATTGCCGGAAGCCGCTCCCGAGGAGCGGACTGGAACGATCGAGGGCAGCGTGACCATGCTGGTGAGATTGCCAAGTGCCGAGGCCGGCGCCAGCCGGCGAACGCTGCCGCCGGTTGCCTCAGCCGGTGGTTTCAGCCGGTTCTCGGTGGAGACCACATCGGTGAATTCCGGGGCGTTGACCGGCCCGACATGGGCCAATGCCGTCAGGTCGCCATTGCCGACCTGGTAGAGACCGATTTCGCTGGTCTCGACGCTGCCGAGGAAGACACCTGGTTCGGATTTCTCGAGCCTGACGATCAGTGCCTTGCCGGATGGCGTGATGACTTGCGCCGGGCCGGGGTCGTCGCTCATCGTCTGGCGGCGGATTTCCAGCACCATGCCGCGGCCGTCGGCGGTCAGCCGCTCTTCCTCGAGTTCGGGCTCCTTCATCAGCCAGTGGGCGATGCGCCGGTAGAGCTGGACGTGGGGGCCACCGCCCTCGAAGCCGCGCGCCCACAGCCAGCCCTGGTCGGACAGAAGCATGCCGACGCGGCCTTCGCCCTTGCGATCGAGCAGCAGCAGCGGCCGGTTGTCGGCGCCCTTCATCACCACCTCGCCCTCGGGGTTCTCGACCCCGATGGTGCGGAACCAGCGGCTCCAGTGCGGCGGCTCGGTCGCGGAGCCGTCGAGCCCGCGCGTTACCGGATGACGCTGGCCGGTATCGGTGAGGCGCGGATAGAAGGCCTTGTCGATGACCTCGCCGGTCGGCATTGCCGGCAGCGCCGATATCAGCGGCGTGCGGGCGATCGAGCTTTCGCCGGCATATTCGGGGCCTGCCGCGATCAGCAGCGCGCCGCCCTTTTCGACATATTCGGAGATATAGTCGTAATAGAGGATCGGCAGTACGTCGCGGTGCTGATAGCGGTCGAAGATGATCAGGTCGAAATCCTTGATCTTCTCAACAAACAGCTCGCGCGTCGGGAAGGCGATCAGCGACAATTCGTTGATCGGCGTGCCGTCCTGCTTTTCCGGCGGGCGCAGGATGGTGAAGTGCACGAGGTCCACCGAAGCGTCGGATTTCAGCAAATTGCGCCAGGTGCGCTCGCCCGCATGCGGTTCACCGGAAACGAGCAGTACCCGCAGATTTTCGCGAATACCGTCGATCAGCGCGATGGCGCGGTTGTTGGTGTCGGTGAGTTCGCCCGGCTCGTGGTTGATGGCGAGTTCGACAATGTTGCGCCCGGCGCTGGGAATGGTCACCTGCAGCGGCATCGCCTGGCCGATGTTGGCGTGCTCGACCGATACCTGCTCGCCATTGACCGATACGCGGACATCGACCGGGCCGGTGTCGTTGTTGGTGGCGATGACGCGATAGGTCATGTCGAGCGGCTTGCCGACGAGGCCGAAGCGCGGCGCATTCTCGAAGCGAATGCGACGGTCCTTTTCATGCTCGTTGCCGGTAATCAGCGCATGCAGCGGGGCATTGAAGTCGGGTGTGCCGGACGGCGCGTCATGCACCTCGCCATCGGTGATCATGATGGCGCCGCCGATGCGCGATGGCGGCACGTCGCGGAAAGCATTTTCGAGCGAGGAAAACAACCGCGTCTCGGTGCGCTCGTCGGCGGCTTCGGACTTGCCGGCTTCGACGACACGGACGTCGAACTGCTTGAAGCGGCCGAGACGCTGCTGAAGCCCGGCTAACGCCGCGTCGGTCTGCTTGGTGCGGTCGCCGATATCCTGGCTCTGGCTGCGGTCGACGACGACGGCGACGATGCTTTTCAGCGGCTCGCGCTCTTCGTCGAGGAACACCGGATTGAGCAGCGCCGCAGCCAGGGCAATCAGGGCTGCCAGGCGGAAAATCGCACCGCGCTGGCGAAACCAAAGGCCGGCCAGCGCCAGCAGCAGCAGCGGCACCAGGACCACTGCGAGCAGCGGCCAGGTGATGAGCGGTTCGAAGGAGAGCGACCAGTTCATAGTCTACTGCCCCAGCCGTTCGAGCAGCACCGGGACGTGCACCTGATCGGACTTGTAGTTGCCGGTCAGCATGTACATCATGATGTTGACGCCGGCGCGCAGCGCATAGATGCGCTGCATCGGATCCGAAGGCACCGTCGGCAATAGCGGGTCGCCATTCTCGTCGACCGCCCAGGCGCCGGCGAAATCATTCGCGGTGATCATGATTGGCGAAACGCCGTCGCCGGTGCGCACCGGGCGGTTCTCGGTGTTGCTGGCTTCGAGCGATGCCTCGACCCAAAGCGGGCTGCCGGCAAAACGGCCAGGAAACTCCGGAAGAATGTAGAAGGATTTGGTCAGCACGTGGTCCGACGGCACCGGTTCCAGCGGTGGCACGTTGAGGTTGCCGAGGATGTCGCGCAGCCGCTCCGTAGCCGGGCTGGTCGAATCCGCACCAATGCCATTGGCGAACTGGTCACGGGTGTCGAACAAGACCGTTCCGCCCTGCTGCATATAGGCGTCGATGCGGGCGATGGCGGCCTCGCTCGGCATCGGGGCCGAGGGATCGATCGGCCAGTAGATCAGCGGGTAGAAGGACAGTTCGTCCTTCGAGATGTCGACGCCGGCGGGTGCTCCGGGTTCGAGCGCGGTTTTTTCGATAAGAAAGCGGGTCAGCCCTTCGAGCCCGGCGCGGCTGATCGAATCGACACCCGGTTCGCCGGTCAGCACGTAGGCGATCCGGGTCTTTGAAATGTCCCCGATCGCCTCTGTATCTCCCGGTTTGGCGTCGTCGGCACGCGCGACGTCCGCGTGGCCAATCAAGGCGCAGAGCGCAATCAGCAGGACGGCTGCCGTCGCCGCAGCGCCGGCACGGCGCGGCCGGCGCGACAACAGGCCGCCCATCCAGAATACGGCAAGCGTGTCGAGCACCATCAGCACCAGGGCGGCCGTGACAAGCGGACCTTTGAGGTTGCGCTGCTCGTCGAAGGCATACTGGATGGTGGTGATCGGCACCGTGATTTCAGGCCGGGCAAGCGGCGTGAATGCGCTGTCGCCGCCGAGCAGATTGTGAGCGAACACTCCTGTCTCGGAGCCGTAGAGGCCGGGCGGGTTTTCCAGCGTCACCGGCAGCGGGCCGGCGCCTGGCACCAACGGCCTGGCATCCGGCGTCGGCGGCACCAGCGTGCCGTCGGCGGCGATCATGCGATAGGGTGCCAGCGACGTGGCGGCTGCCTCGGCGTTGGCGACCGCCGAGCCCTGGTTGCGCGACAATTGCACGATGCGCCGCAGCATCTCGACGAAGCTGCCGGAGATCGGCAGGTTGGACCACGTCGCCTCGGGGGTGACGTGGAACAGTACGAGGGTGCCCTTGTCCTTCTTCATCCCGGTCACCAGCGGCGTGCCGTCGGCAAGCGTGGCCCAGGTGCGCTCGACAATGTCGGGCGTCGGCTCGGCCAGCACCTGCCTAGTAACGGTGACCTCGGTTGGCGGCGCGAGGTCGGCGAAGGGACCGGTTTTCGGGAATTCGGTGACCGGCTGCGGCGCCGTCCATGACAGCGCGCCGCCAAGCGATCGCTCGCCGGTGCGCAGCCGGACCGGCAGCAGATCGTCGTCATTGCCGGCAGCGGCCAGCCGCGAACCGGCAAAACGCACCAGTGTGCCGCCCTTGTCGACCCAGTCGACCAGCCTCTGCCGCGCCTGTTCCGGAATGGTGCCGACATCCGCCATGACGATCATCGCCGGTTTCTGGTCGAGCAGTTGCGGAATGGCGTCGGCGAGATCGACGCTCGACGGCTCGACGAGATCGGCGAAGGGCTGCAGGGCGCGGCGGATGTAGTAGAGCGGCGACAGCAGCGGTTGCGCCTGATCGGCCTCGGACTGCGACAGCAGCCCGACGCGGCGGCGCTTTGAGCTCTCATCGAGCACGCGGACGGCACCGGCCTGGCGCTCGCCATCGAGCGCGATGTAGGCGAAGTCGTTGCGCAGTTCGAACGGCACCGCCATCGTGCCGGTCACGGTGGTTCCGCCCGGGGCAAAGGTAAGCGTCGCGTCGGCAATGCGGCGGCCCTTGTCGTCGAACGCGCCGGCCGTCACCTGTGCAGGTGCCGGGTCGCCCGGTGCGCGGATGGCGGTCAGGGCGAAGCCGTCGACCTGGTTGTCGGCGCCGGTCAGGCCGGTCAGCGACAGCCGGTCGGAGACGGCCCAGACAATACGTGCCGCGTTCTTTGACAACAACGTGTTGAAGGCGGTTTCGTCGCCTTGCGCCGCCAAGCCATCGGCGAGCACTGCGACGCTGGCGCCCGGCAGCGACTCCAGGGCTGACGCGACGCGGGCGTAGACGGCGGGGCGGTCGGTCGGGATCGGCCGCGGCTTTGCCGCGCGCAGCCGGTCGAGCGCGGCAGCGGCATCGAAGGGACCGATCTCGGCATTCGGCTTCTCGGCGGTGAAAGCGATGAGCACCGGCACGCCATTCGAATTGGCATCGGCGATCAGCCGCTCGGCGGTGGCGACCCGCTTGCCCCAGTCGGGGGCACTTGCCCAGTCATTGTCGATCACCAGCGCCAGGGCGGCGCCCTCGGCGGGCAGCTTTTCGCGCGGGTTGAAGACGGGTTCGGCAAGTGCCGCCACGACAAGCGCGGCCATCAGCAGCCTGAGCAGCGTCAGCCACCAAGGGCTCTGCCGCGGCGTTTCTTCGCGCCTCAACACGCGGGCGAGAATCCTGAGCGGCGGAAACACCTCGGTTTGCGGCCTGGGCGGAGTCAGCCGCAGAAGCCACCAGATCACCGGCAGCACCAGCAGGCCCCACAGCACCATCGGCGCCCCGAAGGAGAGCGGCAGCCAACTCATGCGCGGGCCCTCCCGGCAAAGCTGCCCTCGGCGGTCATCGCCATATGGATGCGCACCAGCGCCTCGGAGGCAAGGCGATCGGTATGATTGACGGTAAAGCTCCAGCCAAGCCGTTTGCACCAGGCGGCCAGTTCCTGGCGGCGGGCGGCATAAAGCAGGCGATAGTCCTCGCCCAGCATTTCGGCACGGCCGGCGGTCAGCTTGTCGCCGGTCTCAGGATCGGTGAATTCGGTGCGCCCGGCATAGGGGAAGCTTTCCTCGGCCGGATCGGCGACCTCGATCAGGTGTGCGCGCACGCCGTGGCGGGCGAGCACGTCCAGCCAGGCCATGGTGTCCTCGACCGGGTCGAGGAAATCGCTGACGAGGACGATGTCGCAGAAGCGGCGAATGCCGGACAGGTCGGGCTTTGCCGGCAGGCCGCCGGCGTGCATCAGTTGCGCCGCGATGCGCTCGGCGCCATTGCGGGCGGTGAACGGGTCGGTCAGGCCGGGCCAGGCAATGCGCTCGCCGCTGCGCGACAAAAGCTCGGCCATGGCCAGCGTCAGCACAAGGGCGCGCGATTCCTTGGAAACGCTGGCTCCGGTCGATTTGTAGAGCATGGAAGGCGAGGGGTCGGCCCACAGCCACACCGTGTGGGCGGCCTCCCATTCACGGTCGCGGACATAGGTGTGGTCGTCGCGGGCGGAACGGCGCCAGTCAATGCGCGAGGAATCGCCTTCGACATAGGGCCGGAACTGCCAGAAGTTCTCGCCGATGCCGCGCTTGCGGCGGCCATGCCAGCCGGCAATTACCGTGTTGACGATGCGGCGCGCCTCGACCAGCAGGTCCGGCACCAACGAAGCCCGCAACCGGCCTCTGGCGAGCGCATCGCGCGTCGCTGCCGGTGCCTGCGCTTCACCGATGCGCGCCATCAAATCCCTTTCGCGAGCTTCGCCACGACGTCGCGAACCGTGGTGCCCTCGGCGCGGGCGGCGAAGGTCAGCGCCATGCGGTGCTGCAGCACCGGCTCGGCCAGTGCGCGGACGTCGTCGACCGACGGCGCCAGCCGGCCGTCATAGAGGGCGCGGGCGCGGGTGCACAGCGTCAGCGCCTGACTGGCGCGCGGGCCTGGGCCCCAGGCGACGTGCTTGTCGGTATCGGCGTTGCCCTGGCCGGGACGCGCAGAGCGCACCAGCTTGAGGATCGCCTCGACGACGCTTTCCGGCACCGGCATGCGGCGGATGAGCGTCTGGATGTCCTTCAGCCGCGCCGGCTGCAGCACGTTTTCAGCCTTGGCATCCTCGATACCGGTGGTTTCCAGCAGGATGCGGCGCTCCGCCTCGATCTCGGGGTAGAGGATGTCGACCTGCATCAGGAAGCGGTCGAGCTGTGCCTCGGGCAGCGGATAGGTGCCTTCCTGCTCCAGCGGATTCTGTGTCGCCAGAACATGGAACGGTGACGGCAAATCGTGGCGCACGCCGGCAATGGTGACGTGGTATTCCTGCATCGACTGCAGCAGCGCCGACTGGGTTCGCGGTGAGGCGCGGTTGATCTCGTCGGCCATCAGCAGTTGCGCGAAGATCGGCCCGGAAATGAAGCGGAACGAACGCTTGCCGAATTCATCCTGCTCCATCACCTCTGAGCCGAGAATGTCGGACGGCATCAGGTCGGGCGTGAACTGGATGCGGCGCGAATCGAGGCCGAGCACGATGCCCAGCGTTTCGACCAGCTTGGTCTTGGCTAGGCCGGGCACGCCGACCAGCAGTGCATGGCCGCCGGCCAGCAATGCGACGAGCGTGCGCTCGACGACGCTTTCCTGGCCGAAGATGACCCGGCCGACGCCGTTGCGAACCCTTGAAATGTCGGCCAGCGCTTTCTCGGCCTGCGCCACCATGTCCTTTTCGCTGATCGGGCTTTCCTTGATCATCACGCTCATGCAGCATCGATCCTTCTGGTTGGAAATACCGCTTGGCACAGTGGGTGCCGCAGAATGCCGCGATTCGGCCTCGCAGGGCGCCTGTCTTTGAATTTAAATCACAGACTTAGGCTGACAAGCGGAACAACAGTGACTATTTCGTGACCATGACGGAAGCCGCAGACAATCGTGAAGAGAGCCTGACGGCCGCGACCGAGGCGCGCGGGCTGCAAGCGCTGGTCTCGCGCGCGACACGCGCCGGCAAGGGGCCGGCGCCGGTGGAACGCTGGAATCCGGCGTTTTGCGGCGATCTCGATATGGAAATCAAGCAGGACGGCACCTGGTTCTATCTGGGAACGCCGATCGGCCGGATGCCGCTGGTGCAGCTTTTTTCCTCGGTGCTGCGTAAGGACGAGGACGGCAGGACCTACCTGGTGACGCCGGTGGAAAAGGTTGGCATCCGCGTCGCCGACGCGCCCTTCATTGCCGTCGAGATGGACGTGTCTGGCGCGGGCGACGGGCAAATCATCACCTTTCGCACCAATGTCGGCGACGTGGTCGAGGCTGGGGCGGGACACCCGCTGCGCTTCGTCGATGAGGACGAGACAGGTGGCCTGAAGCCCTATGTGCTGGTGCGCGGGCGGCTGGAGGCGCTGGTGACACGGCCGGTGATGTACGAGCTGGTCGAGCACGGCGAAGAGATCGACATCGGTGGCAAGACGATGTTTGCCGTCCGTTCCAAAGGCGAGGTCTATCCAATCATGCCGGCTGAGAAACTGAGACGGCTGAGCGCATGATGGACCGCCTATGATGGATCAGGTGACGCCGTTGGCGTTTTCCGCTGCCGAGTTTCGCCAGCGCGTCGCGGCGCAGCCGCTGGCGCATGCCGGCGACGATTTTGGCGACCACCGCTTCAATCCGGGCCATCCCAGGCTGAAGCTGGCCAACGCGCTGCGCGATGCCGCCGTTCTGATCCCGGTGGTCGATCATGGCCATGAAGCCACGGTCCTTTTGACCAGGCGGGCGGAAAAGCTGCGCAACCATTCGGGGCAGGTTGCTTTCCCCGGTGGCACCGTCGATCCAACCGATGCGAGCCCGGAAGCGGCGGCGTTGCGCGAGACATTCGAGGAGATCGGTCTCGATAGGGATTACATCGAGATCATCGGCCGTCTGCCGGACTATGTTTCCGGCAGCGGCTATCGCATCGCCCCGGTGCTCGGGATTGTGCGGCCCGGTTTCAGCCTGACGCTGAATTCCGACGAAGTCGATGCTGTCTTCGAGGTGCCGCTGGGTTTTCTGATGGACCCCGCCAACCACACCAGAGACAGTCGCATGTGGAACGACCTCGAATGGTTCTTTTACGAGATGCCCTATGGCGGCCAGCGCATCTGGGGCGTCACTGCGGGCATCATCCGAACGCTCTATGAAAGGCTCTATTCGTGAGCAATCCGGTGTCGATTGCCGGCAAGGCCGGCTGGCTCGGCGAAAGCCACTTGCAGCGCCTGCTCGCCGCGCTCACCGACGGCGGCGAGGAGGCGCGTGTCGCCGGCGGTGCGGTGCGCAACGCGCTCATCGGCCAGCCGGTCGCCGACATCGACATCGCCACCACGACAGTGCCCGAGGAAACCATCCGGCGTGCCGAGGCGGCGGGCTTCAAGACGGTGCCGACCGGCATCAAGCATGGCACCGTCACCGCGGTCGCCCAGGGCAAGGCCTACGAGGTCACCACGCTGCGTGCCGATATCGAAACCGACGGCCGGCGCGCCAAAGTGTCGTTCGGCCGCGACTGGAAAGCCGACGCTGAGCGGCGCGATTTCACCATCAATGCACTCTATGCCGAAGCCGATGGAACGGTCGTCGATCTGGTCGGCGGTATCGCCGATATCGAGGTGCGGCGGCTGCGCTTCATCGGCGATCCGGAAGCGCGTATCCGCGAGGATTATCTGCGCATCCTGCGTTTCTTCCGTTTCTTCGCCTGGTATGGCGACGGCAGGCCGGATGCCGAAGGGTTAAAGGCTTGCGCCCGGCTGAAGCAGGGGCTCGACCAGCTCTCGGTCGAGCGCGTCTGGTGGGAATTGAAGAAATTGCTGTCGGCGCCGGATCCGTCGCGGGCGCTGCTGTGGATGCGCCAAGCCGGCGTTCTGACCGCCGTTTTGCCGGAAAGCGAGAAATGGGGCATCGATGCCATCCACGGGCTGACCAAGACCGAGAAGGACCTGGCCTGGGCGCCGGACCCGCTGCTCAGGCTGGAAGCCGTCGTGCCGCCGGATGCCGCGCGCATGAAGACGCTTGCCGAGAGATTGAGGCTTTCCGTGAGCGAGGCAAGCCGTCTGCGGAATTGGGCGATCACGGCTGCCGTCGATCCGAAAACGACCGAAGGAGAGTTGGCGAAAAGGCTTTATTTTGGCGACCGCCAAGGCTTTGTCGATCGGTTGCGGCTGTTGCTTGCTTCCGCTCGAGCCCGCGCGGTCGAAGACAATGACGCACTACTCGAAGCCGGTGGCTTCTCGCGCCTGCTTGCCTTCGCCGAAAAATGGCAAAACCCTGTTTTTCCGCTCAAGGGCGCCGATCTGACGACACTTGGCGCGTCACCGGGGCCAAAGCTTGGTGCAACGTTGAAGAACCTCGAAAAGGAATGGGTCGAGTCCGGTTTTGCGCTCGATCGCGGCGCGCTGCTCAAGCGCGCCGCAGAGGCACTCGAATCCTGACCGTCACGCTGCGTCGCGGACCTTTTCGATGCGCGAGCGGATCGCCTCGATCATCGTCTCGCGAATCACCGTCTCGCCATGCGTCTCGCGCAGATGATCGACGGCACGGCGCATGACCTCAGCCTCCTCCTCGGCGCGTGTGTGCCACTCGCAGCCGGGTACGAGCGACCCGCAATGGAATTCCTTCATCGGCTTCTCCTCATCTCCTCCTTGGAGCACCGCGCACTGACACGGAAGCTCCAGACCTTTGATTGCGCGATCCGGAAACCGCGTCCGGTATCCGGGCTACACGCTGGCCAGGTTAGCATAACACGATCGAATGGTTTTGGTTGCCTTAGAGTGCCGTGCGTCCAAGCCGACACGCGGTGATCGGGTTGCGAAAAGGCGGAGCATCGCTGCTCCGCCCTCTTACGCTACCCAGGAGTAAGACCTCGTCTTGCTCCAGCGGGCAGGACATCACTTCACGATCTTGACTGCCTCGGCAATTTTATCCTTGCCGTTCATATCCCACGTGACGCGGACCTTTTCGCCGACCTTCAGGCCAGGATCCTTGAAGGTCTGGGGCAACGTAAAGGTGGCTCCGTTATCCAGAACCAGGCTCATCGCCGTTCCATCAAAGCTTTTGATCGTGCCGGTGGTGTGCTTGACCGCAGCGAATGCGGCAGTACCAGAGGCGAGAACGGCAGCGGCGGCTGCAGTCATAATAAGCTTGCGCATGGCATGCTCTCCTGGAAAATGCGGGCACCGCTTGGGAAAGGTGCCCCATTCAATCATGGGCCGTCCGGTCACGTCGGGTCGCGGCTCTCGGGAGTACAGAACCGCCGGCGTTTCCCGGCCCCACGCGACAAATAGCCCAATCTTTACAACGGTATATTAGACGAAAAAGATATTTTTTGGCACGCCTTGCGCCACATTCGCCGTCAAATTTCGGGGATTTGGACCCGATTGCGGCTCACCTCGTGCTCACCGAGATTTTACGGCCATTTCGCTTCTGGCGGCAGACTGGACAGGATCGAGGCGACATTGCCGCCGGTCTTCAGCCCGAATATGGTGCCGCGATCGTGAAGCAAGTTGAATTCGACATAACGGCCGCGGCGGATGAGCTGCTCGTCACGGTCGCCATCGGTCCAGTTGTCATTGAAGTTGGCGCGCACCAGATGCCCGTAGACGACGAGAAAAGATCGCCCGACGTCCTGGACGAAGTTGAAATCGGCGTCCCAGCCGCCTTTGTCCTCCCCCGAATGCAGCCAGTCGAAGAAGATACCGCCGGTACCGCGTGGCTCGTCGCGGTGCGGCAGGTAGAAGTACTCGTCGCACCAGGCTTTGAATTTCACGTAGTCGGCGATCACCGCGTTCTTCTCGCAGGCAAATTGCATCGCTCTGTGGAACGCGATCGTGTCGGGGTCGTCCTGGCTGCGGCGGCGGTCGAGCACCGGTGTCAGGTCGGCGCCGCCGCCGAACCACTGGCGTGAGGTGACGACCATGCGCGTGTTCATATGCACGGCCGGCACGTTGGGGTTCCACGGATGGGCGATCAGCGAAATGCCGCTCGCCCAGAAGGACGGGTCCTCTTCGGCGCCCGGCATCTGCGTCCTGAATTCGGGGGAGAACTCGCCATGAACGGTCGAGGTGTGGACGCCGACCTTCTCGAAGACGCGGCCATGCATCATCGACATGATGCCGCCGCCGCCCTTGCCGGCATCGCGTTGCCACGGCGTCTTTTCGAAGCGACCGGGCGACCAGCTGGCCTGCGGCCCCCGCAGGTCCTGCTCGATCTGCTCGAAGCTGGCGCAGATGCGCTCGCGCAACGTCTCGAACCACAGCCGTGCCTTCGTCTTCTTCTGTTCGATGTCGGCTGGCAGCCCAGCCGGTATCTCGGGTCGTTGCAAATCCTGTCTCCGGTTGCGGGGCGTACCCCGACAAATGACTCGTCTTTTCCGGCCGCGATCCCTAATCTCTTAGGTGCAAGGGTCAAGTGTGAATTGAGTTCTTTCGTGCGCACCCCGGCAAGACCGCCGCTGGATGGCCTGAAGAAGAGGCTCGACCGTTCGCGCGCCGAGAACGCGCGCATGCCGCGCGACGGCTTCCTGCGCGAGACCTTCGTGCTGCCGCGCTCCGACGCTCGTCTCAAGGCGAAGGAATGGTTCGAGCGCTTTCCTAAGCAGGCCTATTGGACCGAGATCGAGAGCTGGTTCGAGCGGCCGGGCGACGTCATCGAATTCACAATCAGGCGGCTGCCGGCGGCGGATTAACGCTCGATCAGCAAGCGTCTCGCGCCCGGCCCTCGGATGCTCAGCCGGTCGCCCTTATTCCGCAGCGGACATTTGTCGATCGACATGCAGCCGCAGCCGATACAGTCGGTCAACCCGTCGCGCAGCTTCTTGAGCTGACTAATCTTCTGATCGAGCTCGTCGCGCCAAGCCGTCGAAAGCAGGTTCCAATCCTCGCGGGTCGGCGTTCGTCCTTCGGGCAGCGATCGAAGGGCTGTACCGATCTCGGCCAGCGAAATGCCGACCTCCTGCGCTACCTTGATGATCGCCACACGTCGCAGCACGTCGCGGCCGTAACGCCGTTGGTTGCCTGATGTGCGGTGGCTGCGGATCAGCCCGCGCGCTTCGTAGAAATGCAGCGCCGACACCGCCACGCCACTGCGCGTCGCCACTTGGCCGACCGTCAATTCCGTTGCCGCAGCCATCTCCGATTTTCCGCTTGACCTCAAGTTAAGTTGAGCTTGTAGCGAAGAAGCCTCGAAGATGCAAACGGCAGGGGATGGCGATGGGCGTCTGGATTAGAATGACCGGAGAGGACGCAGTGTTGCGTGAGGACGATGCCTTGGTCGCTGCGGCCGGCGATCGCGTACACGTCCTAGCGAAGCTGCCGGATCGCCTCGCCCGCCACCATCGCAACGGAAAGCGCGACGTTGATGCTGCGCGCTCCGGGCTGCATCGGGATGGTCAGGCACGCATCCACCGCCTCGTGGACGGCATCCGGCACGCCTGCGGATTCGCGGCCGAACAGGAGAATGTCGTCGCCGGTAAAGGCGAAATCCGTGTAGGCGGCAGCTGCTTTGGTCGACAGCAGCACGAGCCGCCGCTTGGCAAGCTTGCGCCAGTCCTCGAAGGCGTGCCAGTCGACATGCCGGGTGAGCGCCGCCATTTCGAGGTAGTCCATGCCGGCCCGTTTCAGCGCCCGGTCACCGAGCGGGAAGCCCGCCGGTTCGATGATGTCGACGCCGAGACCGAGGCAAGCGGCGAAGCGCAGGATTGTCCCGGTGTTGCCGGCGATATCAGGCTGGTAGAGCGCGATGCGGAGACGGTCGTTCATTTCCGCGTCTTTCTAATAAGTGGCAGATCAGCCACAGAGCTCTCGCGGTTTTGGAAATTCCTGGACTGGCGGGTGGTCATTTTCTGCGAAGTCGGTTATACGGCCAGCATTGTCAACCCGAACCGATGGAGGGGTAATTCATGATGGCCATGCACATCCACCACCTCTCTCGTGGGCTTACCAGCCCGACGGCGGTTTCGGTACGACGATTCTCCTGACCTTCTAGACTTCTGATCGCACCGATTCCCGCCGAAACCTTTTCGGCCTTTGAAGGAATCCTGCGATGTTTTTCAAGCTGTGCAAGGGGCTGAACGCCCCGCCTGAACACAATTCGACCGATGTCACCTTTGCCGCACCGCGCATGCCCGCGGCCTGGGTCGACTCACCCTTCTATCTGCATCTTCAAGTGGAGGACGGACCGATGTTCGATCCCTGTAGAATACCCGGCTCAAGAAGCCTGCACGAGCGCAAGATTGCGACCTGGGCACTTTTGATCGGCGAGACCCACTCGTCGGCGGTTCACGCCGAGACCCGCCGGCGTCCGCATCGCGGCATGCTGCCGGACATCGATTTCTCGCGCGCCGTTCCGGACTATAGCCGGCCGTCGTTGGTGCGCCGGATCATCAGGCTGATCCGGCCTGGTGCAAAAACCGGCGCGAAAATCCGGATTGTCAAAACGTCGTCAGCATTGTCAAGCGAGACTGTCGGCGAAAGGCCCGCGACAACCTATATAGCGCGAAGCAGGGCCGGCGAGGCGGACGATACCGTATCGCCGGTTCTTGACGCCATGCGGTCTGGGCACCTCGTCCGTTCGCGTGCCGCGTGAGCGGGAAATTGTGAGCATCACTATGTTTAGCTGGTTTGAAAAAAGGCTCGATCCGTTCCCTGCCAAGGAGCCGGTCGAGCCGCCGCGGACACTGATCGCCTTCTGCGTGCATTACACGCGCGGCGCATGGCCCTACATCGCTCTCGATGCGGTACTGGTGACGGCCATCGCCCTTGCCGAGGTGTGGATGTTCGGCTTCATGGGCCGGATCGTCGACTGGCTGTCCGGACAGAATCGCGAGACGTTCCTGCAGACCGAAGGCTTGAAGCTGGCCGGCATGGCCTTCATCGTGGTTTTCGCGCTGCCGGCAACCGTCTGGTTCCATTCGCTGCTCAACCAGCAGACGCTGATGGGTAATTATCCGATGCGTATCCGCTGGCAGGTGCATCGGTACCTGCTCAAGCAGTCGATGAGCTTCTATCAGGACGAGTTTGCCGGGCGCATCGCGACCAAGCTGATGCAGACAGCGCTCGCCGTGCGCGAGTGCGTCATCAAGCTCATCGATGTGCTCAATTATATCGTCGTCTATTTTCTCGGCATGCTGTTCATTGTTGGCTCGGCAGACTGGCGGCTGGCTGCGCCGCTTGCCGTCTGGCTTGCCGGCTATGTCCTGCTGTTGCGCTATTTCATCCCGCGGCTGGGCAAGGTCGGCGAGGAGCAGGCCAATGCGCGCTCGACCATGACTGGCCGTGTCGTCGACAGCTATTCCAATATTCAGACGGTCAAGCTGTTCTCGCATGCGCGGCGCGAGGCATCCTTCGCCAAGGACGGTATGGCCGGCTTTCTCGACACCGTTTACCGATCGATGCGGTTGGTGACGCAACTCTACGGCCTGCTCTATGTCCTGAATTCGCTGCTGTTGTTTTCGGTCGCCTCAATCTCGCTATGGCTGTGGCTCGGCCAAGCCGTGACGATCGGCGCTGTCGCCCTGGTCATCGGCCTCGTGCTGCGGCTCTGGGGCATGTCGCAATGGATCATGTGGGAGATGTCCACGCTGTTCGAGAATATCGGCACGGTGCAGGACGGCATCGCCTCGATCTCGCTGCCGCGCCTCGTCGAAGACCGGCCTGGCGCCAAGGATATTGCCGTGACCAAGGGCGAGATCCGTTTTGAGGACATCCGCTTCCACTACGGCAAGCAGAAGGGTGTGATCGAAAGCTTGTCGCTGACGGTGAAGCCGGGCGAGAAGGTCGGCATCGTCGGTCGATCGGGTGCCGGCAAGTCGACGCTGGTCAATCTTCTGTTGCGCTTCTACGACCTCGAAAGCGGCAAGGTCCTGATCGACGGCCAGGACATTGCGGCAGTGACGCAGGACTCGCTGCGGGCCCTGATCGGCATGGTCACGCAGGACACCTCGCTGCTGCATCGCTCGGTACGCGAGAACATCCTCTATGGCCGGCCGGAGGCCAGCAACGAGATGCTGCTCGAGGCGGCGCGGCGCGCCGAGGCGCTGGATTTCATTGCCGGCTTGTCGGATTCGAACGGCCGCAAGGGTTTCGACGCGCATGTCGGCGATCGCGGCGTCAAATTGTCCGGCGGCCAGCGGCAACGCATCGCCATAGCCCGTGTCATGCTGAAGGACGCGCCGATCCTCATTCTCGACGAGGCGACCTCCGCCCTCGATTCCGAGGCCGAGGCGGCCATCCAGGAGAATCTCTACAAACTGATGCAAGGCAAGACCGTCATCGCCATTGCGCACCGGCTGTCGACGATCGCGGCCATGGACCGGCTCGTGGTCATGGACAAGGGCCGAGTCATCGAGGAAGGTTCGCATGAGGAACTCGTTGCCAAAGGCGGGCTCTACGCCCAGCTCTGGCAACGTCAGTCGGGCGGATTCCTGCTCGACGACGCGCCTTCTGCCAACGATGCGGCCGCCAACGATGCAATCGCCAAGGGTGAAGCCGCCGAATGATGACTGCCATCTACCGCTGGTTCGAGAACTGGGTCTATCCATTCCGGGAGCCAGCGGACCTTCGGCCACCTGCTGGCGTCAGGGGTTTCCTCTGGCATTATGTCGGGCAGGCGAAGATCGCCTTCTTCGCCATGCTGGTGATCGGCGGCATCGCGCCGCTGGTCGAAGCCGGACTGTTCTATTTCGTCGGGCGGCTGGTCGACATCCTCGACCAGCTTCCCGGCGAACGCAGCTGGCACGCGCTGTGGACTGCCGCCGGCCCGGAGCTTGTCTTCATGATCGCGGTGGTGCTGGTCATCCGCACCATTGTCGTCGGTCTGTCGGCGCTGGTCGACGAGCAGACGATCACGCCGGGTTTCTATAATCTGGTGCGCTGGCAGGCGCATCGCCAGGTATCGCGCCAATCCTACGCTTTCTTTCAGAACGACTTTGCCGGGCGTATCGCGACCAAGGTCTGGCAGGCGGGACAGGCGACCGGCGATCTGATGGAAAGCTTCATCGAGGTCGTCTGGTTCATGGTCGTCTATACGGTGACGACGCTGGCGCTGGTCGCCGGGCTCGATCTCCGGCTGGCGGTGCTGGTGGTGATCTGGATTACCGCCTTCGGCTTGCTGGCCAGGCGCTATTTGCCGGCAATCCGCAAACATGCCGAAGCGACCGCCGAAGCCGGCTCGATGATCACCGGCCGCCTTGTCGATTCCTATTCGAACGTGCAGACGCTGAAACTGTTCTCGGCCGATGGCGACGACCACTACATCAGGAACGGCTTCGACATCTATCTCGACGCGCTGCGCCCGTTCACCCGCCGGCTGACAGGCGTGCGCATGGCGCTGACGATGCTGTCGGGCATCATGATAACGGCGATCGCCTGCTTTGCCGTTTACCTCTGGGTCGAGGGTTCGATCACAGTCGGCGCCGTGGCTTTCACGCTGTCTTTGGTGCTGCGGCTGAACATGCTGCTCGGCCGGCTGATGATGCAGCTCAACGGCATCTTGCGGAATCTCGGCGTGCTGGAAAATTCCAAGGCGCTGATCTCGCAGCCGCTCGGCCTGACCGATGCGCCGGACGCGAAAGAGCTTGTCGTCGGCGGCGGGCGCATCGACGTCAGCAATGTCGAGTTCCACTACGGCAAGGGGTCCGGCGTGCTCAACGGCATCGACGTCGTCGTGCGGCCGGGCGAAAAGGTCGGCCTGGTCGGCCCGTCCGGCGCCGGCAAGACGACCTTGGTCAATCTGATCCTGCGCCTCTACGACCTCGAGAGCGGCAAGATCACCATTGACGGGCAGGACGTCTCCAGGGTCACGCAGAATTCGCTGCGCGCCAATATCGGCGTCGTCAGCCAGGATACGGCACTTTTCCACCGCTCGCTGCGCGACAACATCAAGCTCGGCATGCCGGAAGCGACCGACGCCGAGGTGGTCGCGGCAGCGAAGAAGGCCGAGGCGCACGAGTTCATCCTCGGTCTGCGCGACAATCGCGATCGTATCGGCTACGAGGCCTATGTCGGCGAGCGCGGCGTCAAGCTCTCCGGCGGCCAGCGCCAGCGCGTGGCGATCGCCCGCGTCTTCCTCAAGGATGCACCGATCCTGGTGCTCGATGAAGCGACCTCGGCGCTCGATTCCGACATCGAGGCGGCGATCCAGGAAAATCTGGCAAGGCTGATGGAAGGCAAGACGGTCATCGCCATCGCGCATCGGCTGTCGACCATTGCGGCACTCGACCGGCTTGTGGTGCTCGACGAGGGCCGCATCGTCGAGCAAGGCACGCATGACGAGCTGGTCGGGCTCGACGGGCTCTATGCCAGGCTGTGGAAGCGGCAGTCCGGCGGCTTCCTGTTCAACGAGGAGAGCGCGCTGGCCGAGACCCGGCCGGCGGAGTAGTTTCTAAAAACCGGAGTAGACCATGGCGGTGAGAATGCCATCGAATTTCGGACGGTCCGGCGCGCAGGAGAGCGCGTTGGACCTGCTTGGCCATGAAATCCTCGGCGAGAAGGCGGCCGCGCTCGGCCGCGCCGGCCGGCGCGTCGAGGAAACATTGACGAGGCTGCGCGAGAATTGCGACAGTGTCGACCGTGCCCGGCTGCTCAGGGATGCAGCCGAAGCGGTGCACGGGTATTTCATCCAGCGCGAACTTTGCGGCCTGCGCAAGCACGACACGGTGATCCGGGAATACAACATTCCCAAGGCCGTTCTGGCCAGGCTCGGCGCCAGCGGATGATCCGAACCGGAACTGGTTCGGGAAGCGTTATTCCAGCCACTCGGTGATGAAGCCGCCGTTCTCGTGTATGTCGGTGGTTTCCAGCGGGCCTGGCCCGAGATTGGTGAATTTGTGCGGCGTGTTCGGCGGTACGATCAGGATCTGGCCGGCTGTGGCCTCGATCTGCCGGTCGCCGACGGTGAACAGACCGGTCCCGGTTCGGATGATGAAAATCTCGCAATAGGGATGGCTGTGCAGCCTCGGGCCGCCGCCGGTCTCCGGCAGGTAGTTAAAGATCAGGCAACTGCTGGAACCGTAAGGCCCGCATTGCAACTCGCCTTGCCAGTGGTCGGGCAACTGGTCGGGCGCTTTGGCCCATTTGTCGCGGTCGATGACATGCGCCATGGGGCGAGGATAAACCGGGCGAGCGTCCGCTGTCGAGGTGAACGCAGCCGTTTGGTTTTGCTGCTGTTTTCCAATCGTTCCGCTGGGCAAATTACGCCCCCGCGACAATCTGCCCTTGTGCCTTCGCCCGTCTGGACAAAAACAGGCTTCACGCATAAACCCAAGTCCCAAATGCCGGAGGAATTCGCTAGCCTGTTCGCCATGCGCTGTCGGGCCGGCGCGATTGAGCGGGGAACAAGCTCGGCCGCCGGCACGGAAGAGGCGAAAGGATCAGGCACCCGTGAGCGCAACCGACACCCAGGATCCCAACCGTCGTGATTTTCTCTACGTCGCCACCGGCATGGCCGCAGTGGTCGGCGCGGGCGCCGTTGCTTGGCCGTTCATCGACCAGATGCGTCCGGATGCCTCGACGCTGGCGCTTGCCTCGGTCGAGGTCGACGTTTCGTCGCTGACGCCAGGAATGTCGCTCGTCGTGAAGTGGCGCGGCAAGCCGGTGGTCGTGCGCAACCGCACCGAAAAAGAGATGAAGGACGCCGAGGCGGTCAATCTCGCCGAGCTCAAGGATCCAATCGCCCGCAATGCCAACCTGCCGGCCGACGCGCCGGCGACCGACGCCAATCGAACCACGCCGGGCAAGGAAGCCTGGATGGTGATGGTCCAGGTCTGCACTCATCTCGGCTGCATCCCGCTCGGCCAGGAAGGCGATTTCGGCGGCTGGTTCTGCCCATGCCACGGTTCGCAATACGACACCGCCGGCCGCATCCGGAAGGGGCCGGCGCCGGAGAACATGGCGGTACCGGTGTTCCAATTCGTTTCCGACACCAAGATCCGTATCGGCTGAGGCAGGGGATATTTCCATGAGCGAGGGACACTCGACCTATACGCCCAAGACCGGTATCGGACGCTGGTTCGATTCGCGCATGCCGCTGCCGCGGCTGGTCTATGACAGCTTCATCGCCTATCCGGTGCCGCGCAACCTGAACTATGCCTGGACCTTCGGCGGCATCCTTGCGCTTATGCTGGCGGCGCAGATCCTGACCGGTATTGTGCTGGCCATGCACTATGCAGCCGACAGCACTCTCGCCTTCGATTCGGTCGAGAAGATCATGCGCGACGTGAATTCGGGCTGGCTGCTGCGCTATCTTCATTCCAACGGCGCGTCGTTCTTCTTCGTCGCCGTCTACATCCATATCTTCCGTGGCCTCTACTACGGCTCCTACAAGGCGCCGCGTGAGCTGCTGTGGATCCTCGGCTGCATCATCTACCTGCTGATGATGGCGACCGGGTTCATGGGCTATGTGCTGCCCTGGGGCCAGATGAGCTTCTGGGGCGCCACCGTCATCACCGGCTTCTTCACCGCCATTCCGCTGGTCGGCGACTGGATCCAGCAGCTTTTGCTCGGCGGCTTCGCGGTCGACAATCCGACGCTGAACCGCTTCTTTGCGCTGCACTACCTTTTGCCGTTCATGATTGCCGGCGTCGTCGTGCTGCACATCTGGGCGCTTCACGTCGTCGGCCAGAACAATCCGACCGGCATCGAGGTCAAATCGAAGACCGACACGCTCGCCTTCACGCCTTACGCGACCATAAAGGACGGGTTCGGCATGATCGTGTTCCTGTTCGTCTTCGCCTATTTCGTGTTCTACCTGCCGAATTATCTCGGCCATCCCGACAATTACACCGTGGCCAACCCGCTGAAGACGCCGGCCCACATCGTGCCGGAATGGTATTTCCTGCCGTTCTACGCGATCCTGCGCGCCATTACCTTCAATATCGGGCCCATCAACTCCAAGCTCGGGGGCGTGCTCTGCATGTTCGGCGCGATTGTCATGCTGTTCCTGGTGCCGTGGCTCGACACCTCGAAGGTGCGCTCGGCAGTCTACCGACCCTGGTACAAGCTGTTCTTCTGGCTGTTCGTGGCCGACGCCATCCTGCTCGGCTGGCTGGGCTCGCAGCCGGCCGAGGGCAGCTATGTATTCATGGCGCAGATGGCGACGCTGTTCTACTTCGCCTTCTTCCTGGTAGCTCTGCCGGTGCTCGGGCTGATCGAAAAGCCGCGACGGCTGCCGAATTCGATCACCGAGGCGGTGCTCGAGAAGAACAAGGGCGGCGGCGGACATCCTGCTGGCGCCATGACCGCCCCGGAAACCAAGGGCTGAGCATGATCCCGAAAAGTGGAAACCGGTACTCGGACAAGGTCATGCTCGAGACGATGACAGCGCGTCAGAGAATCTCAAGGGGAATTGGCATGAAAAAGATTCTCTCCTCGCTGGCGCTGCTTGGCCTTGTGGCCGCGGGCATGGGTGCCGCAAGCACTGGAGCCAGCGCCCAGGAAGAGGCGCACAATGAGGCGGCGCCGACGCATTTCCCGATACACGAACCGAAGGAAATGGACTGGAGCTTCGCCGGGCCATTCGGCACCTACGACAAGGCCCAGCTGCAGCGCGGACTGAAGGTCTACAAGGAAGTCTGCTCGGCCTGCCATTCGATGAATTTGGTGGCGTTCCGTACGCTGGAAGGCCTTGGCTATTCGGATGCGCAGATCAAGACGCTGGCGGCCGAATATACGATCCATGACGGCCCGAACGATGCCGGCGACATGTTCGACCGCCCCGGCAAGCCGTCCGACCATTTCCCGGCGCCATTCCCCAATGTCGAAGCGGCAGCGGCGGCAAATGGCGGCGCAGCACCGCCCGACATGTCGCTGCTGGCCAAGGCGCGCGGGGTCGAGCGCGGCTTCCCGCGCTTCGTGTTCGACATCTTTACGCAATATGCGCAAGGCGGCCCCGACTACATCCACTCACTGCTGACCGGCTACGACCAGCAGCCGCCGGCGGGCATGGTCATACCGGAAGGCACGCACTACAATCCGTACTTCCTGTCCGGCGTGTCGCTGAAGATGCCGAAGCCGCTCTCCGACGGCCAGGTTACCTATGATGACGGCGCGCCGCAGACGGTCGACCAGTACTCGCGCGACGTGTCGGCGTTCCTGATGTGGGCGGCCGAGCCGCACCTCGAGGACCGCAAGAAGACCGGCTTTCGCGTGCTGGTCTTCCTGCTGCTGTTCGGTGCGCTGGTCTACCTGACCAAGCGCAAGGTGTGGGCCGGCGTGGCGCACTGAGCCCTGCGATATACGAGAATGCGAGGGCGTCGAAAGGCGCCCTTTTCATTGCAGGCATGTCGATTCATCGCAGCCGACGCTGAGCAAGGCCCTTTGCCGGACAATTTTCCGTCAGGCATCACATGGCGGTAGCCGGACTTGGCGGCGCCGGGTTACGATTGGCCCATTCCTTTCACGCCTTCAGCCGAATCTGAATAGCCCGGAGAGCCGCTCGATGAAATCCTCGCTCGAAGAGACGCTGCTTGCCGCGATCCGCACCATTCCGGATTATCCCAAGCCGGGCATCCTGTTTCGCGACATCACCACGCTGCTCGGCAATGCGCGGGCCTTCCGCCGCGCCATCGACGAACTGGTGCATCCCTATGCCGGCCTGAAGATCGACAAGATCGCCGGCATCGAGGCGCGCGGCTTCATCCTCGGCGGCGCTATCGCCCACCAGCTCTCGGCCGGCTTCGTGCCGATCCGTAAAAAAGGCAAGCTGCCTTACGAGACGGTGCGCGTCGCCTACAGCCTGGAATACGGGCTGGACGAGATGGAGATGCACAAGGACGGCGTTTCTCCAGGCGAAAAGGTAATCCTCGTCGACGATTTGATCGCCACCGGCGGCACGGCCGAGGCGGCCGTCAAGCTATTGCGGCAGATCGGCGCCGATATCCTCGCCGCCTGCTTCGTCATCGACCTGCCGGACCTTGGCGGCCGAGAGAGGTTAGAGGCGCTCGGCGTACCGGTGAGGACGCTGATCGGGTTTGAGGGGCATTGAGCGTTTCTTCCTTCTTTCCTGTGGGAGAGGGAAAGAACTCCGCTCACTCCACCTTCACCAGCACGGCACTTTCGAATTCGATGACCTTGTCGCCGATCGAATCGAAGGCCTCTGAGCGAAGCGTCAGCAGCCGCCAGCCCGGTCGCGAGGCGATGGGGCGATGGGCCAGCGCGGTGCGGGTGAAAGTCACGGTTTCCCCGGCATAGACAGGTTTGGGCCATTTGAGGTTCTTGAAGCCGGGCGAGGGACCGAATTCCGGCACCGGCCCGGGGCCGGGCCAGCGGGCGACCTCTGCCTCCATGCCAGCCTGGAGGTTCAATTTCATCCAGGTGGCGGCGGTGTGCCAGCCCGAGGCGCAGAGCCCGCCGAACATGCTGTTCTTCGCCGCCTCTTCGTCGATATGGAATATCTGCGGGTCGTATTTGCGGGCGAACGCCTTGATCGCCTCCGGTTCGAATCGATGTGAACCGAGCGTGACGGTGATACCGATGCAGAAGAATTCGTCGAGGCTCACGCACTGCCCTCGCGGGTGAGGAACATGACGGTGTTTTCGAGCTCGAAAACACCTTCGCCGCGCTGGTTGAACAACTCGCTGCGCATGGTCACCAGGCCAAGGCGGGGCTTCGATCTGGACAGTCGCTTGGCAAGGACGGTGGTGCTGCCGCTCAACAGGTCACCGGCCAGGACCGGCCGTTTCCATTTGACCTGGTCGACGCCTGGCGCGCCCTGGGAGGTCGAGTCGAGCAGGAAGGCATCGCACAGCATGCGCATGAACATGGCGCAGGTGTGCCAGCCCGAAGCCGCCAGCCCGCCGAGGATGCTGGCCTTGCCCGCGGCCTCGTCGAGATGCATCGGCTGGGCATCGAACTCGTCGGCGAATTCTATGATTTCAGCGGCGCTTACCAGCTTGGTGCCGAGGTCGAGCGAAGCGCCCTCGACAAAATCCTCATAAGCCCAGGTCTTTGTGGTCATGGTCTGGAAATCCTGTTCAGGATTGTACAATCGCTACGCGTCGGGTCCCGGATGCAGGCAGGGCGGCATTTGGTCAAGCAATTTCTGGTGCGCCAGCCTGCTGTGCCCAAGCCGTAGCGCGCATTGACGACCCTATAGCCAGCCGCGACGGCGGAAATACCAGAAGGGCAGGATTGCCGAAAGCACCATCATGCCGATGGCGAAGGGATAGCCAAAGTGCCATTTGAGCTCAGGGATGATGTCGAAATTCATGCCGTAGGTTGAAGCGACAAGCGTCGGCGGCAGGAAGATGACAGCGGCGACGGAGAAGATCTTGATGATGGCGTTCTGCTCGATCGAGATCATGCCCAGCGTCGCGTCGAGCAGGAAGCTGATCTTCTGCGACAGGAAGGTGGCGTGGTCGGCAAGCGACAGCACGTCGCGCGACAACGTTTTGATGCGGGCGCGGGTATCCTTGCTCATCTTGGTCTGAGTGGAGGCATGGGCGAGGAAGCCGGCAAGGCGCTGCAGCGAGATCAGGCTGTCGCGGACCGAGGAGGCGAGGTCCTCCTTGCGGCCAATGCCTTTCAACAGTTCCTGGAAGTCACGGTTGCGCTTGGAAACCTTGGTCGAGCGTGCCTCGAATATATCGCGCGAGATCGCCTCGACGTCGCGGCCGGCGCGCTCCAGAATGTCGGCGAGGCGGTCGACGATCGCCTCCAGCAAGCCAATCAGGATGGTGTCGCCGCTGGTGCAGCCGGTCGCCACCTTCTCGGCGCGCAGCGGAAAGGTCTTGAACGCCTTCGGCTCGTGGTAACGCACGGTGATCAGCCTGCTGCCGGCGAGCACGAAGGTGACCGGAGACATCAAGGGATCATCCAGTTCGGTCTGAGCCGGCAGAATGGCGGTCATGAAGTAGGCGCCGTCCTCGACGTAGAGACGGCTCGAGATCTCGATCTCCTCCATCTCTTCCCGGGTCGGAACGGCAATGCCGAGCCAGGTCTCGATCGTGGTCTCTTCTTCCTTTGTCGGGCTGAGAAGGTCGACCCAGACGACAGCATCGCTGTTTTGCAGGAGATCGTCGACAGGGCGCAGGCGATCATTGTCGACGATGAAGGCCTTGATCATCGCCGGTCTCCCTTGCTGTTGCTAAAGAGGGTTTCGTTCGGAAGGGGCGCGTCAGTCAGATCGCACTGATATGGCCATGTGAGGCTCGAGACCAGCGCAGAGGCCCCTTAGACCGGGCGTGACGTGCCGTCAAGCAGCGGCAGACGCCGCCGCGATGCCTGTTATGAAGTTGTGATCGAGCAACAGCCATTGTGGAGGCCGGGCGCGTCTCGCCGGGTCAGGTGTTGAACTTGAACAGCATGATGTCGCCGTCCTGGACGACATACTCCTTGCCTTCGTCGCGCGCCTTGCCGGCCTCCTTGGCCGCCACTTCGCCGCCCAGCCTGACGAAGTCGTCATAGGCGATGGTCTGGGCGCGGATGAAGCCGCGCTCGAAATCGGTGTGGATGACGCCTGCCGCTTGCGGCGCCTTGGCACCCTTGTGCACGGTCCAGGCGCGCGTCTCCTTGGGGCCGACGGTGAAATAGGTGATGAGCTGCAAAAGCTCGTAGCCGGCGCGGATCACCTTGTTCAGGCCGGGTTCGTCCAGGCCGAGCGTTGCCAGGAATTCCATTTCCTCTTCGTCCGAGAGCTGGGCGACTTCGGCCTCGATCGCCGCTGAAATCACGACAGTGCGGGCACCTTGCGCGGCGGCCATCTTCTCTACCGCCCTGGTATGCGCGTTGCCGGTGGCGGCGTCGGCTTCCGCGACGTTGCAGACGTAAAGCACCGGGTGTGAGGTCAAGAGATTCAGCCCCTGCAGGATGCGCAGATCCTCACCCGAGATGCCGTTGAGCAGGATGCGGGCGGGCTTGCCGGCCTGCAGCAGTTCGAGCGCCGCTTCCATCATCGGAAGTACGGTCGCTGCTTCCTTGTCTTTGCCGGCGGCACGCTTGCGGATCTGCACGATGCGGCGCTCGAGGCTGTCGAGATCGGCAAGCATCAATTCGGTCTCGACGGTCTCGGCATCGGCGACAGGATCGATGCGGCCCTCGACATGGGTAATGTCGTCATCCTCGAAGCAGCGCAACACATGGACGATGGCGTCGACCTCACGGATGTTGGCGAGGAATTGGTTGCCAAGCCCTTCGCCTTTCGAGGCGCCACGCACCAGGCCGGCAATGTCGACGAACGAGATGCGGGTCGGGATGATCTCCTTCGACTTGCCGATCGCGGCGATCTTCTGCAGGCGCGGGTCGGGCACCGCCACCTCGCCGGTGTTCGGTTCGATGGTGCAGAACGGATAATTGGCGGCCTGTGCCGCCGCCGTTCTGGTCAACGCATTGAAGAGCGTCGACTTGCCGACATTGGGCAAGCCAACGATGCCGCATTTGAAACCCATTTTTGTCTGGTCCTATCGGGAAATCGAATTTGATCAGGGCTATGGGCGAAAGCGCCGATGATCGTCAAGCCCTGAGCACTCATGCCCGCGGCGCTGACGGCGCCATGGCTCAGTCCTTGCCGCCAAAAAGCTTCTTCAGCATGGCCGCCATCGGGCCGGTTTCGGGCAGCTTGGCCGCCGGCTGCTGCGGCCGCGCCTGGCGGACGTGGCTTTGTGCCTTTGGCGCCTTGGGCGGCGGGCGGTCGTCGTCGCCCGTCGGCGTGAGCTTGTCGCGCAGGGCCAGCGTCACGCGGTTCATGAAGGAATTGTCGTCGCCCTCGGCAAGCAATCCGGCACCGTCGGCGATTGCGTCGAGCAGCACGTCCAGCCATTCGCGGTCGGCCTTGGCGAAATCGCCGAGCACATGGCCATGCACCATTTCCTTGACGCCGGGGTGGCCGACGCCGATGCGCACACGGCGAAAATCCTTGCCGACGTGCTGGTCGAGCGAGCGGATACCGTTGTGGCCGCCGGAACCGCCACCGACCTTGACACGCACCTTGCCGGCAGCAAGGTCGATCTCGTCATAAAAGACAGTCAGCGCCGAAGGGCCGAGCTTATAGAAGCGCAAGGCTTCGCCGACCGACTGGCCGGACAGGTTCATGAAGGTCTGCGGCTTGATCAGGATCACCTTTTCGGCGGCAAGCGTGCCTTCGGCGATCAGACCCTGGAATTTCTTCGACCAGGGTGAAAAGGAATGGCGGCGGGCGATCGCGTCCGCCGCCATGAAGCCGACATTGTGCCGGTTGCTGGCGTATTTCGCGCCCGGATTGCCGAGGCCTGCAAAGACAAGCATCGTCGCCTCCGGGCGGGAAGGAGTTACTTCTCTTCGGCGGCAGGAGCCGCTTCGGGCGCAGCCGCTTCAGTCGTCTCTTCTACCGCCTCCGGCTTCATCGCCGAGGAACCGGCAATGGTCGCGATGGTGAAGTCGCGGTCGAAGATCACCGGCTTGACGCCGGCCGGCAAGGTGACGGCCGAAATGTGGATCGAATCTCCGATATCGGTGCCGGTGAGATCGATGGTGATGAAATCCGGGATCGCATTCGCCGGGCAGTGGAACTCGACCTCGTGGCGCACGATGTTGAGCACGCCGCCGCGCTTGATGCCGGGCGACTTGTCTTCATTGATGAAGTGCACGGGCACGTCGACATTGACTTCGGTGTCCTTGCCGATGCGCAGGAAATCGACATGGACCGGAAAATCCTTGACCGGGTCGAGCTGAAAATCCTTGGGCAGAACCTGGATCTTGTTGCCGTCGACGTCGATCGTGGCGACCGTGGTCAGAAACCCGCCGCCATGGATCTTGTAGTAGATGTCCTTATAGGTCAGCGCAATCGCCAGGGGAGGCTGCTTGTCGCCGTAAATCACTGCAGGCACTTTACCGTTGCGGCGAACTGCACGGGCGGACCCCTTACCGACCTGTTCGCGCGCTTCGGCCTTGAGCTCGTAAGTATCGTGGCTCATGGCATTTCCTTTCGCGTTGTTTTGGAGCGTTCGCGGCCAGCGTGGCTGGGCCGTAAACGTCGAAAGCCGCCGGGCCTGCATATCCGAAAGCGGCAGCCGCATAAGCAAGCGGACCTTTGTTCGGGATCACAAGGGAAGGCAGCCTTCCGCCGCGTTGCCTCCAAGGGTGTCTACGCGGGTGGCGGCTCTATAGCCGAAGGCGGGAAAGGGTGCAAGTCATGGCAGGCAAGGTCATGGCAGGCAGGTCTACAAGGGTTTCCCATGGCATGGCGATCACCCATGCCGGTGTCATCAGCGCCGACCTGCTGGCCTTCTTCAGGCCTTTAAGAACGTGACAAAAAACTGCCTTCTGGCGAGTGTCTTTTTTTGTCACGTCGTGCCGATGTCAGGCGATGCTCAAGCCGCCATCGATCAGCATTTCCGCTCCGACCATGAACGGGCATTCGTCCGAAGCAAGAAAAACCACTGCACTGGCAATTTCCTCGGCGGTTCCGAAACGACGGGCAGGCACCAGGCCGACCACAGCTTTCGCGCGCGCCTTCGCCGCTTCGGGGGCCAGCCCAAGTTTGTCGTTTAGCGGCGTGTCGATCGGACCCGGGCTGATCACATTGGCGCGAATACCCCGTTCTATCAGTTCGCCCGAGAGCGTCCGGGCGAGCGAAATCATGCCGGCCTTGGCCAGCGCATAGACGTGCGTTCCAGCCATTCCCATATGTGCGTTGACCGAGCCGCTGAGGATGATCGACGACGGGTTCGAAAACAGCGGAACGAGCGCCTTGACCAGGAAGTAGGGCCCCTTGAGGTCGACATCGATGCTCCTGT
The DNA here is from genome assembly GCF_040318745.1 of Mesorhizobium sp. M1027. Lineage (NCBI taxonomy): Bacteria > Pseudomonadati > Pseudomonadota > Alphaproteobacteria > Hyphomicrobiales > Phyllobacteriaceae > Mesorhizobium > Mesorhizobium sp. M1027. The sequence continues at coordinate 355,257 of NZ_JAMYMW010000005.1, read as the reverse complement.
CAAACGCGGCCTCGGTCCAGTCGCCAAGCGGGCGCAGGTCGGCGATACCGGCATTGAGGAAGAGAATGTCGAGCTTGCCGAAGGTTTCCTCGATCCGCCGCGCTATGTCGTTCTGGGCAGCGGCATCTCCGGCGTCAGCGGCAATGACAAGTACGTCACTGCCGAGGGTGGTGCGCGCCTCCTCGAGACGGCTCGCATTGGTTCCGGTGATAGCGACGCGCGCACCTTCCTCGATGAAACGTTGTGCCGTCACTAGGCCGATGCCGCTGGTGCCGCCGGTAATCAATGCGGCCTTGCCTTTTAGTCTGGACATAAGCGAATTGCCTTTCCTGGCGCGGAGCGCTGCGCAGCATCAGGGGTAAGCCCGGTATGTTCAACTTGGAAGCGTTGCTGACCACAATTTTGCCTTCAGGGGTGACCCTCTCTAACAGGCTTTTCACCCGGCGTATGGTGAAAGAATCATCAAGGGCGCGGCAACTGCCACGCCCTCCTATCAATTCCGAAAGATGAACTGATGTTTAGCTGGCCGCCGCCTCCAGCTTCCTCGCTGCCTTCATGTTAGGCAGGAGGACCGTCAGTAGCCCGAGCAGCGGCAAATACGAGCAGACCTGGAAGACGAAATCGATGCCTTTCAGGTCGGCGACGACGCCAAGCACGGCGGCGGCGATGCCGCCCATGCCGAAGGCGAAGCCGAAGAAGATGCCGGCGATCATGCCGACGCGGCCGGGCACCAGTTCCTGGGCGAAGACGACGATGTTCGAGAAGGCCGAGGACAGGATCAGGCCGATCAGCACGGTGAGAACCATCGTCCACTCGAAATTGGCGTAGGGCAGGGCCAGCGTGAAGGGCAGCACGCCGACGATCGAGAACCAGATCATCGCCTTCTGCCCGTAGCGGTCGCCGAACGGGCCGCCGAGCAGGATGCCCAGGGCAGAGGCGCCGAGGAACAGGAACAGCATGACTTGCGACATCTGCACCGAAACACCGAACTTATGAATGGAATAGAAGGTGTAGTAGCTGGCAAGGCTGGAAATATAGGCGTTCTTGGTCAGTACCAGCAGCGTCAGCACCAGCAGCGCTCCCATCACCTTGCGGCGCGGGAAGGGCGAGACGAAGCTTGCCGCCTTGCGGGCGCCCTGCGCGGCACGCAGCCGGCTGTACCAGCCGCCGACCTGCCACAGCACGATGATGCCGATCAGCGAGCCGCCGGCGAACCAGGCGATGCTGGTCTGGCCGAAGGGCACGACGATGAAGGCTGCCAGCAGCGGCCCCATAGCCTGGCCGAAATTGCCGCCGACCTGGAACAGCGACTGCGCAAGACCGAACCGGCCGCCGGAGGCGAAGCGGGCGATGCGCGAGGATTCCGGATGGAAGATCGCCGAGCCGATACCGATCAGCGAGGCGCCGATGAGGAGCAGGAAATAGTGTCCGGCGTAGGCCAGCACGACCAGTCCGATCAACGAGGAGGCCATGCCGTAGGGCAGCGAATAAGGCATCGGCCGCTTGTCGGTGATCATGCCGATCACCGGCTGCAGCAAGGATGCCGTCACCTGGAAAGTGAAAGTCAAGAGGCCGATCTGCCAGAAATCGAGACCGTAATTGGCCTTCAGCAGCGGATAGATCGCCGACAGCAGCGACTGCATGATGTCGTTGATGCAATGACAGAAGCTCACCGCCAGGATGACGGTGAAGGCCGTCGCCTGAGCTGAGATGTGGCCGGCCGCTGCCGGCTCGCCCTCGGCGATTGCTGTGGTATCTGTCAAGGCATGCTCCGTGGTCTTTTTGGCGGGCACTTGCGCACGCGGTCTTATGGGGCCGCCTGCCTTATACGTCGCTTGTCACGCGACTTCTTTCGTGGTTTGGTCCAATAGTTTCGCAAGTGGGCCATAGCTGATGCCGCATGGCAAGGAAATGTTCAAGGCGGGCGACGCTGATCTCGGGCTGCTGCATGAGCGTCGCTGGCAATGGCTGGAGCAGGCCGTAGGGCCGGCAGTGGCGCTGCCGACCGAATATCCGGACGGCTACCATGTGCCACGGCACCATCACAGCCGCAGCCAGTTGCTGCACGCGCTGGTCGGGGTCGTGCTGGTAACGACGCGGCATGGGCGCTGGATGGTGCCTCCGGACCACGCGATGTGGATCCCCGCCGGCACCGAACATTCCGTCGAGATGCTGGGCGACGTCAGCATGCGGTCCGTCTATGTGATGCCGGAGGCCATTCCCGGCCTACCGGACGGGTTGCGTGTCGTGGGCATCACCGACCTGATGCACAGCCTGATCGTGGAATCGGAAAAGCTGCCGCAGGGCGCCGAGCTGGAGGGCCGGGGCGGACTGATCATGAAGCTCCTGCTGCACGAAATCCCGAACCTGCCGGAACGGCCGCTCGGCCTGCCGTTCCCGTCCGATGCAAGGCTGGCGACGCTGTGCCGGCGCTTCGTCTCGGCACCGTCACCGCATGCGACGATCGACCAATGGGCCGCTATCGTTGGCATGAGTCGCCGCTCTTTCACCCGCGCGTTCCACCGCCAGACGGGATTGTCGCTGTCGACCTGGCGTCAGCAGGCCTGCCTGTTCGCGGCGCTGCCACGGCTGGCCGACGGCGAGCCGATCACAAGGGTGGCGCTCGATCTCGGCTATGACAGCGTGCCGGCGTTCATCACCATGTTCAAGCGCATGCTGGGAGCCTCGCCACGCGGTTACATGGGCGGCGCCCGTGATGCTGGCGAAGGTGCGGCGAACAAGCGGTCCGGCTCGGCCTGAGTCGCAGCCAGCCCTGAAGGCGTCGCGTTCGACCCGCCTCATGCGATGCGCTTTAGGTTCTTGTTTTTATGCATGTCGTTATCGGAAAACCGCTGCACAGTTTTGCGCGACACGCATTAATCGAACAGGCTCGACACCGATTCCTCGGTCGCCGTGCGTGAGATCGCCTCGCCCATCAGTTCGGCGATGGAGATGACGCGGATATTGGCGGCGTCGAGCACTGCCTGGGTCGGCTGGATGGAATCGGTGATGACCAGTTCCTGCAGTTTCGAGGCGCCGATGCGGGCGATGGCGCCGCCGGACAAAACGCCATGAGTAGTATAAGCGGTGACGCTGGTGGCGCCGTCGGCAAGCAGCGCATCGGCTGCATTGCACAGTGTTCCGCCCGAATCGATGATGTCGTCGATCAACAGGCAATCCTTGCCGCGCACGTCACCGATGACGTTCATGACTTCCGATTCGCCGGGGCGCTCGCGGCGCTTGTCGACGATGGCGAGCTGGGCATCGATGCGCTTGGCGAGGGCGCGGGCGCGGACCACGCCGCCGACATCCGGCGAAACCACCATGACATTGGCAAGCTGCTTGTATTTCGCCTTTACGTCGCGGGCCATGACCGGCACGGAAAACAGATTGTCGGTCGGGATGTCGAAGAAGCCTTGAATCTGGCCGGCATGGAGATCCAGGGTCAGCACCCTGTCGACGCCCGCCCTCGTGATCATGTTGGCGACCAGTTTGGCCGAGATGGGTGTGCGGCCCGAGGCGCGGCGATCCTGCCTGGCATAGCCGAAATAAGGAATAACCGCAGTGATGCGCTTGGCCGAAGAGCGCATGAAGGCGTCGATCATGATGAGCAGTTCCATCAGATGATCGTTGGTCGGGAACGAGGTGGACTGCAGGATGAAGACGTCCTCGCCGCGCACATTCTCCTGGATCTCGACGAAGATTTCCTGGTCGGCGAAGCGCCTGACGCTGGCCTTGCCCAGCGGAATGTTGAGGTAGCGGGCGACTGATTCGGCCAGCACCCTGTTGGAATTGCCCGCGAAGAGCTTCATGCACCGTTCCTGGCGAAGGATTGAGAGACTCCGATAGCACTCCAGCCTCTTAGTCGGGCTTTTAGCGGCCCGCGCCGGTATTGCAAGCGTCGTGAATGGGAATCCGCCGGCTAATCTCAATAAACGCTTACGGCTTGACGATGCGGCGATAGGTCCACTGCGATGCCGACGGAATCGGGGATAGCTCTATCTTTCAGTCTGAGCATGGTCTTTTCCGAAAACCGGATTCCACTTTTCGGAAATCATGCTCCAGGTCAGCCGGCGCCGCCGCCAAGCCAGGTGGCGAACTGGTCGATTGTCTGGTCGGCAATTGCCTGCATGGTCGCCGGCGCCACCGCCGCCCAGCCTTCACCGCCGCCGACGGAGGGTGCCTTCTGCTGGCCATTGATGCGATGCAGCCGGTTGCCGGCCGGGTCATAGATGTCCCAGACGTAGATGACGGTGGTGTCCTTGCCTTCCGTCATGGTCGAGAAATAGCCCTTGAGCACATGCGTTGGGGTCTGGTCGGTGCTGCCGGCCAAGGTGATGCCGCGCTGCCTGGCGCGTGTCTGAAGCTCGGCGGTCAGCGGTGTCGCGGCTTCTACCGAGGCGCCGACGATCGGCGCCACCTGCAGCCGGGTCCGCGCAATGGCAGCCGCGCTTTTGGCGGGCGGCACGGCTACTGCAGCCGAAGGCTGCGCTGTATCTGCAGTTTGCGCGGTGCCGGCAGGCCGAGCTGGAGTTGCGGGGGGCGTTGCGGCACTTCCGGCTCCGGAGAGCGATTGCGTCGATTGCGGGGCAATGGCCGACGGTTCGAGAACGTCCTTCGCATTGGTGCAGGCCGCCAGCGCCAGCGCCACGAGCAATGACACGGTCGTCACATGCGATCGTCTCATTAGCCTGAAAACTCCTTGGCGATGAACGCCCCTCACACTCTTTGCATTATGGATTCACTGCACGATCAAGTCGAGATCATGGCGGGACAGCGGCTTCGGCTGGGATTCGGTCGTCAGATAGGTGCGGCCAAGCGTCATCGCGGTTTCGGTTTCGGAGTCCATGATGATCATATGGGCGAACAGCGTCATGTTCGGCGCAATCGGTTCGGGATTACCCTGATAGAACATCGGCATATCCATCCAGGACGGGGTGAAGCGGGCGCCGAGCGAATAGCCGCAGGCATTAAGCCGGTGCTTGGTCAAATTGTGGGCTTCGAGGGTGCGGGCATGGGCGTCGAACACGTCGCCGAACGTATTACCGGGCGTCATCGCCTTCTCGACTGCGAGTAGCGCGGCGCGGGCGGCATCGAACAATTCCTGGTGGCGTTTCGATACCTTGCCGGTCAACACCGTGCGCATCATTGCCGCATGGTAGTGGTGGAAGACACCGGCCCATTCGAGCGTCAGCTGGTCGTTCTTGGTGAGCTTGCGGCGGCCGGCTTTGTAGCGGCAAAGCAGGGCGTCGACGCCGGAGCCGATGATGAACTCGTTGGCCGGATAATCGCCGCCGCCGGCAAAGATGGCACCTTGCATGGCGGCGAGGATCAGCGCCTCATCGCCGCCCTGCTTGATCAGCGGCAGTGCTGCGTCCAGCGCGTCGTCGGCCAGATTTGCGGCTTTTTCCGCCTTGGCGATTTCTGCCGGGCTCTTGAACAGCCGTAGCCGGCTGACAATGCCGGAGGCATCCGCGATCTGCCCGAAGGTCTGCAACTGCTCGTCGAGGCGCCGGCCATTATAGGCGGTCAGGCCGTGGGTGTCGTATTCGACGCCGATGCGGGCACCGAGCAGGTCGAGTTCGTTGAGCAGGTTGCGCAGGTCTACCGCCGGATTGGCGCCGTTGCGGTCCGTCCACAAAACGATGTTGTCGATGATCGAGGTGTGGCGCGCCTGGCGCAAGTCGGCCGAACGCGTCAGCAGCACCATCGAGCCGTCGGCCTTGACCACCAGGCACTGGAAAAAGCAGAAGCCGAAGGTATCGTAGCCGGTTAGCCAATACATGCTTTCCTGGGCAAACAGCAGGACGGCGTCGAGCTTCTTTTCGGCGATCTCGATCATTAGTCGATCGCGCCGCGCGTCGAATTCCGAGCGTTCGAAATGCAGCGCCATCAGTCAGCCTCCAAAACGATTGCCGAAACCTGCCGCCCGTAGTCGGGCTCGTTGCGATGCGTGCTGCGCCGATAGGAGTAGAAAAGCTCTTCCTCGGCATAGGTGCAGCGGCCAAGTCCTTCGGCGTTGACGCCAGCCTTGGTCAGCCGGTCGACCGTGTAGCGGTTGAGATCGAACATCGCGTGTCCGGCATTTGCTGAAGGCGCGAAATAGCGAGCATTGCCGGTATCGGCGTCGACGAAACGGGCGACGAATTCCGGTCCGACTTCGTAATTCCGTAGGCCGATCGAAGGACCGAGCACTGCGACGATGCAGTCGCGCCGGGCGCCGAGGCTTTCCATTGCCGCGATGGTGTTTTCCAGCACTCCGGTGAAAGCGCCTTTCCAGCCGGCATGGGCGGCGCCGATAATGCGCGCCTCGGCGTCGGCGAAGAGGACCGGTCCGCAGTCGGCGGTCGAGGCACCGACGGCAATGCCCGGCCGGTCGGTGACAATGGCGTCGGCCTTGGGCCGCTCGCCGGCAAAAGGCTCCCTGGCAATGACGACGTCCGGCGAATGAACCTGGTGAGCGGTCAGCAGATGGTTTGCGGGCACGCCCATCCATTCGGCGACCCGGCGGCGATTTTCGCGCACCAGCGTCTGGTCATCGTTCGAACCGGCCCCGATGTTGAGGCCCCGGTAGATGCCGCTGGAAATGCCGCCGACTCGCGTGAAGTAGCCGTGGCGGATGCCTTGCGCCGTTTCCAGCAAGGGCGACCGAACGGGATCCGGTTTGGTCTGATTCAGCATGGCGGCTTTGTTGTCCGTATGGGCGATTTCGTCAAGCGAGTTGAAGGGGCGCAGTTGAAGGCTGGGCGGTTGAAGGCTGGCGAAGTTGATGTCGGGCGCTAGTCGGAGACGGGAGAGTGAGAGAGGCGGCAGCGAAAAGTCAATCCGTGCTTGGAAACGGCGGAACGGCAATGCCGGCAGGGAGGACGGCAAGCACCTTGAAGAGTTCGCCCATGGCCTGCGGGCCGGCGAGGCGCTCGACGTCGGCCGCGATCTTTTCGCGAGCTGCCTCATCGGCGTTGGCGCCGAGCCGGCCAGCCCGTTCGAGAAGCCCCATCTTGAGCAGGAATTCACCTTGCGTTGAGAGGTGGGCATCGAGGCCGTGTGCCCGAACGGTTGCCGCGAGGGGAGCGAAATCGACATGGGCTGTGAGATCGGCCTGCCCCGGATTGGCCAGCACGTCCTCATGACCGTGCTTGCGCAAGGCCTGCAAGGTGTCGCCGATCCCGGGCTGGAGATGACCGTAGTCGAGAAACAGGCCGGCTCCGCCAAATCCGGCAAGTCGCCCGGCGATGGCCGCCATCAGGGCGGCGCGGGCTGGCGCCACCTCGACGATGGCACCTTGCGTCGCATTCTCGGCACCCTCCGGCAGCAGCATCGGGTCAAGCGAGCCGGCGCCGACGAAAAAGCGCAGCCGGTTCGCGTCGTCGAGACCGATCATCCGTTCGCTCCAGCCGGCTCCAGCGCGGACGAACTGGCGGATGGGCACGGCGTCAAACAGCTCGTTACCAACAATCAGAAGCGGCCCCTGCGGCAGCGTGTCGACGGCCTCATGCCAGGCGATGGTGGCCGACGTCCCGGCAAGCGTCCGTTTCTGGACCTCGGTCAACCGCGGACTGGCCTCGATCAAGGCGAACGATGCGCTGGCGGTAAGCGTCGGATCGAGCCGCGAAAGCGTGCGCAGCATATCTCTCATCAGCGTGCCGCGGCCGGGGCCGATTTCGGCGATGGCGACCGGCGTCGGCCGGTCGATCGCCAGCCACGCCTGGTAGAGCCAGATGGCGACCAGCTCGCCAAACATCTGGCTGATCTCCGGCGCGGTGACGAAGTCGCCGGCGGCGCCAAACGGCTCGCGTGTCGTATAATAGCCGTCCTGCGGATCGAACAGGCAGAGCGCCATGTATTCGCTGATGGGGATCGGTCCTACCGCACCGATCAGCTCGGCGATGCGGGTCTTCAGCCGCGTCATGCCGGCTGCGGTTTTGTCACCGGCTTGGCTGTAGCCATCGCCCAGATGCCGGCCAGCACCATCGGCAGTGACAGCACCATTCCCATGGTCAGCCAGCTCGTGCCAAGGAGGTAGCCAAGCTGCTGGTCGGGCTCGCGGAAGAATTCGACGAAGATGCGCGAGGCGCCATAGCCGGCGATGAAGGCGCCGCCGACGAAGCGCGGCGTCTTCAGCTTGAGCCTGGAATGGGTGAGGAAGCGCAGGACCAGGAACAGCACCAAGCCTTCGAGCAGCGCCTCATAGATCTGGCTCGGATGGCGTGCAAATGGGCCGCCATTGGGGAATTCGAATGCCCATGGCACGTCGGTCGGCCGGCCCCATAGTTCGGAATTGATGAAGTTTGCCAGGCGAACGAGGCCAAGCCCTACCGGCACGCCGGCGGCAACCACGTCGAACAGCGACCATGTGCGGATGCCGCGAGACCAGGAAAACAGCGTCATGGCGAGAATGACGCCGAGTAGGCCGCCATGAAACGACATGCCGCCCTGCCAGACGGCGACGATATCGAGCGGATTGGCAATGTAGCGCGACAGGTCGTAGAACAGCACGTAGCCGGTGCGTCCGCCGAGCACCACACCGATGGCTGCCCAGACGATGAAGTCGTCGAGGTCGATGGGCTTCATCGGCAGGATGCCGTCGGGCCAAAGTTTGGGGTTGGTGACGAGGCGTTTGGCATACCACCAGGCGAACAGAATGCCGACGATATAGCCGACGCCGTACCAATGCACCGCCAGTGGTCCGATCCGGACGATGACCGGGTCGATGTTGGGAAAGGGCAGGGCGGCCAGCGGCAGCAAATATTCGCTCAACAGGGTCTCCGGGTTCCAATCAGGTTCGGGCGCGGACCATGCGGCAGGCTTTTGGCGCGGTCAAGGCAAGCATATGCTTGCATTCCAAATGGTGCGCCACTACGTCAATTCAACCAAGCGAGGATTTGCCATGGCGACTGGACCGAACCGCATTCTCGATGAATTCGCCAAGCTGATGACCGATGCAGCCGGTGCCGCGCAGGGCGTGCGGCGCGAGGTGGAGACCGCCTTCAGGGGCCGGGCCGAGCGCATACTCAACTCCATGGACGTGGTGCAGCGCGAGGAATTCGACGCTGCTCGCGACATGGCGGCGAAGGCCAGGGAAGAAAACATCCGGCTCGCCGCTCGCATCGAGGCGCTCGAGGCCAGGCTTGCCGAATTGACCGGTCAAGCAGCGCCTGTGGCTGCGGCAAAGCCGCGTGCAAAAAAATAATCAGAAATAAATCGTTAAACTTTTCCACAAAGCCGGATCGTAAAAAGCGCTTTGTCGTGAATCGCTTACCGGTACTGCGTGAATATTTGTGACATCGCCTTTCCACATGCGAATGACGCAGTGCGAAAAATTTGGCTGGTCACGCGACTCCCGATCAATAGACTGAATTTGTTGCATGATTCGGAGCAGGGTCATGCGCCGGGCGGTGGGGTCCGGTCCGGGGTCTTTGCGTTGACGAAGTCCTGGCCGTCCGAGTTCTAGGCAGAATTGTTCGAGTGTGCCTCTCCCGCGGAGCGTGTGGTGGCGCTCCCAGAACGACAGGAAGCATTTCATGGAACTTCTCGAACTCGAATTCTCCCGCGAAATCCATCCGGTGGATGTTATCGAGCAGGTGGCGCACAACAACGACTGGTCCTTCGAACGGGCCGGCGACGACGAGATCTCGATTTCGGTTGCCGGGAGCTGGACCGACTACCACGTTTCATTCTCCTGGATGGAGGACTACGAGGCGCTGCACCTGGCCTGCGCCTTCGACATCAAAGTCCCGGAGGCGCGCGCGCTCGAGGTGATGCGGCTGCTTTCGCTGATCAACGAGCAGATGCTGTTTGGCCATTTCGATCTCTGGGAGCAGGAAGGCGCCATCATGTTCCGCCAGTCGCTGCTGCTGGCCGGTGGGGTCGAGCCGTCAAGCCAGCAGGTCGAGGTGCTGCTGTCGTCGGCGCTGGAAGCCTGCGAATGCTATTTCCAGGCGTTCCAGTTCGTCGTCTGGTCGGGGACTTCGGCCAAGGATGCGTTGGCCGGCGTGCTGTTCGAAACCTACGGAAACGCCTGACCGTCGATGAGTTCGAGCAACACGCGAAAACCCGAGATCAGCTTTGCCGATTTCGACCGTATCGACATCCGCGCCGGCACGATCGTAGAGGCCGAGCCTTTTCCCGAGGCGCGCAAGCCGGCGATTAAGTTGAAAATCGATTTTGGTCCCGAGATCGGGGTGAAGAAATCCTCGGCCCAGATCACAAAATACTATACGCCCGAAACCCTGATCGGCCGGCAGGTGTTCGCTGTAGTCAATTTCCCGCCGCGCCAGATCGGGCCATTCATGTCGGAAGTGCTGACGCTAGGCTTTCCCGATGAAGAGGGCGCCGTCGTGCTTGGCGCGATCGAGCGCAAGGTGCCGGACGGAGGCAGGTTGTTCTAGCTGCGCTGTTGCTCACGCAGCCAGTTTACGCGTGGTGCCCAGCGCCTCTTCAACCGTTTCCATGAACATTTCCGCGCAGGCCTTCCAGCTGTAGCGCATCGCGCGTTGCCGCGCCTCGGCGCGGTCGACGTGAAGGGCGGCGAGCGCTGCTTGCCGCAGGTCGTCCGATACCGCGCCGCCGATGCCGTCTCCGACGATGTCGATCGGTCCGGTGACGGGATAGGCTGCGACCGGCGTGCCACTGGCCAGCGCCTCGATGATGACGTTGCCGAATGTGTCGGTGCGGCTGGGGAAGACGAAGGCATCGGCCGAGGCGTAGATCTCGGCCAGCTCGTCATTCGGACGATGGCCGAGGAAATGGGCATCGGGATATCTGGCCTTCAGCTTCGCTAGTTCCGGCCCTTCGCCTACGACCACCTTGCTGCCCGGCAGGTCGAGGTCGAGAAAGGCCGGCAGGTTCTTTTCGATCGCGACGCGGCCGACGCAGAGGAAGATCGGTCCGGGAAATCCCAGGTCCTTTCTTTTATCCGGCCGAAAATGATCGGTGTCGACGCCGCGCGTCCACGGCCGGAGCTTGGTGAAGCCGCGCGCCGCAAGATCGTCGGCAAGCGACTGGGTGGCGACCAGCGTTCCCTGTCCTGAATTATGGAAATCGCGCAGCCAGCGATAGGCCCATGCTTCAGGCACCGGTAGGCGTGCGCTCAGATATTCCGGAAAACGTGTGTGATAGCTGGTCGTGAACGGGCGGCCGGCGTTGCGGCAGTAGCGCCGGGCCATAATGCCGAGCGGTCCTTCGGTGACGATATGAACGTGGTCCACCTTGCGCGCCTCGATCAGCCGCGCCACGCGGTGCGGCGTCGTCAGCGCCAGCCTGATATCGGGATAGGTCGGCAGAGGCAGGGTGCGAAAGATGTTGGGCGTCAGGAAATCCGTCTCGACATCGAAGGATTTCAGGGTCTCCGAGAGGCGCTCCAGCGTGTGGACGACGCCGTTGACTTGCGGGCGCCAGGCGTCGGTGACCATCAGGATGCGCATGGCGGTCCCTTGGCGGCAAGCTTGATTGGCTTGCCGCGATGCCTGAGCGGCGACCACGCCGCAGCTCTGGCGTCGCACCGGCGCACCCGGGCAGGCGCGGGGTCGAAATGAGGCCGCAGGGCCGAATCAATCAGGATCGCGCGCTTCATTGGCGCTCTTCACCATGGTTTCATGACGGGCGAATGAAGGCCGGGTCTTGCTGCCGTCAAGCCGGAACCTTGATCACCGCCCGCAAGCCGCCGAGCGGGCTGCGTTCGAGGACGATGTCGCCGCCATGACTGCGGGCAATGTCGCGTGCGATGGAGAGGCCAAGGCCGGTGCCGCTGGCGTCGAGGTTGCGGGCCTCGTCGAGCCGCACGAACGGCTTGAATACATCCTCCCGCTTTTCGGGCGGAATGCCCGGACCGTCGTCGTCGATGGTGACGAGCAGCGAACCGCGTCCATGATTGGCGTTGATCTCCACCGTCTTGGCATAGCGGAATGCATTGCCGACGACATTGGAGAGCAGCCGGGCAAAGGCATTGGGGCGCACGTGGACGTGCGGATCGCCGGTAAGTACGGTCGACAGCTTGCGCTTGCGGAGCGCGGCTTCCTCGCGAAGCTTGTCGAAGAAGGCTTCGAGGTCGAACCGGCCGGCATCTTCCGATGCTTCGCCGCGTGCAAAGGCAAGGTAACCTTCCAGCATCGACTGCATGTCGTCGATGTCCTGGTCGAGTGCCTGGGTGTCGGCCGCCTTGGTCCCGGCCAGTGCCAATTGCAGCTTGAAGCGGGTGAGGATGGTCCTCAGATCGTGGCTGACGCCGCTCAGCATGGCGGTGCGCTGCTCGAGCTGGCGTTCGATGCGTTCGCGCATCTGGATGAAGGCAAAGCCGGCGCGGCGGACTTCCTCGGCGCCGCGCGGGCGAAAATCGCGCGGCATCGGCCGGCCTTTGCCAAAGCTCTCGGCCGCCTCGGCCAGCGTCAGAATCGGCCGGATCTGGTTGCGCAGGAAGGGAATGGCGATCATCAGCAGCACCAGCGAGGTGCCGACCATCCAGATCAGGAAAATATGGGTGTTCGACGCATAGGCCTGGCTGCGGCGCACGAAGACCCGCAGCACCTTGTTCTCAAGCTGGACGCGGACCTCGACGATATTGGAATTGCCGACCGTATCGATCCAGAACGGACGGTTGATCTGGCGGGTGATCTCGGACGAAAGGATCTCGTCGAGGATCGAGAAGAACGGCTTTGGCCCGGGTGGCGGCAGCGGGTCGGGGGGGAGGAGGTCGACCTTCAGCTGCATGCGATCCTGGGCGATGCGGATGACGTTCGCGTAGTCGGCGTCATGCGGATAGGTCTCTATCAGGTCGATGATGGCGGCGATGTCGCGCACCGTGGCCTGTGACAGGCGTTGCGTCACGGTCTGCCAATGGCGCTCCATGAAGACAAAGGCGACGACCGACTGCAGCATGATCATTGGCGCTATGACGATGATCAGCGAGCGGGCATAGAGCCGCTTCGGCATGTAAAGCGACACCAGGCGCCAGAAACGGTTCCAGGCGCGCGGCACGGCCTTCAGCGCCCGCGTCGCGCGGGCGCCGAAGCCGCCATCTCCCGGCCGTTCGAGTTGCGTGGTCGCCATTCGTCTTTTCGCTCACCGGGACCCGGCAAAGGGCCGCTGTCGGCGGCATTCTATTCCACGCTGAGCCGATACCCAATACCGCGCACGGTCTGCAGCCAGACCGGATTGGACGGATCGCGTTCGATCTTGCGGCGCAGCCGGTTGATCTGGACGTCGATCGTGCGCTCGCCGACCTCGGATTCGTCGCCGACAAGCTCATGCCGCGGTATCGTCTCGCCGGCACGGGCAGCGAAGATCGCCAGGATTTCCTGCTCGCGGTCGGTCAGCTTGAGCGCCTCTCCGCCGCGCTTCAGCTCACGCCTGGCGATCTGGAACGTATAGGGACCGAAGACCAGCTGTTCGACCTTGGGCGTCGTCGCGGGGCCGCCGCGGCGCAGGATATTGTTGATACGCAGGATCAGCTCACGCGGGTCGAACGGTTTAGGCAGATAGTCGTCGGCGCCGGCCTCGAGCCCGGTGATCCGGCTGTCGGTTTCGGACAGTGCGGTGAGCATCAGGATCGGTACGTTTTTCTCCGCCCGCAGCGCCTTGGTGAGATCGACGCCGCTTTCACCCGGCATCATGACATCGAGCACGATCAGATCGAAGTCGAGGCCGGCGAGCTTTCGGCGCGCCTCGCCGGAATTTCCGGCGACGGTGACGCGAAAGCCGTTTTCGGTCAGATACTGTTTCAGAAGATTGCGGATACGGGTGTCGTCGTCGACCACCAGCAGATGCGGCGCGTCGTCTTCCGGTGCTGTCGGATGATCAACCCTCTCAATGGTCTCCATGGCTTTTCCCTGACATCTTTGCGGGCACAATGTCGATCTGCGCCCTTAGTTCCGGATTGACCATCGCTTCAAGGAACCGTTCGATAACGGCGCGTTCGGTGGCTCCGGAATCTTCCAATGCAGCATGGATGCGGCGCGACTGTGGCCGCGCCAGCGCCAGCGCCAGCGCACGGCCCTTGGCCGTCGGATAAAGCTCGCGCTGGCGGCGGTCGCGAGGGCCCTGCAATTGCACGATATGGTCGGTGTCAATCAGTTGCTTGAGCACGCGCGCCAGGCTCTGCTTGGTGATCTTGAGCACGTCGAGGAGCTCGGCGACCGTCAGGCCGGGCCGGCGATTGACGAAATGCAACACCCGATGATGGGCGCGGCCAAAACCGTAATCGGCCAGGATCTGGTCCGGATCGGAGGTAAAGTCGCGATAGGCGAAGAAGAACAACTCGATGATGGCGAAATCGATGCCGTCCTCGTCGGTGATCGCCGTCCTGATCGGCTCTGCGGCTGCGTGGCTCGTCATCTTTTCTCCGTGTGAAGCAGGAAATTATGTCAGCACTATTGACGTATTTTCCGCGCGATGGTAATTTTTGGCAAGCTTTTCGGCGGATTGCGAACGAAAAGGCAAGCGAAGCCGTTTTTTCCGGAACTTCCTGAGTTTGCCAGACCTTAAATATCCGCCTACGCTTTGAGACAATGGCCGTCCGCAGCGGCCGAGGCGAAACACGCAACGACACTGTGCGGGCTGCCGCCCGCGGGAGGTTACCATGGCATCCGTTCCCTTCGACCAACTGGACGGCTTTATCTGGATGAACGGCGAATTCGTCAAATGGGCCGACGCCAAGATCCACGTCTTGACCCACGGGCTGCACTACGCCAGCGCGGTATTCGAGGGCGAGCGCGCTTATGGGGGCGAAATTTTCAAGCTGACCGACCACACCGAACGCCTGCATGAATCGGCGCGCCTGCTTGGCTTCAAGATACCCTACTCGGTCGCCGAGATCGACGACGCCTGCCGTACGCTGTTGAAGAAGCAAGGTTTCCAGGACGCCTATGTCCGGCCGATCGCGTGGCGCGGCAGCGAACAGATGGGCGTTTCCGCACAGAACAGTCGGATCAACTGCGCCATCGCCATCTGGCAGTGGCCGAGCTATTTCGACCCGGCGCAGAAGCTCAAGGGCATCCGCCTCGACATGGCCGAATGGCGCCGCCCCGACCCGCGCACCGCACCGTCGAAATCGAAGGCGGCCGGCCTCTATATGATCTGCACCATGTCCAAGCATGCCGCCGAGGCCAAGGGCTATGCCGACGCTATGATGCTCGACTGGCGGGGCCAGGTGGCGGAAGCGACAGGCGCCAACATCTTCTTCGTCAAGGACGGCAAGATCTATACGCCCAAGCCCGATTGCTTCCTCGACGGCATCACCCGCCGCACGGTCATCGGCCTTGCCAAGGACCGCGGTTTGGAGGTGATCGAGCGCGCCATCATGCCGGAAGAGCTTGAAGGCTTCCAGCAGTGCTTCCTCACCGGGACGGCAGCCGAGGTGACGCCGGTTTCGGAGATCGGTCCATACCGATTCGAGGTCGGCGAAATCGCCAAGACGCTGATGAATGACTATTCTGCGGCCGTTCAGCCGAAGCACGCAATCGCAGCAGAATAACGAAAGTCACAGCTTTTTTAACTAGTAAGGGCGGTTTTCGGGCCGCCCTTTTTATTTAAGCGCTTCTGCATTTGACTTTCACACAATTCGGCGTCTCATGATGGGGTCGGCCCGGGAGGCTGGCAGCTATGGAGGGACTGGAAATATGGATATGAACACGCTTCTTCCGATCATTATTCAGGTGATTACGGGTATCATCGGTGGTCAGGCGGTTGGCGCGGCTATCAAGACGGCGGCGATGGGGCAGCTTACCAAAATCCTTGGCGGCGCTGTTGGCGGCGTCGGCGGTGCGGCCATCCTCAACAGTCTGCTGGGTGGTGCGGTCGATCCGACAGCCGCGGCCACGGCGGCAGGGGCAGGCAGCGCGTTGAACATTTCAAATATCGTTGGCGGTGCCGGCGGCGGCGCCATCCTGACCGGCATCATCGGTGCGGTCATGAACGCGATGAAGAAATAAGCTTTGACGTTTCAGGGTTTAAATGGGCGGCTTCGGCCGCCCATTTCGTTTTCCGTTTTCCGTTTTCCGTTTTCCGTTTTTCCGTTTGCCGTTTGCCGTTTGCCGTTTGTGGAGCGGTGGACGCCGTTCGCGTGTGTCTCTACATCAGGGTAAGGTTAGGGCTTTCCTGACGCGTTCGAGGGGGCGCGCAGCGCTCCGACCGCGTGAAAGGACGAATATGGGTCAGCTCAACGCCGGCATCGTGCCGGTCACGCCGTTCCAGCAGAACTGCACCATTCTCTTCGACATGGACGACAGGCAAGGCGTTGTCGTCGATCCGGGCGGCGACATCGACAAGGTGCTGGCGGCGCTCGAGGACAATGCAATCACTGCCGGCGCGATCTGGATCACGCATGGCCATATCGACCATGCCGGCGGGGCCATGGAGCTGAAGGAGGCGCTCGGTATCGAGATCATCGGCCCGCATGCCGCCGACCGGCCGCTGCTCGCCAATCTCGAGAACCAGGCGAAGCGCTACGGCATCACCGATCCCGTGCGCAACTGTGTCCCCGACCGGTTCCTTGCCGAAGGCGAGACCGTTTCGTTCGGCTCACACGTGTTCGAGGTGCTCCATTGTCCGGGCCACGCACCGGGCCACGTCGTCTACTATGACCGGGCGGCGAAGTTCGCGCATGTCGGCGACGTGCTGTTCCGCGGTTCGGTCGGCCGCACCGACCTGCCGGGCGGCGACCACGCCGCGCTGATCGCCTCGATCAAGGAGAAGCTTTTGCCGTTGGGCGACGACATCGGCTTCATCTGCGGCCACGGTCCCGGCGGCCGTTTTGGGGAGGAGCGGCGGAGCAATCCGTTCCTGATCTGAAGCCGCTTGCCGGAAACAAAAAAGCGCGGCCTGTGCGACCGCGCTTTTTTCCGGCAGGAAACTGCCTCCGTTAATTGGCGGTGCAGAAATGCTGTTCGCCGTCATAGCCTGTGAACGTGCCGGTACGCGCGTTGAAGCTCCGGTAGCGGTCCGAGCAGTATTCGTACCAGCCGCGGGTCCAGGGCTCCGCATAGCTTTCGGCATAGGCCACTCGCGGCTGCACGTAATAACGGCGCACCGGGGCAGGCCGGTAGTATTCATCATCATAGGCCGGGTCGTAATAGCGGGGCTGCGGGCTGGCGAGCGCACCGCCGATCAGGGCACCGGCCGCAAGGCCGAGCACGCCTGCCGCAACGGCGTCGCCGTTGCCGTGGTGCCGGCGGTGATGGTGCCATTCATCGGCACTGGCCGCGGGCAAGGTCGCAAGCGTGGTCGCAACGACCGCGGCGGACAGGATGGCAGTCTTGAAAATTCGGTTCATGTCGGTCTCCTTCGTGCCGGCCCGGGTCGTTTTCGGGGGATGCGGTCCGGCTTTAACGAAGATTAATATGGGACCGTGGCTGAACGGGGGCTGAACGAAATTTGGCCAGGCGGGTTCATCCAACCGGGCGATTCAAGCGTGCGGCAAACACCGCAGGCCAGACCGGCCCACGTCCATTCTGTTCAGGGCCGGTTCAGCCGATCGACAGGTTGACGGCTTTCGGACCCTTGCCGCGCTTGTCCGGCTCGGTGTCGAATGTCACTTTCTGCCCATCCTCAAGACCGGGAAGACCCGACGCCTGCACGGCCGAAATATGGACGAAGACATCCTTTGCCCCGTCGTCCGGCGTGATGAAGCCGAAGCCCTTGGCGTGATTGAAGAATTTGACGGTGCCGGTCTGCGGCATGGGAAGCTCCTTTGATCCCACAAGTCCAGTCTCGGGCCGGCAAATGCCCGGACGGAAATTTGTCCTTTATTTTAGTGCCATCGGCAAGAGAAAGTTTTGCGGTGCCGGCAAGCATCCCAGAACACAAAAGGCGCGACGAAAACCGCCGCGCCTTTATAAAATTCACGTCACACCAAAGCCTTGCAGCATCCTCACACCCGAAAGGACGCGCGGCACGCCGCCGTTCAGGCGGCGCGGAGATTGACCGCTTTCGGACCCTTGCCCATACGGTCGGGCTCGACATCGAAGGTGACCTTCTGACCGTCGACGAGCGTGCGCAGCCCGGAAGCCTCGATCGCCGAGATGTGGACGAACACATCCTTGGCGCCGCCATCGGGCGTGATAAAGCCGAAGCCTTTGGTAGCGTTGAAGAATTTAACGGTGCCGGTCTGGGCCATTGGGGAAACTCCTTCACCCGTGTCAGTCTTGGTGGTTCCGCCCGCCGCCTGGCGCCGTGGGCAAGTCCCGGTGGTTGCTTCGGCAGTCATGCATTGGCGCATGGTAAAACCCCCCGCCGAAAACGGGGCTGTCAGAGATTCACAGTATCGGGGAAAGGTCGTCCAAAACGTTCCGCTCTCCGGGTCGCAAATGCCCGAACACAAAATTTATCGCACGGAAACGTGATGCTTGCAAGATAGAGCCGCGGGCGGCCCAACAGGCGCATCCCGACGCATCGCACCGATAGTCCCGGTTCTCCGCGCGGTCATCGGCCAGACGCAGCCCAGGCATGGTCCAGCAAGCAGGGCCGGTGCTGTTTTGCCTTTGCGCCGGCATACCGCCTTGGTTGGCCATGCCGCCCGTTGCAAACAGGGGTTGCATTTGGCGGCGGAATGACGAGGATCGGCCGGACGCAGGCACCATTTGTGCAGGCACGAGCTTCGAGGGAGGGAACATTCATGCGGTTTCTTGCGGCAATCTTCTCGCGGCAGGGTTTTTCCATCCTGTTCCTGTCGGCAATTCTCGCGGCCTGCACCGTCGTGGTCGATGAGGGGCCGGGGCCGCGCCCGCCACGGCCGGGACCGCAATTCTGCACCAGGCAATATGACCCGGTCTGCGCCAGGCGCGGCGGCGACCGCCAGACCTTCGCCAACGCCTGCCTTGCCGAACGCGCCGGATACCGCATCATCCGTGAAGGCGAGTGCCGTCGCGGTGGTGGCGGCGGGGAGCAGACATTCTGTACCCGCGAATACCGCCCGGTCTGTGCCCGTCGCCATGGCGAACTGCGCACGTTCCCCAATGAATGCGAGGCCCGCGCGGCTGATTATCGGGTCGTCGATGATGGGCCGTGCTAGCGCACCGGCCTCACTGTTCGTCCGGATAGGCACCATCGGCGGGGCCGACGTAGAGCTCGGCGCCGTCCTCGTTGGAGATGCGCAGGCGATCGGGGATCTGCGGCATCATCAGCGTGTGAAGCAGCGTGGCGGCGCCTTGCAGGGCGGCGCGCAGGTTCGGCGCTTCCAGCGACACCCGGTCGAGTGTCGCTTCGTCGGCATCGCGCGAGCGGTAGAACTCGATGACGAAGTTCAAGCACGCCTCCAGCAGATTGTCTGCGATCGACCCTAGCCTTTGGACTTGGGTTTCGTACCGGTCTCCGCCTGCTTGACCGCCGAGCCGAACGGCGAGGCCGGCTTTGCAGCCACCTTGTCCTTCTTGGGCTTGCGTGTCTCGCGGTTGCTTCGCTGTTGACCCTTGGCCATTTCTGATCCCTCGTGCGTGGGTGGTAATGTCGAGAGTGCTATCGCTCAGCCGGCCGGGTTGTCGACCGGTTCGAGATTGTCTTCCGTGGTGACCCGCTCGTGGGTCTCCTGCTCGCTGCGGATGCGGTATTGCGGAGAGCCGTCCTTGACCGGCAGCCGGCTCTTGATCTGGAACAGCTCCGCGGTCTTTTGGACAAGGCCGATGCGGCTCTTCATGCGGACGGTCTGGCCGACGGTGAAGATATGCGACGGCGTATCCGTGCGCCGCGCACTCTGCTGGAAGCGGATCATGTAACATTCTCCTGATCGTGCCGAAGCGCTGCTTCGAGTTCGGCGTGGTCGACGGCGACAAGCTGGCTGGTCGGGCTTTTCACCGTCCTTGACGGCAGGTGGATGAAAGTGGCGACGCGGCGCCAGGCAAGCCACGACATGCCGTCGATCAGTTCCTCGTCGTGGTCGATGTCATACTCGCCGGCCGGCTGTACGCCATCTAGCCCGCCAAGCACGAAAGGTGCCGCGAAATGCGCGATGGAATGAGTGGTGCGGGCAGACATTCCTGTGCCTTGAAGTTTCTTTCCGGCCTGGCCCTGAAAACGGGGCCTGCATTGCGGTACCGGGTATCGGCGATTTGTATGAGTTTTGACGGGCCGAGAACCCCTGACGCCGCGAGGGGACCAAGCACGGCCCAAAAACGGTTCCATACCAATATTCTGAAAATGCGGCTTATTCAAGAAGATTCCGGCTTTTTGCCGCTACCAACGTAAAATTACTTTTCTATGGTTATTTGCGAAACGATGATACGGTGCCCAGAACCTCAAAAAATGTTTGAAGAAGTTCCGGAAGAGTTCCTCCGGCATTTGTGTTTATTTAGGTATGAAGGGAATAGAGTCATGAGTTCCGCAAGAACACCGGATGTCCCGACAGTTGCAGTCGATCCTGTCGTCAAGCCGACAAAGGTCATGTCGCCGCGCCTCACGATAAGAAGCGACGAGGCGGCAAGGCGAAGGATTGCCGACACCGACGGCACGGTGCGGCGGGCGCGCCAGCTTGCCGAAAGCAACCGCCTTATTTGACGCGCAAGCCATGACACTCAATTTTCCCAATCCCAGCCGCTCCTACGACGCTGCGGCCAAGCGCGTTCGTTTCGTCGGGCATGACGGCATGTTCGAAGTCCCGTTCTTTATCGAGGTTACGGCACTTTCGACGGTAAACCCGGCTGCAAGCGGAGCCGAAGCCGAATTCCTCAGTGCCTTCGACGCCAAGCGTTCGTCGATCCACGATATTGCGCGCGAAGCCTACTCGCACGGCCGCAAGAACATGTATGTGCTGACGCCGGCCGACTTTCGGTAAGTTCCCCGGGTTCGGAGGTTTGCTTCGTAGCGACCGCCGTCTGCTCTTGCACGTGCCGCAGCGATGGCCTAGATCGCGGCAGGCGGACAACACGGCAGGTTTCCCATCAACAGAGATCCGAGACAACCGGCAGGCGCACGTTACGGCTCAGGCGGACAGCCGCCGCTGGGGCTTGACCAGTACGTGCAGCGGGCGCTGCAGCTGCACCAGGCGGGGCGCCGGCAGGAAGCCGAGGCGCTTTACCGTCAGGTGCTGGCGCAAAAGGCCAACCACCCGGCTGCTGCGCATTTCCTCGGGCTTCTGCTGCACCAGACCGGGCGCAGCGCCGAGGGGCTGGCGCTGATCGAACAATCGGTGCGTCTGCAGCCGAACAATCCGGATTTCCTCAACAATCTCGGCACCGTGCTGCGCGACCTCGGCCGGGTAGCGGCCGCGGCCGATCTCTTCCGCAAGGTGGTGGCGATTCGGCCGGACCAGTTGGCGGCGCGCGACAATCTCGGCTCGTCGCTGAAGCAGCTCGGCCAATTCGAAGGCGCCGAAGATATTTATCGCGGCACGATCGGCCGCAACCCGTTCCATGTCCGCGCCCGCGTCGGGCTTGCCGAAACGCTGCAGGAAGCGGGCCGGCTGGATGAGGCACTGGCTGTTTTTCGCGAGGCGCTGACGATCCGGCCGAAGGATGCCGATCTTTTGCACGGCCTGGGCGTCGGGCTGATGGAAAAGGGCAATCTCGACGAGGCTGCGGATCTTTTCAGGCAGGCGCTGGCCGTGGACCCCGGCATGGCCAGGGCCTGGCTGATGCTCACGCAGGTCAAGCGCCAGAAGGAGCGCGACGCCGAGCTTGCCCGCATGGAGGCGGAGCACGCCAAGGCGCCGCAAGGCAGCCTGGCGCGCATGCAGCTTTCCTTCGGCCTCGGCAAGGCCAACGACGACCTCAGGGATTATGGCCGCGCTTTCGACTATTTCGCCGAAGGCAACGCGATCCGCCGCCAGGGCATCGACTACGATGCCGGCAAGACGCGCGGCGAGTTCGAGGCGATGAAGGCCGTATTCGACAAGACCTTTTTTGAAAAACACAGGCCGGGCGGGATCGCCGACGACACGCCGATCTTCGTTGTCGGCATGCCGCGATCCGGCACCACGCTGGTCGAGCAGATCATCGCCAGCCATCCGCAGGTCTATGGCGCCGGCGAGCTCAGCATATTGAAGACGGCGGTCGGTAAGCAGTTTCCGCTCAGCATGAAGGGCGGCTTTCCCTGGGGCATCGCCGACATGTCCGACAGGGCCTATGCCGAGGCCGGCCAGGCCTATCTCGATATGCTGCACGCCCGCTATCCAGGTTTTCGGCACGTCACCGACAAGATGCCCGGCAATTTCCTCTTGGTCGGCTTTATCCATATGATGCTGCCGAAGGCCAAGATCATCCATTGCGCGCGCGATGCGGCGGCGACCTGCCTGTCGATCTACAAAGTGCATTTCCGCGGCGACAGCCACCGCTACGGCTACGATCTCGACGAGCTCGCCGATTTCCACAACCTCTACACCGATATCATGGCGCACTGGCACGCCGTGCTGCCTGATGTCGTGCACGACGTTCGCTACGAGGATTTCGTCGCCGACCAGGAAGGCCAGTCGCGGGCGCTGATCGCCCATCTCGGCCTCCCGTGGGACGACGCCGTGCTGTCGTTTCACCAGACCGACCGGCCGGTGCGCACGGCGTCGGCCGCGCAAGTGCGCCAGCCGATGTATCAGGGCTCGGTCGATCTGTGGAAGCGCTATGGCGACCGGCTGAAGCCGCTGCTCAATAAACTTGATCGAGGGGCGCCTACAGCTCGATGAAGGGCTGAAAACCGCCAAAGATCATGCGCTTTCCGTCGAACGGCATGGTCTCCCAGTCCGGCTTGAGGCGCGGATCGGCCATCACCTTGGCCATCACCGCATCACGATGCTGCCTGGATTCATAGACGACCCAGGAGAAGACGACGACCTCGTCTTCCTTGGCCTGCACGGCGCGCGGGAACGAGGTGAGCTCGCCATGGGGTACGTCGTCGCCAATGCATTCGACATAGGCCAACGCGCCATGCTCCTTCCAGACGGCGCCGGCCGTCTGCGCCATTTTCTTGTAGGCATCGAGATTTGCCTTGGGCACGGCCAGTACGAAACCGTCGACATAGGACATCTGACTTCCTCCATGTGATCGTTTTCCTCTCCCTTTAGAGCGGGGAGAGGTGATTTCAGACACAGCCTGTGTTGGATGTTAAGCTGCTTTCACCGGTGCGTTCATTGCCCATTCGACGCCGAACGGATCACGCATATTGCCCCAGCGGTCGCCCCAGAACATCACCTGCAACGGCACGACTTCCTCGCAACCCGCCTCGATGGCCCGCTTCCACCAGGCGTCGATGTCGTCGCTGCCGAGATGGAGCTGCATGGTGTAGCCCTGCGGCTTCACAGCGGCCATTCCATGCTCAGGATAGAAGTCGGAAAGCATCAGGGTCGAACCGTTGATGTGCAGATGGATATGCATGGTGCGGCCCTGTTCATCCGGCGGATAGGCAAAGACCTGCTCGGCACCGAAGGCCTTTTGGTAAAATTCTGCGGCTTTGAAAGCGCCGTCCAGCTGAAGGTAGGGCGTCAATCCGCCAAGCACTTTGGCGGCGGACTGGGTCTGCGGCTGATCATTCATGTCATGCTCCTCTTTGCGTCTGGTTGGCCTTTGCGAACCACAGGACGAACGGAACGGCGAAGATCCTACACGGCCGATGGTTTTTGGATTCGAAATGGCGCCTGCCGCGACGGCCAACTGCCACCTTTCAACCTTCGATGCGAATCCGCGGGCTGTTTTGCGCGTCGACGACGATTTCCGGCCAGCCGATATCTTTGCGCAACTCGATCGGCAATGAAAGGATGGCGCGTTCGCTGCGATAACGGGCGCGAGCCGCCGAGTAACGCGTCACGGCGTGACCTATGGATGACAGAATAGACATGATGCTTTCTCCTCGATTGGCGCCGGCATCACCGTGTCGGCGTCCCAAGGACGTGGCATGCGATCATCATCCGACAGAGCGCCGGATTTTTTTCCGCAATTTTTCAACCGCCCGCTTCGGCTACCTCCTGGAAGAAAGCTTCCGGGCTATCGATCTCGGTCAGCCGCCGTTTCTCGATCAGCCAGAAGCGGTTGCCAACCGCGCGGATGAAGGAGCGGTCGTGCGAGGCAAGCAGGCAGCTCGCCTGACGTTCCAGCAATTCCGCTTCCAGCGCTTCCTGGCCATCGATATCGAGATGATTGGTCGGCTCGTCGAGCAAATAGAAATTGGGATTGGCGAGCCTGAGCGCCAGCATCATCAGCCGCGCCATCTGTCCGCCCGACAGCACGCCGATCCGGCGCTCCTGCATGTCGATGCTGACGCCGACGCCCGCCAGCAACGAGCGGGCGCGCTGCTCGCCGACATCGAATCTGCGCGAGAGCATCGCCAGCGGCGTGTCATCGCCGCTGATGCCCGACAATGCCTGGTCGCTATAGCCGAGCACGGTCGACGGCGTCACCTTCACGCTTTGCGCCACCGTTTCCGGCTCGACGATGGCGTTCCGGATCAGGCCGATCAGCCGTGATTTGCCGACACCGTTACGGCCGAGCAGGACGATGCGGTCGCCTTGGCAGATATGGCGCTTGCCGGTGCTGAACAGAACCGTGCCGTCAGGTGTTCCGACCACCAAGTCGTCGAGCGTGATCAGCACCTTGGCATGGCTGCCGCGATTGGCGAGCTTGATCGCGCCCGCCGATCTTTCGCGGTGTGCCGGCGCTGCCGCTTCTTCCAGTCGCTCTGCCCGCTGGTTGAGCTGCTTGGTCTTGACCGTCAAAAGGTCGCTGCCGGAATTGATGCCGATATTGTTGAGCTTGGCCGCCTGCCGGCGCAGCTGCTGCGCCACTTTCATGTCGCGCTGGAATTTGCGCTCGGTCGAGGCGTCGACCTCGTCCAGCGTAAGCCTCGCCCGCGAATAGGGCAGCGAAAACACCGGCGATTGTTCGGGGCGTAGAAACAGCGTGCGGTTGGTCGTCGCGTCGAGGAACGCCCCTGTCATGGCTGGCGATCACAATCGGCACCTCGCGCGGCAGCGCGTTCAACCAGGTTTCGAGTTGGCTGATCTTGCCGAGATCGAGATGGTTGGTCGGCTCGTCGAGCAGCAGGACGTCGGGATCGGTGACCCAGACGCGGGCGATCAGTGCCAATCGCTGCCAGCCGCCGCTCAAGGCCCGCATCGGCCGCGCGCGCATTGGCTGCGGCACGTCGAGCGAGTCGAGAACCACATCGATGCGCCATTGTTCGCTTTCGGCCTGCTCGGCCGGCAAGACGTCGGCCACCACTTCATGAAAGCTGCGCCCGGCCAGCGCTGCGGGGATGATTTGCTCGACATAGCCGACGCGCAGGCCGCGCGTGCGGGTGATGTCGCCTGATGTCGGCTCCATGTCGCCGGTCAGGCACTTCAACAAAGTGGATTTGCCGCGACCATTGGCGGCGACGATGCCGAGCCGATCGCCGGTGCCGATGGTGAGGTCGAGATTGGAGAAGAGCGGCGCACTCATAGTGACGCCGAGGGACTTGAGGCTGATCAGGGCCATGTCGATTTCTCTGGTCTGTCCGGAGTGAGCTCCGGTTGATGCACTTTGACGGTGCGCAGGCTGGCCATCAGGCTCGGCGTTGCAGCACCACGAAGGGCAGACCAAGAAAATCGAAGCGGGAGAACCCGGACCGTCTCTGGTCAGCCCTGCAAGCAAGCTCGCAGGGCAGAGACAGGGCCGCGCTGACGGTGGTGAGAAAATAACACGCAGCCCTCCTTTCAAGACGTTCAAGTTGTAGAAACTGGCTACACCAAGGGTAGCGCCGATGGCAAGTGGCTAGGCTCCCCCTTCTCCCCTTGCTTGGTGGGAGAAGATGGCCGCGAAGCGGTCGGATGAGGGGCGCTCCAGCTTGGCACCGACGGCGATCCGTCCAGCACCCTCAACCGTCTCGGCGCTGCGCGCCGATCCACCTTCTCCACAAGGGGAGCAGGGAAGCTCGCTACCGTCCCGGCCGACCCGTCTTGCCCGGCCGGCGCTTTTCACGGCGGGCGTCGGCGGGGTCTTCGTAGGAGCCGATGCCAGCGCGCTGGCGGACGATGGGTTTGGCTGAAACGTGGCGTTCCTTCGCGCCCCCCTCTACCCTGCCCTCTTTGCCACCACTTGGCATCTCCCCCACGAGGGGGGAGATTGGCTGTGGTTTCGCCGGCGCTTTTCCCTCGACCGGCTTCTCGGTCCGCCGCACCGTCATCTCGTCCAGTGAGTTCTTCCTGAACAGTGGCTTGGTCGGTTCACCCGGTATACCGAAATCCGAACCGTGCGCTTCCTGCGCCGACTGTTTCTTGAACAGCGAACGGGAGACCGCGCCTGACGGCGTCGGCATGTCGGTCCCAGGTCCCATATCGTCCAGCGAAGGTTTCGCAAACAGCGGCTTCTTGACCGGCACGGCGCCGTCGGCGCCCATTTCGTCGAGCTCCGGCTTGCGGAAGAGGTTGGGCCGGGCAGCCTTGGCCGCCTCTTCGGCGGCATGTGCCTCGTCGAGCTTCCGGAAACGCTCCTGTTCCTCTGCTGTACGATGTTTGGCCACGCCCTTGTTGTGCTTGCCCTTTTCGCGGCCCGAAACCGGGCTTTCCATGTCGGCATATTTGGCCAGCGGGTCGTCCGAGATGGACAGTTCCATCTCGCGCAGCCGCTTGATCTCGTCGCGGATGCGGGCCGCTTTTTCGAAATCGAGGTTGGCGGCGGCGTCGCGCATCTGCTTTTCCAGGGCGTCGAGATGCGCCTTCAGATTGTTGCCCATCATGGCGCCGGCGCTGTCGGTGAACTGCGAAATGTCGGCGCGGACATGATCTTTCTCGTAGACCGAATCGAGAATGTCGGAGATGCGCGACTTGACCGATTCCGGAGTGATGCCGTTGGCCGCGTTCCATTCCATCTGCTTTTCGCGGCGGCGATTGGTCTCGGCCATCGCCCGCTCCATCGAGCCGGTGACCTGGTCGGCATAGAGGATCACCTTGCCGTCGACGTTTCTGGCGGCGCGGCCGATGGTCTGGATCAGCGATGTCTCGGAGCGCAGGAAGCCTTCCTTGTCGGCGTCGAGAATGGCGACGAAGCCGCATTCGGGAATGTCGAGGCCTTCGCGCAGCAAATTGATGCCGACCAGCACGTCGAAGGCGCCGAGGCGCAGATCGCGCAGGATTTCGATGCGCTCCAGCGTGTCGATGTCGGAGTGCATGTAGCGGACGCGAATGCCTTGCTCATGCAGATATTCGGTCAAATCCTCGGCCATGCGCTTGGTCAGCACGGTGACCAGCGTGCGGTAGCCGGCCCTCGTGGTCTCGCGGATTTCGCCGACGACGTCGTCGACCTGTGTCTTGGCCGGGCGCACTTCAACCGGCGGGTCGATCAGGCCGGTCGGGCGGATGACCTGCTCGGCGAAGACGCCGCCGGACTGCTCCATCTCCCAGGCGCCGGGCGTCGCCGAAACCGCGACGGAAAGCGGCCGCATGGCGTCCCACTCCTCGAAGCGCAGCGGCCGGTTGTCCATGCAGGACGGCAGGCGGAAACCATACTCGGCCAGCGTCGCCTTACGGCGAAAGTCGCCGCGATACATGCCGCCGATCTGCGGTATGGTGACATGGCTTTCGTCGATGAAGACCAGCGCATTGTCGGGAATGTATTCGAACAAGGTCGGCGGCGGATCGCCCGGCTTGCGGCCGGTCAGATAACGCGAGTAATTCTCGATGCCGGCGCAGGAACCGGTCGCCTCCAGCATCTCCAGGTCGAAGCGGGTGCGCTGCTCAAGCCGCTGCGCCTCAAGCAGGCGGCCAGCCTTTTCAAGCTCTTGCAGCCGATATTTGAGTTCTTCCTTGATAGACTTGATGGCTTGATTCAAGGTCGGGCGCGGCGTGACGTAGTGCGAATTGGCGTAGATCTTGACGCTCTTCAGCTCGCCGGTTTTCTGGCCGGTCAGCGGATCGAATTCGGTGATCGCCTCGATCTCGTCGCCGAACAGCGAGATGCGCCAGGCGCGGTCTTCCAAGTGGGCCGGGAAGATCTCGATCGTGTCGCCGCGCACCCGGAACGAGCCGCGGACGAAGTTGATGTCCTGGCGCTTGTATTGCTGGGCGACGAGGTCGGCGAGCAGCGCGCGCTGGTCGAGCCGGTCGCCGATCTGCATCTGGAAGGTCATCGCCGTATAGGTCTCGACCGAGCCGATACCGTAGATGCAGGACACCGAGGCGACGATGATGACGTCGTCGCGCTCGAGCAGCGAGCGCGTCGCCGAATGGCGCATGCGGTCGATCTGCTCGTTGATCGAGGATTCCTTCTCGATGTAGGTGTCGGTCCGGGGCACATAGGCCTCGGGCTGGTAGTAGTCGTAGTAGGAGACGAAATACTCGACGGCGTTTTCCGGGAAGAATTTCTTGAACTCGGAATAGAGCTGCGCGGCCAGCGTCTTGTTGGGCGCCAGGATCAGAGCGGGGCGCTGCGCCTCCTCGATCACCTTGGCCATGGTGAAGGTCTTGCCCGAGCCGGTGACGCCGAGCAGCACCTGGGTGCGGTCGTTGCTGTTGACGCCCTCGACGAGATCCTTGATCGCAGTCGGCTGGTCGCCGGCCGGCTCGAAATCCGAGACCATCCTGATGGCGATGCCGCCTTCGGACTTCTCCGGCCGGGCAGGGCGGTGCGGCGTCCACAGCACGCCGTCCTTGTGCAGCGGATTGCCGGATTCGATCAGCGCCGAGAGCGCTGCGACGGTGGCGGTGACGCCGCCCGAGGCCATGGTCTCGGCGTCCTCCAGCGAAATGTCGAGGCCGGCGACAGGATTGAGACCGGCCGCAGTGCGCTCCCGCGCCGAAGCCGCGCCGCCCATCGAGGTGCCGCGTGCAGTACGGCCGGGGGAAGAGGAGCGCTCCGGGATCTTCTTGGCAGACTTGGCGCCTTCCCTCCCCCTCGAGGGGAGGGTGGCGGCGGAGCCGCCGGGTGGGGTCGGTGCGGCAGTGCTCTGCGACCCTTCATGCCGAGCGCTTCCTTTGCCGACCTCCTCTGTCGCCTTCGGCGACATCTCCCCCTCGATGGGGGAGATTTGACGCCCTTCCTTCTCGGCTTCCCGCTCGATCTGCTCGGCCCAGTCGGCAATCGAGCCGGTCAGCGGCGCGCCGGTGAACTCGGCCTGCGGCGCCTCGGCAAAGCCGCCCTTGTACAGGGGCTCCGAGGCATCGAGGAAATCGGTCAGCGGACTGCGCCGCTTGGGCGGCGAAGCGCGCTCGTCATTCGCCGGCGGCGGCGTTTTCTTGTCGGAGAGTCTGGCCATGGCCCGAATATGGGAGGTATCGGCCAAAATGGAAAGAGCGGAGTGGCGGGTGGCGCGAGGCGCAATTTGGCTGCTGACAGCAGGCTGTCAGGAATAGCGTCGACGCGCTCCCTCAATTGAACCAAAGCGCGAACGTCAGAAACCCGGCGCCGCCGAACTGGCGCTGGATCTGGTTGAACCCCTCGCTGGTGAGAATCTTGCCGTGTTCGAGATAGGGCGCGATAGCCGGCCCGGTGATCGACAGCACTAGGTCGAAGGGCTTCGGCTCGTCGAAGAAGCGCTTCATGTTGATGCCTTTGTCGGCGATGCGGAAATGCGGCAGCAAGCTGCGTCCCTCCAGCAGATCCTCGGCCATATCAAGGGCGGCGAGCCAGGCCTGTACCTGCTGCTGGCCGACTTCGAGACCGGTCAGCGGGCTGGCGCCTTTCTGCTGCGGCCCGGGCAGCCATTCGCGGTCATTGTCGGTTTCGGCGCGGATGGCTTTCCAGTCCTCGCGCGACAGCCGGATCATCTCCATCAGATGGCGGCGTGCCGCTTGCCGGCGCTCAGGCTCGACCACTTGCCAGTTGACGAGATGCACCAGGGAGATGAAGTCGGCGAGGCGCCATTCGGACGACAGGATGCCGCCATTCATGCCACCGTCCAGCGGCACGAGCGTATCCTGCAGCGGCAGTTTTGCGCGGGGGAACAGCATGTGGAAGGAGCCGTCGAAGGTGTTTTTGAAATCATGCGCCAGCCAGAAGTCGGCCTGTGCCATCAGGAACTCGGCATAGCCCTGCAGCCAATAGCCGTCGGCGCGGTCGAAGCGGAAGGTGAGGGCGGGTGCGGCCGCGTCTGGCACACCGCCGCCGCGCGACAGAGACGCCATGATCGCGGCGGCACTTTCGTCCGGCGCGATCTGGCCATCCTCGTTGAGATCGATGCCGAGGCGGGTGAGGTCGATGACCATGCCGATGTCCGCGTCGGCGGGCACCGAGCCCAGCGTGGCTGCGGATTTCTCCAGCCGGTCGCGGAAGGCGACGAGAATGGCGCGGAATTGTCCGTAGGTCAGCGGCTCGGGATCGGGGTTGTCCGGCACCGGCAGCCGCATCAGCGGCAGCATGAAGGATTGCGGGCTTTCGAAACCGTGGCGATGCAGGCCGCCGGCCAGGATCTCCAGCGCGGTGAAGAATTCGCCGGCGCCGGCGGCGTAGGCGGCTGCCGGATCGCCTGGCGCGGCGGTTTCAAGCGCGGCAAGAGCGCTGTCGCGCTCAGTCACGGTTTTTGCCTCGAACAGTGCCGCGGCATCCCGCACTGCGGCGCCGGCCGAAGACAGCGGCAGGAAAAGAACGATGGCGCACGCCACCAGCCTGGAAAAACGCGTCATCGTGATCACCCCTTTTGTCGCTCCGCAATGGATCATACACGCATTTGGTTCGCGCGCCTGTAGCCCTGTGGTTCAACGACAACAGTCAGCGCTTCAATCAATCCGGCTGGCGGTCTACACAAGGCAAACCATTGGGCCGTCGCGTGTCGAATTATCCGCTTTCCTACAAACTGTCCTGGCTGCCACGCTTCCTCCGGCCTTCGCTCAATGGCGACGCGCGCGGCTTTGCTCCGGCGGCCGCAGCCCTGCTCGACCCGCCGCCGGCGCGCACGGTGCGGCTGGCTTTCGTCGGCGATATCTCGGCGGTGGCCAATCGCAGCCCGCCGGACTGCGATCCGGCGATTGCGGCACTGCTTGCCTCGGCCGATCTGGTGGTCGGCAATTGCGAAAGCCCGGTGGTGGAACGGCCGAGCGCTGTTTTGGGTACGAGGTTTGGCACGCACCACGCGATGAGCGAGCGGTTTCTTGCCGAGGCACTGGCCGCTGCCGGCATTTCGCGCGAAAAACTGGTGCTGTCGCTGGCCAACAACCACGTGCTCGACCAGGGCATCATCGGCTTCGACGAGAGTGTCGCCGCGCTGGATCAATTAGGCATCCGCACGATCGGCGCTGCGGCTCCAGTCGAGCGGTTTGCGGTTGGAACGCTGACAATAGGCCTTGCCGCCTTTACCTTGTGGCGCAATGCCGACGCGGCTCAGTTCGCGGGCCGTGTCTCGATGGAAAGCAATCCGGCGCAATGGCCGCGCGATGCCGCTTCGGGTGTCGACCTCCTCTGCGCGGTGCCGCATTGGGATTGGGAATTCCGGCATTTTCCACGTGCGAGGACGCGGGCACTGGCGCGGCTTCTGGCCGAACACGGCGTCGGCCTGGTCGCCGGACATCATGCTCATGTCGTGCAGCCGATCGAGCGGATCGGCAAGACGCTCGTCGCCTATGGACTCGGCGATTTCTTCGGCACCGCCTTCGCGCGCCAGCCTTGGCCTGGCCGCATCGGCGCCATTTTCGTCGTCGACATCAGCGCCGATTCCGGCACGCGCGGCGCCATTGCCGCCTACCGGCTGCATGCCTTCATGCGGCTGCGCGCCGGCGATCACGAGCGGCTGGTGCGGGTTGAAATGTTGAAGGGAAAATCAAGGCAAAGGGTTCTGGACCGCCTCGATGCGATCTTCAGTGCCGGGCGCTGACGGCTGCGCTGACGCGGTCCACCAAACCGTTTATCATGCCCAACGCGGGCAGGCTTGTGGCGGCGGTGGGTGATGGAAACTGCGGATTTCATGCCGAGCGAAGCGGTGATCGCCGGCCTCAGGAAGAACATCGAGGCCTATGAGGCCGAAAGAGCTTCGGCCCATCGCCGGACGCGCTTGCGGGTCCCACTTTTCATCGGGCTGGTGCTGGCGTTCGTGGTGTTTGTGGCCTGGCTCTTCAACGGGGTTGCCGACCCGAACGAGCAGTGGGTCTCGACCCCGCATGTGTTCCTCTATGTCGGCGGACTCCTGGCAGCGATCTTGCTCTATTTCCGGGCGATCAAGCCAGCGAGCAAATTGCAGCAGTCGTTTCGCAGCACGCTGTTGCCGACCATCTTCGGTTTCATCGAGGACATGCGGTATCGGAACAACGTCAAGCCGAATTCGTTCGACCGGCTGCCGCGTGAGACGGTTGGTTCGTTCAACCGACAGTCTTTCGACGATGTTTTCTCCGGCCGCTATGAAGGGTTTCCATTCGAACTGTACGAAGCAGATCTACGGGAAGGGACGGGCAAGAGCACGACGGCAGTGTTCAAGGGCGTGATCGTCGCCTTCGAGACGATCGTGCCGTTCCCCGGCACATTGGTGGCCGCGCGCCGGACCAACAAGGTCGTCGGCTTTCTCCGCGGCATCTTCGGCAGCAGGATGCAGGAACTATCCAGCGGCGTACCCGAACTCGACGCCGCCTATGAGTTCCGCACCGACAATATCGAGGCGGCGCGGCCGCTGGTGACCGGCCGGCTGGCGCAGGCGCTGCAATGGCTCGGCGAGACCCGGCCGAACGATCCGGCACGCGTCGCGCTCAACGGCAGCGACGGCTTCCTCCTGCTGCCGCAGGAACGGAATTTCTTCGAGCTGCCGGATGTCTCCACGCGCCTCGACTACACCAGGCATGTCGCGCCGATGATCGCCGATATGGGCGCGATGCTGGCGACGGCGGCTTTGGTGCGCAAGATCGGGGCGAAGGACGAGGAGGCGAGGTAGTCCGGCTGGGCGGTCAGCAATCGAAGCCGCGTTGGCTACGCATGTAGTCGACTTCTTCCTTCGGCATCGACTTGAACATCACACAGACGGTGAAACTGCCAACCTGGTGACCGTTTTTGGTATATCCCCAGTCGGAAATATCGTCTCGGTTGAATTCGACATACTGGCCAGCCACGACGTTGTGGACACTATGTGGCTCATTCGCCAATATCCCCACGAATCCGGTTTCGTTCCGCTGGAACGGGATGACCCAGAAGTGTTCGGTCACATGTCCGTCCTTGATCATCACCTTCAGTTTGAATGTGTCCGTTCCAGGTGGCGGTGTCTGGGATAATGCCAGGAATGCATCCAGGGTGGCACGTGCCTGTGCAGTCGCCGCCGCCATATCTGGATCGTCAGGCGCGACTGCGACGACGCTGTCGTCACCCTGACTGGAGTCGTGAGCCTCGGCGCATATCGGAGCAAGCTCTAGCATCAGGGACAGTATCGCGCGGGACACGAGCTTCATGGAATGGGCGCCCATACAATGGTCAGCATCATCATGGATCCGTTCGATCTTCAATCATAGCGCGAAGCATACCTTAGTTGCAACCATAAGAAAATGCTCCTGATGCCGCAACTGCCGCTAGTTCTGCTACGCACTCCGGCTCTGGTTTTTGCCGGAAACCCGCGCTATCCCTAGGCAGCGAGGGGTATCATGGTCGAAGAACGCAAGGGGTTTCGCCTGTCGCGGCGGCTGCTGCTTGGTGCGACGGTGGTCGGCGGCGCGATGGTCTGGGGCGGGACGACAGTGGCGCGGCTGGCGCGCGGTCCGTCGGGGCAGAAGAATTCCGGGCGCATCGACGACATTGACGGCATCGATCTGGCGCAGAAGCCGCTGGAGGGCCCGCCAGCCTACGATCCGTCGCTGCCATGGCTGACCAAGGGCGGCGACATCAACGATGCCAGCGGCCTGTCGATGACGCCGGTCTACGGCGTTGTCGAAGTCAGCGAGGAAGGCCACATTGCGAGCGCGCTGGCCTTTGCCCGCACCAATGGCCTGAAGGTCTCGGTCGCGGCTGTGCGCCATTCGATGGGCGGACACGCCTTCGACGACAACGCACTGGTCCTCGACATGCGCAAATTCAACAAGGTCAGCGTCGACCCGACTGCGAAGACGATGACCTTGCAGCCGGGCGCGCGCTGGCACGATATCCAGAACCTTTTGCACCCGCGCTTTGCGGTGAAGGCGATGCAATCGACCGACATCTTTTCGGTCGGCGGCTCGCTGTCGGTCAACGCGCATGGCATGGACCACCAGGCCGGCTCGGTCGCCGGCTCGATTCGATCGATGCGGGTGATGCTGGCGGACGGTTCGGTGACAACCTGCTCACCGACCGAAAACACCGAGCTGTTCCGCCACGTCGTCGGCGGCTACGGCCTGTTCGGCGTGGTGCTGGAGGCGACGCTCGACATTGTCGACAACGACGTCTACCGGACCTCGCGCGAGATCATCAAATCGGACGACTTTCCAAGGTTTTTCGCCGAGGTGCTGGAGCCAAACAGGGCGATCGGTCTGTTTTATGGGCACCTGTCGACAGCGCCGGGTAATTTCCTCGAGGATATGATCGTCTACCGCTATGACAAGGTGGCCAACCAGCCGCCGGCCGACCAGCCGGCAATCGGCGAACCGGGTTCAGTCGGGCTCAAACGGGTGATCATCAACCTGGCGAAATGGGGAAGCCTGTTCCAGGAACTGAAATGGTTCACCGAAAAGACGCTGGAGCCGCAATTCGAGAGCTGCACGGTGGCGCGCACGACGGCAATGGCCGAAGGCGAGGCCTGCCTCGTCACCCGCAACAACCCGATGCATGATTCAGTGCCCTATCTGTTCAACGATCTGCTCGATGAGACCGACATCCTGCACGAGTATTTCATCCCGCGCGCCGCCTATAACCCGTTTATCGCCGAAGCGCGCGAGATCCTGCGCAACCAGAGCCTGCCGGTGCTCAACGCGTCGGTGCGCGTCGTCCACAAAGAGGATGTGGCGCTGAATTATGCGCCGGAGCCGGCCTATTCGCTGGTGCTCTACATCAATCAGACGACCGACGCCGACGGCAATGCCAGGATGCGGGCGCTGACAAGGGCGCTGATCGATGTGACGATCAAGCATGGCGGGCGTTTCTTCCTGCCCTACCAGCTCCATTACACGGGCAAGGAGCTGCTTGCGTCCTATCCGGAACTGCCGTCCTTCCTGGCGAAGAAGCGGCAATACGATCCGGGTGAGCTGTTTTCGTCGACTTTTTATCGCGCCATCAAGGTATTGATCGGCACGGCCTGAGCGTCGGTTACAGACCGTCAGGCAGTTTTGCCGCCAGCCAGTTCGCCGAGCGCTTGGCGATGCCGATCGTTGCCGCTGCGGCGCGGCCGAGATCGGTCTTGACAACGGCGTAACCCGCCTTCGTGCGGTAGAGCACGGCGCGGCCGCCATCGACCGCCGCTTCATAGGCGACCGGCCGGACGGCTTTCGTTTCCGTCGCCGTTGCCTGCGTTCCGACGGCAGCACTGGGCCGATGTCTCAGCTCCGGTGGCAACGGGTTTGTCGCGGCCGTGCTGGCCGTCGTCAATTCGGGCTCCGAAGCGGTCGCCGCGAGCTGCGATGACGAAGACGAGTCCTGTGTCCGGCAGATGCCGGAGACCAGCGGATAGTCAAAATTGCGCTCGTGCAGCATCTGGCTTTTCATCGCCGCTTCGCATTCGGCGATGGTCGACCATTTGGCGGGCGTCTCGCCGATATACTCGCAAAGCCTGGCGTCGCAATCGCAGCCGACGATGGTCATGGCGACAAGGGCGGTCTTGATCACGGTCTTGTCCCTCCGAGTTGCCTGGCCCATGTGCGCAGGACAAATTGCTGCGGCGTCATCAATCGTTGCGGAACAAGGCGGGATTTGGCCGCGATTGTGGAATGAGCGTGGCGGAGCATCACGCAACGTCTTGCCGGGGCCGGCTGTGGCCGAAAGGCCTCAGTAATCGTAGACGTGCTCGAGCCTGGCGCCCGCCGTCATCAACGCCGGCAGCACGATGTGCAGCTTGCGCACGGCGACGGTCAGGCCGGTGCGTCGCGTCGAAGGTTCCGCCGGAAGCGGGTAGCTGAACAAGGTGCGTGCACCTTCGGGAACCTTGATTTCGTCGTTGGAAAGCATGGTGACCATGATCTCGTCATTGCCGCCGATCTCGACGAAGGAGACGCCCTTGCCGATCAGGCGCGGAATCATGTCGGTGAACACCTGATAGCGCCTGGTGACGAAGACCGTGCCGTCGGCGCCGAGATCGCGCTCCAGCAAGGTGTCGGGCTCGTTGCGCGTCACCTCGCTGACCGGACCCTTGGCCCAGACGTGAATGTCGAGCAAGGCCGGATCGGTGGTGGCGGCGAGCGCCGACTTGATCAGATCGGCGTAGCCTTGCTTGATGGTGTCGGCGAGGCCGAAGGCGAGCTTGCGTTCGCTGGTACGGACAGCGCTGTCGTCCGCTGCCGGCTGGACGGCGAACAGGCCGGCACGCTTTTCGGCACAGGGAAACTGGTACCACGGCACCTGGTCGAGAAAACCGGCATAGTCCGCCGCCACCTTGGCCTGGTAGATGTCGACGGCGGTGCGCTTGCCGGCGGTCGCTTCGGTGACGCGGCCGACCGTATTTTCATAGGCCCACTGGATGGCGTGCTCGATCGTGTGGCTGGTGCCGATGATCACCAGCATCTGGTGGTTGTCGAGGTTGAACTTGTAGGTGGAGCTGGCGCGGATGACCATCGCATAGTCCTGCCAGAAGCGGCCGATATAGGAGAGATAGGGAAAACCGCTCGGCTGGTTCTTGTCGACGAAGCCGGCATATTCGCGGGCGGCGTAGACGATGGCCCATTCCGGATAAGTAAGAAAGGTCGATTCCTCCGGCCGCTGGTAGCCGGGGATCTCGGCACGGACCTTGTCGGCCAGCGCCTTCGGCGGGGCACCCTCAGCGATGCCCGGCAATGGCGTTGTGTCCAGCGACGGCGTCGTGAGAAAGCCGTAGGCCAGCCCGGCAATCGGGATCAACACGACAATGACGACGAGCCAGAGGATCGCCTTGATGATGCGCTTCAGCCAGCGGAACAGGAACATGGCCGGTCAGGCCGTGGCGAAATGGTCGTACACACGTTTCGACAGCCAGAACCCGACATAGACGGCGAAGCCGCCGATGACGATGTGCGGCAGGTTGGCGAAGAAGCGGGCCGGGAATTCGATGTCGTTCAAGGAGCGGAAGCCGTTGATGAAAATGCCGCCATCGAGGCAACCGGAACCGGTGACCAGGCCGAGCACGCCGTCGAACAGATAGACCGAGCCGAACAGCTTGAAATAGAACACCGCCTGGCGGTGCGAGATGAAGGCGGCCGCCAGCGCCCAGACGCCGGAGAAGGCGTGCAGCAAATCATCATACCATTGCAGCGAGAACAGGCCGAACAGATTGCCGCCGGCATCGTTGAAGGCCGGCACATAGCCGATGGCAACAACGCCGAAGAACAGGAAAGCATAGGCAACAGCAAGCTTCTGGATGAGCGTCATGAAATGTCCCCCTGCCGTCAGCCCTTTTAAGCGGCCCCCGACGGCAAGTGGATAGTAGCTGATTTTGGCGCAGGGTGAAGCGTCGCCGGCAAAATCGTCCGGCGGGGCCACAAGGACAGTCGGCGCCGGGATTTCTCCCAGCGCCTCCCTGTCAGATCAGGACACGGTCGCGGCAGCAACTCCCGAAAGGTGTCGCGCCATGCCGGCCTTGATTTTGACGGTCCTGCCAGTCGCCACCCGAGGGTAGCGTCCGTTCCGGACCACGCCGGTCTCCACTCTTGCGAGCTTTGCCCGGCGCGCCATCGAAGGTTTTTGCCGTCCTTCATGGCAGCATCGGTCCGCCGTCGGCGTTCGCACGCTTTCCGCGGCCCCGTAGGTCTCGGCTTCCATCCCTCCAACAGGCAAGCCTGTTCTCGTTCAGGGCCGTACGGGCCTCAGGAAATCCGCCGTTCCGCTTTGCCTTTCGGCGTGGCGATCGGTAGCCGCCTGAGATGGGTTTAATGTATGTCGGATAAGTGTTTGGCGGAACTGCCGCATGCCTGTGGATAGCGGGATTATCGGGGACTGACCCTGCCAAAACAGCGACTTTCCGATCTCTGCCGCCGCCGGTCGGGATTTTGCCGCCTCGAAGCCGAAACCGCATTGTCGGACATTCGATCTTGCCCCGCGGGCCGGCGCGGGCTTCAATGCCGGCAAATGATTGGAAGGCGTGTTCGATGGCCTTGGGGAGGCGGGCTTGAAGGTCGCGGTGGTTCTCAATCCGATCGCCGGCGGCGGCAGGCTCAAGCGGCATTGGCCCGAGGTTGCGGCGTCGCTGAAAAGACATTTCGGCGATTTCGAGCTGCGTGAAACGCAGGCCGAGGGCGATGCCGAACGGCTGGCGCTCGACCTTGCCGCCATCGGCTTCGAGCTGGTGATCGCGGCCGGCGGCGACGGCACCGCCAGCGAGGTCGCCGACGGGCTGCTGAAAGCTTTCCGAGAAAGCGGCCGGACGGCCGAGCTTGGGCTGCTGCCGTGCGGCGCCGGCATCGACTTCGCGCGCGGGCTCGGCCTGTCGAACAATGTCGACCTGACACTGAAGCGGATTGCCGAGGCCAAAGGGCGCAAGGTCGATGCCGGGTGCATCAGCTATGTCGACGACCACGGCGCGCTGGCCAGCCGCCATTTCATCAACATCGCCAGCCTCGGGCTCTCCGGCGTCACCGACCGTGCCGTCAACGCCGACAAGCGCAAGGGCAAGGTTTCGGCCAAGGCGTTGTTCTATTGGCGCACGGTCTGGGAGTTCCTCCGCTACCGCTTCCAGGACGTTGCGATCACCATCGACGACGGTGCCCCGGTCGAGGCGCGCATGGCACTGGTGGCGGTGGCCAACGGCAAATTCTTCGGCGGCGGCATGATGATCGCGCCCGATGCCGAGCTTAACGACGGCGAGTTTGACATCGTCATTCTGCGCGCCGCCGGCAAGCTGAAGCTGATCTGGGACATCCGCCTGCTCTATGGCGGGCGGCACCGCAACCATCCGGCGATCACCATCCTGCGCGGCAAGAAAGTGGTTGTCGAGCCGATCGGCGATGTGCAAAAGAACGCCGCCCTGATCGACATAGACGGCGAATCGCCGGGTCGCATACCGGCGACCTTCGAGATCCTGCCCGGCGCCTTGACGCTAAGATATTGAATCAAGGCATTGAGGGATTGATTCAAGTTCTTTCGGCGGTGATTCCGGCGATCCGGCCAATGTGCTGAAATCGCGTGACAATTGCCTGATGTCAGGCCTCGAACTTGGCCGGGAAACCGGGCGCGCGAAGATCGGTTCCGATCGCATCTTCCAGAAGCCTGACGATCATGGTCGACCAATTCCTTGAAACAGTGATTTTGGCAGGTGGCGGCCCATCGGCAGCGAACGTCGGTCGTTCCTGTCGGTGGTAAATCGCAAACCCTGGAGATTGGCCGAATCCCCCCCAACTTCGTCATCCCAGGGCGAAGCAGGAGCGAAGCTCCGTCGCGGAGACCCTGGGATCCATGCCGTAACCTTGATCAAAGAGTGCAGCGGAGCAGAATTTTGCACCGCAGCAGCGCTCTGAAGTCGCGGCATGGATCCCGGGGTCTGCGCCGCGTCGCTTCGCTCCTTGCTCCGCCCCAGGATGACGAAGCGATGGGCGTTTGCGCTAATCACCAAGGCATGCGGTCCGTCAACGCAAGCGACCCGTCAAATCCTCTGTGCCGAGGAACCAGGCGCCGGGCCGCGGTCGTAGACGGCGACGGCAAAAGCCGTTGCGGATCAGGCTGGCGCTCACGGCATCAGCGGTGTCTGCATCATCTGCAAATGCAGGTCCTTGCCGGTCCAGGGATGCGCTTCGCAAACGGCTTCATCGAGTTCGACGCCGAGGCCGGGCTCCTTCGACGGGATGACATTGCCGTCCTGCCATTCGATCTTCTTCTTGAGCAGCTTCTCGTGAAATCCGCCCCACTGCTTCAGCGATTCCAGAATGAGGAAGTTGGGCAGCGTCACCGCGAGCTGGATGTTGGCGGCGCCGACGATCGGCCCGCAATAGCAGTGCGGCGCGATCTGGATGTGATAGGCTTCGGCCATGGCGGCGATCTTCTTGGTTTCGAGAATGCCGCCGGAGCGGCCAAGGTCCGGCTGCAGAATGGTCGCCGCGCGGTTCTCGATCACACGCGCGAATTCGAACTTGGTCGTCAGCCGCTCGCCGGTGGCTATCGGGATCGAGGTCGCACGGGCGACCTGCGCCATCACCTCGGGCATGTCGGGCGGCACCGGCTCCTCGAACCACAGCGGGTCATAAGGCTCGATGGCGCGGGCCATGCGCAGCGCCCCCGAAGCTGTGAACTGGCCGTGCGTGCCGAACAGGATATCGGCGCGGGTGCCGACCGCCTCGCGGATCGCCTTGACCATCCGGGCGGAGAGGTCGATGTCGACGAGGCGCGGCTGGTGGCCGTCGAAGGCGGTGTAGGGGCCGGCCGGGTCGAGCTTGACCGCGTTAAAACCCTGCTCGACATATTCGAGCGCGCAGGCGGCGGCCAGATCGGGGTCGTTGTAGACGTTCTTGCCGCGGGCGTCCTCGGAGTGGACGCTGCCGCTGTGCGGGTAGAGGTAGGTATAGGAACGCAGCGTTTCGTGCACCTGGCCACCAAGCAGCTTGTAGACCGGCTTGCCGGCCTCCTTGCCGATGATGTCCCAGCAGGCGATTTCGAGCGCCGAGAAACAGCCC
Organism: Mesorhizobium sp. M1027; assembly: GCF_040318745.1. NCBI lineage: Bacteria > Pseudomonadati > Pseudomonadota > Alphaproteobacteria > Hyphomicrobiales > Phyllobacteriaceae > Mesorhizobium > Mesorhizobium sp. M1027. The sequence goes on along the minus strand of NZ_JAMYMW010000005.1, from coordinate 314,729 downwards.
ATGCCCGACACGTCGGGGCGCTGGGTGAAGCCTGACGAATAGGCGCGGCGGAAGAAGTTTTCGACGTCGTGCGGATCGCGGCCGACGAGATAGCGCTCTGCCATGTCCTCGACCATTTTTGCGGTGACATGGGCCGAGAAGGTAGCGTTGTAAGCTTCGCCATAGCCGACGATGCCGCCATCGGTGGTGAGCTTGACGAAGATGAAATACTTGCCGCCGATGCCGGGCGGCGGATTGCCGACCACCCAGGTCTTGACGTCGGTGATTTTCATTTCTGATCCTCCAGAACCAGTTCGGCGCCCTTCCATCCGGTCATGATCGCGGCGGCGTTGGTGTTGCCGGTGATGTTGTCGGGAAAGATCGAGGCGTCGATGACGCGCAACGCCTGGATGCCGTGTACCTTGAGGCGCGGATCGACGACGGCGTGCGCCGCGTCCGGCCCCATGCGGCAGGTCGAGACCGGATGATAGACGGTGCCCGAGCGCTTCCTGAAATCCTGGATGAGGTCCGCGTCGGAGGTGATCGAGGGACCGGGCAAAACCTCCTCCTCGATGATCTCGGCGATTGCGGGCATCGAGGCGATCTTCCGGACGAATTTCACCGCCGCCAGCATTTCAGCGACATCCGCCTCGGTCGAAAAGGCGTTGGCGACGATTTTGGGATAATCGCGCGGATTGGCGGAGCGGATCATGATTTCACCGCGGCTCGACGGACGGCAGTTGGACAGCCCGATGGAAAAGCCGGGCCACGGATCGGGCGTCAGGATCGGCCGCTCGCCGCTCTTCGGAATGACGGTCGAGAAGGCTTGGAAATAGAGCTGCATGTTGGGCCTCGTCGCCGCCGGATCGGTGCGGAAGAAGCCGCCGGCATTGTTCATCGACAGCGACAGCGGGCCTGAGCGCAAAAACACGTATTGCATGCCGACCAGCAGCTTGCCCCACCACGGGCGCAGGATCTGGTTGAGCGTCGGCAGCCTGCCCTTGAAGGTGTAGTTGATGCCGACGTGGTCCTGCAGGTTTGCCCCGACATTCTCGTTGGCGTGAACGACAGGAATGCCGAGCGCGCCAAGCAGCGCCGACGGGCCGATGCCGGAGAGCTGGAGAAGTTGGGGCGAATTGACCGACCCCCCCGACAGGATGATCTCGCGCCCGGCGCGGGCGGTTTTCGTGGCGCCATTCTGGAGATACTCGACACCGATGGCGCGCTTGCCCTCAAAAAGGATTTTGGTCGCCAGCGCGTTGATCTCGACGCGGACATTTTTGCGCTTCATCGCCGGGCGCAGGAAGGCGCGCGCCGCCGACATGCGGCGGCCGTTCCTGGTGGTGATCTGGTAGACGCCGACGCCTTCCTGCGAGGCGCCGTTGAAATCCGGGTTGAGCGGCAGGCCGGCTTGATTGGCGGCCGCGAGATAGCGTTTGGTGAGCGGATGGACGGAGGTCGAGCAGTCGGTGATATGCAGCGGCCCGCCGACGCCGCGCCATTGGTCGGCGCCGGCCTGGTTATCCTCCAGCGCCTTGAAGGCGGGCAGCAGGTCGTCGAAGCCCCAGCCGGGATTGCCGGCGTCCCGCCAGGCGTCGAAATCCTCGCGCGCGCCCCTGATCCAGAGCATGGCGTTGATCGAGCTCGAACCGCCGAGCAGCTTGCCGCGCGGCCAGTGGTCGACATTGCCGGCGAGACCCGGGTCCGGCTCGGCCTTGTAGTTCCAGTTGACTGCCGGATCGAAGAAGGTCTTGCCGTAGCCGAGCGGCATCTGCACGTAGAAGCGGCGGTCGCTGCCGCCGGCCTCAAGCACCAGCACCGAGAAGCGGCCCGAAGCCGACAGCCTTTCGGCCAGAACCGAGCCGGCCGAGCCGGAACCGACAATGATGAAGTCATAGGTTTGCATGGTGGATAAAGATGGCCCTGAATTTCGCCCAGCCTAGACGCCGCGGACCGCCGCCATCACCGGAGCTTCCGGCATCGCTTGTGAAAAAAGCGACTGGCGCGCGTTGCTCACGCTATGACGCGACTGCTTTGCGGAAGGCGCGGCTGGAAATTGAAATCGTGTTATCGCATGGGCATGGGCGTTGGCGAAAACATAGCCGCCCGCCTCATGCAGGGCGCCGAATAGCAGGCCGTCCCTGGCGCATTGCGCAGAAAACGCCTGGACGTCCTCGACATCGAAAACCAGTTTAACGGTCGATTGTCCCGACCGCTGTCCTTTGCCAGCCTGGTCGAGCATCAGGCGTGTGCCTCCGGCTGGACTGACCAATTCGACAATACGGTCGCCGTCCTCTCGATGCGCTTTGAAACCGAAATGCTTTTCGTAGAAGGCGACTGTCGCTTCCAGGTTCTTGGCGTAGAGAACAATTCGATTGAGCGCTAAAGCCAATTGTTCCTCCACCAACCCGTCCGAGCATCACAGGCGATGATCGGCAATCTGCCTGAAATCATAGCGCATGATCGGGCGGGCGGGCGTCCTGCGTGCGATCACCCTGAACCCGGCGCGCGCGAAGGTGGAGGCATATCCGCTGCCGGAAGCGCTCGGCGATACGTCGGCATCGAAAGGATAGGCTTCGAGCGCCGGAGCATTTGCGTGCCTTGCGACTTCCAGGGCCTGTGCAATCAGCTGGGATGTTACGCCCCGCCGGCGGTATTGTTTTCGCACGTAGAGGCAGGACAGGGACCAGACCGGCCTGTCATCCACGCGCTTGAGCTGCCATAGCCGATCGAGCCAGGGCAGAGCATCTCGCGGCGTCACCTGGCACCAGCCGACAGCCACATCGCTGTCGAAAGCAAGCAAACCTGGAGGCGGACCATGCTGGACGGCTTGCCGGAACGCTGCCTTGTTTTCCTCACTGGATCGCTTTCGATAAGAACGACCGATCCGCCCGTACATACACCAACAACGACTGCAGACGGCGCTGTCACCGAACAGGTCCTCGAGCGCGGGCCACAGATCGGGCGTCAGTGGGCGAAAGGTAAGCTTGATGTCAGCCGTCATCCGCTATCGATGTTGCCCAGTCTAGCCTGCGCTGCGCGCTACCGCATCATAGATTGCAGTCCACGCGGGTGATGTTCGAAAAGGGGATTTCGCTCAGCATCCCCGCCGTTCTCCGGCCCGGCGCAGAAAATTGATTGCTGCCTAATCTGCAGCAGTTAACTGCATCCCATCGCTATTCCCGCTGTTTATGAGGCGCATTATTGATGCCGCAGGAGTTCGCCGTTGAACCGCGCCGACCCGCTCTTCCACTTCCATGGAGGGGTCCGAGCGGTCGGCATCCGCCCTGGCGGCGATCCTGTAGCCTGCGCCCAGCTTTCAGCTGCAATTCGAAAGACAAGACCATGAATATCAACCGTCGAACGTTCGGCATCGGCACCTTTAGTGCCGGCGCCCTGCTACTTCCCCCGATCAGCCTCTTTGGGAGCAACGCTGCGGCTACCGCCGCCCCGTCTCCGGCTTCGCTTGCGAGCGCCCACAGGTTCATGCTCGGCGACCTCGAGATCACAGCACTGAGCGACGGCTATCTCAATCTCGGCCTCGAACTCTTCCCTTCCGCAGATACCGCTGCCGCCGAAGCGCTGCTGGCAAAGGCATTCCTGCCAAAACCACTCCCGACCTCGGTCAACGCCTACCTTGTCACCAAAGGCGACAGACGGGTGCTGATCGATACCGGCACGGCATCGGCGATGGGGGCCATACTGGGACATATACCAGAGGCGCTCGCCGCCGCCGGCGTCAGGCCGGAAGAAATCGACACGGTAATCATCACCCACCTCCATCCCGACCATGCCAACGGCCTTGTCGGTATTGGCGGCACGGCCGCCTTCCCGGCAGCAGAGGTCGTGGTTGCCGCGCCGGAATTCGCTTTCTGGCACGATGACGGGATCCGGTCCAAGGCGCCCGACCAGATGAAGCCGTACTTCGAAATAGCGCGCAAATCGCTGGTGCCTTACCATGGCAAGGTCCGGAAGATCGAAGGCGAAGTCGAGATCGCGCCCGGGATCAGGGCGTTGCCTGCGCCTGGACACACGCCGGGGCATCTCGCGCTTCGAATTGGCTCTGGTGATGCCAACCTGCTGCTCCTGACTGACGTCATCCACGCCTCCGCACTGCAATTTGTGCATCCGGAATGGGCAATCGCCTTCGACGTGGACCAGGAGGCCGCAATCGCCACACGCAAGAAGGTGCTCGACATGGTGTCGGCGGATGGCCTGCTCGTCGCGGGTATGCACCTGCCCTTTCCAGGCATCGGTCATGTCATCCGCGACGGCAACGCCTATGCCTACGTCCCGACACCCTGGCCCGCTTTGTGAAGCACGCCTATCGGCGAGGGCTTGGTTCTGTCGCGCCATCGGGCGCGCCAGCCTTCTCACCTCGGCCATAGAATGCAATCCTACTGGTTGGGCTCGTCTAGCTGCGCACAGCATCCTTTCAACACTGTCGACCGATACCCGAACTTCAGGCCGCGACACCATTCAATGACGTTGACCTGTCCGTGCCGCGACGGTACGGGGTCTGGGCGATCGGTTCGAGAGGATTGGCCAAATGGTGCACTACGCGGACGGGCGGCCGATCGGCGATCTGACGCTCAGGACGCTGGCTATGCCTTCGGACGCCAATGCGGCAGGCGACATTTTTGGCGGCTGGGTGATGGCGCAGATGGATCTCGCCTGCGGCATCCGCGCCGCCGAGCGCGCCAAGGGCCGCGTGGTGACGGCGGCGGTGAAGGAAATGTCCTTCGCCAAACCGATGAAGATCGGCGACACGCTGTGCATCTATACGCATGTCGAGCGCGTCGGCCGCACCTCGATGACCCTCAAGGTCGAGGCCTGGGCGCAGCGCTATCTCTCCGACCTGATGGAGAAGGTCACCCATGCCGACTTCGTCATGGTGGCGCTGGACGGCGAAGGCAAGCCGAAGGCGGTTCCGGCCGAAGGCTGACCCGGCCTGATTCCAGAAGACGGATTTAGACAGCAGTCTCTCCCGCGCGGGGGATGCGGACAGCGATCCCGCGTGGTCTTTGGCTAACGGGTTCCCGCATGCGCGCCTGTAGCGCGACCCACGGGATATTGGGAGGAAAGACAATGCGTCAATACCTGCTGAACGCTGCCCTGGCGGGTGCCTTTGCAGCCTTGCTCTGCCTGTCCTCCGCAAGCGCTTTTGCCGAGGTCAAGAAAGGCGATCCAGGCGCCACCTGCACGTCGGAAAACCGCACCATCAACGGGCAGGCGGCCAAGTGCGAGATCTGCTCGGCAACGAAATGCGACACCAGCGGCACGACGGTGAGCAATTGCCGCAAGGAGACGACCACGACCTGCACGATTGGCGGCAAGGTGGTCAGTCCCAACCCGAAATGGAACCGGATCGAGAAGCTGCCGAAGAGCAAGATGCAGTTACAGCAGTAGGGCTCGTCCGGAGGCTCCCCGACAGGTTCAAACCCTTACAGCGCAAGGGTTCAGCTGTGCATGGCGTCGAATTTTTCTCGCGCGGCCTTGACGCGCTCGGTGTTCTTGCGTGCCCATTCGCCGAGCGCATCGACCGGCACCAGCAGCTCGTAGCCAAGATCGGTCAATTCGTAGTCGACCCGCGGCGGGATGGTCGGGAATACGGTGCGGGTGACGAAGCCGTCGCGCTCGAGCCCGCGCAAGGTGGTGGTCAGCATCTTTTGCGAAATGCCGCCGACCGCGCCGCGCAGCTCGTTGAAACGCAGCGGCCCGTTGCCGAGTTTGCCAACGACGAGCACAGTCCATTTGTCACCGACGCGCTGCAGGATTTCCGAGACGGCGCGGCAGTCCTCGGTGCGGTACGGGTGCCTTGGTAACAAAAAAGTGCCTCCTTGCACATTGAGCGGCCAGTTACTCATATAGCTCAGGTATCTAAACGATACCAGTATTGCTGTAAGGAGAGCCCCTCTATGTCAAAACCCAAAATCGCCATCGTCATTGGTTCGACCCGCGCCGCGCGCTTTGCCGACGTGCCGGCCCAATGGATTGCCAGGATCGCCAAGTCGCATGCCGATATCGACGTCGAAGTCGTCGACCTGCGCGATTTCCCGCTGCCGTTCTTCGATGAGGTCGCATCCTCCGCCTGGGCGCCGTCGCAGAACGAAGTGGCGCAGCGCTGGCAAAAGAAGGTCGCCGGATTCGACGGCTTCATCTTCACCGCCGCCGAATACAATCATGGCCCGACGGCCGTTCTGAAGAACGCCATCGACTACGCCGCCAACGAGTGGAACAAGAAGCCGGCCGGCTTCGTCGGGTATGGCAGCGTCGGTGGCGCGCGCGCGGTCGAGCAGCTGAGGCTGCATGCGGTCGAGTTGCAGATGGCGCCGGTGAAGTCCGCCGTACACATCTCCTGGGCCGATTTCCTTGCGGTCAAGCAAGGCGACAAGAAGCTCGACGAGTTCGAGCACCTCAACCAGGCGGCAACCGCGCTGGTCAACGACATTGCATGGTGGGCCAGGGTGCTGAAGACGGCGCGTCAGGCCGATGCCGTCGCCGAGGAAGTCAAGGCGGCCTGAGCATAGGTTCGAACAGTCCTCCCAAGGATTAATTCTCCCAAGCATTGGGGCGGCGCATGCGCCGCCCCTTTTGTTTCACACGGCATGGGCGTCCTGCGCTTGCCGTGGCCTGATGATGCAATCGGCAAGGCGGTCCATCTCATTCAACTCGTCGGCGTGATGCTGGCCCCACTGGCAAAGTGCCAGCAGGATCGGCTCGAGGCTGAGGCCGAGCCGCGTCGCCGAATACTCGACGCGCGAGGGGATCTCGGCAAAGATCTCGCGGCGGACGAGGCCGTGCTCTTCCATTTCGCGAAGCTGCTGGATCAGCACTTTCTGGGTAATGCCGGGCATCAGCGCCTGCAGCGCCGACAGCCGCCGGGGCCTGTCGAAGAGATGGTACAGGATGACGGCCTTCCAGCGGCCCGAAATCACTTTCAGCGCGCGCTCTGCCGGCAGCATCGGCAGCCTCTTGATCAGCTTGGTCATGGTCACCTCCCGGTCAGCAGCGGACAAATCGGTGTGTAGTCGAAGCCAGGCAGATAGTGGCAAACAGCGGCCGATGCCAATAACGATCGGTGCCTGCGATGAGAGCCATTCAACTGAACCGTTTCGGCGAGCCCGACGTTCTCGACATAGTCGCGGTGCCGAAGCCCGAGCCGCAAGCCGGCGAGGTCCTGGTCCGCGTTCATGCGGCCGGCGTGAATTTCTTCGAAGTGCTGATGCGCGCGGATCGCTATGCGGTGACGCCGCAGCTGCCGATGATCCCTGGTGTCGAGGCCGCCGGGATCGTGGAGGCGCTTGGGCATGGGGTGGAGGCTTCCTTGCTCGGCATGCGCGTCGCTGCGCCGTTGTTCGCCTCGAGCCAGCCGTTTGGCGGCTGTGCCGAGTATGTGACGATCGACGCAAGCCTGGCCGTGCCGCTGCCCGATGCGCTCTCGTTCGAAGACGCGACGGCATTGATGGTGCAAGGGCTGACGGCGCTGCATCTATCGCGGCAAAGCCGGCCGGCCGGCAAATCGGTGCTGGTCGCCGCTGCCGCGGGTGGCGTCGGTTCCTTGCTCGTCCAGCTTGCCAAGCGCGCCGGCGCGAGCCGTGTCATCGCGGCAGCCGGCAGCAAGGCCAAGCTCGATCTTGCTTTGTCGCTGGGAGCCGATGCCGCCGTCGACTACAGCAACACGGATTGGCCGGAGCACGTCCGGGCAGCGACAGGTGGCGCTGGCGTCGACACCATCTACGACATCGTCGGCGGCCCGCTTACGGCGGCCGCGCTCGAGGCCCTTGCGCCTTGTGGAGAGCTGGTGTTTGCCGCACTTGGCAGGTACGCGCTCGGCGCCCCGCAGATGGAGGCGATGATCGGCCGCAACCAGTCGCTGAGGGGTTTTGCCCTGCTGCCGTTGCTGTCTACGGACGGGCTCCGTGACGGCCTTTTGGAACTTTTCGGTCTGGCCGCTGGTGGTCAGCTTGTGGTGACCAAAGGTGGCCGCTTCCCGCTCGACCAGGCCAGCCATGCACACCGCCTGCTGGAGGAGCGCGGCGCGACCGGCAAGGTTGTCTTGATACCTTAGCAGGTGCTCGGCAAGGAGCCGAGGATCCGGGCTTGTGCCGTTCCGGCCGTCAGCGAACCCGGTAGAACGGATTTGGCAGCAGGAACAGCTTCTCGGCATGCCCGCCGAACAGGTCGGATGGCTGGTCACCGACATTGGCAATTATCGTGTAGCCGGCCTTTTCGATTTCGGCCCTTATGGGTGCCTTGAAATCTGCGGCGGAGCCGTATTTGGCCCCAGGCTGGACCATGTAAAGGTGCTCGTAGCCGGCATAGCCGGCCGACTGCAGGTTCTGTTCGGTTGCCTGACGCTGGTCCTCCGGACGTCCGGTGATGAAGAACACCGCGACTTTCGCCGTTTGCGCCTGCCGGAAGACCTCCAGCACCGGGTCAATGGCCGGATCCTTCGCAAGCTGGTCCCAGGCGGCCCAGCCACAGGGACCGTCGATTGCGATGTCGCAGGCGCCGCCGATCGGGCGGCCGAAATTGTCACGTGTGATCACTTCCCAGTTGGCCAACGCCGTCTCGTCGATGTCGAGCACCAGTGCGGGGCGAGGCACCTCCATTGCGCGGTTGACGACCCAGTCGCCTGCCTGCTTCGCCACAGCGGCAAGGTCGCGATCATAGTCGCCGGAATCATGATAATTGGCAGCCGCCAGCATCGCATCGCCGACATTGGCTGGCTGGGACGGGCTTGTGAGAAGGAGCGAGTCGGAACGCGCCGGCCCAGGAACATTTGTGCCGATCATCAGCACCATTGCCCCGGCACGCGCAATTCTATTCCAACCAATCGCCCGCATCACGAGACTTTGCGGTCACGAGAAGTCGGCTGTCAAGCGAGGTCTTCCACAGGTCCTCGAGACTGCGACATTGAATTGGACATTCCAGATGCCGAATGTCTCTATGGGTTGCTGCACGCTACACGATTTCCGCCGCCGCGGTCTTTGCCTCCGACAGGCGACGCACCGCCGGAACCGCCGGTCGAAATGCGTCACCCGAAAATCATGGCCGTTACGCGCTTTGCCGTGCCCTACGCCGCCTGAACGATCTCGACCAGTTCAACGTCGAACACCAGATCCCGTCCCGCCAAAGGATGATTGCCGTCGAGCTTGACGCTGGTGTCGTCCACGCCGACGACTGTTAGCGGCATCGGGCGCCCCTCTGGGGTTCTGACCTGCAATCGAGTGCCGAGATCGACGTTGATGTTGTCTGGTACGCGGGCGCGGTCGACGGTCATGACCGCTTCGGGGCGGTGGGGGCCATAGGCGGCGTCGGCGGGAATGGTGACGGTGCTTTTCGCGCCCACCTCCATACCCTCGACATGGGTTTCGAGACCGGCGATCACTTGTCCTTCACCCAACGTGAATTGCAGCGGTTCGTTGCCGGAAGAATCGAACTGAGTGCCGTCAGCCAGGCGGCCATTGTAATTGATGCGCACGGTGTCGCCATTCTTGGCCTGTGTCATGATAGCCATCCTTTGAAAGTTTCGGGGGGCCGGCCAGAGCTCACGGTCCCGTCCTCAATCATCCACGCACTCGGGTGCGCGGCGCGAAACGCTAAAACTAGGGACCTGGCTGCCGATGTAAACCCCGATTGGGCTACGCCGGCATGATCCGCCGGCGTTCGTCGCCTTCGGCAGGAGTGCGCCGGTCTAGCAGTCATACCGGCTCTAGCCATTCAGGCAGCGTGCAAATGGCGGCTAGATCAGGTTATGGCCGCCATCGATGCGGATTGTCTCGCCGGTCGTGAACTCGCTTTCCATGAGGTAGACATAGGCGGCGGCGACGTCCGCGGCGGTCGGAATTTTTCTCGATGGCAACCGGGCAGCCATGTCGGCAAAGAAGCTGGATTTGGCTTCTCCAACGATATCCCACATGGGTGTGTCGACCCATCCGGGCGACACGACATTGACGCGCGTCGGGGCCAGTTCGAGCGCCAGGGCGCGGGCGAAGTAGCTGAATGAGCCGGCAATCGCGGAGACGACTGAGCCTCCCGGCACCGGTGGCCGATCCTTGTTGATACCCGAGGTGAAGGTCATGGAGCCACCGGCCTTCAGGGTGCGCACAGCGTGCTTGGAGAGCATGACGGCCCCAATCAGCTTGTTATCGACGAAGCCTCGCACAGCTTCCATGTCGGTACTGCCGATAGGATCGCCGGGCGGCAGTGTTCCGGCGGTCGATACCAGGTGGTCGAAGGGACCGATCTCCTCGAACAGGCGAGCGACGTCCGCTTCGTCGGTCATATCGGCAACCAAGCTGGTCACGTGCCCCGCATTGAGCGTCCGTTCGGCCGCCTGCAGTTTCGCGGGCGACCGGCTGACGATCACGACCTTCGCTCCGCAATTGAGAGCAGCTTTCGCGACGCCGAGACCGATGCCGGAGCTGCCGCCGATGACGATGACTTTCCTGTCCACGAGCGATGTCATGGGAGGTCTCCATTCGTTTGCGATTTCGGTGAGGGTCAAGCTTTGCCGTCGTAGGCGGCTTCGAGGTCGGCGATGATGATCTTGCGCATCCCGTACATCGCCTGCCGGACGCGGTTGACCTTTTCGCGATCCGGGTCGGCACTGAGCCGCGGCAGGATTTCCGGGATGACCTGCCAGTAGACGCCGAACTTGTCGGTGAGCCAGCCGCACGGTTGTTCCCTGCCGCCGCCGGCGGTGAGCGCCTCATAGTAGTAGTCGGTCTCGGCCTGGTCCCTGGTCTCGATGTAGAGTGAGAGCCGCTCGTTGAAAGGCGGCTGCGGCCCGGCATTGAGCGCTGTAAGGTGCAGACCCTCGAGCTCGAAATCGAAGGTGGCATGCGGGACCGTCTTGTTGGTTCCGGACACCCAGTCGGTGTATTCGAGCGTCTGGAGCGCTTTGCTGTTCCTGAAGACCGAGAGATAGAAATCGCGGGCCTCCTTGGCGTCGGTATTGAACCAGAGGAATGGGTGGATGGTGGCCATGTCCGTTCTCCGTTAATTCCTTGCGGCAGCGATCTTTGGCGAACGGCCTGTCCGCTGTTGCTTTCATTCAGGCTTAGCGGTGATCCGACGGCCGATAGACCGAGCCGTCCCAGTCGCGGGCAAACCCGAGGTCTTCGAGCCGGCGGGTCGAGAAGCGTGCAATCTGGCGCTCGGTCCGGCGCCGGCTGCTCGAGGCGAGGATGCGGCCGGCCATGCCAGTCAGGACGTCGACGATGGGTTCAACTCGTTTGGCATTCATGGTGCTCTCCCAGAGTGGCGGCAGTTTTGGTTTCAGCAGTTGCCCCGCGACTTTCGTCAGCGAGAGTATCAGTCACATCAAATCGCTTTTTGCAGCGGCGGCGAATGACTGATTACGCGAGCAAACATGCCGTTCTCCGGCCTGGACGACAAACGACTTATCGGCGACAATGTGTGAGCATCGCTCACACATAGGTATCGATCCATGCCCCGGAAGCTGCCTCCCCTCACCACCTTGCCGAGCTTCGAAGCTGCGGCGCGCCTGTTGAGTTTCTCCAAGGCGGCAGAGGAACTTCATGTCACCCACGGTGCGATCAGCCGGGCGATCAAGAACCTTGAGGATCAGCTCGGTGTGCAGTTGTTCGAGCGCGGTACGCGTTCGGTGAGCCTGACCGCCGTCGGCGAGCCCTATGCGCGGGCGGTGCGCGAGGTGCTCGACCAGTTGGCCGCCGCCACTGCTGCGGCAACGGCCCGCTATTCGAGCTCGACACTGAACGTCAGCACCTCCGATGGCTTCGCGGGGAGATGGCTGGTGCCACGCCTCTACCGCTTTCACCGTGCGCATGGCGACATCGATGTGCGGGTTTCGACGAGCGGGAAGCTGACCAACTTCCTCGGCGACGGCATCGATGTCGCCGTCCGTTATGGCAGCGGAAACTATCCGGGGCTCACGTCGGAGTTCCTCACCGGCGAGGAGGTGTTTCCAGTGTGCAGCCCAAAGCTTCTTGAGGGTGCGCATCCGCTCCGCACGCCTCAGGACCTCAGACACCACACGCTGATCCGTGACAGCTTTCCGATCGACTGGGCGACCTGGCTGGCGAGCGCCGGGGTCGAGGGCGTGGACCCGCAGAGCGGGATTACCTTCGACTCTGCCACCTTTGCCATGGAGTCGGCCGCACAAGGCGAGGGGGTGGTGCTGGGTCGGACCATGCTGGTTGCGGCGGACCTCGCCGCCGGGCGGCTTGTCCGCCCCTTCGGCCACGCCCTGAAATCCCCTTCCAGCTTCTATCTCGTCTACCCGCCGGAGGCGATCCGTCAGCGCAAGGTCAAGGCTTTCAGGGATTGGCTGCTTTCAGAAGTCACGCCGCAAATGGACTGACGGGAAGGCCCAGAGAAAAGGATCGTCTACGGGTCAATCGCCCGGTGACTGTCGGCTCGCGCGAACTGCGGTGATGATCCAGGCACGCGAGTCGAAAAGCACACCGTCCGCGGTCAAGTGCGCGTCGAGCAGATCGCGCAACCGCCGTAGCGCCGCGTCGACATCCATATCCGCGCGGGCGAGCGGATCCTTGACCAGTTGCAGGCCAAGCAAAGCGTCATAGGCCGCATCGACGTCCTGGCCGTAGAAGACCGGCTCACGCACTTCGGCAAAGTCGACCGAAACAAAGCCGGATGCACGCAAGATCTCCGCGGTGATGGCGGGGTCGCCAAGTGAAAATGGGGTGGCGGCGCCCACCGATATGGCGGACCCCGGCGCAATCGCCCGCTGAATGGCAGTCGCCCACTCGTTGCGGTCCTGGCCCTGCCATACCATCCACACAAGACGCGCCCCCGGTCGCATCGCCCGGCCGATATTGGCGAACGCCGCCGCCGGATCGGCAAAGAACATCACACCAAAGCGACTGATGCACAGATCGAAGCCGGCAGGCGGAAATACCAGCAATTGCGCATCGCCGCGCTCGAAGGCGACGTTTCGCAATCCTTCTTCGGCGCTACGGCTCCGGGCGATCTCGAGCATCCGCGCCGATACGTCCACGCCGAGCACGCTGCCTTCCACCGCGACACGGGCGGCATCACGAGAGGATTGTCCCGAACCGCATCCGATATCGAGCACGCAATCGCGCGTTCCCGCCTTGACCGCAGCCCTGAATACCTCGTTGTGCCGCCGCAGTTCGGCGTCGTAAAACTCAGCGCAGTTCAACACCATCGCACGCCTGTCTGGAGGTGGGCCGGCAGCATTTCCGGCCGCTCTGCCCTGATCTTTTCGCGTCGGGCTAACCCCGAACTGTCAGCCGCGCCGCGCCGCCTCGATCGCCGCAACGTCCATCTTCTTCATCTCCATCATCGCTTCGAATGCGCGCTTTGCTTCATCGCCGCCGGCGGCCATCGCTTCGGTCAGCACGCGCGGCGTGATTTGCCAGGAGATGCCCCATTTGTCCTTGCACCAGCCGCACGCACTTTCCTGGCCGCCATTGCCGACTATGGCGTTCCAATAGCGATCGGTCTCCTGCTGATCGTCGGTGGCGATCTGGAAGGAGAAGGCTTCGTTGTGTTTGAACGCGGGGCCGCCATTGAGGCCGAGACAGGGGATGCCGGCCACCGTGAACTCGACCGTCAGCACGTCGCCCGCCTTGCCGGACGGGTAGTCGCTGGGAGCGCGGTGGACGGATTTCACCGAGCTGTCAGGAAAAGTCTCGGCATAGAAGCGGGCCGCAGCCTCGGCGTCCTTGTCGTACCAAAGGCAGATCGTATTCTTGGCGATTGTCATTGCTGGTCCCTTTGCTTTCGAAATCAATCTGGGCTTTTGAAAATCAACCCGGGTTTTTCACAGCTGGCCTCGGCGTTGCACCGGGCATGGAAATGCGCTCGTGCCATCGATGTTCCGACAGCAACTGCCCGGAACCAAGGTACCACGGCTGGTGCTTTCAGGACCAGATGCGGGCAGTGACTCGAACCGGAGATCCGCCTAGTCCGACCGGCGGCCTCACTTTTTGGGTAGGGCCGCGCCGCTTTGCTCAAGGTCACGCTGGCTTTCCGTTGGCGCGCCGTTGCCTCAGAAGGCGCATGAGCAAGTTCCGTCTGTCCTTGCGCGGGACGAGTTCGATATCGCTGACGAGTTTTGCGCCGCCCTTGTGCCGCTCCAATGTGATCTTGCGGCTGTGGAAAGCTTCCAGCTCGGCGCGATGCGCTACGCTTATGATGGTGACCTTCGGCAATTCGCGAATGATCATCTGCATCATGTTGTCCTGGCTCTTCTCATCGAGTGCCGACGTTGCCTCGTCCAGCACGATGATATCGGGGCGGTGCAGCAGAAGACGCGCGAAGGCGAGGCGCTGCTTTTCGCCACCCGACAAGGTCTGGTCCCATGGGGCGTCCTCCTCAATCCTGTCGTTGAGGTAGTCGAGTCCCACCTTGTCGAGCGCAGCCTTGATCTTATCCAGCGTCCAGCTGTCGGCGGCGCCTGGATAGGCGACAGCGCGGCGAAGGGTCCCGGTCGGGATGTAAGGCCGTTGCGGCAACATGAACAGCCGTCTGTCGGCGCGGATGTTGACGCTGCCGCTACCCCATGGCCACAGACCGGCGATGGCCCGCACCAGTGTACTCTTGCCCGAGCCGGATTCGCCGGCGACGAGCACCCGCTCGCCTGGTTCGATCACGACCTCGGTTTCCTTGACCACGGCGGTGCCGTCGTCGAGCGACACGGATAGATTGTTCAGGCTGAGCATCGCATCGCTGCCGGTCTCGCCGCGCTTTATGCGTCCCAGCGTGTTGCTCTGTTCCGCCCGCTCGAGCCCGTCGAGCGACATCATCAGCGAGGCGATGCGCCGTGCAGAGGCATTCCAATCGGCGAGACGGGGATAGTTGTCGACCAGCCACCCGAACGCGCCCTGCACGATGGCAAAGGCCGAGGCAGCCTGCATGACCTGCCCAAGTGTCATGCTGCCTTCGAGGAACTTTGGAGCGCAAAGCAAAACCGGCACGACAGGCGCAAACAGGCTCGACCCTTGGGACACCAATGCCGTGCGCATGTGCTGGCCTGCAAGGAGCGCCCATTGCCTGAGCACATGGGCGAATGTCTTGTCCATGCCGCTGCGCTCCTCCTCCTCGCCGCCGAGCAATGCGATACTCTCGCCGTTTTCCCGCACGCGCGTCAGCGAGTAGCGGAACTCGGCTTCCGCCTGATTTTTTTCTCCGGAGAGGTGGACGAAATGGCGGCCGATGACCGCCATCGAAGTGGACGTGATCGCGGCATAGAGCACTGCGGTGATGACCAGGAAGCCGGGAATGGTGACGGTCGAACCTGCAATCGTCAGGGTCAGGGCGCCGCCGATCGTCCACAGCACCACGATGAAGGTCGAGGCCGACAGAAATGCGACGATGACACCGGCAATGAAATCGACCGGCGATTCGGTGGCAATCCGCAAATCCTCGGCGATGCGGGCTTCGGGGTTGCTGTGGTCGCCGCCGACGAGGTTCAGCTGATAGTAGCGGCCGCTTGCCAGCCAACGCGCGATGACCGCCGTGGTGAGCCAGGAACGCCAGCGGCGCTGTATCTTCATGCGAAAGAAGACTTGTGCCACCACAAGGCTGGCGCTTCCGAGCACGAGTGGCAGGAATACGGCGCTCAGCCAATATACGGTGTGGGCATTGCGTTGCTCAATGGCGTCGAAAATTGCGCGATTCCAGACATTGATCCCATACTGGAAGCCGACATTGGCGACGATCAGGACCAACAGCCCGATCGTCAACGGCCAGGCGACCCTGTCGCCACTGCCGCTCCAGTAACCGCGGGCGCTGATCCAGAAGCGCTTAAGCAGATATCTCTTGCGCGCCCGCTCGGCCTCTTCAGGTGTCAGCTTAGGATCGGGTTCGGTGACATCCGGCGGCGGCGCGGGCTTGCCGACGACCTCGGACGCGACCTCGACAGTCGTCTGGCGCGACTTCTCGGCATCGCGCGATTGGGCGCCATCAACCGATTTCAGCTTGAATTTAGCTTGGGGCATCCGGCGATAACGGCTTAAAAATCAGAAGGTTTCATAGCGTCCGCTCGAGATGCCAGATGCCAACAACGCCAAGGCTTCGCAGCTGTTCCGGTGCTCGCAGCAGCCTATGGTCGTTCCCGATGACAGGCTTTGATCGTTGCGGGGCAGAATTTGCTCAGGCTCTCAAGATTTGTCCGCATGCTGCATTCGAAGAGGCTGGACGCAAGCGGCGCGAAAAGTGCCATCGGCCCGAGTCAACAGGATCGAGGAGGAGAGATCATCTCGATTGCGATTGCGAGCATTTGCTGCCCAGCCGGACCGCGCCAGCCCCGAATTCCGGAACAAGGGTGCGATTTTGCCGTTGAGCCAGAAACCGGAAGCGACCCGCATGTCCGAATTGCCGAATGAAGAGATCGAAGGGCGGCTGAACGCCCAGCGCGAGACTCTGGCGCTGGTCGTTGCGCTGCTTGCCAGCAAGGATACGGCACCCGAGCGAATATGGGCCGAACTGGAGGCCCGTTTTCAGTTTCAGAACAGTCAGGAGGACCCTGGCGTCCTGCCAAGCCGCGCATTTGCCATCGAAGCTACGAAGATGCGGGAGTTCAAGCTGATCGCCGAAGAGGCGCAGGCGCGCAATGCGGAATGGAACGGCAGGGACAAGCCACAGGGCGCCAGCTGAAACCCCGGAGAGTGGATGCAGGACCGGCCATTTTACGATGACTGAGCAAGCGTCAGCTTTGCTGCAAAAGTGTACGTGCCAACTCTTGCCATTCCTCGTCAAGCGTTAAGGTCGACGGCGCCGCGTTGCTGCGGCGATACCAATATTCCGCATTCGACTGGTCGCCTTCCTTGCGGTGGAGATAGGCATGCACGTGCATGCCCGCCGTATTGTCGCGCTGCTGCGCGCACTCGTGCGCCTTAGTCCAATCGCCCTTTGCATCCCACCACAACGCCTGCAGGGCAGGGCTCAAGCCGGCTGGCGGCTGTGGTTTTGCAATCGAATCCCTGAAGGTTTGCAGATCCATTTTTCCACCATAGCGACGTTCAGGGCGCCGATAATACCCGCACCGGCAGCCGACCGGAAGCGTGCTTTGGGCGGGACGACCGGAATGGGGGGACGTCCGATAACCGAACGGCCAGACGGTTGATTCGATGACGTGCATGAAATAGTGCGCACCACAACACCATGACGCCTGAGACAGCGAGGATGAGCCGATGACAGCCCCCGACAAGCCGCGCCAATTCTACCACGGCACCCGGGCCGACCTTAAACCGGGAGACCTGATCGAAGCCGGTTACAGCTCCAATTACGGGGCGCGAAAGCAGGCAGCCTGGGTCTATCTAACCGGCACTCTGGATGCCGCTATCTGGGGTGCAGAACTGGCCGCCGGTGACGGACGCGAAAGGATCTACATCGTGGAACCAACCGGCCCGGTCATGGACGACCCCAATCTTACGGACAAGAAATTTCTCGGCAATCCGACGCAGTCCTATCGCTGCCGCGAGCCGCTCAGGATCACGGGCGAGGTCACCGAGTGGCAGGGCCACTCCCCCGAGCGGCTGAAAGAGATGAAGGACCATCTCGAACGGCTGAAGGCACAAGGCATCGAGGCGATCGATTGAATTGCCAAGTTTGGCCCTAGCCTACGGTCGGCAGCAGTCCCCGCGAAATACGGCTCCACGTCCGCAATGGGTCCGCGAGTTGTCGTTGCTTGCAGGGCTGGAGAGCGGATGCTCCTTTTCATCCCATCGCGAACGTGATGATCTCTGGGCTCGAAGGGCCAAGTGGGCTGCCGTCAAAGCCGCCGAATTGCTGTTCGATCCGTAGCCCCGCGTTCCCCAGCAGGCTCGATAAGGCGTCCGTCTCGAAGAATCGCAAGGTGCTGCGACTAACTTGCGGAAGGCTCGGATGCTTTCCGCCGAACCTGTGGGTGAATGTCACCGTCTGTCCATCGAACGGCATGATCACCTCTGTTGTGATCTGCACCAGCGACCCGTCAGGCAGCTCAACGACGACCGCATTTTCGGGTGTCCAGTGCTCCCACGCCCGCACCGAAGGGTTCCGCGTTTCGAACGCGAAGCATCCGCCTGGCACAAGGGCGTGTCGGACAGCCGCCATGAAATCCCTCAGGTCTTCGTCGCTGACAAGGGCCTGGAATGCGTGCCCCGTCATCACAATGAGATCAAACTCAGCTGTCCAGCCGGCCGATTGGAGATCGCCGAGAACCCATTCGATATCCGCGCGTGTTCGTGCGCGATTCAACACGCCGGGTGCTGGGTCGATGCCGCAGAGCCGCCCTGAATGTCCGGCCAGGCGTGCCTCGTGAAGGAGGGTGCCCGTTCCACATCCGACATCAAGCACCGCGTCTGCTGTTAGAATGCGGGGCAGGTAGAAATCATAGTCGTCGCGCGCAGATCTCGGGTGCCAGGCATCGTAGACGGCAGCGAGATATGGGTCGGCGAAAAGGTGGTCGACCATAGGCGGTATTCCCAATCAACTTTGACTGTGCGAGCGGTGTCGCCGCGAGCATATAGCCCATAAGTCGCGTCGATCGTTACCGCACGACCTCGCGGTGGCGGCCGGGCAGGCGGGTGGCGATGAGCTTGTCGATGCGGCGGCCGTCGAGGTCGACGACCTCGAAGCGCCAGCCTTGCGCGTCGACACATTCGCCGGTCGCCGGCAGATGGTGCAAATGCGACAGCACATAGCCGGCGACGGTTTCGTAGTCGCGGTTCTCGGGCAGGTCGATGCCGAGGACCTCCGCCATCTCGTCGGCCTGCATATAGCCGGCGAGCAGCCATGAGCCGTCCTCGCGCTTGACGGCGTTTTCCTCGTCGCCGGCGTCGAGGTCGGAACGGAAGACGCCGGTGATCGCTTCCAGAATGTCGGCCGGGGTGACGATGCCTTCGAAATGGCCGTATTCGTCATGCACCAGCGCCATCGGCACGTCCGATTCCTTCAGCGTCGCAAGCACGTCCAGCGCGTCGGCCTGGTCATGCACGATTGGCGCGGCGCGCACGTGCCGGCGCGGGTCGAGAGCGCGGCCGCCGAGCATTGCGGCCAGCACGTCGCGGGTCTGGACGACGCCGATCATGGCGTCGACGCCGCCGTCGCCGGCCGGCAGGCGCGAATGCTGGGTGTCCATCAGCAGCTTCCTGATGGCCGCCTCGTCGGATTGCAGATTGATCCAGTCGACCTCGGTGCGCGGCGTCATCACCGCGCGCACGGCACGGTCGCCGAGCCGCATGACGCCGGCGATCATCCGCCGTTCGTCGGATTCGATGGTGCCGTGGTGCTCGGCTTCGGCGACCAGCATCTTGATCTCCTCGTCGGTGACCTTGTCCTCGCTCTGGCCGCGCTGGCCAAGCAGCCACAGGAGGGCGCGGCCGGAAAAATCGAGCAGGAAGACCAGCGGCGCCGAGACGCTGGCGAGGATGGTCATTGCCGGGGCGACCCTGACGGCTACCCGTTCGGGGTCGCGCAATGCGATCTGCTTGGGCACCAGTTCGCCGATGATCAGCGAGCCATAGGTGATGAGGGCGACGACGATGCCGACGCCGAGCGGATCGGCGAGGCTTTCGCGGATGCCGGCCGACGCCAGGGAGGTGGCCAGCCGCTCGCCGAGCGTGGCGCCGGAAAAGGCACCGGACAAGACGCCGACCAAAGTGATGCCGATCTGCACCGAGGACAGGAATTTTCCCGGATTGGCGCCGAGCGCCAGGGCCCGGCCGGCGCCCTTGACGTTGCGGTCGATCATCGTCTTGAGGCGCGCCGGCCGCGACGAGACGATGGCGAGTTCGGACATCGACAGAAGGCCGTTCACGCAGATGAGGACGACCACGATGGCAATTTCAGCATAAAGCATGCCGGGTCCATAGCATTGCCGCGCGGTTTTCGAAAATAGGACGGTCGCGCTTTTTAAATTTAGCGAGCCGGGCAATCAGGCGGCATCCATGCCGCATCCCAGGGCGGCGCGGAAAAATGCTCGATCAGGGCGTCGACGACGACGCGCACCTTTGGCGCGAGATTGCGTGTTACCGGCCAGATGGCATGCACCACGGTGTTTTCGACAAGACAGTCCGACAGAACCATTTCGAGCTCGCCGCGCCTGATGCTGTCGGCCGTCAGCCATGTCGGCAGATAGACGATGCCGCAGCCGGCCAGTACCGCATCGAGCATCGGTTCGCCGTGGCCGAGCACCAGCCGCGCCTTGGGCGCGAATTTTTCGAGACGGCCGTCGACATGCCTGACGGTCCAGGGGTGGACCGTGCCGTCGCGGCCGTAGCCGATGAGGCTGTGCCTGGCCAGGTCCTCGATCGATAGCGGCCTGCCATGGGCGTCGAGATAGGCGGGGGCGGCGCAGATGGCCGAACGTTGGGCATAGATGCGGCGCGCGGCGATCGACAAGCTGTCGTCGAGGTCGCCCATACGCACCGCCAGGTCGATGCCTTCCTCGATCAGGTCGACGCGCCGGTCGTTGAACGAGATTTCCATCGTCAGGTCCGGGAATTTTTTGGAAATGTCGAACAGAACCGGGGCGACGCACCGCCGGCCGAAGGCCAAAGGCAGGTCGACGCGCAGCCGCCCGGAAGGCACCTGCTTGCGCGAAGCCAGCAGTGACTGCGCGGCTTCGATCTCGGCCAGTGCCCTGACGCAGGCTTCGTAATAGCTCAGGCCCTCACTGGTCGGGCTCAGGCTGCGGGTGGTGCGGTTGAGCAGGCGAACGCCCAATCGCTGTTCCAGCTGCGCGATCGACTTGCCGACCGCCGATTTCGTGACATGCAGCCGCGCGCCGGCGCCGGTGAAGCTGCCGGCCTCCACCGCGTGAACGAATGCGACGATGCCTTGCAAATCGGCCGATTCCAATGAAGCGCTCCTATTGTAGAGTTTTGCTCCTTAATCTGTTGCATAACATGCCACATGGAAGCACTTTTCTCCATAGTGAAACGGCATAAATGTCTCGCGCACCATCAACCACGGAGCGCGAACCAAATGAGCACCCAAAACAGATCCTGGCAGATGACCGGTTTCGGCCTGTCCAGTTTGAAGCCGGCCGAGGGAAAGCTGCCCCGACCCGGGCCGCATGATCTTCTGGTACGCGTCACAGCGGTATCGCTGACTTACAAGGACAGGATGATCGTCGATGGCGTGCTGATACCGGACCTCAGCTTGCCGTTCGTGCCGACATCGGACGCGGTTGGCGAAGTTGTCGCCACCGGCAGCGAAGTCAGCCGCTTCGGCATCGGGCAGCGCGTGCTCGGTCAGGTGATCGCCGACTGGCCGGACGGCAACGCCCCGCCGGTGCTGCACAAGCATACGCTTGGTTCGTCACTGCCCGGCATGCTGTCCGAGCATGTGCTCTTTCACGAGGATGCCGCCGTGGCGGCGCCGCCGTCGCTCAGCGATGTCGAGGCATCGACGCTGCCGATCGCGGCGCTGACGGCGTGGTTCGCGCTGGTCGAGGCGGCCAAGCCTATCCCGGGTGAGACCGTTCTCATCCAGGGCACCGGCGGCGTGTCGCTGTTTGCGCTGCAGTTCGCCGCCGCTTTCGGCCTGCGCGCCATCGTCACCTCGAGCAGCGACGAGAAGCTCGAGCGGGCAGAAGCGCTCGGCGCCTGGAAGGGGATCAATTATCGCAGCCATCCGGCATGGGACGAGGTCGCCCGCGAGCTGACAGACGGCGCCGGCGTCAGGCACGTGCTGGAGATGGTCGGCGGCGACAATGCGCGGCGCTCGCTCAATGCGCTGGGCGCCGACGGCAGGCTGTCGCTCATCGGCCTTCTCGGCAGCATGGAGCTCAGTTTCCCGATCATTCCGTTCCTGCGCAACCGGATCGTCGTGCAGGGCATATCGATCGGCCACCGCCGCGCCTTCGAACGAATGAACCAGGCGATCGAGACGCTCGCGATCAGGCCGGTGATCGACAGGGTGTTTGGCTTCGACGAGGTGTCGCAGGCATTCGAGCGTCTGGAGACCGGACCGTTCGGCAAGATCGTGATCACCGTCCCCTGAGCCCATCGGGCGAAATGGCTGTCAGACGGGCCGATTGCGCGCCTACGGCAGTTGCAGCAGTACGCCGATGATGGCCTTGCCGTCGGTGAAATAGGGATCGCCTTCGCCGTTGCGCCCGGTCTTTGTGGCGCCGACCCCTGGTATGTCGCTGGTCGAGATCAGCATGCCGGCGGCGGACAGGTCGCGCATCAGCCCATCGCGCTCGGCGTCGATGTCGGGGCCGATGTGATGAGTGATCGCGCCGGTGTCATGGCTGAGGCCGACGCCGCGGTCAAAGCTTGCCGAGCCAAGCCAAAGCGGCCGGCCGTCGTCTCCGGTCGCAGCGGTCTGCCAGAAGCGGACGTGGTGGCGCCGGTCGGCGCTGTCGCCGACCGGCTTTTCGAAGGCTAGGTCCTGGGCGCGGCCTTCGAACAGCAGCCGGCTGACCGGCGCGTCGGGATAGGGGCGGTCAAACAGCACGCTTTCGCCGATCTCGATCGCCGTCTTCAGCGAGACCGCGTCTGCCGTATCCCAGCCGGCGACGGCAAAAGCATGGACAAGCTCCTTCTTGGTGCCGACAAGGCCGACATTGATCGGATCGCCCGGAATGCCTTGCGGCGTGTGCGTCACCATCTCGAATTGCTGATTGCGAAAATTGCGGTCCCGTAACGTCCAGAACTCAGGCGCGGCGAAATAGGCGAGCGAAAGATAAGCGGCACAGCATGCCACCAGCCAGGTCGTTGCACGTCGTCGAAGGCTTCGTTGGCTCATGCATTGGCTCGAACTGGCAGGCCCGTCGGGCCGTCGAAATCCTTGGCAAGCGGCGCGCAGCCGGTCTATCCTCATATTTTAGCATGAAATGGCGTAGAACCGGCTAGCACGAATGAGGGCGTGATGGAGGGTAAACCGGCGCGCGGCACTGCCATGGCGTTGACCGCCGACCTTATCGCGCTGGTCGAACGGGTCGAGCCGGATCCCGGCCCCGAGCCGGGGACGACCGAGCATAGCGACGCGGAGTTCGATGATCTTGTCGAGCAGCTGCTTCTGGAATACCGGCGCCAAAGCGCTCTGGGTCTTTGCCTACGGCTCGCTGATCTGGACGCAGACGCTGGCGCGGGCAGCCGGACATTGGGGTTCGTCCGCGCAGTATCTGTTCCGCACCGTCAGCATGCTCGAGGAAAGCGGAATCCGCGACAGAAACTTGTGGCACGTCCAGGACCTGGTGGCGCAGCATGGCTTCCACCGGCGGCACACAACGCGGCTGATCCAGGCGCTGTTGCACGAAATAACTTGTCGCATTTCATCTGAAAACCGGAACGGTCAGCGGCAGGCGCGGTAGCCGTTCTTGCGATTCTTGATGTCGAAATGGAAATGGTTGCGGTGGTCGTAGTTGTAGCCGGGGCCGAGCACGGTGGTGAAATACTGGCAGCCGTCGGCCCGCACATTGTTGAGGAAGCCGCGCATGCGGAAGGCGAACAGGCCGGGCTTGCGGACGTCGATGTCGTCGCCATTGTTAAGCTCGATGCTCATCACGTCGAGCGCATTGCCCTTGCCGTGTTCCGACAAAACACCTTCGCCGGCGATCCTGCGGCAGGAATAGCTCGAGCCCTGGTGGATGGTCTTGACGCCTGAAAAATAGCGCCAGCGGGCCGACGGGACGAGTTCATTCCTGGTCCAGCCGGCAAAGCTGGCGGCCATGTCGCAGGTCAGCGTCGCGGCCGGCTTCAGCGCGACGCTGCCGATGGCCGAGACCCTGACCGGATAATCGATGCCGCATTGGCCTTCATGGATCGGCGCGACGTCGGTGTAGACGACGCCGAGGCGTTTCAGCTCCTTGCGGCAATCGATCTCTGCGGCCGGCATCTGTTCGGCCGGCGACATCGGATTGTCCATGCGCGGATAGGCGGCCGTCATATAGGGGTTGGATGGGACGAGGCGCTGCATGCCGGAATCTTGCAGGCCGGAATCTTGCTGGCCGGAATAGGGCGGAACGGCAGCGGTCTGGCTGCCGACGTCGACGGCCGGCTGCAGCGACAGCACGCTGCCGGTGTTGCAGGCGGAGACCGCCGCAATGGCAAGCACGACGGCAAGCCTGCCGGCCATGCGCGCGCGTCCTGTGTGCCGCGCAGCGACAAGCGCAGCGCGAATTAGCCCGGCCATCGGAAGGGTTCCTGTCCCCAGATGGCACAGACTCTAAACCTGAAGAGTAAAGGAAAAATCAGCGGCGCCGTTCACGCCTGCGGCCAAATTGCGGCGCCCATTATCACGACCCGCGTCATTGGCAAAACGTGCCGCCATTGCGGCGCGGTTCGAGGTCGAAGTGGAGATGCTGCGAATGATCGGCGTCGCTGCCGGGGCCAAGCACGGTCTTGAACGGTCCGCAGGCTGCCTTGCGCACTGTGTCCAGGAATTTCGCGTCCTTTTCTGGCGGCGCCGGGCCGACATCGATCTCCTTCCCGTCCGAAAGCTTGAAGCTGGCGATATCGAGCGCATTGCCGAAGGCGTGCTCCGACAATTTGCCGCCACCATTGCGCGACCGGCAGACGAAGGCGGAGGCCTGGCCGATCGATTTGAGGTCCTCGCCAAACTCCGCTTTGGCCGCAGGCTGGATGACGGCAGCAGCAAAGCGTGCGGCGGCCTCGGCCATCTGGCAATTGAGCTCGGGCTCCGGACCGATGGCGATGGATTTGCCGAGCGTCTTCAGCACGATCGGGTAGGGGATCGAGCAACCGACCGCCGCATCGCGCTCGGGCTTGCGCTCCGCGAAATCGACGCCCATCGATTTCAGCCGCCTGCGGCAGGCCAATTCCTCGGCCGGCATTTCTTTCTCGGCAATTGCGACCGATCGAGGATCGGGAAGGATTTCTTGCTCCGCCTTTTTGTCTGCCTCGGCCGGGTTTGGTGGCGCGACCGATGGGTTTGCCGGCGGCTCGGCCTGCGCCGGCTTTTCAGGCGGCTGTGGTGCGATCGCCGGCGGCTTCGGCTGCTCGGTCCTGGACTGGCCATTTTGGGGCTGATCGTTTTGAGGCTGACCGTTTTTGGGCCGCTCAGCCTCCGGAGCGGGGCGTGGTTCGGGGACCGGGATCTCGGTTGGTGCTGGCGGAGTGACTTGCTGGTTGAGTTGCGGAACCGGTGCGGTTGGCGGCAACTCGGGCGCCTTGGCTGAAACGGGTCCCGCCAGCGGCGTAGCCGCAACGGCCAGCAGCAATCTGCCCAATCTGAAAAAGCCAAACGCCGCCATTGTATCGCAACGGCCAGAATGCAGGGAAGTTGCCTTGGGCGAGGGGGGCTGGCGATCACAATCGGTAACCGCGCTGTTACGCGCCGATCGCTTCCAGCCCCTCCTCGAGCCAGTCCGCCAGCAGCGGCATGCCGAGTAGATATTTTGCCGTGCGCTTGTTGGCGCGCTCGCGGGCGGCGGTCAGCGCGTCCGTCCATTCCGTCGCGTCATAGTCGCCGCGGCCAACCCAGGCCAACGCAATCAGTTCGGCCGCTTCGTCGACATTGAGATCGTCGATCAGCTCGCGCAGTTCTTCCTCGGTGAGATCTTCGGAGCTTTCCTCGGCAAGGCCGTCATGATGGTGGTTGTCGTGCGCGTTGCCGTCGAGCTCTACCTCGTGCTCGGCGCCGTCGGCATAGTCTTCGTTGACGGCGGCGCTGAGCGCCTTCGCCTTCAGGATGAACAGGCGCACGGTGTCGGGACCGATCGAAAGCTCCCAGTCTCGTTCAACGCGTTGCTGCACCGGCCGTCTCCCTGCTTCGTGCTCGGTCGGCCCGATGATAGCGGATTTGCAGCGCTCGTCACGTTCTCTTGCGCGTGGGCGTTAATCGTGAACCATGATTTATGATGCCCTCTCTTCCCGGAATAAGATGGCCTTGCTGGGAGAGATCGCGGTTTTGAGATAGGACGACATTTTCCGGGACGAAACGGCTTTGGCCCGGCGTTAGTGTTGCATTGTCAGGTTCAAAGGAGAGTGTAATGCGCAGACGATTGCTGATTTACGCCATGGCCATTGCCGCCCTGCCGCTGATTGCGGCTCCGGCGTTTTCGGCTGGTGAAGGCGGGGGAGGTGGTGGCGGCGGCGGCGGCAATGGCGGCGGCGGCCAGAGCCAGTGCAAGAAGGGGGAGGCCTGGGACAAGAAGCAGAAGAAATGTGTCTCGCCGAAGCAAGGTATGCTGGATGACGACAGCATCTATGATGCCGGTCGCGCGCTGGCGATGGATGGACGCTATGACGAGGCGATCGCCGTGCTCAGCCTCGCCGCCAACAAGCAGGACCCGCGCATCCTCAACTATCTCGGCTATTCGCACCGCCATTCCGGCCGCGTCACCGTCGGCCTCGGCTATTACGAGGAAGCGCTGCGCATCGACCCGAACTACACGCTGGTACGCGAATATCTCGGCGAGGCGCACCTGCAGATCGGCGATCTTGCCGGCGCCCAGGAACAGCTCCGCGAAATCGAGAAGCGCACGGGCAAGGGATCTCGCGAATACGGCATGCTGTCGGAGCAGATCGATCATTTCATGAGGAGCTGATCCGACCTCCGGACGCTGCTCATACCGGCTGCGGCGATCGCAGCCGGTTTTTTGCTGTGCTCGCATGCTGCTCCGAACTGGAATTTGGCATCACGGTACACGTGATGCGCTCCTTGACGTTAGGTCAGCCGCGCAATCGGTGGATGATTTTTCAAAATCCGACTTTTTGGACGTGAAAAACCCGCGAAGATTGCTATATCTTGCAAAGATTGTGGTGAGACGGTTCCGTTAGCGAGGCTGCCGGACCGTTTTCTTTTTGTACCATCGACAAGGTCGCTCCCGATTACGGGGGCGGCGGCAGGAAAGGTCAGGCATTATGAACAAGGTCCCGATGACAGGCGAGGGGTTCGCGTCATTGAAGGAAGAACTGCGCTGGCGCCAGCAACAGGAGCGGCCGCGTATCATCGAGGCGATTTCCGAAGCGCGCTCGCATGGCGACCTCTCCGAAAATGCCGAATATCACGCGGCAAAAGAGGCACAGAGCCTCAATGAGGGCCGGGTCAACGAACTCGAGGACCTGATCGCGCGGGCCGAGGTGATCGACGTCACCAAGCTCAGCGGCGACAAGGTCAAGTTCGGTGCCACCGTGGTGCTGGTCGACGAGGATACCGAGGAGAAAAAGACCTACCAGATCGTCGGCGACCAGGAGGCCGACGTGAAGTCCGGCCGCATCTCGATCTCCTCGCCGATCGCGCGCGCCCTGATCGGCAAGGAAGTCGGCGATGCCATCGAGGTCAACGCACCGGGCGGCGCCAGGGGCTACGAGATCGTCCAGGTGCAATTCATTTAGAACCTTTTGATAATTCTACTCTGGCGGCCGACTAGCGCGGTTTTCTGCGCTTCCGGTGCTCACGTACTTTAAGTACGCTCCGCTCCGGTTCTCGAAAACCACGCTATTCGACTCGCCAGAGCGAATTCTGAAAAGGTCCTATACAGCGCCTTGTAATTTAAGCGCCAGCAATCTCTCAGCTTCCGCCATTACCGCCGGCGGCGTGACGCTGCGGCCAGGCGCGGCCAGTAGTGTCGATGCGAACGGCCCGCGCGGGCCGGTCAGGCCGGGCTCCGTCGCCAGGAATACAGCCACCGTCGGCACGCCGAAGGCGCTGGCGAGATGGGTCAGGCCGGTGTCGGCACCGATGACCAGCGTCGAGCTGCCGATGACGGCGGCGATCTCGGCAAGCGGCGATCTGGGAACCACCACGGTTTGCGAAACGGCGCGGGCGATCGCTTCGGCAACCGCCTGTTCCCGGTCGTTCGACCAGGTGGTGACCGGGGTCATCTCTCGTGCCACGAGAAGCCTGGCGATTTCGATCCAGTCCGCAACCGGCCATTTCTTGTCCTCGCGGCTGGTGCCGTGCAGCAGGAAGGCTGTCTTTTCGCCGACAAAAGTCGATTTTCCGGCTGGCGGCACGATCCCCGATTCGAGCCGGGCAAAATCCGGCTCGTAGCCGAGCGCCAGCCCGAACAGGCGTCTCGTGCGCTCGATGGCATGCAGGCCGACCGGCACCGCGTAGCGATGGCCATAAAACAGGCTCGCCGAAGGCTCGCGGGCGCTCGAGCGGTCGAAGCCGGCGATCGGTGCTGCCGTCAGCCGCGCCACCAGCGCCGATTTCAGCAAGCCTTGTGCATCGAGGACGAGGTCGTAGCGGGACGCGCGCAAGGCGCTGCGCAGGCCGACCACTTCCCGCCATGTGCCGGGCTCGAGCAGCTTCCCGCGCCAGCGCCGGATCGCCACGCTGTGGATGGTTTGGATGGCTGGATGCAGCGCCGCGATGCCGGCAAAGGCCTCTTCCACGCACCAGTGGAAGGAAATATCCGGGCGAGCGCGGTGCGCGTCCTCGACTGCGGGAAAGGTGTGGATGACGTCGCCCATCGACGACGTCTTGACGATCAGCACCTTCATGCGGCGGCCGGCATTTCCAGCAGCCGCTCCGCCGCCGCCACGACACGTTCGACCTCCAACGTCTTCAGGCAGTTGAGATGACCGAGCGGGCAGATTTTTTTGTGGCAGGGCGAACAGGACAGGCCGAGCCAGACCAGTTCGCGGCGCTCGGCGAGCGGCGGCGTGTTGTCGGGCGAGGTCGAGCCGTAGACGGCGACGACCGGCGTGCCGACGGCGGCGGCGACATGCATCAGCCCGCTGTCGTTGGAGACGGCGAGCCTCGCCGCGGCGATCAGGTCGATGGCATCCTCCAGCCGCGTCTGGCCGGCAAGGTCGGAGGCGCCCGGCGCCTGCGCTGCGATTTCAGCCGTCACCTCAGCGTCGTTCTTCGATCCGAACAGCGCGACGCCAAACCCTTTGGCCATCATCTCGCGGGCAAGGCCGGCATAGTGTTCGCTCGGCCAGCGCTTGGCCGGGCCGAATTCTGCGCCGGGCATCAGTGCCACGAATTTCCCCGCCGTCAGCCCGAAACGGCTGAGCAGTGCCGCCTGGCTGGCTTGATCGACAGCGAGCTTCGGCGCCTGGAAGGCGCCGCCGCGGGCAAGGCTGAAATAGGCCTGCGCGGTGCGCCGTTTCAGGCGATCGGGCAACGGCACGATGTCGGTCAGCAGCCCGTAGCGCATTTCCTTGAGATGGCCGACACGGCGCGGAATGCCGGCAAAGAACGGGATCAGCGCCGACTTCCAGCTTCCCGGTAGGACAAAGGCCATGTCGTAGCGGCCGCGCAGCAGGCGGCCGAAGCGCCTTCGGACGCGGAATTCGAACGCGCCGGATGGCAGCGGCAGGTCGATCTGCTGGCGGATTTCGGGCATGCGCTTGACCAGCGGTGCTGCCCACCCCGGCGCCAGCACGTCGATGGCGGCGTTCGGATGAAGCTCCCTCAGCGCCTGGAACAGGCACTGCGCCATCACCATGTCGCCCACCCAGCGTGGGCCGATCACGAGGATCGTTGGGCTTTCAGCCATTCGACATAGTCTCTGACGCCGGTTTCCACTGTGCGGAACTGGCCATTGTAACCGGCTGCGCGCAAGCGGGACATATCAGCTTGCGTAAAGCTCTGGTAGCTGCCCTTGAGGTGGTCGGGAAACTCGATGAATTCGATCTGGCCCTTGCCGAGCGTATCGATCACCGTTTCGGCAATGGCGCGAAACGGCTGGGCCTTGCCGGTACCGCAGTTGAAGATGCCGCTGGAACCGCGTTTCCACAGCCACAGATTGACGTCGGCGACATCGCCGACATGGATGAAGTCGCGGCTCTGCTCGCCGGGCCCGAAACCGCCATAGGCGCCGAACAGCTTGGGGTTTTCGCCGCGTTCGACCTGGTTGAACAAATGGAAGGCGACAGAGGCCATGGCGCCCTTATGCGCCTCGCGCGGACCGTAGACGTTGAAATAACGCAGGCCCGCCACCGGCGAATGGTCGGTATCGAAAACGGTGCGGCGGACATAGTCGTCGAACAGCTTTTTCGAATAGGCATAGACGTTCAGCGGCCGCTCGCATTCCGGCTCCTCGCGAAACTCGGCGCCGCCGCCATAGACCGAAGCGGACGAGGCATAGAGGAAGGGTACGCGCAAGGCCAGGCAGGCGTGCAGCAGGTGCTTCGAATAGGTGTAGTTGCCCTCCATCATGAACTTGCCGTTCCATTCGGTGGTGGTCGAGCAGGCACCCTGGTGGAAAACCGCCTCGATGCGGCCGAGGTCACCGGCCTCCATCCGCGCCAGAAAGTCGTCCTTGTCGAGATAGTCGGCGATCTCGAGGTCGGCGAGATTGGCGATCTTGTGGCCGTCGGTGAGGTCGTCGACGACGAGGATGTCGCTGAAACCGTCGGCGTTGAGCGCGGCGACGATGTTGGAACCGATCATGCCGGCGCCGCCCGTGACGATGATCATATTAGTACGCCCTGACTTGCCGTTGCTTGCCGATTCCGGCCCTTATAGGGGAGGCCGGCAGGCCTGTCGATAAAGCAGGTGGCGGGGCGGTTGGATGAGCGCCACAGTGCCGCCGCAAACGTCACGTTTCAGTCGGCCTGCCGGCCAACCGGCGACAGGAGCAAGGTAATGCCGTCAACCGAACTGCTTGTCGCCTTTTTCGCCACCACGGCGATCTTCGCCTATATCCCCGGCCCCGCCATGCTCTATGCCGCTGCGCAAACCATGGCGCGCGGCCGCTGGTCGGGCCTGATGGCGGCGCTCGGCATCCATCTTGGCGGCTACGTTCATGTCTTCGCCGCCGCTGTCGGCCTGTCGGTGCTGTTCCATGCCGTGCCGGTGCTTTACATGGCGGTCAAGCTGGTCGGTGCGCTGTATCTGATCTGGCTCGGTGTTTCGCTGTTTCGCGCCAAGGCGCAAAGCGACGTTGTCTTGCCGGGAATTCAGCCGAAATCCGCCCGCCGCGCCTTTTTCGAGAGCGTTGCCGTCGAGGTGCTCAACCCCAAGACGGCGATTTTCTTCATGGCGTTCCTGCCGCAGTTCATCGATGCCTCGGCGGCGTTTCCGGTGTGGCTGCAGTTCGT
The DNA here is from genome assembly GCF_040318745.1 of Mesorhizobium sp. M1027. NCBI lineage: Bacteria > Pseudomonadati > Pseudomonadota > Alphaproteobacteria > Hyphomicrobiales > Phyllobacteriaceae > Mesorhizobium > Mesorhizobium sp. M1027. The sequence continues at coordinate 283,812 of NZ_JAMYMW010000005.1, read as the reverse complement.
CGTGCTTGGAACGATCGTCAATTTGATGTTCTCGTCGGCCGACATTGTTTGCGTGGTGCTGGCCGGCGCAGTGATCGCCAGGCTGCGGCAGTCGAGCCGGGCGCAGCGCCTGATGCGGCGCGCCGGCGGTGCGGTGCTTGTCGGACTGGGCGTGGATGTCGCGTTGCAGAAAAGCTGACGCATTGCCTCGCCGCCGCGATCGGTCGAAGGCCTGCCGTTGCGTCGGCTGAAATTGCGGTATATCGGCATCGCCATGAACGGCCGGCCCTGCCAATCGAATTCCCCGTCACCGAAAATCGGCTCTCCCACGCGTTGACATGATCAAGCTGCCCTCTCCCGAACCGCTTCACCGCGCCATTTCGCGCTTCGGCAGCGCCACCGTGCTGGTGGTCGGCGATTTCATCCTGGACCGTTTCGTCAACGGCGTGATCGAGCGCATTTCGCCGGAAGCGCCGATCCCCGTGCTGCACGGGCGCGGCGAAACGCTGGCGATGGGCGGCGCCGGCAATGTCGTCGCCAATATCGTTTCGCTTGGCGCTTCCGTCATACCGGTCTCGGTGATCGGCGCCGACGAGGCCGGCAAGAACCTCATGCGCATGCTCGGCGAATTTGGCGTCGACACCGGCGGGCTGGCGCAGGATGCCGATCGCATGACGTCGTCCAAAAGCCGCTTCAGCGCGCTCAACCAGCAGGTGCTGCGTTTCGACGAAGAGGAAATCAAGCCGCTGGGCGATGCCGAGCACGCGACATTGGTCGGGCATTTTCGCGAAGCGCTGGTGCGCGCCGACATCGTCATCCTGTCCGACTATGGCAAGGGCGTGCTGCTCGACGGCGTCGCCGGTGAGCTGATCTCGATCTGCCGGGAAGCGGGCAAGCCGGTGCTGGTCGACCCGAAGGGTAGGGATTATGCGCGTTATGCCGGCGCGACGGCAATCACGCCCAACCGCAAGGAACTCGGCGAGGCGGTCGGCCGCGCAGTATTTGCCGATGACGAGATCGAGGCGGCGGCGCGCCAGCTGATTTCGGCGCACGGTTTCGATTTCGTCGTCGCGACGCGAAGCGAAAAGGGCATGAGCGTCGTCGGTGCGGACGACGCCCGCCATATCGCCACGCAGGCGCGCGAAGTGTTCGACGTTTCGGGCGCCGGCGACACGGTAATCGCGACCTTCGCGCTGGCTCTTGCAGCAGGGGCTGATCGTGTGATGGCCGGATCGATCGCCAACGCCGCCGGCGGCGTCGTCGTCGGCAAGCGCGGCACCGCGCGGCTGACGATCGAGGAACTCACCGGTGCGCTGTTTCGCTCGCATGGTCCGGTCGCCCACAAGGATGCGATCCTCGATGCCGCGGCCGCGGCGCGGCTGGTGGCTGCCTGGAAGGACGAGGGCTTGAGCGTCGGCTTCACCAATGGCTGTTTCGATATCCTGCATGCCGGCCATGTCAGCCTGTTGCATGCGGCGCGCAGCCAGTGCGACCGGCTGGTGCTCGGCCTCAACAGCGATGCCTCGGTGCGCCGGCTGAAAGGGCCGGGACGCCCGGTCAACGACCAGCATGACCGGGCCTGCGTGCTTGCAGCACTTGCCTCGGTCGACGCCGTCGTCATCTTCGAGGAGGATACGCCGCTTTCACTGATCGAGGCGCTGAGCCCCGATATACTGGTCAAGGGCGCCGACTATACGGTCGATCAGGTGGTTGGCGCCGATGTCGTGCGGAAGGCCGGCGGGCGCGTCGTGCTGGTCGATCTCGTCGCCGGCAAGAGCACGACCGGCACCATCGGCAGATTGCGCGCCGGGAACTGAGGGTTTCATGTCCGAACTGAACGATTACCTGGTTCGCTCGGCGGCCGCGATTTCGGCGATGGTCGAGCGCGACCTGACCCGTGAGATGGAGCGGGCGGTCAGCGCCGTCGTCGCCGCGCTTTCGCAGGGCAAGGCGCTGCTGATAGCCGGCAATGGCGGCTCGGCCAGCGACGCCATCCACATCGCCGGCGAGCTGGTCGGCCGCTTCCTCAGGGAGCGCAAGGCCTACAACGTCATCGCGCTGCCGGCCAACGCGGCGGTGCTGACGGCCTGGGGCAATGATTACGGCTTCGACACGGTGTTTGCGCGCCAGGTCGAGGCGCATGGTTCGGCAGGCGCCGTGCTGATCGCCATCTCGACCAGCGGTAATTCGCCAAGCATCCTCGCCGCCGCCCAGCAAGCGCGCATGATGGGCATGACGGTGGTCAGCCTGACCGGCGACACCGGCGGCAAGCTGAAGCAGCTCTCCGACATCCTGCTCAACGTACCCTCGACCTCGACGCCGATCATCCAGCAGGGGCACTTGTGCCTTTACCACCATCTCTGCGAAATGGTCGAAACGCGCCTCTGCGACGCAGGGTGATTGCGCCAGGCCGGTAAAGGCCGTCTGTCAACGGGGAGAGGTAGCCGCAACGCTGGCGACCCCTCTACGGGGAGGGTAAGGTGAGGGCAGCGCCAGTCTGTAGCGATTATTATTTGACGCATAGCCACGTTTTGTTCTTGCTTTGTGCCGGCAGCTATGCTACTAATTCAACTACGGTGATGATTCCCACCGACGATCCGCCCGCCGAGGCGGGTTTTTGTTTCCGGGTTTTGTTTCTCCGGGGCTTTGCCTGGTCTCAAGCCGAAAACGCCACTAGCCCTTCGTCCTTGACCCGGCGGATGGTCAGCGCGGTTCTAACCGTATCGACATTGGGGGCCGAGGCCAGTTCCTCGATGACGAAGGTCTGGAAGGTGCCGAGATCGCTCGCCACGCAGTGCAGCAGGAAATCGGATTCGCCCGACACCATCCAGGCATCGCGCACGATCGGCCAGCCGCGGGTGCGCTCGGCGAAGGTCTTGAGCTCGGCGTCGGCCTGGTGATGCAGGCCGATCAGGCAGAAGGCGACGACGTCGAGGCCGAGTGCCGGAGCGTTGAGCAGGGCACGGTAGCCGCGGATGATGCCGGCCTCTTCCAGCCGCCGGACGCGGCGTAGGCACGGCGGCGCCGAAATGCCGACGCGGCTCGACAGTTCGACATTGGTCATGCGTCCGTCCTGCTGAAGCTCGCGCAGGATCTTCCAGTCGAGGGCATCGAGATCGGCCTTGATCGGCATGGCGGCTTCCGTGGTGACGCGAAAGAATCTTTCGCGACTTTGTAGTTAAACGACTTTGCTGTCTATTCCATCCGCTGGATCGAGGATTTTCGCATCATCTTGCTGCGGTTGCTTGTCGCCGTCGCCGGTGCCGAAGCTTTCCGGGGACGAACGGCAACTTGCCTTGCTGGCGTCGCAGGCAACACTTACATTACGCGCAACAATCGACGAGAGTTCATGCCACAATCCATGGCTGCTCCCCGCAGAGGCTTTTCATGATCACCAAGCACGCGCCTGTTCTCATCATCGGCTCCGGCCCCGCCGGCTATACGGCAGCAATCTATGCCGCCCGCGCCATGCTCAAGCCAATGCTGGTCGCCGGCCTGCAGCAGGGCGGGCAACTGATGATCACCACCGACGTCGAAAACTATCCGGGCTTCGCCGAACCGATCCAGGGTCCATGGCTGATGAGCGAGATGCTAAGGCAGGCCGAGCATGTCGGCACCGACATCGTCAACGACATCATCACCGAGGTCGACCTCAACGTGCGGCCGTTCCGCGCCAAGGGCGATTCCGGCACGATCTATACCGCCGACGCGCTGATCATCGCCACCGGCGCGCAGGCGAAATGGCTGGGCATTCCGAGCGAACAGACCTTCATGGGTTTTGGCGTCTCCGCCTGCGCCACCTGCGACGGCTTCTTCTATCGCGGCAAGGATGTCGCGGTGATCGGCGGCGGCAATTCGGCTGTGGAGGAAGCGCTCTATCTCTCCAACCTGGCCAAGAGCGTCACCGTTATCCACAGGCGCAGCGATTTCCGCGCCGAGCGCATCCTGCGCGAGCGGCTGCTGCAGAAAGACAATGTCCGCATCATCTGGGACACGGTGGTCGACGAGATCACCGGCAGGCCCGGCAAGGCGCCGCTGCCGCCGTCGGTCGAAGGGCTGAAGCTGCGCAACGTGGTGACCGGGCAGGAGATGCATCTGGTGGTCGACGGCGTGTTCGTGGCGATCGGCCACGCGCCGGCGGTCGAGCTGTTTGCCGGCAAGCTGAAGCAGAAGCCGAACGGCTATCTGTGGACGGCGCCGGATTCGACCCGCACCGATATGCCGGGTGTGTTTGCCGCCGGCGACGTGACCGACGACATCTACCGCCAGGCGGTGACGGCGGCCGGTCTCGGCTGCATGGCCGCGCTCGAGGCGGAAAAATATCTGGCGGGGATCGAGGTTCACCGCGAAGCGGCGGAGTGATTGTTGAACAAGCGGCTGAGACAAGCCGCGCAAAAGCCTGATTTTTCATTCAGACGCCAAAACAGGCGGACGCCAGAAAACAGGACGAGGGGAAATCATGGCGTTGGATTGGGACAAGCTACGCGTGTTTCACGCCGCAGCGGAAGCGGGGTCGTTCACCCATGCCGCGGAAACACTGCATTTGTCGCAATCGGCGATCTCGCGGCAGGTCAGCGCGCTCGAGCATGACGTCGGCGTGCCGCTGTTCAATCGCCATGCCCGCGGCCTGGTGCTGACCGAGCAGGGCGAGATGCTGTTCCGCACGGCACACGACGTGCTGATGAAGCTCGAAACCATCAAATCGCGACTGACCGAAACCAAGGACCGGCCCTCCGGCGTGCTCAGGGTGACGACCACGGTCGGCCTCGGCGCCGGCTGGCTGACCGAGCGCGTGCAGGAATTCATCGAGCTCTATCCCGAGGTCAGCCTGCAGCTCATCCTGGCCAATGAGGAGCTCGATCTCACCATGCGCCAGGCCGACTGCGCCATCAGGCTGCGCCAGCCGCAGCAGCCGGACCTCATCCAGCGCCGCCTGTTCACCGTGCATTTCCATCTCTACGCGGCGCCCTCCTATGTGAACAAATACGGAAAGCCGAATTCGATCGCCGAGCTGAAGGCCCATCGCATCGTCACCTTCGGCGTGCCGGTGCCGGCGCATCTGTCGGAACTGAACTGGCTGGAGACGGTCGGCGATTTCGAAGGCGGGCAAAGGGTGCCGACGCTGCAGATCAACGACATCCTGTCGATCAAGCGGGCGGTGCAGGGCGGCGCCGGCATCGCCATGCTCCCGGATTATGTGGTCAGCAAGGATTCCGGGCTGGTGCAGTTGTTGCCCGAAACCGAAGTGCCGTCCTTCGATACCTATTTCGCCTATCCCGACGCGATGAAGAACCAGGCGAAGCTGCATGTCTTCCGCGATTTCATCATCGCCAAGGCGCGCAGCTGGTCGTTTTAATTACCAGTGCCGCTCGTCGACTTCTGAGCAACGTCGGGCGATTGGCGAAGGCTTCGGCGAATTCGTCCTTCTTCCCGTCAGTATACGGGGAGAAGCTGGCGGCAGCCAGATGAGGGGCAGCGCCAGCCTTTGTCGCACTTGCCCTTCGATGGGCAGTCCTGATGCCCCCTCCTCGCCCTGCCGGGCACTTCTCCCCATATAGTAACGGCGAGAAGGAGCTGTCTCGCCGGCTTCGCCAATTGTCGGCGTCCAGAAAATTACCCGCGCCAAGGCGTCAGCCGGGGCAGCCAGCCTGGTACGGCGCGGCGGTAGGCTTCGTATTCGGCGCCGTAGCGGCGGGCAAGCGTCGGTTCCTCGTATCGTTTCACGAAGGAGATCATGGCGGCCGCGGCGATGACTAGATAGGCGGCGACCGTCCCGCTCGAAAACAGCAGTGCCGGGCCGAGGACGATCGACAGCACGGCGACGTACATCGGGTTGCGGACATGGCGATAAATGCCGCCGACGACCAGCCTCTCGGTCGGCGCGACCGGGGCTGGCGTACCCAGGCCCTCCAGAGCAAAACGGGCAAAGGCGTGCAGCACGATTGTGCCGGCGACAATCAGCAGCCAGCCCACAGGAACGAACCCGGGCAGTCTCGACCAGGGCAGGCGATAGCGATCGGTCAGCAGCCAAGGCAGCAGTCCGGCGACCACGCCCGGCGCTGCCGCAAGGAAGATGACACTGCCGGCGATCGCCGAAGTGGCTCGCATATAGCTCTCCTTACGGGTGCGGCCTTGAACGGTCTCCTGCAAATCGCTTCAGGTCTTGTCCGGCATGTAACCCAAACCGCTACACCCTCAGGTCAAGCTCGATGGCGGGCTTTTTGGGCGGCATGCACCAGCAAGGTCTGGCTGCCGAAAAAACAAACGCGTGCTGCACGATTCCACGTCATCCTGCGCTTTTCGACTTTCCGAGCAGGAATCGCTGCTGATTCGCGGCTGCGGATCGATTTTTGCCTTGCCGCAGGCTGTATTTCAGCGATTCAACTGGTCCTATTGCGCTTCGGGACGGATTAGACCACAGCCGGCGCCTTTTTGCATGTGAGTGTTGCAAAATAGATGCTTGTTTCTTGGGCATGAAGAGCACATATATAGATCATCTCCTGAGCGCGTTCTCCTCCCATTAGCGCTCTCGAGTGTTCCCCTCTGGAGGTTAGCCTTAACAGGCACTTCCAATCAAACTCAGCCGGGTCTTCATTGATCCGGCTTTTTTGTTGCCCGAAACCAACACATCGCCGGAAAATCGGCCGGAACTGGCGCGTAACAGTGACATGTAACCTCGGGTAACATGCGTTGGCACGCCAAATCGGGTAAGCAGAGCATAGGACGCGGTGTGGCTCGTCCGGGGGATGGGGGCATCACTCGGACGACCCGGGCTCAGGCAGCTACCGCGTCCGAACCTTCCTCCGCCGCCAGACACCGGCGGCAAGCATGCGGCGGACCTGCCGTTTCGCCTCCCACGAAGACGGTCCGCAACGAAACGGCGCCCGAATGATGCGGGCGCCGTTTCCTTGTGTGCATCCTTGTGCTCTGGCCGCCGCAAGCTGCTGTTCAGGCGGCCTTGCCGTTGGCGTTCAGCGCTTCGTCGGCCAACCGCCCGGTGAGTTCGGCCATGTGGTCGAAGACGGCCCGATAGCTGGCGACACCAGCCGTGGCCGAGCGCAGCTCGATGATGAGGTCGCCGATCTCGGCCTGCGGCATGGTCGCCTCAACCACGTCCCATCCCGGCCAGTCGGGCCGCGCGTCGTAGCCGAGGATCTGGCCGCGCCGCTGCGGGATCAGAGCGATGATCTTCGACGTCGCATCCGACGGCGTGACGATCTCGACCTTCATCACCGGTTCGAGCAGCACCGGCGAGCAGGCGGCCATGCCTTCCTTCATCGCCAGCTTCGCCGCCATCTGGAAGGCCATGTCGGAGGAATCCACCGCATGGTAGGAGCCGTCGGAAAGGTTGACGGCAACATCGACGACCGGAAAGCCGAGCGGGCCGGATTTCAGGTAATCGCGCACGCCGGTCTCGACCGACTGGATGTAGGTCTTCGGCACGACGCCGCCGGTGATCGTATCGGTGAACTGGAAACCTGACCCGCGCGGCAGCGGCTTGATCTCCAGCACTACGTCGCCGAACTGCCCGTGGCCGCCCGATTGTTTCTTGTGGCGGCCGCGCTGCTGCGTCGCTTTGCGGATCGTCTCGCGATAGGGCACGGCCGGCACATGGCCCTCGACCGGGATCTGGTTCTTGCCTTCCAGCCGCTCGCGCACGACGCGCAGATGCATCTCGCCATGACCGGACAGCACGGTTTCGGCTGAATCCTGGTTGTGATGCAGACTGAGCGAGGGATCTTCCTCGGCCAGGCGCTGGATGGCCGCCGACATCTTGACCTCGTCCTTGCGCTCTTTCGGCCGCAGCGCGAAGGCGAAGACCGGTTGCGGCGGCGCCAGCGTAACCAGCGGCTTGATGCCGCCCTTGGTCGAGCTAAGCGTCTGGCCGGTCCTGACGGCGTCCAGCTTACCGAGCGCCACCGTGTCGCCGGCCTTGGCCGAAGTCAGCTTGACCTGGTCCTTGCCGAGCATCTTGTAGATGCCGGAGACCTTTGCCGTCTCGCCGCTGGGAAGGAACAGCTCGGCGGCGTCGGCGACCTGACCGGACAGGATGCGCGAGACCGACAGCTTGCCGCCATGCGCGGTGTGGATGGTCTTCATCACCTGGACCACGGTGGCATTGCCGTCGGGAGCGCCGAGACGCTGGCGCGTCGCCGCGATATCGGGTGCGTCGTGACGGATCGCCTTCAACAGGCGCAGCACACCGTTGCCCTTCTCGGCGGTGCCGATCAGCACCGGGGTCACCGTGCCGTCGCGCAGATCCGCGGCGAGGTCATCGAAGATCGCGTCCTTTGGCGGTTCGATCTCGTCCAGCAATTGCTCCATCAGGCGGTCGTCATGGTCGGCGAGCGTCTCCAGCATGGAAAAGCGCGCCTCGAGCTCGCGCGCCTTGTCGTCGCTCGGGATCTGGGCGACCTCGCTCTCGGCATATTCGCGATAGATGTAGGCACGCTCCAGAGCGAGGTCGATCGAGCCGATGACGACGCCGTCCTTGCGCAGCGGGATCTGGCGCAGCAGCAATGGCACCGAGCTTGCCGGCTGCAGCATCTTCAGCGTGTCGCGCACGCCTGATATCGCCTTGTCGACCTTGTTCAGGAACAGCATACGCGGCACGCCGAGATCGTCGAGCTTGCGCATGATCAGCTGCAGGGCAGGGATCTTCTTCTCGTCAGCCTCGGCGACGACCACGGCGACGTCGCAGGCAGCCAGCACCGGCTCGGCTTCGAAGGAGAATTCGATGGAGCCGGGACAATCGACGAAGGTGAACGGCTCGCCCATGAAATCGGTTGTGGCGAAGGTCGCCTCGACGCTCATGCCGTGAGCGCGCGCTTCGGGCGAATGATCGGAAACGGTATTTCCGGACGAAACGGGATTCTGGCGGGGGATGGCGCCCGTACGGGCGAGTATGGCTTCGAGAAGTGTCGTCTTACCGCTTGCGAAGGGACCGACTATGGCAATGCATTTCGGTCCCGTGCGTCGTCCTCCGGCGCGAGTACCCATGGCTGACCTCCACTCAGGCGTTTCCCTGTGAGCGGCGGCCGGCCTGTCGGCCGTCGCGGGCGAGGCTTTTTTCAATTTGCCACCTACCCAAAGGGCATCGTCCCACGGGCAGGCCGGGAGGGCAAGGGATTTGAGGTTGAAGGGATTTGAAGTTGGGGCCGGTTCAGCCGGTGCCGGTTCGGCGCGACGCCAGTGGCGTTGCCTCGACGCGCTGTACTGCCACCGTCTCGGCAAAGCGCGCGAGCAACGGATTGAACAGGTCCGCACGCTCCCAGAAAGGCGCATGCCCGGCGCCGGGAATGATGTGGCAACGCTCCCACAGGGAGCCGTAGGCGAGCGTTTCAAAATAGCTGAGCCGGACGAACGGGTCGTTCTCGCCATTGACGACGGCGACCGGAAACGCGGCCTGCTCGATCACCTGTCTCTGGTCGGCGCCCTTGCCGATGAGCATGCCGCGCGTCACCGCGGCGCGCAGCCGGCCGTCGGTGCGCAGGATGGTTTTGCGAAAGGACGGGTCGGCGGTGTCGCCGAAACACAGCGTTTCGAAGCGCTCGGCATCGCGTTCGGAATACGTCTTTTTGGACGCCAGCAGCATGTCCCAATGCGCGTGGAAGCCGCGCAGCATGCCGAAAGGACCCTTCGATACCGGCGGCGCGCCGGTCAGCATCAGCCCGCCGACGGCGCGGTGAAAACTCGCGAGCTCGATTGCCACGTGCCCGCCAAGAGACCAGCCGAAGACAACGGCGCGACCGATGCCCAAGGCATCGAGGAGCTGAGCCGCCGATTGGGCAAGGCCGGCGATGGTATAGTCCGTCGCCGGATCGCGGGCGTCCGACGATTCGCCATGGCCGGGCAGGTCGAAGGCAATCAGCCGATGGGCGGCAGCCAACGGGCTGTCGAACTGGCGGGCGAATACGGTGCGCGAACTGCCCGAGCCGTGGATCAGGACAAGCGGGATGCCGGGTCCCGACGACTGGCTGAGGCGCAAATCCGCTTGCGGCGTGCGGATCGTGCGGTGGGAAACGGCCATATCCGGTTGGACCTTCGAATTGTCTCGAGGTCAACATCGCATGCCGAGGTCACCATGTTGTTTAGAACGGTGGTTAAAAAATGATTTCTCGGTTTCTGCCGGGTATGATGACCGAATCCACCACAGCTAACCCCCGGAGCCTGATGATGGAATCCACGCTCGACCTTCTCCTCTCGATCAGCAGCATCGCGACGCTCGGCCAATATGCCTGGTCGATGCGCGGGCATTTCCAGTCGCCGAGCATGTCTCAAGGCGCCATGATCATTTCGGCCGTCGTGGTCGGCACGGCGCTGTTCTTTCTGGCGCTGCTGTGGATCGAGCGGCAACCGGTTGCAGCGAAGATCGGCGGGTTTGCCGTCGAACTGGCAAGCTCGGCGCTGTTCTGGTGGGCGATCTCGGTTTCGCGCAAGGCGCGGCTGCGTTTCGCGTTTGATCCGGACAATCCCGACAGCCTGGTGACCGAAGGCCCTTATAGTTATGTCCGTCATCCGTTCTACACATCCTACATCATCTTCTGGATCGGATGGGGTATCGCGACCTGGTCGGTGTGGGCGGTGGTGCCGGTCGCCGGCATCGTTGCGATCTATGTGATCGCGGCCTTGGACGAAGAGCGAAAATTTTCACGTACAAGGCTGGCCGGTGCCTACCAGGCCTATAGCGGACGTGCCGGCCTGTTCTGGCCGCGTTTTGCCCGCAGCCGGCAGGAGATGCAGCCGGCATCGGACGAAAGTGGTAGTCTCTAGGACACTGGATTGGATCGAGGATTTGCGACGATGAAGATTATTGGCTGCGGCAGCGTGCCGACGATTGTTGCGCCGGAAAAATACTTCACTGGCCGGGTTTTGCAGACGCCGATCATCGAGAAGGAGGCACCGGCGCGGCTACGCGCCACGCTGGTCAGTTTCGAGCCCGGCGCCCGCACCTACTGGCACACGCATCCGCTCGGCCAGACGCTCTACGTCACGTCCGGTGCCGGTCTCGTGCAAAGCTGGGGCGGGGCGATCCAGGAGATCAGGGCCGGCGACGTCGTCTCCTTTGCGCCCGGCGAAAAGCACTGGCACGGCGCCGCGCCGAAATCGGCGATGACGCACATCGCCATGCAGGAGGCGCTGGAGGGCGTGCATGCCGACTGGCTGGAGAAGGTCAGCGACGAGCAGTATGGCGGCTGAAACGTCTCAGACCAGCGCGGCGGTGAAGCGCTGGATGCGCGTGCAGGCTTCTTCGAGCAGAGCCTCCGACGTGGCGTAGGAGATGCGGAAGTTCGGGCCGAGGCCAAAGGCCGAGCCGAAAACAACCGCCACGCCCTCGGCCTCGAGCAGTTCCGAGCAAAAGGTTTCGTCACTGTCGATCACCTTGCCGCTCTTGGTCGTCTTGCCGATCAGCTGGGCACAGGAGGGATAGACGTAGAACGCACCCTCCGGCGATGGGCAGGTGATGCCGCGTGCCTGGTTGAGCATCGAGACGACGAGATCGCGCCGGCCCTGGAAGATCGCCTTGTTCTTCGGGATGAAATCCTGCGGCCCGTTCAGCGCTTCGACCGCCGCCCATTGGGCGATGGTGCAGGCGCCGGAGGTCTGCTGGCCCTGGATCATGTCCATCGCCTTGATCAGCGGCACCGGGCCTGCTGCATAGCCGATGCGCCAGCCGGTCATGGCATAGGCTTTCGACACGCCGTTCATGGTCAGCGTGCGCTCATAGAGCTTAGGCTCGACCTCGGCGATGGTCTTGAAGACGAAGTCGCCATAGGTCAGGTGCTCGTACATGTCGTCGGTCAGCACCCAGACGTGGGGATGCTTCAACAGTACGTCGGCCAGGCTCTTGAGCTCCGCTTCGGTATAGGCGGCGCCCGAGGGGTTTGACGGCGAGTTCATCAACAGCCATTTGGTGCGCGGCGTGATCGCCTTTTCCAGCACGGCCGCCGTCAGCTTGAAGCCGTTGTCGATCGAGGTGTCGGCAAAGGTCGAGGTGCCGCCGCAGATCGCCACCATTTCGGGATAACTCACCCAATATGGCCGCGGGATGATCACCTCGTCGCCGGGATTCAGCGTCGCCATGAAGGCGTTGAACAGGATCTGCTTGCCGCCGGTGCCGACGATGGTCTGCTCCGGTCGATAGTCGAGATTGTTCTCGCGCTTGAATTTTTTCGCGATCGCCTCGCGCAGCGGCACGATGCCGGAGACCGGCGGATATTTCGTCTCGCCGCGGCGGATGGCCTCGATCGCGGCGTTCTTGATGTTGTCGGGGGTGTCGAAGTCCGGCTCGCCGGCGCCCAGCCCGATCACGTCGCGGCCGGCGTTTTTCAGCTCGCGCGCCTTCTGCGTCACCGCGATGGTCGCGGAAGGCTTTACGCGGGAAAGGGCGTCGGCAAGAAAGGCCATGACAGATATCTCCAGGAGGACCGGCGCGGCGAAGGCGCCGCGGCGCCTCTCATGTCGCATCATCTGGTCAAGCGCAAGCCCAGCGCAGGCATTGTCGAATGAGCCAGCGCGCAATGCTGGCAACAATAAATTCATCAACGATCGGTAAAAGCTTGAACGGCAGGGACCGTAGCCGGTCCGCCAGTCTCGCATAGCGAGGAACCGTGACGCGCAGCATCGAGCTTGCCCATATCATCCGCCATGATGACGGCACCGCCAGCGGTGTCTGGGGGGTCTATACGCTGCAAAGCGCGTTCCAGCCGATCTTCGCCTTCAACAAGGGCAAGCTGTCCGTCGTCGCGTTCGAGGGGCTGATCCGGCCGTTCCGCGACGGCGAGCCGCAGCCGCCAATGAGTTTCTTCAACAGCTGTCCGGCGGTCGATCGCCTGCATATCGAGGCGCTGACACGGACGCTGCACCTGCTGAACGCCGGCGCCTGCCTGCCGCGAGACGCCTCCATCTTCATCAACTTCGATCCATCGGTGTTCACCGACCGCGGCATCGCCGACAAGGCGCTGCGCGACATGCGACTGGTGCTGCACGAGGCCGACATCGATCCGCGCCGCGTCGTCTGCGAGGTCACCGAGCAGAAATCGGCGTCGCAGGAAACGCTCTACAATTTCGTCGAGGCGCTCAGGGGTAATGGTTTGCGCATTGCGGTCGACGATTACGGCGCCGACGAATCCGACATCAATCGCATCAAGGAACTCAGGCCAGACATCGTCAAGTTCGACGCCGACTGGATCATGACGCTGATGGAGTCCGGTGCCGGCTTCGCCTTGCTGACCGCCATGGTGACAAGCTTCGAAGAGCAAGGCATCCGAACGGTATTCGAGGGCATCGAGACGGGCTGGCAGCTCGAGCTTGCCGAAAAGTCGGGCGCCTCGATGGTGCAGGGCTATGTGCCGGCGCGCCCCGAGCTTGCGCCGACCAGCTTTCGCGTCTTTGAAAAGAGCGGGCAGGCGGCCGCGGTGTCGGCCGATGCTGAGAAGGTTTCTGCGGCCGTTTCGCCATCGCGGCGGCCGATGCGGGCCTTTGGCCGCAGGGTGACATCGTGACCGGGCGGGCCGACATGCGGCGCAAGATCGGCGAGGCGATCTTTGCCGACGAGGTCGGCATCGAATATGGCGTCTACGGCGCATTCCGGCTGAGGAGCGCCTACCAGCCGGTCTTCGCGCCGCGCGGCAGGTTTCTCGCCGCCGTCGCGGTCGAGGGACTGATCGAGCCGCATCGTGCAGGCAGGCCGGTGGCGCCGCAAATCTTCTTCGAAGGTGTGCCGGCAGAGGATCGGCTGTTTGTCGAAACCATGTGTCGGGTGCTGCATTTGCGCAACTTCCGCAACATCGGCGTCGACGGGCTCGACCTGTTCTTCAACTACAATCCGCTGATCAACGATGACCCCGCACGGGCGCTGGCCGAAATCAGGCTGATGACCAGGCATCTGGCGGATTTCGGCCTGCATCCCGGCATGCTGGTCTGCGAGATCACCGAGCAGGCTGCCGGCGACAAGGTGCTTGTCAGCCTGGCGCGCGAGATGCGGCGCGACGGCGTCCGCATTGCCATCGACGATTTCGGCACCGGGCATTCTACCGAAGAAAGGGTCGCCCTCGTGCAGCCCGACATCGTCAAGATCGACGGCACCTGGTTCGCCGAATTCTGCCGCCATGCCGCCGCCGAGCGGTTTTTCCGGCCGCTGGTTTCGACCCTGCACGACCGTGGCGCCAAGGTGCTGGTCGAAGGCATCGAGAACGCCACGCATCTGCGCGTCGCGCTGGATGGCGGCGTCGACCTGCTGCAGGGCTTTTATCTTGCCCGGCCGGCGCTGGCCGGAACGCTGTTCGACGAGGAGCCGCTGTCGATCGACAGGCTGCTTGGCAGGGACAGCAACGTCATCCCCCTGTTCGGCTAGGATATGCCGATACTCAAGTGATGCCGGCCTGCGAACGGGGGGTCCTGCGCTTCCGGTGCTCACGTACCCAAAAAGTACGCTCCGCTCCGGTTCTCGGAACCCGCCCTTCTCGGCTCGGCCTGACTTGAATCTCGACATATCCTGAAATGCATCAGCGGCGCTGATGGTTACGCCAAAACAAATCACTGGATGAAGCCGCCGCTGCCGCGATAGAGGCTGGATCAAGCCCTGCGAGGGGTGGTTGCGAGCAAGGGGAGCGCCGATGATACTCTATGGAATGATCGACAGCGGCAATTGCTACAAGCCGCGCCTTTTGATGGCCAAGCTCGGCATCCCTTTCACCAATGTCGAGGTCAGCTCGCATACCGGCGAGACGCGCAAGCCCGACTATGTCGCGAAAAACCCGAACGCCATGGTGCCGCTGCTTGAACTCGACGACGGCCGGCGGCTGGCCGAATCCAACGCCATCCTGCTCTACCTCGCCGAAGGCACGCGGTTCCTGCCGGCGGACAGATACGAACGCGCGCTGGCCTATCAGTGGCTGTTCTTCGAGCAATACAGCCACGAGCCTTATCTCGCGGTGCGCAGAGCGCTGCTCACCTTTCCAGAACGCGCGAAAGACGCGACGCCCGAGCGGCTGGCGCTGACGCTGGAGCGCGGCAACAAGGCGCTCGGCGTCATGGACAAGCACCTGGCCGGGAGCAGCTTCTTCGCCGGCAATGCGCTCAGCGTCGCCGACATTGCGCTCTATGCCTATACGCATACGGCCGAGACGGGTGGGTTTCAGCTCGACGCCTATCCGGCGGTCGCGGCCTGGCTAAAAAGGGTCGAGGCCGATCCGGGGCATGTGCCGCTGGAGTGGTTGCCTTAGTTCTGTCCTCACGCTGCCGCCGCTTCGCGGCTCGCTCCGGACGGGGCGCGCCAAAAGGCGCGACGCCCGGTCGGGCTTGCGGCCTTCGGCCGGTGGCGTGAAATCCGGATAGTACTATTTCAGCAGGCGGTCATATTCGGAATGGGGGCCGATCCAGAACCAGACCACGTCGTCGTGGTCGCGAACAGATCAACCCGCGCCGACCAGTAGCGGCCGACCTGTTTGAAATGCAGCGATGGGTGGAACGGGTCGGAACTCAGTTTGGCGAAACGTCTGTTCGCCTTTGCTCAACGAGGGCAGTTTTGCGTAAGCCTCCCAAAACGAGGGAGTGGCAAAATGATTTACAGAGGCCGGGTCCGGCCGGCGCGATGATCAGCCAAGGCCTGCTCGGCAAGCTTGTCCAGCCTGCCGCCCTTGGCGTCGGCTTCGATCTGCCGGTCCCACATGTCGGCCTGCAGCGCCTCGAACCATGCGGCAAACGCTCTCAGCTCTTCGGGGCTTAGTTCGGCAACGGATTTCTCAATCTGTTCAAGCTTGCTCATGAATTAATAGTACCACATTGGCCCAAAAACACCACGAAGTGGGACTATAGGCCCAAGGCAGCGGTTCACTGGAATCCAGACAGCAAAAAGGCGGGACAAAATCCCGCCTTCCCATGCTTGGTAGCCTGATCGGGAGCGTTTTGGCCGATCCGGCAGCAATCTGCTGCTTCGGCTTGTCGGGGTCTTTCGCTCCGGCGCGCTTCTCGCACGACCGCCAGTACATCCGTGACTTGCCGCGCGCCCCGGGCTATCGCCCGGCGCACGCCATTCGCAAAATCAGGCTGCCTTGCTCAGAGATCCAGCGGACGACTTGCCAGTGCGGCGGTCCTGCTCGATCTCGAAGTTGATCTTCTGGCCTTCGACCAGGGTCGACAGTCCAGCACGCTCGACTGCGGAGATGTGAACGAAAACGTCCGCGCCGCCGCTGTCAGGCTGAATGAAGCCGAAACCCTTGGTGGAATTAAACCACTTGACCGTACCTGTTGCCATTTCGATAGTCCTTTACGTTTGCTTTAGTTTGACTGGACCGAAACCCAGCCGGTTTGTATCGAGATTTTGGAGATAGAACGTCAGCAAACGCGAATATCGCGAGGCCCGGATCGATCGGCCGAAATATCAATGGACCGCATATAGTATGCCTTCGCGCAAAAAACAAGACGGGGCGGAAAATGGCGCGGCGGCAACGCTGCCCAACGGCCGCCCCAATCGCGTGAGAGCGTCGTCGTTGCGCGCCTGACGCGGGAGGATCGCGCCGGCTTCGGGCGCGACCGGGTTTTGGGGAGAGGGACATGAAAATCGTTCTGCTTGCCGCTTGCCTGACGCTGGTGGCCGCCGAGGCGCAGGCGGTCTCGCGCTACGACCCGACCCGCATGAGCTGCGGCAAGGTGCAGGCGACGATCGCGCGCGAGGGCGCGGTCATCCTGCGCTACAGATCGGCGCGCGTGCCAGGCCTGGCGCTCTACGACCGCTATGTGCGGAGCCAGCAATTCTGCGACATCGGCGAGGTCAGGGCGCGGGCCTCGGTGCCGAGTGCCGATACGAATTCCTGCACCGTCTACAAATGCAAGCGGGTGGAAATCGACCGGCGCTTCCGCCGGCGCCTGCTTCCGGATTAGGGGCGGTTGGACGTGCCGGGGTGTCGGCATCACCTGAATATCAGCACACCTAAAACCCGAACGACACCTGCGCCGGCGGCGGCGGACCGACGCGCACGCCTTCCATGGCCAGCATCTTTTCCTTGGTGGCCGAGCCGCCGGGGGCGGAAAAGCCGCCGATCTTGCCGCCGGCGGCAAGGATGCGATGGCAAGGGATGACCAGCGGCACCGGGTTGGCGCCGAGCGCCGCGCCTGTCTCACGCGCCAGCCCGGCATGGCCGGCGCGTTTTGCCAGTTCGCCATAGGTGGTGGTTTCGCCGAAGGCGAGCTTTCGCGCCGCGTCATAGATCGCCAGGCGGAACTCGTCGACGCCGCTGAGATCGACCGGCACGCCGGAGAAATCGATATCCTCGCCGGCGGCATAGGCCTTGATCGACGCGATCAGTTCGGCAACCCATTGCGGTTCGGGCTTCACGGCTTGTTCGACGTCGGAGGCATGGCGCAGCAGCCGGCGCTCTACCGCGTCGCGGTTGCGCTGCGGCAGGCAGAGCCGGGTTAGCCCGGCTTCGCTCCAGGCGATACCCATGTAGCCGAGCACGGTTTCGAAGACCGCGTGGCCGGCGGTGGCATGAGAGGCGTCCATGGCGTGCTCCCTTCCGGAATCCTTCGAAGTACAAATCCAGAACAATATCGCATTTCCCGGCCCGGATCGCCACCCGAAAACCACCGTCTAGCGCGGATTGCCCGGGGAAAGATGCTGGTGTAAGGACTTCTTAACACCCGACGAACCGGACCCGAGCGCCGCTTGCCAGCAAAATTCCTCTTTCCCGTCCTAGCGGCGGTGTTGGCCGTGGCCGCTCTCAGCGGTTGCACCTCGACTTCGCCGGCGACCCCGACGCCTGCCTTCACGGAAAACTCGGCCAACACCGATGCCGGCTTCACGCTGGCGCTGCCCGACACTGTTTCGGTCCTGCCGGAACCGTCCGGCCTCGCCCAGACAGCAGCACTGCCGGTCGAGCCGGCGGCCGCCTTTGCCGGGCCGACGCCGCTGGCGGCAACTACCCCCGCCGTCATGACCGCCGATGCCCAGCCTGTTACCGCGACGCCCGCTGTCGCCATGCCGGTCACCGGCCAGACCGGCGCCATGCCCGGCGTTCAGCCGGTTTCCTACACGGTGCCGCAGAACCCGGCCGCTCTGGCCGCGACCGACCCGGCGGAGGGCCAGTCGAACGCCGGCGCCCGCAGCGAGATCGAGCGGCTGATCGAGAAATATTCCGCGCTGTACGAGGTGCCGGTCGATCTGGTGCGCAGCGTCGTCAACCGCGAGAGCACCTTCAACCCGAAAGCCTACAATCACGGGCATTGGGGGCTGATGCAGATCAAGCACGCGACGGCGCGCGGCATGGGCTATGACGGGCCGGCGAGCGGCCTGTTCGACGCCGAGACCAACCTGAAATATGCAGTGAAATATCTGCGCGGCGCCTGGCTGGTGTCGGGCGGCAATCCCAAGCGCGCCGACCGGCTCTACCAGAGCGGCTATTATTACGATGCCAAGCGCAAGGGGATGCTGGGCGAAACCGACCTCGGCAGCGACCGCCTGCGGCGCCGTATGCAACCCGATGCCTGAGCCGCGTCCGCCGGCGCCGAACGACATAAGACTGCGCAAGATTTTGGACGACGCGCTTCTGGCGCCGCGCTGGCCAGAAGGTTTTTTCATGCGCGGCTTCGGAGCCGCCGATGCGCTCGCTTTGCATGCACTTTTGACCGCGGTGTTCGACGACGGCGCCGATGGGCCGTTCGACGAATGGTGGCCGCGCATTTCGGGCGACGCGGAATTCGATCCGGCTTTGTGTTTCCTGGTCATCGACGGCAAGGGGCGGCTGGCGGGCGCCGCGCTCTGCTGGGCGACGGGGTTCGTCAAGGATCTTGCCGTTCATCCCGAGGCGCGCGGCAAGGGCATAGCCGAGGCGCTGATGCGCTACGCGTTTGCGGTGTTTCAGGCAAGGGGTGCGGCGCATGTTGATCTCAAGACCAATACCGTCGAGAACGCGGCCGCGGTCAGGCTCTATCAGCGGCTGGGGATGATCGAGGTGGATTGGGCGGGGTGAGGAGCGCCGTTCGTCCTTTTTGAAGGCGGCAGCCCGGGTTCTCGTCGCCACGGCGCCTGCGCAAAAATGTCGGAACCGTTTCGCGCGATGCGTCCTTGGGAGGCAAGGCGCGTTGCCACGAACGGCGTGCCGCCAAAAAGCACGGCAGATGGAGATGACGATGATCACCTTTCCCAACGAGTCCCAGGAATACCGCACCGCCCGCGAAAAGCTGCTGCGGAAGGAAATCGAGCTGCGCCGTGCCATGGAGGATGTCGCCGTCGCGCGGCGCGCGCTGCCGCCGGGCGGGCTGGTGCCACAGGACTATGTCTTCGACGGGCTGGGGCCGGACGGCAAGCCCGCCAGGATCAAGCTTTCGGAACTGTTTGCGCCGGGCAAGGACACGCTGATCGTCTATTCGATGATGTTTCCGCGCCACCCGCAGGAGACGCGCGACGTGGCGACGAGCGGCGGCACGGCGAAGCTGCCCAGACCGGACCAGCCTTGCCCGTCCTGCACGGCGCTGCTCGACCAGTTCGACGGCGCCATTGGCCACCTCGAGGCCGCCGGCTACAATTTCGCTGTCGTAGCCAAGACCGCGCTGGAAAACCTGCTGACGCTCGGCCGCGACCGCGGCTGGAAAAATATGCGGCTGGTCTCGTCGGCCGGCAACAGCTTCAAGCGCGACTATCACGCCGAGGCCGAGGATGGCGCGCAGCTCCCCGTGCTGTCGGTGTTCCACCGCGACGGCGACGGCATCCGCCACTTCTGGAGCTCCGAACTCGGCTTCGCGCCGCCCGAACCCGGCCAGGACCCGCGCGCCATAGGCACCTGCGAGATCCTGTGGAACCTGATGGATTTTACCCCGGAGGGCAGGGCGCAGAGC
The DNA here is from genome assembly GCF_040318745.1 of Mesorhizobium sp. M1027. Lineage (NCBI taxonomy): Bacteria > Pseudomonadati > Pseudomonadota > Alphaproteobacteria > Hyphomicrobiales > Phyllobacteriaceae > Mesorhizobium > Mesorhizobium sp. M1027. The sequence goes on along the minus strand of NZ_JAMYMW010000005.1, from coordinate 263,997 downwards.
TGGCAGGAGCAGCTGCAGTACAGAGAGGCTTGCTGCCACTAGCGTAGCTCGGCGCCGCCCTCATCTGCCTGCCGGCATCTTCTCCTCGTAGAGGGACGGGAGAAGGGGGCTGGCGGCAAACTCAGCTCCCTTTCTTCAACTCTGGAGATTGGCGAAATCCTTGGCGACGGCAACCTTTCTCCCCGTCACTATACGGGGATAAATGCCCGGCAGGGCAATGAGGGGCGGCGCAGACCTTATGTGATTTGACGCTGCGGCGCGCTGACCTACCCTCTAATGCCGGAACCGAGGAGACGAGCGATGCTGTCACCTTTCAACCGGAGCGTCACGCTGGCGGCGGCGGTGATCCTTGCCACCGCCGCCGCAGCCTATGGCCATCACGGCTGGTCGTGGACGCAGGACGGGTTTTTCGAACTCAAAGGCAATATCACGGCCATCTATATCGGCAATCCGCACGCCACGCTGGATGTCGACGCGAAGGGAGAGGCCTGGCGGGTGGAGATGGCGCCGCCGTCGCGCACCATCGCCGCCGGCTTCACCGAGGCGATCGCCAAGGTCGGCGACGAGGTGACCGCGATCGGCCACCGCTCGCGCGACGAGAGCGAAAAGCGCATGAAGGCAGTCCGCATCATCGTCGGCGGCAAGACCTATGACGTCTATCCCGACCGCGTGCCGCCGGCCTGAATGGACGGGTTTTTCGCCGGCATCGAGCAACTCGCGCTTGTGCGGGGACTGAAGGCCTCCTTTTTCGCCTACCCCATCGTCAACGCGCTGCACATCATGTCGATCGGCGCACTGCTGACCAGCGTCTGGCTCATGGACCTCAGGATCCTGGGCGCCTTCCGCTCGCTGCCGCAGCCGGCGCTCGTCGCGCTGCTGCGCCGTACCGCATTTGCCGCGTTCGGCGGTGCGCTGGTCACGGGCTCGCTCCTGTTTTCAGTCCGGGCGAGCGAGTATGCGGCGATGCCGATCTTCCTCGCCAAGATGGCGCTGATCCTGCTCGCTGGGGTCAATTTCCTCGTCTTCATGCGCCGCGCAAAAGGCGGTGACGAGCCGGCTGGTGGGGCCACGACCGTGCTGGCTGTGCTTTCGCTGATGCTGTGGACGTCCGTGCTGTTTGCGGGGCGGTTTATTGGGTTTCTCGGCTGAGGCGAGCGAGGCGCTGGCGTTCGCAACGTGCGAGATGGTTCGTGGCTCGAAACGCAGACCGAGGCGTGGCTGAAAGGCGCTGAAACATTGCCTCGAAGCGGCCGGCACCTCGTTGGAAAACATAGTCATGGTGCGCATCTACGCCGTCAATTCCGGCTTCTACAAACCATCAACCGCGTCTATGCGAAGTATTTTTCGACGAACTCGCCGGCGCGGAGTTTTGTGCCGGTGGCCTCGTGGCCGATGGAGTTTGATATCCAGATCGAGTGCGTGGCGGTGGCGTGCAGCGTCAACTTCTGCCCTTCCAGGATAATTTCCGCTTGTCTTTAAAGTAAAGTCGTCCCCAAATCCATCTGGGGATAGGGAGGGCGAGTCATGAACAAGCTGCCGAAAAAATTCGTCGCTTCAGCTTGTCGAAAATGAAGTGATCAAACGCGACACAATTGACGGCGACAAGGCGAAGGAAGCTGTAACCAGGATGCGCAAGGCTGCAAGCAAGTTGGAGAGAACAAAGAACAAAATCGTGAAGGAGGCCGTCGTCGATGTTGTGGATTAGCCTACGAAAATACCAGACATTTTTATGGATCAGGCTGCCGCTGGCGATGTTCGTCGCTTTTATGGCTTTGCCTCAACCCGCCACTGCAAAATGCGCCGATATTCCCATGGCAGTGGTCGGTCCTATGACCGGCGATTGGGCGTACGACGGTGAGGAGATGCGGCGGGGCGCTCAACTTGCAGTAGACGACATTAATGCCAAGGGCGGGGTACGAGGATGCAAGATAGTACTCACCGTGCTCGATGATCAGTATACACCAGCCACCGCGATAGCCCTCGCCAAGAGATTGGCAAAAGAGGGGGTTCGCTTTGTTATCGGCCATTTCAACTCAGGCAGTTCTGTCCCTGCCGCGATGATCTATGCCAAGAACAACACTTTGATGGTCAGCCCCGCGTCGTCAAATCCCGCTCTTACCGAATTCAAACTTTGGAATGTCATTCGCACGGTCGGTCGTGACGATGTTCAGGGGATGTTTGCCGGCGAGTATATGGCCGATCATTTCTCAGCACAAAATCTTGCCATCGTTAGCGATGGTACGCCCTATGGTGATGGCTTAGCGAACAAGGCAAGAAAAGCGCTGCGAGCGAAGGGGCATCCTGAAAAGCTGGCCAAAAAGATCAAATCCGGCCAAGGCGATTTTGCAGACCTCATCAGCAAACTTAAATCGATGAAGATCGAAGTTCTCTTCTTCGCGGGGCTTGCTGACGATTTTGGTCCGCTCGTTCGCCAAACCAAGGAAGCTGGGCTGAAGGTTCAGTTCATCTCCGGAGATGGAGCTCTAGTTCACGATCTGCCCGGGAAAGCGGGGCCCGCATTGGAAGGCGTGCTAATAGCATTTTCGCTCGAGGACCGGAGCAATCCTGCCGCAGCCGACGTTGTCGCGCGCTTTCGTTCTCAAGGATTCGAGCCGGCAGACTACACGCTGAAGTCCTATGCGGCAGTCCAAGTGGCGGCCAAGGGTATCGAAATGGCAGGTGGTCAGGCGCCAAGGGCTGTTGCGGCTTCTATAAAATCCGGCCAGCCAATTCCGACCGTGTTGGGGAACCTGACCTTCGACGCGAAGGGAGATCGAAATCAGCGTGACGTAACAATGTACGTCTGGAAAAGGCGGGGAGACGGCACACTCATGATGGATTTCCAATCCCCATAGCTTACGCAAAATACTCCTGCAACGGCCGAACCTCCAAACTCCCCGCCCGCAGCGCCGCAATTGCCTCGGCAACAGCCGCCGCACCCGACAGCGTCGTATAATACGGCACCTTCTGCATCAGCGTCGCCCGGCGCAGCGACTTGGAGTCCGAGACTGCCTTCTGGCCGTCCGTGGTGTTGAAGACGATCTGCACCTGGCGGTTGCGGATGGCGTCCTCGATGTGCGGGCGGCCTTCCAGCACCTTGTTTATCTTTTCGGCGACGACGCCGTTCTCGGCGAGGAAGCGGGCGGTACCTGAGGTGGCCAGCACCTTGAAACCCTGGCCGGCGAGGCGCTTCACCGCTGGCAGGATGCCTTTCTTATCCTCGTCGCGCACCGAGACGAACAGCGTGCCCGCGCGGGGGAGATCAACACCGGCCCCCAGCTGGCTCTTGGCGAAGGCCAGCGCGAAGTCGCGGTCGAGGCCCATGACCTCGCCGGTCGAGCGCATTTCCGGGCCGAGCAATATGTCGACGCCGGGGAAACGGGCGAAGGGGAATACCGCTTCCTTGACCGCGATGTGGCCGGGATTGCGTGGGTCGGGCATGGCGCCGTAATGGGCGAAGGCGTCTTCCAGGTTTTCCCCGGCCATGATGCGGGCGGCGATCTTGGCAATGGGACGGCCGATGGTCTTGGCGACGAAAGGCACGGTGCGCGACGCACGCGGGTTGACCTCCAGCACATAGACGGTGCCGTCCTTGATCGCGTACTGCACGTTCATCAGCCCGCCGACATTCAGCGCGCGGGCAAGTGCTGCCGTCTGGCGCTCCAGCTCGTCGACGAGTTCCGATGGCAGCGAGTGCACCGGCAGCGAGCAGGCACTGTCGCCCGAATGGATGCCGGCTTCCTCTATGTGTTCCAATATGCCGGAGACGTAGGTCGACTTGCCGTCGCAGAGGCAATCGACGTCGACCTCGATGGCGCCCGACAGATAGGTATCGAACAGAAGCGGGTTCTTGCCGAGCAGCGTGTTGATCTGGCCGGTCTTGTCGTTGGGGTATTTCTGCTTGATGTCTTCCGGCACCAGGCCGGGCACGGTGTCGAGCAGGTAAGTCTGCAGCATGCTCTCGTCGTGGATGATCTGCATGGCGCGGCCGCCGAGCACGTAGGACGGGCGCACGACCAGCGGGAAGCCGAGCTCGCCCGCAACGAGGCGGGCCTGCTCGACGGAATAGGCGATGCCGTTCTTCGGCTGGCTGAGGCCGAGCTTGTGCAGCAGCTTCTGGAAGCGGTCGCGGTCCTCGGCGAGATCGATCATGTCGGGCGAAGTGCCGAGGATCGGGATGCCGGCCTTCTCAAGCGCGTCGGCGAGCTTCAGCGGCGTCTGGCCGCCGAACTGGACGATGACGCCGACCAGCTCGCCCGAGGCCTGTTCGGTGCGCAGGATCTCCAGCACATCCTCCGGCGTCAGCGGCTCGAAATAGAGCCGGTCGGAGGTGTCGTAGTCGGTCGAGACGGTCTCCGGGTTGCAGTTGATCATGATCGCCTCGAAGCCGGCGTCGCGCAGCGCAAACGCCGCATGGCAGCAGCAATAGTCGAACTCGATGCCCTGGCCGATGCGGTTGGGGCCGCCGCCGAGGATGACGACCTTTTTGCGCGACGAGACCTGCGCCTCATTGGCGAGACTGCCGGCGAACGGCACTTCATAGGTCGAATACATGTAGGCGGTGGGCGAGGCGAATTCGGCGGCACAGGTGTCGATGCGCTTGTAGACCGGATGAACGTCGAGCGTACGCCTAATCTTCTCGATTTCTTCGACGTCTTTCCTGACCAGGGAGGCGAGGCGGGCGTCGGAGAAACCCATCGCCTTCAGCATGCGCAGATTGGCGGCGTCCTCGGGAATGCCGTGCTCGCGGATGCGATCCTCCATGGCGAGGATGCCGGCGATCTGTTCGAGGAACCACGGGTCGATCTTGCACATTGAGTGCACGTCTTCCAGCGAGGTACCCATGCGGATCGCCTGCGCCACCATGCGCAGCCGGTCGGGTGTCGGCGTGCCCAATGCCGCGCGAATGGCGTTGCGGTCGTCGACGTGGCTGGCGGGCGCGCTGCCGTGGCCGATACCGGGGATCTCGATCTCGTCCAGACCGGTCAGGCCGGTTTCCAGCCCGCGCAAAGCCTTCTGCAGCGATTCCTGAAAGGTGCGGCCGATGGCCATGACCTCGCCGACCGACTTCATCGAGGTGGTCAGCACCGGCTCGGCGCCGGGGAATTTCTCGAAGGCAAAGCGCGGGATCTTGGTGACGACATAATCGATGCTCGGCTCGAACGAGGCCGGCGTCGCGCCGCCGGTGATGTCGTTCTCGAGCTCGTCCAGCGTGTAGCCGACGGCGAGCTTGGCGGCGATCTTGGCGATCGGGAAGCCTGTCGCCTTGGAGGCCAGCGCGGACGAACGCGAGACGCGCGGGTTCATCTCGATGACCACCAGACGGCCGTCCGCCGGATTGACGGCGAACTGTACGTTGGAGCCGCCTGTCTCGACGCCGATCTCGCGCAGCACCGCGATCGAGGCGTTGCGCATCATCTGGTATTCTTTGTCGGTCAAGGTCAGGGCAGGGGCGACGGTGATCGAATCGCCGGTATGCACACCCATCGGGTCGATGTTCTCGATCGAGCAGACGATGATGCAATTGTCCGCCCTGTCGCGGACGACCTCCATCTCATATTCCTTCCAGCCGAGCACGCTCTCCTCGATCAGCACTTCGGTGGTCGGCGAGGCATCGAGACCGGACTGGACGATCTCGAAGAATTCGGCGCGGTTGTAGGCAATGCCGCCGCCGGTGCCGCCCATGGTGAAGGAGGGGCGGATAATTGCGGGCAGGCCGACATGGTCGAGCGCCTGTGCTGCAATCGCCATGGCATGGCTGATGTAGCGCTGCTTACGGTCACCTTCGCCGAGGTTCCAGCGAGTTTCCAGCGCGTCGAGCGCGGCGTCGAGGTTTTCCGGCTTCTCGGCTTTCAGCGCGGCGCGTTCGGCCTCGTGCGTCTTGCGGTCGGCATTCTTGACGTCGGTGGCGTTGGCCAGCATTGACTTCGGCGTTTCCAGGCCGATCTTGCTCATTGCCTCGCGAAACAGTGCACGGTCCTCGGCCTTGTCGATTGCGGTTGCGTCGGCGCCGATCATCTCGACCTGATAGCGGTCGAGCACTCCCATGCGGCGCAGCGACAGAGCGGTGTTGAGGGCGGTCTGGCCGCCCATGGTCGGCAGCAGCGCGTCGGGCCGCTCCTTGGCGATGATCTTGGCAACCACTTCCGGCGTGATCGGCTCGATATAGGTGGCATCGGCCAGTTCCGGGTCGGTCATGATGGTGGCCGGGTTGGAATTGACCAAGATGACGCGAAAACCCTCTTCCTTCAGCGCCTTGCAGGCCTGGGTGCCGGAATAGTCGAACTCGCAGGCCTGGCCGATAACGATGGGGCCGGCCCCGATGATCAGGATCGACTTGATGTCGGTGCGTCTTGGCATATCGAAGGTCCGTTCGGCAGGCGGCTTGCACGAAAAACCGGACGGGAAGACCCGGCCGGTTGTGCTCGCGATTCTGGTATCAGGCTAGGAGGGCCTTATAGGGAAGAGTTTTGCCGGATGTAACCCCGAAAATGAGGCAGTAGGGCAGAGGTTCGAGCGGCCTTTAAACATATTGCCTTACTGCCCTACTGCCTCATTCCCCTACCACTATCCCCCAGCGCGAACTGATCCGTAATCTCGAAGCGCTCGGCAACGCCGACGCGGATCATGTTGAGGCTGCCTTCGCGCGTGAAGCGGAATTCGCCCGGCCCATTCGAACCGGCCGGCTTGCCGGCCTGGAAGCTGATGATGCGCGTGCCGCCATCGGGCCAGGTCACGGTCACGTCGGTTTTGTCGCCGGTGCGCGCGACGCCTGCCTTGCAGTTGGTCATCGGCTGGCCGAGATAGCGCGCGCAAGGAATGACGTTGCCGGCACCTGGGAATGGTGTCCCCGGCGGCTGCAGCCGTGCAACGGTCTGTGCGTCGGCCGGAGGCGCCGCATTGGTCGCGCCGAAATTCTGGACGGGACCCACTGCCGCGGGCGCCGATCCATCAACCTGTCCAGTCGAGGGATTGCCAGCGGCCAGGGCCAGGCGGTAAGCGTCCTCGATGGCCACCCTGCCGATTGCGTCAGCGGAGTTCAGCGACGTTTCGGGAGCAGTTGCGCCGAGGCGCGTTGTCAGATCGGGCGGCGGTTGAGAGGCAGGGCTCTCCGTATCGGCCGCCGCCTGGGGTGTCACTTGCCGGGGATTGATGGGGTCGAGGTAGCGTGCGGGTGCCCATCCGCTCAGCTTCGGGTCGTCAATGTCTTCGACCTTGCACCACTTGTAGCCGCTGACGTCGCCGCAGCCGAGATTTTTCACGCTCGAACCACTCGGCAGCCGTGCCTCGATCTTGCCCATGGCCGACGCCGTGGCGCGCACGTTCAGGAGGTCATCGGGAGCGAGACCCGTCACAATCGAGATGATGGGCTCCGGCTCCTGGCCGTTGGCCGGCAACTCCGCCAGCATCAGCGGAGCAGCAACCATCGCAAGCAGCGTCGTCGGGAGTGTTACTGTGCGCCTAATCATCTGCCATGGGCGGTAGGTTCAATTGCCGAAGGCGTGGCCAGGCACGAAAGCGCCATCGCACGCCAGCCGGTTTTTATAGGCGACGAGGCGGCGCTGTGTAAGCCCGAAAAGGTGCCGCATGTTGAATCGCAACCAGGCCATTCCGTGAACTAACAGCCGGCAAAATATTGCACATTTCATGTAAATATGCACTCTCTCAAGTAAGGTTGAGGAGGGCAATATGGTCGACCTTGAAATATTCGCGCAAGTGGAAAACATAGTTCGTCAGCGTATCAAGAAAACGCGCGCCGAGATTGAGGCTTCACTTGGTCACATCGCCAACGGCAATCCGCTGGCCGCCGAACAGACCCTCTCCAGGCGCCTCGACAGGTTGCAGGTAAAGGCGTCGCTCAGCCGCACCGAAGCGGAGATGATATCGGCAGCAATCGACATGAGATCTGCCGGGGAGAGAAAGGCGGCCGCCAAACAGCCAGGACCGGAGGCAATTCTCGGCCCAACGCTCGATTTCATCGGGGTCGCATTTCTGGAGCGTGGGCGCCGTGCTGCCGATGCGGTCGGCCGCGTTGCCTTTCTCAACGGCAATCCGCAAGGATCGGGTTTTCTGGTCGGGCCAAGGCTGTTCCTCACAAACAACCATGTGATTTCGTCGCCGGCGGATTCCCGGCGCTTCCAGGTCCAGTTCGATTATGAGCAGGACGGTGCAAATGCCGTGCGCACGCCGACGACGTTCCTGTTCGATCCTGAATCCTGTTTCGTGACCGATAGCATAGAAGGTCTGGACTATACGCTGATCGGGGTCGGCGAGCGGCGTTCCGGCCCAAAGGAACTGGGGGAGTTCGGTTTTATCTCGCTGTCGGACGCGCGCGACAAGCATATGCTCGGCGAAATCGCCAACATCGTCCAGCATCCCGATGGCCGCTTCAAGGAACTGGTGCTGCGTGAAAACCGGCTGGTGGCCCGCGACGAAACGGTTCAAGTGCTGCACTATGTTGCCGATACCGAACAGGGTTCGTCCGGTTCACCGGTCTTCAACAACGAATGGGAGCCTATTGCCCTGCACCATTGGGCCGGCCCGTTCCACGAGGTGACGGGCATAGCTGGCTACGCGCTTGCGCGCGAGATCAACGAAGGCATACGGATCAGCGCCATCGTTGACGATCTGGGCGCTAGAAAGTCCAGGCTGCCGGGCTCGTCGGCATCGGCGGTTTCGGAAGTTCTGGCGATTTGGTCCGGCACGCCGCGCATGATGGATGAGACAGTTCGGCTGAACGCCGACATTCGCGGAGACGTGCCGGACAAGCCGGTGCAGCGGCCTGAACCGGATCGCGGCCCGCCGGCGACGAGACATAATGCCGATGGCTCGGTCACGTGGACTTTTCCCGTCGAGATAAATGTCCGGGCGCCGTTGATCGACCGCGACGGAGGCGATGCAACACGAAACGACGGCAAAGGTCCAGCAAGCGAACCCGCCAAGGTCATGGCCATCGCCGAGGCCGCGGGTTGGAAAACAGAGGATTTCGACGATCGCGGAGGGTATGAGCCCGGCTTCATACCGGGCTTTGTCCTGCCAATGCCGATGGTTGCCAATTCACCCTACCGGTTGGCCAAAAACCTTCTTGCCAAACCGGGCGAGGACCCACACGAATTGCGCTACCATCATTTTTCGATCTTGATGAACGCCGATCGCAGGCTTGCCTTCGTCACCGCCTGCAATATCGATGGATCCCGTACCAAGGCGGTCAATCGTGAGGACAAGACGGTCATCGACAACCCGTCGCTTGTCGACTTGGGGGTGGAGTCGATTTCCGGTTCGGAAGCCAGCGATGCTTTCCGGCCCGATCGCCGCATCGACCTTGGCGAGCAGATGACCCAGGAATTCTATTCGAGCCAGAATGTGCCCGGATTTCCCGTTGCAAAATCCAAGGAACGAATAGCTCGAATGTTCCAGAAGGGCCATATTACGCTTCGCGGCGACCCCGCCTGGGGCGTCGATCAGGAGGCGGTCGCGGCAGAACGCGACACGTTCTTTTATACCAATGCTGCGCCGCAAGTCGGCTTCTTCAATCAGGGAAGCTCGCTTGACCATCCCGGCTCCAAGGGGAAGCTGCGATGGCGCGCGGTGGAAACGTATGTACTGCGCAACGCTTATACGACGCGAGGCCGGGTCACAGTGTTTGCCGGGCCAGTGTTCCGCGAGGACGATCCTCCCTACCGCTTTGACAGCCATGTTCCGCTGAAGTTCTGGAAGATCGCGCTGTGGTCCGATCAAGCTGGCCTGCGCGCCATCGCGCTGCTGGCGGACCAGAAGCCGGTTTTGGAAGTGATGCCCGAAGCGTTCGGCGAGCGTGCCGAGGCATTCGACGACCCGCTTGAAATTGCCAGGGTATCGGAGTTTCTTTCGACGGTGGCCGAGATCGAACAGCTGACCGGTCTGAACTTTGGCCAGCAGGTGCGAGACGCCGACATTCGGGCCGGTTCCGAATCGGCTCCAGCACAGACTTTCAACCCAAGGCATCTAACGCCCAGTACGTCACGGCCAAAGGCTTCATCGCCCAAGGCTTCATCGGCCAAGACTTCGACGCCCAAGACTTCGGCGGCCAAGGCTTCGACGTCCAAGGCTTCGGCGGCCAGCGCCCGACGTCCTGCCAGGCGATCGAAGCGATCCGCGTCCGACGACTGAAGATTGCGGCTTCTGCCGCTCGAAGGCGGTCATCCGTTCAGCTAGGCATGAGCAAGCTCAGCCTGGCATGAGCAAGCTCAGCCTGGCATGAGCAAGCTCAGCCTGGGATGAGCAAGCTCAGCCCGGCGGCATGAACGCGTTCCGCGTTCAGCCGGACATAAATCCGGTGCGCAGCGCGTGAGCCCATTCGGGCCGTCCCGCCTGCTCGGCCTGATACGCCGCCGCCTCATGGTCATAGTCGACGGCGATGGATTCGAAACGATCGGGGTGCAAGTCGACGATGCCATAGCGGGCGTGTGGCGAGCCTTGCTCCGAGACATGCGCCGGTGGGGTCGAATCGTCATAGGCCGGGCAGCCGATGCTGCCCGGATTGAAAATGACCGGACCGCCGGGAATGCGGATCAGCTCGCTGCGGTGGCTGTGGCCGCAAAGCATGATGCGGCAGGCGGGATCGACCGCGCCGAGGCGCCGCTCGATTGCGGCCAGCGGCGCGCGCACCAGCCGGCCCTCGACGATCGCGTCAGTCAGGTATTTTTCGTCGTGGTCGGGCCGGGCATGGAAGGCGATCACGCCGGGCGCCACCTCAAGCGTGACGGGCAGCGCGAACAGCGCCTCGCGTTGGCCTGCCGTCAGCCGTTCCTGCGCGTAGCGGTCGGACGGCCACATGGTCTCGTCGGCAGTGTCGCGGGCAACGCGGCGGTCGTGATTGCCGCGTACCGTCGGCAGGTCGAGCGCCTCGAGCCGCTCCATGGTCTCGCGCGGCCACAGCGGGCCGGAAACGCAATCGCCGAGATTGACGATGAGGTCGGCGCCGCCGCGCTGCCGCAGATCGTCGAGCACGGCGTCGAGCGCCAGGACGTTGCCGTGGATGTCGGCGAGGACGGCAATGCGCATGGCAGGCTCCGTTAATTGGAATGGCTGGACGGCAGGTGAAGCTACTTTGCTCGTCTCGCGAAGCGGGCGAGAGCGGAACCCAGCTTCGCGCCGGTCAGGCGCGGACTTCGATCTCGTGGCCGCCGACCGCCGGTAACGATGCGTCGTCGCCGGCCGCGGCAATAACGCTGTCGAGCAAGCCCGGGAAGCGGCGGTCGAGATCGTCACGGCGCAGCGTGATCAATCGGCTGGTGCCAACCGCCTCGGTGCGGGTGACGCCGGCCTCACGCAGCTTGGCCAAATGGTAACTCAGATTGGTTTTCGAGGCGAAGTCGAGGAACCGGCTGCAATTCAGCGGCACGCCCTCTTTGCTGGCGAGATAGCGCACGATGGCCAACCGCGTCGGGTCGCCGAGCACAGCAAGCACGTTCGGCAGGCTGATCTGGTCGGCGGTGGGATGGGGCAAGGTCATGCCCAGGAATTAAGCACATTTGGAGCCGATTTCAACGCATCTCCTCTCGTGGCCAATGGACACATAGTTTCGTCCCGTCGCCCCGTCCTGACACCGGGCTGTCAGGATGGTTCGGCTATTTTGCAGCGGCTTTATTGACATCATGCCCTGTTATGTCCAATTGTTCAATAACCTTTGAACTAAGGAAATTGCCATGGATAAGCGCCTCATCTGGCTTGCGCTCGGATCGTTCACGATTTCGACCGAAGGTTTCGTCATCTCCAGCCTTTTGCCCGATATCGCAAAGGATGCCGCCATCTCCGTTCCGCTCGCCGGCACGCTGATCACCGCATTTGCGCTCGCCTATGCGATCGGCACGCCGATCCTGGCAACGCTGACCGGCGAATGGGACCGTCGCCGCGTCATCCTGTGGACGCTGGTGTTCTTCGTGTTGGGCAACGTCGCCGCGGCGCTGAGCTCCTCCTTCGAATTGCTGTTGATCGCGCGCATCGTCATGGCGCTGTCGTCAGGCCTGTTTGCGGCGACCGCACAGGGAACGGCCGTTGCGCTTGTCGACGATCATCACCGCGCCCGCGCCATTGCCGTAGTCGTCGGCGGCACTACGGTTGCGGTCGCGGTCGGAGCACCGCTCGGCGCGCTCGTTGCGACGGTTGCCGGCTGGCGCGGCACCTTCTTTGCCATTGCCGGCCTTGGCGCGCTCGCCGGCGCGATTCTGTGGTATCGGCTGCCGCGCGGCATCGTCGGCACAAGGCTGCCGCTCCGGATGCGGCTGGCAGCGGCACTTCGCCCCGGCGTCATGCCTATCCTGGTGACGACGATCCTGGCTCTGATCGGCGCCTTCACCGTCTTTGCCTTTGTCGCGCCGCTCGCGATCGAAGGCGGCGGACTGAACCCGATCGCGCTTCCCGGAATGCTGCTCGCTTTCGGCGTTGGCGCGGTCATCGGCAATATCGGCGGCGGTCAGGCCGCCGACCGTTTCGGCGCGACGCGCACCGTCTGCTGGTCGCTGGCGCTGAGTGCCGCCATGCTGGTCACGTTTTCGCTGATCCCGATGTTCCTGCCGCGCGAGATCGCCGGGCCGGCATTGATGGCCATGATGGTGCCGTGGGGCATCGTCGGCTGGGCATTCCCGCCGGCGCAGGCCAGCCGTATCATCAAACTGGCGCCCGATGCCGCGCCCATCGTGCTGTCGCTGAACGCTTCGGCGCTCTATCTCGGTGTCGCACTGGGTGCCGTGGTCGGCGCCGCGGTGCTGCGCTATGGCGCACCGGCCGACCTCGGCGTGGTCGCGGCGGCATTCCCGATCATCGGTCTGGGCGTAGTGCTGGCGGGCCACCTGGCGGCGCGACCGGTGGCGATGCCGGCCGAATAGGGCTGTTAGCGGAGCTTGGCTGCCGGCCGCCGATAATTCAACTCGCGGCCGGCGGTACGTCGAAATCAAGCGCGGCGATTTCGTCCAGCGCCGCTCGCAGGCTTGCCGCCTGTTCTTTTCCAAACATCTCCTCGAAGCGCTGCTGAGCGACTTGCCACAGCTTCAGAGCTTCTTCGAGCTTGATCCGGCCCTGCGATGTCAGCCTGACGCGCCTGCTGCGGCGGTCGGCAGGGTCGGAGAAGGTCTCGATGTAACCGTCCCTGATCAGCGGCTTCAGCGTATGACCGAGGGCCGACAGGTCCATGACGAGGGCCGCGGCAAGGGCACCCATCGTCGGTTCGTTGCCGATGTGGATCTGGTAGAGCAGGCCCTGCTGCGTGGCCTTCAGACCCGATGGGGCCAGCACATCGTCATAGAACTGGCCCAGTTTCCGCGTTGCGCGGCGCAGCATGGCGTTGTTGCAAAGCGCCAGGCCGGGCAGGGTGGTTTGGGACATTGGCGGATTTCCGATGAGGGACCGGAAAGGCCCCTCGATGCAAACCAGAAATAGTCCTTGCTCCCCGGATTGACAAGATGGTGGCATATGCCTACGTTCCAATGGTGGCATATGCCAATAATTCGTGTGCCAGTCGAAGCAGGGTGTTGCCCTGCGGAACCGGCATTTGGAATCGAACCAGAAGGAACAAGACAATGAGCAATCAGGACAAAGGTACTGCGGTCGTCACCGGCGCCTCGTCCGGCATCGGTGCGATCTATGCCGACCGGCTCGCCGGCCAAGGTTATGATCTGGTGCTGGTGGCGCGGCGCGCCGATCGGTTGGAGGAATTGGCGGAGAGGCTCCGCTTCGCGTATGGCATAAAGGTCAGCGTCATCGGCGCCGACTTGTCCGACGACGGCGATCTGCGACGGGTCGAGCAGGCGATATCAACCGACGACAGCGTGACGCTGCTGGTCAACAATGCCGGCCTTGGCGGCGCGCAGGTGGTGGCAACGGCTGAAGCCGATGTCGCCGAGCGCATGATCAAGGTCAATGTCGTGGCGCTGACTCGGCTGACGCGCGCGGTGCTGCCGGGGCTGCTGTCGCGCAACCGCGGCGCCATCGTCAACATCGCCTCGGTCCTTGCCTTCGATACCTCGTTCGGCGGCATCTACAGCGGCACCAAGGCCTACGTCGTCAACTTCACCGAGGCCTTGCAGCGGGAAGTCGCGGGCACGAAGGTCGCCGTGCAGGTGGTCTTGCCGGGGGCCACGCGGACAGAATTCTGGGAAGTTGCGGGAAGCGATATTGCCAATGTGCCGCAAGAGATCGTGATGACGGCCGACGATCTGGTCGATGCAGCGCTGGTTGGCCTGGCAAAGGGTGAAGCGTTCACGGCACCGGGTCTTGCCGATGTTGCCGGGGTGGATGCCTTTCTTGGCGTTCGGCAAGGCTTCTTCGGCAGTCTTCTGGCCGGCAAGCCGGCGGCGCGTTACACTGCCTGACATAGCTAAAGACTAACCTTACGCTGTCCGCCACATCGGAATGATCGAGGCGGCCAGCAGCAGGCCAAGCACGGCGTTGAGCATGCGCCACTGCCGCTCGGTTCGCAGCAACCGGGCGAGCAGCGTGCCCGCCACGCACCATGCCGCCAAGGATAGAGCCGCTGCAAGGCCGAAGACGGCGCCGAGCAGCAAGGCGAGCTGCAGCGGCCCTTTGGCGAGCGCGGCAAAAGATGCCGCCGCTCCCAGCCCCATGGCCCAGCCCTTTGGGTTCATCCATTGCAGGCCGGCGCCGCCCAAAAAGCTGTTCGGCTTTGCCATGGCCACGTCCAGACTGGGCGGACCGCTGCGGCCGATCTTGAGCGCAAGCCATACCAGATAGAGGGTACCGGCCATTTTCATTGCTAGTTGCAGCGAAGGAGCGGCGGCCAGCAGACCAGCGAGCCCGGCAGCACCTGCCGCAGCCACTGTGGCCAGGCCGGCCGCACTTCCGGCCATCAGCGGGATAGAGCGGCGGAAGCCGAACTGCGCGCCGGACGCCGTCGACAAGGTCGTGGCGATGCCGGGCGTTAAGGTAGAGACCAGCGCGAACAGGACGAGGGGAAGGACGGTTTCAAACATGCTGCTTCCTTTGAAGCCTGCACGGTAGCCTGTTTGGCTCATCAGTAAATGCAATGTTTGCTATGACATGCATTAGCAAATATAATGGCTTGATGCTCCGCAACCTCGACACTGCCCTGATCCGAACCTTTGTCACCGTTGCCGACAGGGCCAGCATGACGGCGGCGGCCAACGCGCTGCATTTGACGCAAGGTGCCGTCAGCCAGCAGGTCAAGCGTTTGGAAGAGGTTCTCGGCTGCAGGCTGTTCGAGCGCGATCGGAGCGGATTGCGGCTGACCCGCTCCGGCGAGCGGCTGTTCGGCAAGGGCAAGCGCCTGCTTTCGCTCAATGACGAGATCCTGGCGGAGATGGCGGGCGATGCAGTTGCCGGTCAGGTGCGGCTTGGCGTGCCGTACGACCTTGTCGGCACCTTGCTTGCGCCGGTGCTCAAGGCCTATGCCGAGGCGTATCCGCAGGTCGAGATCTCGCTTGTCTGCGCCTCGTCGCCGGAGCTGGCTGCGGCCTTGGCGGCCGGCACGATAGAGCTCGCGGTGATCGAGGAACCGGTCGGTCGGTCGGCCGGCGAATGCCTTGTTGTCGACCGGCTGGTCTGGGTCGGCGCCAAAGGCGGCGGCGCCCGCAGCAAACGCCCCTTGCCGGTTTCGATGGTCGCCGAGACCTGCGCGTTCCGTCCGGTTGTACTGGAGGCGCTTAACGAGCACGGGCTGGCATGGCGCACCGTATTCGAAAACGGCAGCATCGACGCGACGACGGCGACAGTGCGTTCGGACTTGGCCGTCACCACCTGGTTGGCGTCGACCGTACCTGCGGACCTTGATATTTTGGCCAACGATCCGGATTTGCCGTCATTGCCGAATTTTGCAATCAATCTGCATTTGCCGAAGCACAGCGTTGCGCCTGCCGTACTGGCATTCGCGGGCCACCTCCGCGATGGATTGGCACGGCGACGAGAGGCGGCTTAAAACAGCAAAAAGGACGGCCAGTGTTCAGCCGTCCTTGATCGCCCTGCGGCATCTACTTCCAGTTCTTGCGCCGCTCGATCTCGGCTTCGGAAGGCTGTTCCGGGGCAAAGGACCCGGTCTTGATCTCGCCGGAGCGCTCATAGCTCGCCATGAGGACGCCGGTGGTCGATGCCTGCGAACGGGTCAGCTTGAAGGCGGCAGGCATCGCGCCGCTGCCGAACAGTTTTTTGCCCTTGCCCAGCACCAGCGGGAAAATCAGCAGGCTGATCTCGTCGATCAGGTCATTGGCGAGCAAGGTCTGGATCAGCTCGCTCGATCCCTGAATGAGCAGGTCGGGGCCGTCCTCCTGCTTCATCCGGCGCAACGTCGCCACGACATCGCTGCCGAGCGGCTGGCTGTTTTGCCAGGACAGCGTATCTGGCCTGTGCGTAGCCACATATTTGGTGACGGCGTTGAAGCTGTCGGCGATCGGGTCATTCTTCTGGTAGGGCCAATGGGCGGCGAAGATGTCGTAGGTCTTGCGGCCGAGAAGCAGCGCGAACGGTTTTGAAAACGTCTCGCCCATGGCGGCACCCATCAAGTCGTCCCAGTAGTGGAATGTCCAGCCGCCAAATTTGAAGCCGCCGACAGGGTCCTCTTGCGGGCCGCCGGGCGCCTGCATGACGCCGTCGAGGCTGACGAATGTTGCGGCGATGATCTTCCTCATTGGAGCTCCCTTTCGCTGATCCGTGCCGTCATGGCCGGACTTCGAGCCAAGGACGGGCAGACAGACATTTGTCCGACAGCGGCCGGCAAATTTCCAGGGCTGGAAGGACGGATGATTGCCGACGTTGTTGGGTCAGTTTGGAGCAGACGCTCAGCCTAAACCGACGACCGTGTCGTAGAGCAGCTTGAAGTTGAGCACCAGGATGAGGGCGGCAACCACCCAGGCCAGCACGGCAACGGCGCGGGAAATGGCGAAATTGCCCATTTTGCGCTTGTCCGAGACGAACTGCACCAGCGGGACGACCGCGAAGGGAAGCTGCATCGACAGGATCACCTGGCTGAAGACCAGCAACTGGCCGGTGCCCTTCTCGCCATAGAGGGCGGTGACGACCACCACCGGGATAATGGCGATGCCGCGCGTCAGCAGGCGGCGCGCCCATTGCGGGATGCGCAGCCGCAAGAAGCCTTCCATCACGATCTGGCCGGCCAGTGTCGCGGTGACCGTCGAGTTCAGGCCGGAGGCAAGCAGGGCCACGGCAAACAGGATCGAAGCGATGCCGAGGCCGAGGAGCGGCGACAGAAGCTCGAAGGCCTGGCCGATCTCGGCAACGTCATGATGACCGGTGCCGTGGAACGCCACCGCCGACACGATCAGGATGGAAGCATTGACGAACAACGCCAGTATCAGCGCGATGGTCGAGTCGGTCGTCGCCCATTTGATGGCGTCGCGCTTGCCGCGATCGGTGCGCTCGTAGGCGCGGGTCTGCACGATCGAGGAGTGCAGATAGAGATTGTGCGGCATCACCGTGGCGCCGATGATGCCGATGGCGATGTAAAGCATCGCTGGATTGGTGACGATCTCGGACGACGGCACGAACATGGCGTGCAGGATGGAGCCGACCGGCGGCGCGGCGGCAAAGATCTGAATGGCGAAGCAGCCGAAGATGACAATCAAAAGTGCTATGATGAAGGCCTCGAGGAAACGGAAGCCCTTGTTCATCAGCAGCAGCAGCAGGAAGGCATCGAGCGCGGTGATAATGGCGCCGCCGATCAGCGGAATGCCGAACAGCAGTTGCAAGGCGATTGCCGTGCCAATGACCTCGGCCAGGTCGCAGGCGATGATGGCCAATTCGCAAGCGACCCAGAGCATGAAATTGACCGGTCGCGGATAATAGGCGCGGCACGCCTGCGCAAGGTCGCGGCCGGTGGCGATGCCGAGCCGGGCGGCGAGCGCCTGCAGCAGGATCGCCATCAGGTTCGACAACATGATGATGAAAAGCAGCGTGTAGCCGAACTGGGCTCCGCCGGCGAGGTCGGTCGCCCAATTGCCCGGATCCATATAGCCGACCGAAACCATGTAGCCCGGCCCCATGAAGGCGAACAGCCGGCGAAGCCAGATCCCCGAGTGCGGCACCGCGATCGTTGCGTTGACTTCGCGCAGGCTGAGCTGCTCGTCGTCCTCCGGGCGGGCAAATCGCCACATGGACCGGGGGGCTGAGGTGGCTTCGGCTTCCGACATGAAATGGCTTTCCACTGGAACGATCGATGTTCTCTCCTTATCTATGCCACGGCTGAACATTATGCAATATGCTATATTTCATTGTCGGAGCTTTTTCGTGTAGCCGCTTGGCCGTGCGGCCGGACCGCAGTGACCGCCGGTTGCGCCGGCCACCGAATGGAAATAAACGGCCAGAACAAATAGGGTTCCGTGTTATGACTGCAATGTCGATTCAAACTGCCGGGAGGAGCGCGTATTGGCGCTGAAGAAAAGACCGGTTCCTCGCGAAAAGCCGCTGCCTGATGCAGAAATCCACTCGGAAGGCTTCAGGCAGACGCGTGAAGCGCGCCGCAGCGCGCTGGTCGAGGATTATGTCGAGCTCATCGCCGACCTGATCGAGGATGGCAACGAGGCGCGCCAGGTCGATATCGCGGCACGGCTCGGCGTCGCTCAGCCGACGGTGGCGAAAATGCTGACGCGGCTGTGCGCCGACGGGCTGGTCTCCCGGAAGCCTTATCGCGGCGTGTTCCTGACCGAGGCCGGCCGCAAGGTTGCGGAAGAGAGCCGCATTCGCCACCAGACGGTCGAGGCCTTCCTGCGCTCGCTCGGCGTCAGTGCCGAGACGGCGCGCATCGACGCCGAAGGCATCGAGCATCATGTCAGCGCCGAGACGCTCGAAGCCTTTCGCAAGGCAATAATCGCCGCCCGCTGAAAAGCACGTGGCGCGACTCGCTTCCCACGAGCAGGGCGAACGCCACAGACCTTGCGATGTTTCGGCCAGAGCAAACAAGCGTCAGCAAGCATTGCTTGTTCGCACGAAAAATACTGTGACTTGGCGTAACCGTTGAGATAATTGTGGTCGTGTCCCATCGAACCGGGACGCGGCCCGATCGGCCGGAAGAAATTGCGTCATGGGGGTTGCCATGCTCTGGAAGGGCCGTCGTCAGAGTGACAATGTCGAGGACGAGCGCGGCCAGAGCGGCGGGTTTGGCGGTGGGCCGGGGCAGTTTCGCATCCCGATCGGCGGTCGCGCCGGCGGCGGCGGCATGTCGGGCATCATTATCGTAGGGTTGATTTTCCTGGCAGGGTGGTATTTCGGCTTCGACCCGAGCCAGATCCTCGATGACAGCGGCTTGCAGCCCGGTGGCGGCGGCCAGATCACCGACAATAGCGGCGGCCAGGGCGGCGGCACCGGTGCGCCCGCGTCCGACGAAATGAAGCAGTTCGTGTCGACCGTGCTGGCCGAGACCGAGGATACCTGGACCGGTATTTTCCAGTCCGAGGGCCTGACCTATCAGGATCCAAAGCTGGTCCTGTTCAGCGGCCGGATCGGCTCTGCTTGCGGTTCTGCCTCATCGGCGGCCGGACCATTCTACTGTCCCAATGATCGCAAGGTCTATCTCGACACCACCTTCTTCCAGCAGCTCGATCAGCAGTTCGGTGCCTCCGGCGATTTCGCACAGGCCTATGTGATCGCGCATGAGGTCGGCCACCACGTGCAGAACCTCGTCGGCATCCTGCCCAAATTCAACCAGATGCGGCAGAATATGAGCGAAGCCGACGCCAACCACATGTCGGTGCAGGTCGAGTTGCAGGCCGACTGCTTTGCCGGCATCTGGGCACATTTCACCGGTCAGAAGGGCATCTTGGAACAGGGCGACATGGCGGAGGCACTGAACGCCGCCAAACAGATCGGCGACGACACGCTGCAGAAGAAGATGCAGGGCTACGTCGTGCCGGAAAGCTTCAACCACGGCACGTCGCAGCAGCGGCAGACCTGGCTGGCGCGAGGTTTCCAGAACGGCAAGCTTTCGGACTGCGACACGTTCAACAACCCGATCTGAGCCGACAGTTTTCTCGTAGTTATCTGAGAGACTGCATCGCAGTCAGGGGATGTCAGGATGAAAACACTCTGCCCGTTCCCTCATTGTTCCCGGCGATGTGCTCGCCTATAAGGTGTGTCCCCGTTCGCTCGGGCGGCCCGAGGAGATACCATCATGATAGACCCAAAAACCGCCAGGCGGGGCCTTGCGCTTGTTTTCACCACCCTGCTGCTCGACGTCATCGGCTTCGGCATTATTATGCCGGTGCTGCCGGCCTATCTCAGGGAATTGACCGGCGTCGGCATCAGCGAGGCGGCTATCGAGGGCGGCTGGCTGTTCTTCGTCTATGCGGCGATGCAGTTCGTTTTCGCACCAGTGATGGGCGGGTTGAGCGACCGGTTCGGGCGGCGGCCTATCCTGCTCGCCTCGGTGCTGACGTTCGCTATCGACAATCTGATCTGCGCTATCGCCTGGTCCTATCCGATGCTGTTCATCGGCCGCGTGCTGGCCGGCATTTCCGGCGCCAGTTATTCCACGACATCGGCATTCATCGCCGATATCTCGACCGACGAAAATCGTGCGAAGAATTTTGGGCTGCTCGGCATTGCTTTCGGCGTCGGCTTCGTCATCGGGCCGGTTCTGGGCGGGTTGCTCGGCACGTTCGGGCCGCGTGTGCCGTTCTATTTCGCTGCAGGGCTTGCGTTCGCAAACTTTCTGATCGCGCTGTTTCTGTTGCCGGAAACACTTGATAACAAGCACCGTCGCCGCTTCGAGTGGAAACGCGCCAACCCGGTCGGCACGCTCGTCCAGATGCGCAACTACGAAGGTATCGGCTGGATCGGACTTGTCTTCTTTCTGATGACGCTGGGGCACATGATGTATCCTGCGGTCTGGTCGTTCGTCTCCAGTTATCGCTATGGCTGGAGCGAACAACAGATCGGCTTCTCGCTCGGCGCTTTCGGCCTGTGCGGGGCGATCGTCATGGCGACTGTCCTGCCGCGCGTGATCCCTAAACTTGGCGAGTGGAAGACGGCGGTAATCGGTCTGGCATTTACCGCACTCAGCGCCTTCGGCTACGCCTTCGCGTCACAAGGCTGGATGATCTATGCAGTGATCGTCGTCGGATGTCTCGAGGCGTTGGCCGACCCGCCGCTCAGAAGCCTTGCGGCCGCCAAGGTGCCACCTTCCGCCCAGGGCGAACTCCAGGGCGCAATGACCTCGATCTTCTCGATCACCTCGATCATCACACCGCTGCTTTATACGGCGATCTTTTCCTGGTTCACGGGGCCGAACGCGCCCGTGGTTTTCGGCGGTGCCCCGTATCTGCTCGGCGCGATTTTCCTCACGCTGGCGCTCGTCGTCTTCGTCACCAGGGTGGCCAAGCCGACGCCGAAGGAAGTCAGACGCATGCACGCGCAGGAAGCGGTGACGGACGGGGCTTGATTGGCGCCGGGAACCCGGCCGGCGCCCGTCAGTCGAATCCGTTTTTACGCAATGCGCTAAACACGCTCGGCCAGTGCCGGCTCGCCGCGCTTTTCGCGGATCAGGTTGACGAAGCGGCGAAACAGATAGTGCGAATCCTGCGGCCCGGGCGAGGCTTCGGGATGATGCTGGACCGAGAAGACCGGTCTGCCGGTGAGCGCAATGCCGCAATTCGAACCGTCGAACAGCGAGACATGGGTTTCCTCGACGCCGCTCGGCAACGAGTCGGCGTCGACGGCAAAGCCATGGTTCATCGAGACGATCTCGACCTTGCCGGTGGTGTGGTCCTTGACCGGATGATTTGCGCCGTGGTGGCCCTGATGCATTTTCGCAGTCTTGCCGCCCAGCGCCAGCGCCAGCATCTGGTGGCCGAGGCAGATGCCGAACAGTGGGATATCGGACTTCAAAAGATCCTGAATGACCGGCACGGCGTAGTCGCCGGTTGCTTCCGGATCGCCAGGGCCGTTGGATAGAAAAATGCCGTCGGGCCGCATCGCCAGGATCTCCTCGGCGCCGGTTTTTGCCGGCACCACGGTGACCTTGGCGCCGAGGCCGGCCAGCAGGCGCAATATGTTGCGCTTGACCCCGTAGTCGACGGCAACGACGTGCATCGACGGATCAGCCTGTTCGCCAAAGCCCTCGTTCCAGACCCAGGGCGTCTCGCGCCAGACCGAGGATTGACCGGAGGTGACCTCCTTGGCCAGATCAAGCCCGATAAGCCCCGACCATGCGGCGGCGCGGCGCTTGAGATCATCGACGTCGAAGATACCGTCGGGCGCGTGCGCGATGACGGCGTTTGGCATGCCCTTTTCGCGGATCAGCGCGGTCAGCGCCCGCGTGTCGATGCCTGAAAGTGCGACGATGCCGCGCTTCTTCAGCCACTGGTCGAGACCGGTTCCGGCGCGATAATTCGACGGGTTGGTGACGTCGGCCTTGAACACGGCGCCGACGGCACCGGCGCGGGCCAGCGGGTTGAGGTCCTCGATATCTTCGTCGTTTGTGCCGATATTGCCGATATGCGGAAAGGTGAAAGTGACGATCTGGCCGGCATAGGATGGGTCGGTGAGGATCTCCTGATAGCCGGTCAGCGCAGTGTTGAAGCAGACCTCGGCGACGGCGGAGCCGGCGGCGCCCAGACCGCGACCCTCGATGACGGTGCCGTCGGCCAGCACCAGCAGAGCAGTCGGCTTGTCGGTGGCCCAAGGGGGGGGCGATGCGACGGTCATCGTTGCCACGGCGGCACTCCTAAAGGTGCGCCCTCAGTCGGCGCAACAAAAAGCGCGAAGCGGCGATCTCACAGCCTCGGCGCGCTAAGTTTTCACGTGTGCATGTCGTTGCCCAAAACAGCTACGCACTTTTGGGCGACGTGCACTAGAATTCAGTTCATGCAAGGCCCAGTACATAGGGGAAGGCGCCAAGGCGGTCAATGACGCCAGGAAGTGCGAGCCCGGATTTATTTCGTCGAACAATATCAGGGATTTGCCCGTAGTGTCGCATTTGCGTTGGGCTTTCGGCACGGCTATTGTCCGCCGCATTCGAAGGAGAAAGCACTATGCGAGGCAAAATCGCCGAATCCCTGAAGAGCGCGATGAAGGCGCAGGACAAGCGCCGGCTGCCGACATTGCGGCTGATCCAGGCGGCCATTCACGACCGCGACATCGCCAATCGCGGCGCCGGCAAGGAGCCGGCGAGCGACGACGAAATCCTGCAGATACTGGCCAAGATGGTGAAGCAGCGCGAGGAATCGGCCAAGGCGTTCGATGACGGCAAGCGGCCGGAGCTTGCGGCGCAGGAGCGCGACGAGATGGCCATCATCCGCGACTTCCTGCCGACGCAACTGGGCCAGGTTGAGACGGAAAGCGCCGTCCGTTCCGCGATTGCCGAGACCGGCGCCAGCGGCGTCAAGGACATGGGCAAGGTGATGGCGGCGCTCAAGGAGAAATACGCCGGTCAGATGGATTTCTCCAAGGCGAGCGGCATCGTCAAGAGCCTGCTTCAGTAAGCTGCCGAAGGCCCTTGCCGTCGCGCCCGTGATCGAACTCGTCAAACCGGCGCTTGAACACCTGCCGTCCTACAAGGCGGCCCTCGAGCGTGGCTGGTCGCCGGACAATGTGCGGCTACTCGACGCGACGCGCGAGCAGCTTGCGGCAATCGAAAAGGATCCAGCGACTTTCCTTGGCGATCTCGACGATTCCGATGGCAAGGGACCGCCGATCACCTTGCCCGACGGTTCGACGGTGCCGCGGCTGCCCGGATTCCGGCGCTGGATCTGGGACGGGGAAGTCGCAGGCTCAATCGGCTTGCGCTGGCAGCACGGCACCGCGGCGCTGCCGTCGCATGTGCTCGGCCACATCGGCTATGCGGTGGTGCCGTGGAAACGGGGACGCGGCTATGCGACCGAGGCGCTGCGGCTGATGCTGGTGGAGGCGAGGGCTGTTGGCCTGCCCTTCGTCGAAATCACCTGCAAGCCTCACAATGTGCCCTCGCAGAAGGTCGCTCTGGCCAATGGCGGCCGGCTCGTCGGGCGTTTCTTCGAGGACGCCGCCTATGGCGGCGCGGAAAGCCTGCGCTACCGGATCGATCTGTAGCCCTATTCGGCGGCAGCCGGCAGCGGCGGCGCAGCCCGGCTTCGCCATTCCCAGACATGCGAGGCAAGCGCAACCGCGACCGCGACCAGCATGGCGACCGCGCCAACCACCGGCAGGCTGCGATAGCCATAGCCGGCATTGAGCATGCCCGCGCCGAGCGATGCGGCGAGCGCGATGCCGACATTGAAGCCCGACGGAATGAGCGACGAGGCAAGATTGGAGGCGTCCGCGGTCCAGGTCAGTATGCGGGTCTGGATCGGCGTGCCGATGGCGAAGTTGAGGCCGCCCCAGACGAAGATCGCTATCACCATCGGCAGTGGGTAAGAACTGACGGCATAGATCAAGGCGAGCATCACCGCCTGCAGGAAAAGCATGGCGATGAGCGACGACATTAGCTTCCAGTCGGCGAGCCGCCCGCCGACGAAGACGCCGATCGTTGCGCCGACCCCGTTGAGCAAGAGCACCCAAGGTATCCATTTCTCGTCGAGGCCTGTGACCTCAAGCAGCGTCGGCGTGATGTAGGTGAACAGGCCGAACTGGCCGATCATCAGCATCAGCATAATAATGAGCGAGGTCCAGACCTGCTGGCGTGCGAGCACGCGGACCTCGCTTCCAAGGCTCACTGACGGGCTCGACGATCCCGTCTTGCGCGGCAGCAGGGCGCCGATTGCCGCGAAGGCCACCACACCGAGCGCGCACATCACCCAGAATGTTGCACGCCATCCCCAGATGTTGCCGATTGCCGTGCCGGCCGGAACGCCGATGACGTTCGATACGGTGAGGCCGGACAGGATCAGCGCCACCGCCATGCCGCGCTGGTCTTCGCGCACGAGGCCGACGGCCACCACCATGGCAACGCCGAAATAGGCGCCATGCGCCACGGCCACCGCTATCCGCAACAGCAGCATAGAGGCGAAGTCGGGCGCCAGCGCGCAGGCGGCCTGGCCGATGGTGAAGGCTGCAGTCAGTCCAAGCAGCAGGGCCTTGCGGGAGAACCTTTTGGTGGCGAGCGCCAGCAGCGGGCCGCCGACTGCAATGCCGCCGGCATAGCCGGAAACGAGATAGCCGGCGGTCGGAATCGCGACGGCAAGGCCATCCGCCACCTGCGGCAGCACGCCGGCGATGACGAATTCGGTGGTGCCGAAGGCGAAGGCAGCTATGAACAGGGCAATGAGGGGCAGCATGGCGCGAAGGAGATCCTCGGACAAGCTGGCCTCAAACCACGGATCGGGGCGGCGGGCAATCCAGAAATTGGCGACGCCGCTTTAGCTTTTCTTGATCGCCGGTCTGGCGCCCGCCGCGGAGGCAAGAGCTAGGCGGCTGCCTTCCTCCCGTAAGGAATTTTCAGCCACGCCCGTTCGTGAAGATAATAGAGCAGCGACTTGGTGACGACCTCGGTCAGGCCGATGGCCGCGGCGAGCTTGATGCTTCCGGTCACGACGAGCGAGATGATCATTGTGTCGATGGTGCCGGTGACGCGCCAGGAAAGCGCCTTGGCGAAACTGCGAGAATGGGTGTCCATCGACTTTCCTCCCGGTAGATATGGGACGATCCTTTAGCCGACAGACGGGAAAACGCGCAAAGATAATTTTTGCGCATTGGCCCACAGCAATTTTCATAGGCGATGTTCTGAAGCTACCTGGCCTGTGGACGCAATCTATCCAGCCTTCAGCCGTGAACCGGTGAGCAGACCGCGCTCCTCAAGCACGGGATAGGCCATCGAGGCGAGCAGCGAGTTGATCTGCTTGAGGTCCCGAATGGTGTCGAGATGGATGGAACTGGTCTCGACACTCTTGGCGGTGCCGTCGCGCAGCCGCACGAAATGGCTCTGGCTGGTTTCCTTCTCGCGGTCGCGCAGCCGGTCCTTTTCCAGCACCAACTGGCGAGCGGTCTCCGGATCGCGAGACACCAGCACGTTGAAGGCAAGCCTGGCATTGGCAAGCACCAAGGCATGGAAGGCGCAAAGCTCACGCCATCCTTCCGGCGTGAACTCCAGCCCGCGCTCGAATTTCTTCTTCACGTGGACCAGCATGTTGCGCACGATGATGTCGCCGACCTGCTCCAGCTTGACGCAGGCGCCGATCAGCTCCTGGCAACGCAGGGCCTCGTCCTCGCTCAGCGGGTTCTTGGTGACCCTGGCCAGATAGAGCTTGATCGCCGCGTGCTTTCTGTCGACACGGTCGTCGAGTGCGGCCAGCGCGCCAATCTTGTCGGCATCGGCGCTCTCATAGAGCTCGATGATCCGTTTCAGCATGATCTCGACCGTTTCGCAGACCCGCACCACCTCGCGGGTGGCGTTGGCTAATGCCTGGCTCGGCACGTCGAGCGCACTTTCGTTGAGCGCGGAAAGCTCAACGACGTCGAGCGCGTCGGCGGGCTGCGGCTTGGTGCCCAGCGCCACGATCTTTTCCGAGGCGCGATAGACCAGGCGCGCCAGCGGCACGCCGGCGATCAGGATCAAGATGTTGAAGGCGATGTGGGCATTGACGATCTGCTCGGGCACGGTGCTGCCCAAGAAGGCGACCCGCGGCTTGAACGTCAGGAACAGGATCAGCATGATCAGCGAACCCATACCGCGCATCAGGAGATTCCCGATCGGCACGATGCGAACGCCGGGCTCTGCGTTGCGGGTTAGAAGCGGCGCGATGATCGAAGAGCCGAGATTGACGCCGAGCACCAGCACGATGCCGAGTTCGGGCGGGATGAAACCGCGACCGGCGAGCGTCACCATCAGCAGCACCGCGGCGATCGAGGAATGGAACAGCCAGGTGACCAACGCCGCCAGAAGATAGGCGGTGACCGGATCGCCGGAGAAGTAATCGACGATGAGCGGCATCAGCGTGCTCTGGCGCAGCGGCTCCGACGCCTGGCCGATCATCTCCAGCGACAGAAGCAGCAGGCCGATGCCGACCAGGATGCGGCCGAACTGGCGCCAGTCGCGCCGCTCTGTGGCCATGAACATGACCGTGCCGGCGACCAGGCAGACCGGCACCAGCAGCGACAGATCGAAGGTAAGCAGCTTGACCACCAGCGCCGAGCCGATCTCGGCACCGCGCACCGCAAGCTGGCCCGACATGCCGCTGACAATACCGGAGCCGGCGAATGAGCCGACCAGCAAGGTGACGGCGGTCGAGCTTTGCAGTGCGACAGCCAGGCCGCAGCCGGCCAGAACCGCCATGAACGGATTGCGCATGGTGGCGCGCAGTTTGTGGCGCAGCACATCGCCGTAGGCGCGCTCGACGCCGGTCTTCACCAGACGGGTGGCAAACAGCATCAGTGCCACCGCACCGGCAAGGTGCAGCAAAACGACGGAGCCACTCATGCCAGGCCCCGCAACGCCACAGGCGCCGGCGACGCGGGCGCGGTGAAGTCGAAGGGGCAAAAGCGGGCGCGAATCGTGGACATTGCAGAGGTTGATATTACTCCGATTTATTTTAGCCGAATAATAAATTTTGCCCGGTTCGGACGCCTGTTGGCACGCGACGGGGCGTGTCGGAAATGGATGGCTGACAAAATGGTTGCATAGCCTGCGAGGTTGCGGAGGGTCATGCGTCCATTCTCGGACGGTCGCTTTAAAGGTATCGCTGAATTAGTCGTGCTAACTATAAGAAATCATTACGAAAACGTAATCTATGCATTCAGTTTCGGTTCATCCTTCCGGCTCTATTCCGGAGGCATCGACAACCAAGGAGTACCCGCCATGAAACGTATCGTTCTTTCCGCCATTGCCTTCTCGATGCTGGCTGCAACCGCCTTGCAGGGCCAGGCTGCACCACTGAACACACCAAACGCGCCGCAGTCGAACTACAGCCAGGTCGACCGGCAGAAGCCCGGCAGGCATGTGAACAAGCATGTCGACGTGAACAAGCGCGTCATAGTGAAGAAGAAGATCGTCGTGAGACGCAGCCATTGGCGCAACGGCCAGAGATATTCGAGCTGGAAGCGTCACCAGCCGATCCGCGACTATCGCCACTATGGCCTGCGCCGTCCGGGTCCCGGTCAGGAATGGATCCGGGTCGGTAACGACTATCTGCTGGTCAGCGTTCTCTCCGGCCTGATCTTCGGTGCCATCGCCGCGCAGTGAGCGCGGAACGGCTGACCGGCGCTGCGCCGGTTTGGATAGAAGGCGGCCCGCAGCGGCCGCCTTTCCGTCGAGCCCGTCTCGGTTTTCCTCGATATCCACGCTTTAACCGAAAGAGGGACGTGGCCAAATTCCATACGAATCTATAATCTGAACGTCCTAGGTTTTTTATCCTAAGTGTGATATTCTGCCGAACCCCTGACCGGCTCGCCCCAGAGTAAGTGATGCGTTTCCCAGATTCATTTCTCGATGAGATACGCGATCGCGTGCCGATTTCATCGGTAATCGGCCAGCGCGTCGCGTGGGACAGGAAGAAGACCAACGCGCCGCGCGGCGATTATTGGGCATGCTGCCCGTTCCATGGCGAGAAGAGCCCGTCCTTCCACTGCGAGGACAAGAAGGGCCGCTATCACTGCTTCGGCTGCTCGGTTTCGGGCGATCATTTCAAGTTTTTGACCGAGCTCGACGGAATGAGCTTTCCCGAAGCGGTCGAGAAGATCGCTGACATGGCCGGGGTGCCGATGCCTGCCCGGGACCAAGAATCCGAAAAACGCGAAAAGCAGCGTGCGACGCTTCATGAAGTGATGGAACTTGCTACAAGGTTTTTCCAGGAGCAGTTACAAGCTGCTTCCGGAGCCAAGGCCCGCGCCTATCTCCGTGATCGAGGTCTGACTTCTGTCACCATCCAAAAGTTTCGGCTCGGATACGCGCTCGATAGCCGAAATGCGCTGAAGGAATATCTGGCTGGAAAAGGCGTTGAAAAATCCCAGATCGAAGCCTGTGGTCTGGTTGTTTTTGGCGAAGATATACCCGTGTCTTACGATCGCTTCCGTGATCGTGTCATTTTTCCGATTGAGGACACACGAGGGAGGGTGGTTGCATTTGGCGGGCGGGCGCTCTCATCAGAAGTCTCGGCGAAATATCTGAATTCGCCAGAGACGGAGCTTTTTCACAAGGGCAATCTTCTTTACAATTTTGCGCGTGCACGAAACGCCACCAATAGCGGCGGGGCTGTAATCGCGGTAGAAGGTTATATGGACGTAATTTCGCTGGCTCAGGCGGGCATCGATAACGCGGTTGCGCCCCTTGGTACTGCCCTAACTGAAAATCAGTTGGAACTCCTTTGGAAAATAAGCCCAGAACCAATCATGTGTTTTGATGGAGACGCTGCGGGAAGTAGGGCTGCTTTTCGTGCGATTGATGTTTGTTTCCCTAAACTTAAGTCTGGATATAGTCTGAAGTTCGCTGCATTGCCGGACGGAAAGGACCCTGATGATCTCATCAAGTCGGACGGGCGGGACGCATTTTACAAGCATCTTGGCTCCGCCATTCCGCTGCACGAGTTTTTCATTCTCCGTCGTCGACAGCTAGGCTCTGACATTTCACCGGAGCAAATGGCGAGGACTGAGACAGAGCTATACGCTGACGTGGACACAATTGGGGACCCGACGGTCAAGCGGTACTACCGCTCGCACCTGCGACTGCGTCTTTATGAAATGTTTGGTCGTTCACATCGACTCTCAACTGATACGGGTGCAAGAGCACGAATTTCCCTCGATAAGCTTGGAATAAACAGGATCCAACGCATTTTGCTTGGCTTGTGTGTTGAGTTCCCTGGTTTGTTAACGGACTATGTGGAGCAACTTACTGAATTTGAATTTTCAAACGCTGAATTTCAACTTTTTGCAAAAGAGCTTCATAGGCTCTACGTGGAATTCAGTGATTTAACTGTAGCGGCGGTATACGAGAGAATTGATAAACGCTTTGTATTCGTCCTTGAGGCTATTCACGGTTCTGAAAAAACTGTCAGGACTCGCGAAAATCGTCATGGTACCTTTTACGAGTATCAAGTGACGCGTGGCCATAAACTGCGGTCGCTGTTTCCGATGCTGCGTTTTGAGCCGCCGTACGAAACTATCAAGCAGACGTTGGAACACCTATTTTTGGAAATTGAGGTCCGGCAATTCCGCGACCATTGCTTATCGGTGGCGCACGAACTCGATCAGGCCGGTTTCGAATCTATGCAGCGTCAACTTGACACGATTGAAGAGACAAGAGCCCAATCAGAAATCGAGTTGGACCAGGAATACCAGGCCTTGGCTGGCAGGCATCAATTTCTGGCTGCGTAGCGATTGTCGCCAAGCTCTCCACTTGCAGCGCAGCGCGCGCACCTTACATAAGGAGCTGAAGCAGGCGGAAGCAGCGCTCGCCAGCGATCCCACGGACGAAAATTACCGGCACCTGGTCGAAATCCAGGCGCAATTTCGTGATGTGCAGGCAACGGAAGCGCTGATCGAAGGGTTTGGCGTATCGTCGGGCAGAGCTGGGCGCGTTTAGATCGAAGCCTCCAGAAGACTGAAATGTAAGGACGCGCTTGCGCGTTGAATCAAGCGTGCGGTGCTCTAAGTCGGGTAATTGATTCGCTTTTTTCATGCGAATCATGCGAGAGGCGCTTGACCTTCCGGCAGAATGGCGGAATCAGGTCGATTCGAAACGTTAACCCGCCCCGGCATCGACGGGAATGCAGCGATGTAAGGTACTGATCACTGGACAGGCAGTCTGCTTGCCACAGATATCAGGGTTAATCTGGACTTAACGAGAGATGCAGTTACTGGCCCGGTAAAGCGCGTTCTGGAAGGAGCGCATCCAATTTGACCGGACCGGCAGCTTACGCGGCTTTGATACTCAGCCGCTTGGAGAAAATAAAGACTATGGCGACAAAGGAAAAGGAAGAAGTCGAGACCGAACGCGAGGCCGCGACCGATGGCCCTCTGCTCGACCTTTCCGACGATGCTGTCAAGAAGATGATCAAGGCCGCCAAGAAGCGCGGCTATGTCACCATGGACGAGCTGAATTCGGTGCTGCCCTCGGAGGAAGTGACCTCCGAGCAGATCGAGGACACGATGGCCATGCTTTCCGACATGGGCATCAACGTGGTCGAGGACGACGAGCAGGGCGAGGAGCCCGAAGCCGCCGATACTGCCGCTGACGCCGAGGAAGACGCGAACGAACTCGCCGAGCAGACCGGCACCGCCGTCGCCGCCACCACGACCAAGAAAGAGCCGACCGACCGCACCGACGATCCGGTCCGCATGTATCTGCGCGAGATGGGCTCAGTCGAGCTTCTGTCGCGCGAGGGCGAAATCGCGATCGCCAAGCGCATCGAGGCCGGCCGCGAGACGATGATCGCGGGCCTGTGCGAAAGCCCGCTGACCTTCCAGGCCATCATCATCTGGCGTGACGAGCTCAACGAATCGAAGATCCTGCTGCGCGAGATCATCGACCTCGAGGCGACCTATGCCGGGCCGGAGGCCAAGCAGGCGCCGGTTGTCGAGCGTATCGAGGAAGCCAAGACCGAGGAAAAGTCGCGCCGTTCGCGCGAGGACGAGGACGACATCACCAATGTCGGCGGCGACACCCGTGGCCTGGTGGACGATGACGAGGAAGACGATGACGAGGCGAGCCTGTCGCTTGCGGCGATGGAAGCGGAACTGCGCCCGCAGGTGATGGAGACGCTCGACGTCATTGCCGACACCTACAAAAAACTGCGCAAGCTGCAGGACCAGCAGGTCGAGAACCGGCTGGCCGCCGCCGGCACGCTGTCGCCCAGTCAGGACCGCCGGCTGAAGGAATTGAAGGACCAACTGATCAAGGCGGTGAAGTCGCTGTCCTTGAACACGGCGCGCATCGAGGCGCTGGTCGAGCAGCTCTACGACATCAACAAGCGCCTGGTGCAGAACGAAGGCAAGCTGCTCAGGCTGGCCGAAAGCTATGGTGTGCGCCGCGAGGAATTCCTCAAGGAATATCAGGGCTCGGAGCTCGATCCCAACTGGACCCGCTCGATCGGCAATTTGACTTCGCGCGGCTGGAAGGAATTCACCAAGAACGAGAAGGACGCCATCCGCGACCTGCGCGCCGAGATCCAGAACCTCGCCACCGAGACGGCGATTTCGATCCAGGAATTCCGCAAGATCGTCAACCAGGTGCAGAAGGGCGAGCGCGAAGCCGCGATCGCCAAGAAGGAAATGGTGGAGGCCAATCTGCGCCTCGTCATTTCCATCGCCAAGAAATACACTAATCGCGGCCTGCAGTTCCTCGATCTGATCCAGGAGGGCAATATCGGCCTGATGAAGGCGGTCGACAAATTCGAATACCGCCGCGGCTACAAGTTCTCGACCTACGCGACGTGGTGGATCCGGCAGGCGATCACCCGTTCTATCGCCGACCAGGCGCGCACCATCCGCATTCCGGTGCACATGATCGAAACGATCAACAAAATCGTGCGCACCTCGCGCCAGATGCTGCATGAGATCGGCCGTGAGCCGACGCCGGAAGAACTGGCGGAAAAGCTCGCCATGCCGCTGGAAAAAGTGCGCAAGGTGCTGAAGATCGCCAAGGAGCCGATCTCGCTCGAAACGCCGGTCGGCGACGAGGAGGATTCGCATCTGGGCGACTTCATCGAGGACAAGATGGCGATCCTGCCGATCGACGCAGCGATCCAGGCCAATTTGCGCGAGACGACGACGCGTGTATTGGCCTCGCTGACGCCGCGCGAAGAGCGCGTGCTCAGAATGCGCTTCGGCATCGGCATGAACACCGACCACACGCTTGAAGAGGTCGGCCAGCAATTCTCGGTCACCCGCGAGCGCATCCGCCAGATTGAAGCCAAGGCGCTGCGCAAGCTCAAGCACCCGAGCCGGTCGCGCAAGCTCAGAAGCTTCCTCGACAGCTGAGGCCGGGTGACGGATAAGCAGTTTCAAGGGCGCCGGTGGCGCCCTTTTCCGTTTGGGCACAGGCGATCACGATTGAACGCGCCGCTCTTGCGGGTCGTGCCCTACGAGAGGATAATTCCGCGACGGACGCATTCTCTGGGCGACAAACCCGGATGCCCGCCCCGGCGGTTGGACGCCGTGCTCCGTGGCACCGGAGGGAGGTGTGCCATGACAACTTACATCGTGCTGATCAACTGGACGGAGCAAGGCGCCAAAAACGTGCGCGAATCGCCGAAGCGGCTCGATGCCGCCAAGAAGCTGCTGGGAGACATGGGCGGGTCCTTCAAGGCATTTTATCTTACCATGGGGGATTGCGACATGGTGGCCGTGCTCGAAGCGCCCGACGATGCCGTCCTGGCTCGTTTCTCGCTGATGCTGGCGACGGCCGGAAACGTCAGGACGCGGACACTCAAGGCTTTCCCGGAGGATGCCTATCGCGAGATCATCACCTCGCTCGGGTAAGTTGCGCTCCAGGCCTAGCCGGCCATTCCGCGGCTGTCGTGTTGCGTTGCGGCGCAATGGCGTTTGCCGGATAGTCGGTGCGCGTCCCTCTGGTGCCGTCTCGAAACATGAGCAAGCCTCTGCTGACCGTCTGGTATAATACGCGCTGTCCGGTCTGTGATGCCGGCATCAGCCGGCAGAAGCGGCGGCTGGTCGAGGCGGTCAAGGCCGGGCGGATCGAATTTCGCGACATCAATGCCGAACCGACGGCGTTGGCCCGCTACGGCATCAGGCTGGAGGATATCCGGCGTCGGCTGCATGCGACCGACGCCGGTGGCAAATTGCTGGTCGGCGCCGATGTTGCAGTTGCGGTGTGGCTGATAACGCCGGGCGAGGGCTGGTTGGCGACGCTGTTCGGCAATCCCGCCGCACTGCCGTTGACGCGCTATGCCTATGATCGTTTCGCCGATCTGCTCTATGCCTGGAACCGGCGCAAAGGCCGCTGGTAACAGGTATCCATTCCTCCCGCACCGAGCGTTTCGCATGCCCCGCTATCAAGCCGCGGGGTCGCGAAGCCAGCCAACGATGCGGCGCACCGCAGGCAGCACCAGCAGCAGCGTCGGAGGCAGCTTTCTGCGCGAGGTTTTCACATTCGTCTGGGATTTCGCCGAAGCATCCGGTTCGTCGCCTTGCATCCATTCGCCGGTCTTCGGCGTAACTGGAACGGGGGTGGATGCGTTGCTTCACGTTAGACGCCTGGGGAGTGGCCTTCGGCCCCTCGCGCGCTTCCTGACCGCCCTTGCCGGCGAAAACCAATCCTGCTGGCGCTATCTTCAGATACATCGTAAGATATATCTTGACTCCGCCGCTGTGAATACGTAGTTGAGATATATCTTAAGACATAACTTAAGGAGCAAACAATGCACAAAGACAATCATTTCGGGCGTCCTCGTTTTGGCGAACACG
This sequence comes from Mesorhizobium sp. M1027, assembly GCF_040318745.1. Lineage (NCBI taxonomy): Bacteria > Pseudomonadati > Pseudomonadota > Alphaproteobacteria > Hyphomicrobiales > Phyllobacteriaceae > Mesorhizobium > Mesorhizobium sp. M1027. The sequence continues at coordinate 229,713 of NZ_JAMYMW010000005.1, read as the reverse complement.
CCGAGCGCGTTTTCATGCATATGGCCGGCAAGTTCGGCGGACGCGGCGGCGGCTTCGGCCCGTTTGGGCATGGCATGAGAGGCGGACGCGGCGGGCCGGGCGACATGTTCCGCGCCGGGCGCATGCTGGCCGACGGCGACCTCAAGCTGATCACGCTGTCGCTTCTGGCCGAGGCGCCGCGGCACGGCTACGACATCATCAAGGCGCTGGAGGAGCGCACCAGCGGCTTCTACAGCCCGAGCCCCGGCGTGGTCTACCCGACGCTGACCTTCCTGGAAGAGGCCGGCTACGCCGTTTCTGCGGCGGACGGCATCAAGAAGGTGTTTTCAATCACCGAGGCTGGGCAGGCGCACCTCAACGAAAATCGCGAGATGATCGACCACGTGCTCGAACATCTCGAGCGCTTCGGCCGCAAGATGGCAAAGGCGCGCGACTGGTTCGGCTGGAACGATGACGGCGACGGTGGCCGGCGCGGCCGCGGCCGCTCGGAAAAGCGCGACGAGTTTCGCGCCGTGCGCCACCGGCTGCGCGCCGCGCTCGGCGAAATCGTCGATGCGCCTGAAGCAAAGCAGGCCGAGGCAATCAGCATATTGGAAGCTGCCGCAGAGGCCTTGGAAGCGTTGTCGCGCGACTGACCTCTGAGTGCCAAGCCAGTTGCGGCCCTTGCCCGCTCGGCCAAGGACCGGTACTGAAAATCATCCTGCACCGCGCTATGTGGTGCAGGATGATTGCCGTTGGAGGATACCCCCATGTCTTTTCTGAAGCGTCTTTTCGGCGGAGGCAACGAAGCCGCCGAGCCAAAGACAGCGGCGCCGGCAAAGCAGATCGAGCACAAGGGATTTTTAATCAGCGCCACGCCCTACAAGGCGGAGGGCCAGTACCAGACCTGCGGCGTGGTTTCGAAGGAGATCGACGGCGTGATGAAGGAGCACAAATTCATCCGCGCCGACCGCTTTGCCGGGCTTGACGACGCTGTCGACATCTCGATCAAAAAGGGCATCCAACTGGTCGACGAGCAAGGCGAAAAGATCTTCGGGTAGATCGGCTACGACAGCCTTGGGTCGATTGGCCCGCTTTCCAACGCCAGCACGGCGAAGACACACTCGTGAACCCGGCGTAGCGGCTGCTTGGCGACAAATCGCGTCAGTGCTTCGTGACCGAGCGCGAACTCCCGGAGCGTCAGGCTGCGCTTGCCGGCCAGGCCGCGTTCTCGGAGGCGGACGAGATTGTCGGGCGCGTCATATTCGGGACCATAGATGATGGGCAATATTCCGGGCCGCGGACCTTCAGCGCCGGCTGGATGAGCCCCTTCTTGCCACGGCTGACGAATAACCAATGGCAGTTGTGTGGCCCACCACAATAGGTTGTCGCCAACGAAAACAAGGGCAGGCGCCGGGCGCCTGCCCTTGTACAATTCAGATTATGCTGACGCTTTACGCCGCGGTGGCGACGCGCTCGGCATTGCCGGTCGCGGCCACAATGGCGTCGACCTTGGCCGAGGCCTTGGCCAGCGCTGCTGCTACCGCATCGGCGCCCATCCCGACTCCTTCGATGCGGATGACCTCGACATCGTTCATGCCGAGAAAGCCGAGTACGCTGCGCAGGTAGGGAATGGCGTGATCGAACTGCACGGCCGCACCTTCGGAATAGATGCCGCCCGAAGCCAGTACGATATAGACCTTCTTGCCGGTGACGAGGCCCTTGGGGCCGTTCTCGCCATAAGCAAAGCTCTTGCCGGAACGGGCAATGTGATCGACCCAGGACTTCAGCGTCGAGGAGATGTTGAAGTTGATGAAGCCGGTGGCGAGAATGACGGTGTCGGCCGCAAACAGCTCGTCCAGTACCGTGTCGGAAACGCCGACGACCTCAGCCTGGCGCTGGCTGCGCGCTTCGACCGGCATATATATGCCGGTCGAATAGTCGGGGTCGATATGCGGCAGCGGGTTGGCTACGAGGTCGCGGGCGACAAGCCTGGCCGAGGGATTGGCGGCAAGCAGCTTCTCGGCGAGTTCGGTGGCGATGCGGGTCGAGTGCGAGGCGGCGCCGCGTGGGCTGGATGTGACAAGAAGGATCGACATGATGGGTCTCCAGGGTTGGACTTAAAATCTCCCGGCAAATATGTGTGCGCAGACCCATTTGAAAAACTGGTATATTTTTTATATGATCCATCTAAATTGTGGATTGAACGATGCAACCGAACCCGACGCTTGACCAACTGCAGATACTGGTTGCGGTGGCCGAGACCGGCAGCTTCTCGGCCGCCGGGCGCAAATTGAATCGCGCGCAATCGGTGATCAGCTACGCTATCGCCAACCTCGAAGCGCAGCTCGGGCTGAAGCTGTTCGAGCGCGAGGGCACGCGTGAACCGCAACTGACCGATGTCGGCAAGGCGACGCTGGAAGATGCGCGACGCATGGTCGGCGTGCTGCAACGCATCCGCTCGCGTGTCGACGGATACCGGCAGGGATTGGAGGCGGAAGTTACGCTGTCGGTCGACGTGACACTACCGTCGCCGGTGCTGGTTCGGGTGCTAAAGGCATTCGAGGCGCAGTTCCCGGCAGTGACGCTGCGTCTGCATATCGGCTCGCTTGGCCTGATCCTCGATCATGTTGTCGGCGGACAGGCCGATCTCGGCATCGGGGGGCTTCTGGGTGAGACGGACGTGAATCTGCTTCGCATCGGCTTCATCTCCCTGGTGCCAGCTGCAGCGCCTGAACACCCGCTGGCGCTGCTGCCGAGACCAGTGGCGCTAGAGGATGTCCGCGAACACATCCAACTGGTCGTCTCGGACCAATCCGAGCGTACGCGCGGGCGTGACTATGGCGTCTTCGCCTACCGCACCTGGCGGCTGACGGATGTGCGCACCAAGCACGTGCTGATGCGCGAGGGGCTGGGCTGGGGCGGGCTGCCGCGATGGCTGATTGCCGATGATCTGGCGAACGGCCGGCTCGTCGAACTCGATCTCGAGCCTTACAGCGAAGTCCGCTCGCCGCTCTATGCCATGCATCGCGCCGATCGCAGCCCGAAACCGGCGGCCGCCTGGCTGATCGACCAGTTCAAGCGCCAGCTCGGCTGTTTCAACGAGTTCGAGCCGGGTGAGATGCCTGCGAAGGAGCCCGAGACAGGCCGTCGATCAGGGCCATGAGAACGGCGCGGTAATCCTCGATCGAAGCTCCAGCTTCAATGGCGAGCGCTGCGCGGTCGAAGGCAGCGGCGAGCAAAGCGGTCAGTGCTTCCACAGGCAATCTCTTCGTGGAGTGCGACCGCATCGCGGCGATAAGGCCCTCGCGCAGCGAACGGTTGCCATGGCGATTGTCGATCGCATCCATGGCGGCGCGGCCGAGCACGGCCGGGCCATCAAGCAGCAAGAGTCGGGTGCGGCCGGGGGCACGCATGGCAGCCAGATAGGCATCCGAGCCGGCAATCAGCGCATCGTGGGCAAATAGCGAAGGCGGCGACGCGCGTTCGATCTCTTCCGCGATGGCTTGCGCCTCCTGTTCGACCACAGCGGCAAACAGCGCCTGCTTGTCGGCAAAGTGATGATAGAGCGCGCCGCGCGTTACGCCAGCAGCGGCGACGATCTCGGGTGTGCTGGTCTCGGCATAGGACTTTTCGGTGAACAGTTTTCGCGCTGCGGCGATGAGCTCGGCGCGTGTCGCCTCGGTGCGATCACGATTGGAGCGACGAGCGAATCCCTGTTGCATGCATGCAGCCTGTATGTTAGTTCAATTTACATGCAGACTGTATGTTATTCGCCGGGAGAAGGAAAGATGAGGACGACGAGCTATTATCCGGTGCTGATGACGGGCGATGTTGCCGGCACTGCAGCCTTTTATATCGCGCATTTCGGCTTCAAGCCGCTGTTCGAGGCCGACTGGTACGTCCATCTGCGCTCGGCAGAAGATCGTCGCGTCAACCTCGGCATCGTCCAGGGCGATCATGAGACGATCCCGAAGGAGGGGCGGGGCCGCACCTCCGGCCTGCTGATCAATTTCGAGGTCAGGGATGCGGATGCCGTCTATGAGCGGATCACCGCCGCCGGGCTACCGATCCTGCGAACGCTGTGCGACGAACCCTTCGGCCAGCGCCACTTTATCACCAGGGATCCCAACGGCGTGCTGATCGACGTGATCAAGCCGATCCCGCCGAGCCCGGAATTCCTAGCGCAATATGCCGATGGCGCGGCGGGCTGAGCGAGACAGCGGCCGCTGGCAGGAACTGTCCGCAGACGCGACGTGAGGGCTTTAGCCGCGTGGCCGGTCACGCCTTTGCGGTTTATGCTTTGGGGTTAATCAACCCTGGGCCTTCTCCATGCGTGAAATCTGCCTTGTCCGCGCACCCTCCAACCTTGGCCTCCGCCCGCTCCGGCCGGGGCATATTCCGGGGACCTGGCGCGCGCCGCAGGCGCTTACCGAAGCCGGCTTGGTCGAGATGCTTTCGCCCGCCAAAGTGGTTGATCTTGATCGGCCCGCCTATAGCACCGAGCCACAGCCGGGCACCCGGCTGCGCAACGGCAACGCCATACGCAGCTTCAATCTCGCACTCGCCGAAATCGTTGCCGGCGCGCTGGGACGAGGCGAGTTTCCGCTGGTTGTGGGCGGCGACTGCGCTGTCCTGCTTGGCGCGCTGGCCGCAGCACGGCGATCTGGTCCGGTTGCGCTGGTCCATGTCGATGGCCACAGCGATTTCCGCCATCCGGGCAATTACGACGTCAACGCCTCGCTCGGCTCGGCCGCCGGCATGGACCTTGCGCTCGCAACCGGACGTGGTGAGCCGTTGCTGACCGACTGGCCCGGCATCGCAAGACCGCTTGTCGCGGACGAACAGGTGATACAGATCGGCGAACGCGAGAACCGCAACGCCAACTTCGCCTGGCCGGACATCCATTCGACCGCGATGACGTTGATCGACGTCTTTGCCGTGCGCGAGCTTGGCGCGGCGAAGGTCCTGGACAAGACCTGGAGCACGTTGGCGCGAACCGGCTGGCCCCACTGGGTGCATTTTGACGTCGATGCGCTCGATCAGACAGTGATGCCGGCAGTGGATTCACCGGGCAGCCCCGGCATCGATCCTGACGATCTCGTCGACATTCTCACGGCGCTGGTGGCGGATCCGCGCTGCACCGGAATGGATATGACCATTTTCGATCCGGATCTCGATCCGACCGGCGAATTGGCCGCGCTGCTGGTGTCGCTGCTTGGCCGGATCTATGCGCCGCGATAGAGCCTGCCCATCCCGATAGGTTCGGGATGGGCTCTATCTTGTTTGACCATGATGTTGTCCGAAAAACCGGTTCCCACTTTTGCTGCGCTGACCTTCGGTTCGGGATCAAGGTCGAGCACTCAGCTTCGCGCCACTGGCATCACCGTGACCTGAGTAATGCCGGAGCGGCGCACCACCGTGCACAGCGTCTCGTGGCCGATGCGCTCGGCGTCGAGCATGCGCACCAGATCGTCGACACCGGTGACCGGGCGGCCGTCGATGGCGGCAATGATGTCGCCTTCCCTGAGGCCGGCCTTGTCCGACGGGCTGTTCTTTTCGACGGTGCGCAGGCGCACCGCCGTGCGGCTCGATACTTGCGACAAAAGGGCTGCGCGGCGCGGCAGGTTGGTGGTGTCGGCTGAAACGCCGATGAAGGCACGGCGCACGCGGCCGAAGCGGATGATTTCCGAGATGACGAAATTGGCCGTGTTGGAGGCAACCGCGAAGGCGATGCCTTGCGCACCATGGATCATCGCGGTGTTAACGCCTATCACCTCGCCGGCCGAGGACACCAGTGGTCCGCCGGAATTGCCGGGGTTGAGCGCGGCGTCGGTCTGGATGACGTCGTCGATCAGCCGGCCGGTGGAGGCACGCATCGAGCGGCCGAGTGCCGAGACGACGCCAGTGGTGACGGTCCATTCGAAGCCGAGCGGGTTGCCGATGGCAATTGCAATCTGGCCGCGCCTCAAACGCTTGGAATCGCCGAGCGGCGCAACGTCGGCAAAGTCACCGTCGGCGCGCACCAGCGCAATGTCGGTGTCGGGGTCGCGGCCGAGCACGCGGCCTTCCCTGGAAGCGCCGTCCGGCATTGATACGCGCACGCTGCGCGCATCGCCGACGACGTGGAAGTTGGTGACGACCAGCCCGTCCGGCGCGATGACGAAGCCGGAACCATGGCCGCCCGGGCCACCGATGCGCTCGATGCGGCAGACGGCAGGCCCGATGCGGTCGACGGCATCGGCGACCGTCGCCGAATAGGCATCGAGAAGGGCATCGTCATATTGCAATTGCTGAGCGGGCAGGGCCACCTGAGGACTCCGTTTGGAACAAGATGAACAATGCCTATATGTGCGGAGCAGCCGGACCGGCCGCGACCTGACCAGATGGCCAGTCAAATGCTCAACTAGCCGTCAGGCGAGTATCCGCCAACCCCCGCCGGGCGATATCTGGGTCACGAAGAACCCAGGAGACAAATCATGAGCGATTTCAATCTGAGCATGTTATCCGACGCCATTGCCGACATCGCGGCAGCTGCGGCACCAGCGACGGCCAGCTTCGCGACGCACCAGCGGACGTCAACTGCTTTCCACTGGCGGGACGGCTATTTCGTCACTGCCGAGGAGGCGGTCGAGGCCGGCGAGGAGATCGAGCTGACGTTTTCTTCGGGCCAAGCCGTCAAGGCCGAACTGGTCGGCCGCGACCCGTCCACCGGCACGGCCGTTTTGAAACCGGCCGGCGCGCCGAGCGCCCCGTCATTGGTAAAGGCGGAGGCGGTGCGGCCGGGCAATCTGGCAATCATCGCGGGCAATAGTGACGGTACGTCACTCGCCACCTGCGGCACGGTCGGCGAGGTCGGTCCGGCCTGGCGCTCGATGCGGGGCGGCACGATCGACCGGCGCATCAACCTTGCCGTCAATGCCGGCGGCCGTTTCGAGGGCGGCCCTGTGCTCGACGCCAAGGGCGGACTGATCGGCATGCTGCTGTTCGGGCCACGCCGGCGGGCACTGGTCATGCCTTACGAAACGATCGAACGGGCAGTCACGACACTGCGCGAGAAGGGTCATGTGGCGCGCGGCTATCTTGGCGCCGGCCTGCATCCGGTCCGCAATGGTGATACACAGGGCGCCATGGTGATGAGCCTGGACGATAACGGCCCGGCGAAAGCAGCCGGTCTCAGCCTCGGCGACATCATCGTGTCGTGGAACGCAGAGGCGGTGCATGGCCCGCGCGAGCTGATCCGCAAGCTCGGGCCAGACAGTGCCGGTGCCCTGGTGACACTCGGCGTGGTGCGCGGCGGCGAGAATCGTGAGGTTTCCCTGACCATCGGTGAAAAACCACTGAGCTGAGGGATAGATGGTAAGCGGTGAGGTCGCTGGCAGACGGCTGACGGTGCTGATCGCGCTCGCTGACGCCGAGCGCGCACGAAGTCTGTCCGCGGCTCTCGCCGCGACCGATGATCTGCGGCCGGTTCTGGCGGGCGATGTCGACGGGCACGGGGCGGCGGATGTCGCCATCGTCGATGACCATGGAGTACAAGGCGGTCTCTTCGACGCGGCTATGCCTCGCGTGCTGCTATTATCGCGAGCGGCCCGTGAACGGCCGGCCGATACAGTGTTTGCCGTGCTGCCGGTGCAAGCGGACGAGTTGCTGATCGCCGCCGCCGCGCGGCTGGCGGCGGCGGGCTACCGGATTTCGCGCGACAGCCATGCTCTATCCGATCTGCATCACGATTTGACCTTCCACGACAGCGGCCGGTTCGAGGAAGAACCAACTGACGAGCATATCGTCCGGCCGACGCTTTCGCCGCGCGAAAGCGAGGTGCTGGCGCTGCTGGCCGAAGGCGCGCCCAACAAGGTTATCGCGCGACGACTGGACATCTCCGTGCACACGGCGAAGTTCCACGTCGCGGCTATCTTGACCAAGCTCGGTGCCGTCAACCGCACCGATGCGATCGCCATCGCCATGCGGCAAGGCTTGGTGCTGGTCTAACGTGGATCAAAGGGCCGGTTCGATGTCGGTCAGCCGGAAGTCGTCACCCTTGAACAGCAATGGCATGGCTTCGAGACGGGCCGTAGCATAAGCAATGCAGTCGCCGAAGTTCAGAGCGGCAGGATGCCGGCCTTTGCCGTAGCGCAGGAAAGCCTGACGGGCGACAGCGGCGTGGTCGGCCGTGAAGGGTATCGTTTCGATCGAGGCAGTGCGCAAAAAGGCTTCGAAACGATCGATAATCTGATCCTGCCAGCGACCGACAAGCACCATTGTCGTTTCGAGCAATGTCGGTGCCGCAAGCAAACGTCTTTCAGCCTGGGCGATTGCCAAAACGAATCGATCGTAGCCCGGTTCCGCGCGCAAGATGGCGACCAGCGCCGAGGAATCGATGATCATCGCGTCGGGATGCCCAGCTCATCGTAACCGAGAATTTCATCTTCGCTCATCGCGTCTTCGCGCTCCGGTATTCGTGCGGCCCGTTCGGCAATGGCCATCAGACGTTGAAAGAGATCACCGGTCTCCTCGCGGGGCACAAGCCGTTCGCGCGCAACTTCCCGCTCAAGGCTTTGACGGATGGCCTCCGTCACCGATACCCGGCGGCGGCGGGCGAGCTCACGCGCCAATTGCTCGACCTTGGTATTCTTGATAGACAAAGCCACTTATATATTCTTCCTGTTTAGGTAGAATATAACAATTTTGCTCGGCGATTCAACGCGTCTCACGAAATCCACAACCCTCCGTGGCGTCACACCGTTACGGCCGCAGGCCCTTGTATCCGTCGTTGGTGCGGGCAAGGATCGCAAAGAGAAAAGATAGCGGAAAAGAGCGTAGCACAAGGAGACGCAACGATGTCGCTCAAGGGAAAGACGCTATTCATCTCCGGCGGGTCGCGCGGCATCGGACTGGCGATTGCGTTGCGCGCGGCGCGCGACGGCGCCAACGTGACGATCGCGGCCAAGACCGCCGAGCCGCATCCGAAGCTGCCGGGGACGATCTACACGGCGGCGCAAGAGATCGAGCAGGCCGGCGGCAAGGGGCTGCCAGCGCCGTGCGACATCCGTGATGAAGCGCAGGTCGCCGAAGCCGTCGCCAAGACCGTGGAGAGGTTCGGCGGCATCGATATTTGTATCAACAATGCCAGCGCCATCCAACTCACCGGCACGCTGGAGACCGACATGAAACGCTACGACCTGATGCACCAGATCAATACGCGCGGCACTTTTCTCGTCTCCAAAATGTGCATTCCATACTTAAGGTTGGCGGAAAATCCTCACATTTTGAATCTGGCACCGCCGCTCGACATGAAGGCCAAATGGTTCAAGAACCATGTCGCCTACACGATGGCGAAGTTCGGCATGTCGATGTGCACGCTGGGCATGAGCGCCGAGTTCGCCAGGGATGGCATCGCGGTCAATTCGCTATGGCCGATCTCTACCATCAACACGGCGGCGGTGCGCAACCTCTTGGGCGGAGCGACGGTGGCAGCGATGAGCCGTTCGCCCGACATCATGGCCGATGCGGCATACGCCATCCTGGTCAGGCCGTCGCGCGAGGCGACCGGCAATTTCTACATCGACGAAGAAGTGCTGCGTGCCGAGGGCGTCAGCGATTTCTCGACCTATGCGCCGGGCGCGACAGGCCCGCTCGCCGGCGACTTTTTTGTGCCGGACGAGGTGTTCGGGCGGACTGATACCAAAATCAAAGCTATCTACTGACGGAAGTATCTACCTACAGAAGTATCCTCAAAAGACCGGCACAGACGCATGCTCACTCCCCGGCTTTCTTGGCTTTGCCCAGGCCCATCAGCCGGTCGATATAAGCAAGCATGAATGCCGAGGCGACGAAGGCCAGATGAATGATGGTCAGCCACATCAGCTGGTCGGTCGTGTAGGAGACCGAGTTCAGGAACACCTGCAAGAGGTGGATCGAGGAGATCGCTACGATTGTCGAGGCGACCTTGACCTTCAGCGAGCCGACATCGATCGTGCCCAGCCAATGCACCTTGCCGTCATTTTCATCGAAGCGGCTGACGAAGTTTTCGTAGCCCGAGATGATCACCATCACCACCAGTGAGGCGACCAGCGCGGCATCGATGAGGCCGAGCATTTTCAGGATGGTGTCGGTGTCATCGAGCGTGAAGGCGACAGGAACGAACTCGAACAGCTTCTTGCCGAAGGACACGGCATAGATGGCAAGTGCCGCGCCCAGTCCGAGATAGAAGGCGACCAGCAGCCAGCGCGAGGCGAGAATGATCGATTCGATGGCAAGTTCGATGCGCTTCATGTGACGGTTCCGGGCTTCTTTGCGGAGCGCCGTATTTCGGGCAGGCTGCGGCGGTTTGCAAGGTCCTAAAAAAACGAAACCCCGCCGGGAGGGGACCGGCGGGGCTCGCGTGTCCCGCTGGAGTCGGGACAGGGCAGGGAAGCCCTGTCCAGAATTTGGGATTGGTAGCCGCGCGTTTCAAGATTGATGACCGCGCGACTCAATGGTTGATCAAATCGCGCGGTTCACATTGCGGTTTATTGGGCGCTGGCCACCGGCGCCACTAGGGGGGTAATCCGGCGGATGGCGACGCGCCGGTTCTCGCGATTGGGTCCCGACGTGTTTACCTTGAGATACTCCTCGCCATAACCCTGCGTCGTCAGGTTCTCCGGCGGGATGCCAAAGGCGTTGGTCAAGGCTTCGGCGACCGCCTCGGCGCGGCGGTCGGACAGAGCGAGGTTCGCTTCCGGCGTGCCGACTGCATCGGTATGGCCTTCGATCAGGAAGGTCTCGGCCGGGTTTTTCTTGAGCAGCTTCTCCATAGCGTTGGCAACACCCTCCAGCTTCTGGACCTCGGTGTCGGAAATCGAAGCCGAACCGAACTCGAAGTTGAGCGTATCGAGGTCGATCCGGCGGGCGATGTCACGCACGCGGGCTGAGCGCTTGACCTCGTCGACCGAATAGAGGCGCTGGACCCTCTCCACCGGCGGCCGTTCGAGGAAGGTGTAATAGTCGTCCGGATCCTCGACCTCTTCGGAATCCAGAATGTACTCCTCTTGCGGAATGGCAAGGCGCATCGGCGGCAGGTCGTCGCCCGGGTCGCGCCAGTCTGCATCATCGTCATAGTAGCGCTCGTCGACATAGCTCAGCACATATTCGCGCCCGTCAGGCGCGATGCGTGAACGCTGGATGACGTCGCCGTAGCGGTTGCGGATAGTGACGATCCGGACACCATTGTCACGCTCGACGATTTCCCGGGTGCGATCGCCCGACAGGTCCTCATAATAGACATTCCTGGCGCCGCGGTGCATGCGCGGGGCATCGCTGCTTTCCACGAAGGTCTGGTTGTTGAACTGCAGGATGACGCGGTCGCCGAATTCCCTTACGACGTTGGCGCCCTGCGGGCGCGGACGGCGGCGAACATCCTCGATGTCGGGCGCACGCTCGACGCGCTTGCCTTTTTCCTCGGTCACCGGAACGATCTTTTCAGGCTTGATCTCCTGCTGGGCTGCCTTGTCGTCGGTAGGTGGCGGTCCCTCCTCGATCGGAGCAGGCTTCGGGGCTTCCACCTGGTTCTCGCCCTGCTGGGCTGGCTGGTTGCCCTGCTGCTTACCGGCATTTTGGCCGCGCTCCTTGCCGCCCTTGCGCTTGCGCAAGACATCCTTCTGGCTGTCCAGTATGGGCGCCTCGTTCGGGTTGGCGGCGGCTTCGCCCTGAGCAGGGAGCCCACCCTCGGCGGGTGCTGCCTGTTCGCCCGTCGTCGTGGGCTGCTCACCGGTTGCGGGCTGCTGTTCGCCGGTCACCGGCTCTTCCACAACGGGCTTCTTGCCACGCTTTTTCGCCTGGTTCTCGGGCTGTTCGCCTCGAGCAGGAGCCGCTTGCTTCTCGGTTGGAAGTGGCTCGGCCTGTGGGAGAGGCTCACCGGCGGGGCGTTCCTTCTTGCGCGGCGCCTGTTCGGCCGGTGCCGCCTCGATCTGCTGGTCTTGCTTGTTCTTCTTCTTGCGCGGATTGACTTGCTCGTTGTTGTCGTTCGCGGGTGCAGCCTGCTCGGCCGGCTGTTCGGCAGGCGCGGCCTCCTGCTGTTGCTGGTCGCGCTTCTTTCTCCGCGGCTTGAGCTGCTGCTGATCGTCGTTCGCGGGCGCAACCTGCCTGGCGGGTTGCTCAGCAGGTGCAGCTTCCTGCTGCTGGTCGCGCTTCTTCCTGCGCGGTTTGAGTTGCTGTTGATCGTCGTTCGCAGGCGCGGCCTGCTGGTCAGCCGGAGCGGCTTCGATCTGCTGCTGCCTCTTCTTCCTTCGTTGATTTCCTTGCTGCTCTTCGCCGGAAGGGGCGAGCTGTTCGGCAGGCGCGGATTCACTCTGTTTTTGCTGCTCGCGCTTGTTCCTGCGCGGCTTCTGCTCGGGCTCGCTCGATTGTTCGGCGGGCGCCGCTTCGGTTTGCTTTTGCCGGTCGCGCCTCTTGCCGGGCTTCTGTTCCGGCTCTGACTTTCCGCCCTGAGCGCAGGCTTCGGCCGATTCGCCCTCGGCACAATTCGACTGCGCCGGGATAAACATTGCGCTGTTTTGGGCGGGGCCGAATGCGGTATTGCCTTGCAGCGGGAACGCGCCTAACGGCGCGGACGCCATCAACAGGCCAAGCGCCGTGCCTGCCAGAATCCGTGGTTGGCGTTTCATCATAAACACTCCTTGTGGCGTCCCATCCGTGCCCAAACTTTCAGTAACCATGTTTGGTTCCTGTTTGTAGGTCTTAGCGGTGGCACAGGGCGATTGACCGGCGTTTTGAAGGCGACTTCGTGTCATTCGTATGTTCCTGGCGTATCGTTCGGACGAGGCGCAAGGGTTGCCGTGCTTGACCTTGAGGCGTCCGAGGGCCACATGCCGACAATGGACAAGCCGTTCTGGAAGACCAAGACGCTCGAGGCGATGACCCCGGCCGAGTGGGAATCACTCTGCGACGGCTGCGGCAAATGCTGCCTGTCCAAACTCGAAGACGAGGACACCGGAGAAATCTACTGGACCAGCGTCGGGTGCCGGCTGTTCGACGCTGGAAGCTGCCGCTGCTCCGACTATGCCAACCGGCTGGCGCGTGTTCCGGATTGTGTCGGGCTGACGCCGCAGAATGTGCGCACCATCAGCTGGCTGCCCAAGACTTGCGCTTACCGGCTGGTCGCCGAGGGCCGCGATCTCTATTGGTGGCACAGGCTGGTGTCTGGAAGCGACGAGACCGTGCACGAGGCAGGCATCTCGATGCGCGGCCGAGTCAGCGCCAGCGAGACCGACGTTGCCGAGCCGGACGACTATTTCGACCATATTCTCGCGGACGAGCCTTAGGATTTTATCGCAAAATCGAGAATCCGGAATCGACGGCAAAACGGACGTTGTCCATCCACCATGCTATCCACCCTATGTAGCACCGCCGTCCATAGCACCGCCTTCAGAAGCGAGAGACTATTCCGGTTCTGCCTCATGAACTGGAGATGAATGGCCGGTTCGCAAAAAATTCAGACAGGCGGGTGCATTCTCCTCCCATAGGTTCGACGAAAACGGGTGGAAACCCTCAACAAGGAGAGAAGACAATGTTCAACACCATCAAGACCGCGGCTCTTTCGGCTCTTGTCGGTCTTGGCACGCTTGCTGCCATCCCCGCCCATGCGGACAGCATCTATCTCGGCTTCGGCAACAACCAGGACCCGCGCGTCGGCGTCTATACCGGCGACGAAGATGATGGTTACTATCGCGAACACCGCCGTCATGGCGGCTGGCGCCGGTCCTGTTCGCCGGAGCGTGCCATCGACAAGGCCGAACGCATGGGCCTGCACCGCGCCCGCATCATCGACATCAACCGCCGCACGGTCAAGGTCGCCGGCCGCCAGTATGGCGACCGTGTCGTGATCGTATTTGCCAACGAGCGCGGCTGTCCGATCATCTATCGCTAAGGTCTTCGGGCGTGCGGCCGGTTGACTTGCAGCCGGTAGAGTAGCGGAGCCCTTTCCGCCAGGACGGAAAGCGCGGCTCAAAAACCCCGGAGGATCGATCCTCCGGGGTTTTGCATGCTGCAAGCGATGATCATTTCAATTCGAAAGTCACCGTCACCTGTGCGGTATAGGAATTCTCGCCGGCTTGCACCGGGACGGACGCGCCAGCGGCATCGAATGCCTTGGCGTTGATCGGCATCGGCGGTGGTGCGAAATTCTGGTCGGTGATTTCCAGGACCCGGCCGATGCCGACGCCGGCCGCTTCGGCCAGCGTCTTGGCCTTGGCCATGGCATTGGCGACGGCCTTCTTGCGCGCCTCGGTGACGGCTGCCGCCGGATCGTCGTTGGAGAAGGAGATGCCGCCGCCCTGGTTGACGCCGAGCGACACCGCCTTGTCGAGAATGTCGCCGGTCTTGTCGATGTCGCGGATGCGCACCGACAGCGTGTTGGTCACCTGATAGGCGACAAGCTCGGCCTCCTGGCTGCCGTCGGGCTTGTTGGTGTAGTTATAGCGCGGGTTGATCTGGATGCCCGCGGTCTGCAGGTCGCGCTCCTTGATGCCGGATGATTTCATTGCAGCGATCACCGCGGCCATGGCGTCGTTATTGGCATCGAGCGCTGCACGTGCCGTCTTGGCTTCGCGCATGACGCTGAGCGTCAGCAGAGCCAGATCGGGTGCTATCGCCGCCTCGCCTTCACCGGTGACGACGATACGCGGCGGCGGTGGTGAATCGGCGGCGGCCGCGATCGCCGGAAATGCGACTGCGGCGGCGATCGCCAGGGGCAAAATACGTCTGGTCATAAAATCTCCTCGATCTGGGATCCCAAGGCCGCCGAGTAGGCCGCGTCCAATGGGCGACGTGCAATAGGTTATCAATATGGGCTGATTTGGGCGATCTCTGCCAGCCCCTTGGAACGCCTGCTCGGAAAGCCGTTGGAAAGCCTTGTGCGGTTCAGGGAAAAACACTAATCCAGCGCCGTGGGGCCTGTAGCTCAATGGTTAGAGCCGGCGGCTCATAACCGCTTGGTTGGGGGTTCGAGTCCCTCCGGGCCCACCATTGGCTTTTGTGGCCGTTGATTTAATTGGATTTTTTGGCCATTTTTGTCCCACCTCTTTCAACCCCCTCAGAAAGTGGGACAATTTTGTTCTCTTTTCGATCGATAACCAGCAGGTATTTCGCCGCTCTCGCTACCTTCCGGCGACGCGCTTTCTTGATGTAGTGGTCGGGCTGCTGGTACGTAGTCCACCCATATATCGCCTTCAGCTGCTCGTGCGTCGCGCCGTTCTCAGCGGCGATCGTCGCGCCGGCCTTGCGAATTCCATGAGCACTGCAGTGCGGCAGCTCAGCTTGATCACACCACTGGCGCATCTTGTTGCCCAGACCGTTCTCCGAGAACGGGCGACCATACTCATTGACCAGGAAGGTCATCTGGTCGGAGGGCGTGTGCTCAAGTTCCGCCTCTAGTTCGGGCAGAAGCGGGAGCTCCACCAACACCGCATCCTTGTTACGACTGGTCTTCCCAGGCTTAATTCTGATCCACTTCTCCCACTGCTCGGTCTCCTCGTTGTAGACGAGCGTGATGTGCTGTCGACCGAAGATCGCGACGTCGGACAACCGCAGGCCAGTAAACATGAAGATCGAGAGCGCACGTCTGGCTGCGGTACCCAGCGGATGCCGCTTCTCATATTGAACGATCTCCGACACGTCCCATGGGTGCCAGCCGTCGCCGCTCTTTAGCCGTCTGATGCCGCGGGCGGGATTGGAGTCGACGCCCGGAATCTCTGTGTCCTTTGCCCACTCAAACATCGCGCTGATGGCTTTTACGATATTGTTTGCCGCGCCAAGGGCGTCGAGCCTGGTGTCCCTGATCTCCTTAACATGAGACCGTTTCATACCGGCGAATGGCAGAGATCCCTTGGTGGGATACTGAGGATCCGGGTCACCTTCGAGGGGATGAGGTAATTCGCATACGCGCTCCAGAATTGCTCGTCGGCGCGCCATAGTGTCTTGGGTGATTTCCGTGCCGCCCCGACGGTAATACTCCTGGCAAAGCCACAGCAACGTGCCTTTCTTCGCTGGCTCGGAAGGCTTGGGGAGGCGCCGGCAAATCTCGGGAAGAGTGCCGGGCCGAACATAAGTGACCTCGGCGCGCGCGCACCGCAGTTCCTCGAGGAACTCGTCGCTGCCGGTCGGTTCACGGAGCCGGACCTTCTTCCGACCCGGTGCGCGAAAATAGTACCGATCATTGCCGTGGCGATCAGTGTCCTTCACTACGCCCTTAAGATCGATTTTCACGGGCTCATCCGTCATGTTCGTGGTTTTCGATCCCAAGGATTGTCTAGTGGCGGCGAATCTTCGTCAAGCTTTGGTGCTCCTCCGATTTGGCGGTGAGGGAGCTTTCGAAAGGCCAATACAAGTTCCTCGACGTCCCAAACAATGCGCCCCTTGCTCGGCATTCGTGGCTGGGGCATCCGGCCGTCCTGGACCATTTCATCAAAGGTCGTTGAGCTTACGCCGATGAACGTCGCAGCCTGCTCGCGATTGATTCCTACCGGCGGGAGCGAGGGCGGCAAGACGCTCG
Organism: Mesorhizobium sp. M1027; assembly: GCF_040318745.1. NCBI lineage: Bacteria > Pseudomonadati > Pseudomonadota > Alphaproteobacteria > Hyphomicrobiales > Phyllobacteriaceae > Mesorhizobium > Mesorhizobium sp. M1027. Next base: position 213,206 of record NZ_JAMYMW010000005.1, on the reverse strand, counting down.
GGGTGCGTAGCATCGGTTTAGCGCGTTGAAAGCGCGTTTTTGACGCCTGCCTGTCTTCCTATGTACCTGTCCGAATATTGCAGACGCTCAATCATGTCCTAGCCCTGTGCTTGCAGGCTCACCCTAGGTCTCCAGACCTCAGGATCGCTCAAGACACCGGACTCTTTTCCAGCCTTTGTGTACGATGATGGGTATCTTAATGCGCTCGAGGCCAAGAACTGAATGGTCGGCGACTTGGAAGGGCAAAATGACCGTGGAACCACGAATCTGAGTCAGAGGCGGAATCCAACTGAGGAAAGTATGGCTGTGTTTTCAGACGGTTATGACTCTCATGCATGCGTAACAACCAACAAGAATACCAACAAAATGTTTCTGTGGTTACTTTCATTCCTCATGGAATGCGCGACTGATTTGGTCCGACAGCGGCTTCACAAAATAAGAAAGCGCCGTACGCTCGCCCGTCTGGATCATCGCTTCGGCCGGCATGCCGGGCACGAGCGTCAGGTCCTTGAGCTTCGTCAGTTCCGCATGCGGAACCGACAGACGCACCAGGTAATACGAAACGCCGTTTTTTTCGTCCGTCGCCAGATCGGCTGCGATCCGGCTGACATATCCGTTCAATACCGGCGTGGTCCTCAGATTGAAGGCTGACATCCGCAGCACGGCCTTGTGACCAAGCTGGATTTGGTCGATGTCCTTCGGGGTGATTCGTGCTTCAAGCGCAAGATCGTCGCCTTCCGGCACGATTAGCATAATCGGATCGGCGGGCGTGATCACTCCTCCGACCGTATGAACTGCGAGTTGTTGAATGGCGCCTGACTGCGGCGCGACAATATCGATCCGTCGCAGTTCCTGTTCAGCCGCCACCTTGCGCTCAACATATTCCCCAACCTGCGCCTGAACCTCTCTGAGCTCCTGGCCGACTTCCGTCTTGAAATCCGGATCGATCTGCAGGATCTGCAGGCGCGTTTCGGCTATGCGGGCTGCCGTCTGTGCCTGATGTGCAATCTTCTCACCGCGTTCGCCGCCGAAAGTGGCAACCTGCGTCTTCAGACTGTTCAAGCGTTGGTCCGAGACAATGCCTTGGTCGCGCAGCCCACTCAGGGCAGCAATTTCCTTTTGGAGGATCTCGGTGCTTTTCTCACAAGCGATTGCCTGCGCCTTGAGCCCCTCGATCTCGTGCTCATATTGAGTGATGCGTTCCGCTAGCTGCGCCTGCCTTCCGTCGCGGGATTGTCTGCGGAATTCGAACAGCCGCGTCTCGCCATGTACTGCCGAAGCTACGTCCGGAACATCTCTGCGGGCGAGCAGCCAGTCCGGGAAGGCGATCTCCGCCAGATCGTCACGCTCAGCTTCGAGTCGTGCCAGGTTGGCGGCCAGCTCATCGAGCCGCTTGGTGACTACAGCGAGAGTGGCGCGCGTCTGGGTGGCGTCGAGCCGCATGAGGATGTCGCCGGCTTTTACTTTATCACCTTCGCTCACCAGGATTTCTCCCACCACCCCGCCGGTCGGGTGCTGCACCTTCTTCACATAGGAATCGACGACAAAGTGTCCGGACGCGACAACCGCGCCGGAGAGATTCGTGAAGGCCGCCCAGGCTCCGGCTCCTCCCACAAAGATCACGCTCGCCAGCAGGCCCGCCACCAGGTGCCGGCGAATGGACCTGGAAACGTCATTGTTCTGATGAATGCCGGACACCGGGATCCTCCATGTCAGCGCGCTCGTTATCCTGTGTAGACTCGATGGCCTTGACCCCAGCGCCTGATGCCATCGCTGCCCCCTTAAGGACTTTGGAAAGCGCCTCATCACGCGCACCGAATGCTCGCTGCCGTCCACCTTCCATCACCAACACCAAATCCACGGCGCGGATGGCGCTCGGCCGATGGGCAACGACAACCGCAATGCCCTTGCGCTCGCGCACGGAGGCGATCGCCTTGACAACCGCAGCCTCGCCTTCCGCATCGAGATTGGCATTGGGTTCATCCAGCACAACAAGGAAAGGGTCTCGATAAAGAGCACGGGCAAGACCGATACGCTGGCGCTGCCCGGCGGAAAGTGCCGATCCGGCCTCACCAATCGGAGTTTCGTAGCCGTGCTCAAATCGGAGGATCAGTTCGTGCGTGCCCGCTGCTTTCGCCGCGGTGACAATAGCCTCAGGGTCAGGATTATCTTCAAAACGAGCGATGTTTTCGGCAATGGTGCCGTCGAATAGTTCAACACCTTGCGGCAAATAGCCGATATGACGGCCTAGCGCTTCCCGGTCCCATTGATCGAGGCTTGCGCTGTCGATGCGAACCTTTCCGGCGACCGGCGCCCATGCGCCGACGATGGCGCGCGAGAGTGTCGACTTGCCCGAACCCGATGCACCGATGATCCCGAGTGCGCTTCCCGCCTGAACGGCAAACGCAAGGCCGGTCACGGTCGGCTTCCTTTCGCCGGGCGGAACGATTGTCACGCCTTCGAGGCGGAGTTCGCGTTCAGGTGCAGGCATTGGCATAACAGGAGCGGTTTCAGGAACCGTTCCCAGGAGGTCCTCCAGCCGCGCCCAACCCTGGCGCGCCATGAGGAAGGGTTTCCAGCTTGAAATGGCCAGATCGACCGGAGCCAGCGCACGCCCCATCATGATCGAACTGGCAATCATGACCCCGGCCGTAGCCTCCTGCCTGATGACAAGGTACGCGCCGACGGCAAGAATGGCCGATTGCAGCAGCACGCGCAACGACTTTGCAATGCCACCCAGCCCACCTGCCACGTCCCCAGCTTTCCGGTTGGCGGCCAGATACTCGGCATTGGCCTTGTGCCATCGGGCAGCGATCCGCTTTCCGAGACCGAGAGCTTGCACGACCTCGGCATTGCAACGCGCTGCTTGCAGTAGGCCATTGCGCACCATGTCGTGGGCAATGGTCTCGCGTATCGGCCGTTGCGAGAGAGTGTTGGTAAGAAGTGTCAGAGATGTGAGACCGATCGCCCCGATAAGTGCCGTCATGCCGATCCAGAAATGAAGGAGGAAGCAAATGGCAAGATAAAGCAGCATCCATGGCAGATCGAAGAACGCTGTCGGACCGTTTCCACCTAAGAATCCGCGAATATTGTCGAGGTCGCGAAGCGGCTGCAAGCCGTCGCCCGGCATGCGCGTTAAAAGCGGAAGGCGAACGATCGCATCGTGAACGCGTCCGGAAAACTGTTCATCGAAACGCTCGCCAATCCGCAGCAGCACGCGGGCGCGCAAAACGTCCAGCAGGCATTGGAACGCATAAAGCCCTGCAGCAAGCACGACGAGCCCCACTAGCGTCGATACGCTGCCACTTGCCAGAACGCGGTCGTAGACCTGAAGCATGAACAGCGGCGAGATCAGCGCAAGCACGTTGACCACGCCGCTGATCAACAGAATTCCCCAAATAGCGGAAGTCAGAGGGAAAGGTCTCAAAGCTGAATCCTTCAAGGAATGGTTACTCACGTAGGTCTCCGTGAGGATCTGGCGACCCAGCTCCCTATATTGCTCCCCGAGCGGCAACCGACTCGCTGATTCAGGATCAGTGCTCCCGCCGAATATGTTTGGTTTGGCATCTAATGGAGCGGGTCAACAACAACACCGTCCGGCTGAAGGTTTGGAAGGGCAACGTCATCGTGGCCGGCCGCAAGGGCCCGAACAGGCTTCCGCCTCCACGCGTTCAGGGAGATTTCGGTGTACGACCAGCGCGACGTGCAGGGCTTCGTCAAGCTGTACACGCTGCGACTGCTCCCGGGCGCCCCGGCCCATCGCAAGTAGCGGAGACGGAAAGCGCCCGCCCAGGGGCGGGGCGCTGTTCCGTATGGGTTTTCTGGATCAAACGAAGGTGAAGTCCGACGCGGTCAGGCCTAGGTCGGCCACGGTGACCACACCGCCCAGGTGGGCGAACTCATGCCCGTTGTTCTCGGCGGTGACATAGGCCAGAGTTGCGACTCTGTCGCTGTAGCTGCTTTGGTAGACAATGATGTCGCCGGCGTGCTCGCCGGAGATCGCACTCGCGGCTTCAGAAGCAGAGTTGAAAGATTCGCCAGTGATCACCACGACGTGTTCGCCGTTCGCACCCGAGGCCGCACCACTGTAGAAGCTGCTCACCGGGTAGCCGGACTGTATGCTGGCGTTGTTGACGAAGTTCGCGCCAAAACCGTCGTTGTAGAGGCCCACCGCATCGAAGGCGAACTTGTCCTCCGCCGGGTTGAAATCGGTGATAGTGGTAATGTCCGGCTTCGACCCGACACTCGGGTCGACCCCAGGCACCGGATTGTGGAACTGGAACACGAAGGTGTCATTGTCGGTGCCCCCGGTCAACGTATCCTGGCCGTCACCCACGTAGAGGACATCCTGGCCGGGACCGCCGCTGAGCCTGTCATTGTCCTCACCGGAGATGCGCGCGTTGAAGCGGCCGTTGTCGCCGGAGAGATCGTCCCAGCCATCTCCGCCGAAGATGCGGTCGTTACCCTCGCCGCCAATGGCTCGGTCACTGCCCGGGCCAGCCGAGATCTCGTCGTTGCCGGCACGACCGTCAATCCAGTCATTGCCCTGGAAACCCTCCATCCAATCTTCAAGCTCGGTGCCGAGGAGTGTTTCGGAACCCGGGCCACCCTCGATAATCTTTGCCATCGAAAATACTCCTAATGATGCACCCTGCCTGACGCGTTCATATTCCTCGTCGGATAATTAGAGAAATCGATTGCTTGGATAGACACACATTTACGAAATGGATGCACTCACGTTCACTTCGCCCTTCTGCTGAGCAGTTGCGGGCTCGCTGGCGGCGGGGACGCTGGTCGCCCAAGCAATCGATCTGAAGATTCGACACTCAAACCACCAGGACAACACTTCGTAACGGGGCCGTCCTGGGTCGGCCCCAAACTTCTCTCTGTTTGCTCGACGCCGGCATACCCGCACCGTAAGCGCTGGACGAGGACAAGTTCCGCTGGCCGCGGGTGGAGAACGGCGTGATCCGGCTTGCCGCGCCGAACTGATGGCGCTCGTCGAAGGCATGGACTGGCGCGTTTGAGCCGAACGGAGACGGCGTCCGACGTCGGCCGGATAGGCCGTGGCGAAGTGACTCAGGCGCAAAAGGCGGGCCTCAGGCCGTGCAACATAAGCTCCTGTCGGCGTCATGACGAGAAGCGCTTCGGCCCGTCCCCACGAAATCGATCCGCTCAAGGCGATGTTCGTCGCCATGGCGGCGGAGAAGGCCGAACTGCAACAACTCCGGAGCGAAACACTCAAGGCCGAGATCGTCCGGATGGCGACACTCAACGAGCGTGCCCAGGAGAGGATCGCCGACCTTCATGGGATCGTCAAGCAGCTGGAGCGCGCCGCTTCGGTCGCAGCTCCGAGAAGCTCGAACGTGCCCAGCAGGCCTTCGCCTTCGAAATCCAGACCGGGCTCGGCGCGATTGAGTCCGAGCTCGAGGCCGCAAGACCGACAGGCGAGCCGCGACGTGCTGCGCGACCGCGCAAGGCGTTCCCGGCGCATCTGGAGCGGGTCGAGATCGTCATCCAGCCCGAGCCATGGGGGAAGAAGCGCTCCCGCAGCCAATCGTCCAGTCCGTCAAACGAGTCGGCCGCACAGGCTTGCGAAACGGAACAGTCCCGCCCTCGCTTAGATACCGAGGCACCGTGTTGCGAGCGCACCCGAATTCGTTCGCCCGTCGGTTCCCCAGCCAAGCTCATGCAGCGGCAGCATCGCTGCCACCTCTTCAGGCTGAAGGAGCTGCTCTCCCTGCATCGTTCTCGACAATGCAGGAATCGCCCAATCCCAATCGCCATCCATGCCTCCTCTCATAACCGAGGGGTCGTCGGCCGACAACTGAGACGTCCGGTGCTCTTAGGCGGGGTAATCATACGAGATGCCTCCTGCAACATCATTTCCCGCATCCATAGGCTTGCCGGATCATTATTGTGAAGCGCAGGCCATTGGACGGCCTCCGTGAATGCGGCAGGAAGTGGCGGCGGAAGTTCGACAATCCGCAGGGGTGTTAATTTTGCGAAATGCTGCGCCAACCGTAAGGGCATTGTCCCGATGCGGTTGGTGCCTGATATAAGGGGCGGGATCATGCTAAAGCCCTGTACGACGACCTCGATACGTCTCTCGAAACCGTTCTCGAGCAAATACCATTCCTCGATGGAGGGCTGCCGGGTGTCCCCGAATTTAAGCACAACCTGCCCCATCGACAAGTATCGGTCGAATGTAAGTGGCTCTGACAGCTGCTTGTTCGTGCCGCAGCCTACGCATACGAGTATATCTTCGAACAGGGCTGCGCGAGGATGTTTCGACATGAACACTTCCGGCATAATCAGAAAATCAACGTCGCCGCGCCGGAGAAGCTCCTCGGGGTCGTCGGAAATAAGCAGACATTCGAAGCGGACGGCGGGAGCTTCCCGCGCAGCACGCTTTACGATCTTCTTAAAAAATACGAGCGTGAGGTAATCGGAAAGGATGATGCGGAAGCGACGATCCGATCGGGCCGGGTTAAAGGCGTCCCAGGAAATAATCGACAGCTGGATGTGCAGCAATGCCTCCCGGACTGCTGTGGCGAGCCCCTCCGCGCGCGGTGTCAAAATGAGTTCGCGGCCGTTCATCGTAAATAGCTCATCGCTGAAATAGGCGCGTAACCGACCGACGGCGGCGCTCATGGCCGGCTGACTCAGGTTAATACTGCGGGCCGCGGCGGTGACTTTACGCTCCCTGATCAAAGCGTCCAGCACAACGAGGAGATTTAGATCAAGTCCCTTAAAACGCATGTATTGACCTATCCGACGCGTGGATGGGTATCGCCCAAAGAATCAATTTTACGAATGGTGAGTAGCGTCAACGCATCAGCCGACGACGAAATAGAGCAACCGATAGGAAGAACGGCAAAACCGTGTATATGCAAAGCGCGCCGATATGCAGGCCCATGCTGCCGGCCGGACGGCCAAGCATCGCCGGACGAATGAGGTCAATTGCATGTGCGAGCGGCAACAAGGAGGCGACGTCCTGAAAAGCGCCGGGCAATTGGTTGACCGGAAACATCGCGCCGCAAAGGAACAGCATGGGTGTTATAACAAGCGTATTATAAAATATGAAATATTCATAACTGGGCGCAAGCGCCGTGACGACCATCGCTAGACTCGCGAAGGCGAGGCCACTGAGAGCGATGACTGGCAGCAAGCAGAGGATGGATGGCCACGATGTGTAGCCGAGCGTGGTGGCAACAATAGTGATTGCTGTGCCCGCCATCAGGGCCTTGGTGGCTGCCCACGCCAATTCGCCGAGTAAGATATCGCCGAGCGTCAGCTGAGTGCATAGCATTCCTTCCCAGGTGCGCTGGTTGTCCATGCGGCCGAAACTCCCGTAAACCGTTTCAGCAGTCGCCGATGCCATCGCGCTTGTGGCAACCATGCCAGCCGCGAGAAACGCAATGTACGAAGTGCCCTCAACAGGACCTATCATTGTTCCGATGCCAAAGCCGAGACCGAACAGATAGATCATCGGATCGGCGAGGTTGCCGAGAACCGATGCAAGCCCGATTTTCTTCCATCCAAGATAGTTGCGGCGCCAAACCGCGACCCAATTCCATGCATTGGCGGGCATGGCCGCCGCATAACGTTCGCCCATTGTTCAGTCCTCCATCTCGCGCCCGGTTAGCCGCAAGAACACATCCTCGAGATTGGGGGGACGCTGCAGAAGGCGCAGACCCGCGCGCCCGCGTAGCTGCACCAGCACCTGCTCCGGATCGGGTGCATAGCAAAAAAGCGTCTCACCGCTCACCTCGATGCGCTGTGCGTACGGCCGGATCAGCGCACCCAGTTCATGCGGATTGCCGCCGTAGACCTCGACCACGTCACAGCCGATCTGCTCGTCAATGAGTGCGGACGGGCGGCCTTCGGCGATCTTGCGCCCCTCCTCCATAACGCACAGCCGATCGCACAGCCGCTCGGCCTCTTCCATGAAATGGGTAGTCAAAAGAATAGTCTTGCCCCGCGCCAGCAGCGATCGCAGCCGTTCCCAGATCAGGTGGCGGGCCTGCGGATCGAGGCCGGTGGTCGGCTCGTCCATCACTAGCAAGTGCGGGTCATTGATCAGCGCACGCGCGAGCGTCAGGCGCCGCTTCATGCCGCCGGACAGTTCGGCGACGCGCGCATCCGCTTTGTTCTCGAGGCGGGCGAACTCAAGCAGCGACGGTATGACCGCTTCGATCTGGCGTCTGCTCATCCGGAAGTAGCGCCCGAACACCAACAGGTTCTCGCGTACAGTGAACGCGTTATCAAGATTGTCGAACTGCGGCACCACGCCGATGCGCATACGTGCCAAACGCGCGCGCGCCGGCACTGGAGCGCCGAGCACAGTAATCTTCCCCGCATCAGGCGATGTCATGCCGAGGACCATACGCGCAATCGTGCTTTTGCCCGCGCCGTTCGGTCCCAAGAGCCCGAAGCATTCCCCCGCCGTAACGCGGAACGACAGTCTGTCGACAACGAGCTTGTCATAAGTTTTGCTTACGTCAGTAAGATCGATCGTTACCGTGGACATGGGTTCATTTTACCGAGAGCGTCGCCACGACTGGCGGTTGCTGTTGCCTGCCGGACCTGAAACTGTGACTCGTCTTCGCCATCCCAGCCGTCGATAACGAACTGATCGACATCACAAGGATTTAGCCCCTGTTCCGCCAAAGCGGCGACAATTGCGTCGAGATTATCGATGGTTTGATAACGCGGATTGTTGTGCCGCTTTTCCTGCTCAACGCAGAAGACGAGCCGTCCATCCTCGACAAGGGCGATCGCCCCATCATGGGTCAGCTTGGTACCACAGATGCGCATAGTGTCTCCACGTTAACGGCGATAGATTCGATTCATCAGGAAGTGGAAAGCGGGTTCCGGAAACGGACGAGCAAGCAGTCTTCGTTGACCGACTCGCCCCGACACTCAAGACGCTCTACCTCGATCAACGTTTCGTTCAGCATGGCGATGACCGGCTCAGCACCAGCGGCGTGACCCCAGCGACGGCAATTAGCATCCCTTGCCGATCCGAAGATCAGATGCCCGCCTGGCGCAAGCACCCGCACCAGGTTTTTGACGGCCGCGCGCATCTCGGCTATGTCTTCGAGGTAGTATAGGACCTCCGCCACAACGATCAGGTCAAACAACTCGTCGGTCGAAAACTGTTGAACATCGGAGACTATCCAGTTGATGCGCGGCGGCTTCTTTATCCGTTGACGTGCTCGAGCTATCGCTTGCGCCACGACATCGATGACGGTGAGCCCTTGGCAGTAGGGGGCTAGTTTTTCCGTGAATGCGCCGGCAGCGCACCCGACTTCGAGGGCATTTGTAATGGAGCCTTGGGCAAGCGCCAGCTGGAGCATTTGCGTGTGGCGCTCCCGCTCGAACGGATTGCCGTCGAGGCGCCACGGATCGTCTGCGGCCAATTCCCGATCGAGCAACTGATGATTCATGTTCTGGGTCAAACTCGTCCACCTCTCGTCCACCTAGGTAATTAGCGATCACTCGTCGCCGCAGATGTTGCTCGACAGCGCTAATCCCGAAGAATCCGCGCAAGATTGAGCCTGCGAAGCGGAGCCGCATGCGGTGAGAATTCTGCCCTGCTTGATCCAGTGATCGGAGTTTGGGTGGGGGCCTGTTTTCCCCCAGTGTTCGATGTAGCGACAGCAGAGCTTCGCGACAGCCAATCGCTATTGCTCAATGTACACAGCGCGTAGGCCTTCAAGGGAAGTAAGAGAAAGATGTTGATGAACGTGTGCAGGGAAAAGCCCAGAAATCGAAACTGTCGAGCACGAAATGCTACCACGCTGCATCGGAGCATGGTCATGGACACAATCATCAGTCCTGTCCACCAAGGCACAGTGCCTGTCAGTGCGAAATGTGCGAGGCCCGTTAGTACCGATAGGGCGAGGAGTAGCGGCCCGAGATTCTGTCCGACCACGTCCAACGTGAGATAGCTATTGAGGCCGGGCAGCAAGCGCAGCCCAAGCAGCGTGTCCCGGAATGTGCTTCGTGCCCAACGGAGTTGTTGGCGCAGATACGGTCCGAGTCTGTTCGGAACGACTGTGGCCGCGATGGCGCCCGGAACGTACTCGGTTCGAAAGCCTGCTTTCAGCATGAGGATAGTGAGATGGCGATCCTCCCCGAAGTCGCTTGGCTTGCCCCGAAAAAATTGCGACTCGTACTGGTCCAGTAACAAAAGGAGCGCAGACCGGCGGTACATGGCACATGGGCCGCAACAGCACATAACGGCACCGAAGCGAGCCTGTGCCGCGCGCTCCTCGTTGCAAGCCAGCCAGTACTCCATGTCTATCAGCCTTGTCAGCCAGCTCTCGCTCCGGTTACTGGCAATCAACTGACCCATGACTGCGCCGACCGCTGGATCTCGCATCTTCGGTACAAGCTTGGTGATGACGTCGGACGCGAGTATCGTGTCTGAATCAACGTTAAGCACCAAATCCCCGGATGAGCGGCGTATCGCGGCGATCTGCGCCTTGCGCTTTCCAACATTCTCGGGAAGCAAAATGATGTCGAACCTAGGGTCGCGCGCGTAGGTTTCGTGGACAGTTCGTACGGCTTCGCGATTTCCAGAACCGTCATCAACCACATAGACCCGAAGTCTTCCGGCGTATTCTTGGTCTGCAATGGACGCCAGGCACTCTGAAAGCGTGCGCGGATCCTCGTTGAAGCAGGGGACGATGACATCCACGCTGGGCAGTTGATCGGAGCCGACGAGATCCTCCAACGCCGATGAGTCGTTTGTCGGCAGAGCATAAATCCCCTGCATGCTCTTATAAGCAGTCGAGAGCAGTGCATAAAGCGAAATGGCCACAGTGCTGGTTGTACCAAGAAGAGTCATGGGATCTCGTTTGTTCAGTGATGTTGAGGAAGTGAGCGGATTACAAATCCGCGCTCATGAAGTGCTGGAATCAGCCGGGACAGCGCCGTGACCGTCTGGTCGCGCAGACCGGCGTGAGCGCCCTGGCTCAACTCGCCGGGAGGGCATCCGTCGTGCAAGAGTACGATTGCGCCCGGCCGGACAGAGGCGAGCACGGTATCGATAATCGCGTCGACCCCAGGGCGAGACCAATCTCGAGGGTCGACGGACCAATGGAGGGCCGTCAGCCCGGCGATCTGTGACGCTGTGAAGACTTCTTCGCTCCAGGCCCCGTAGGGCGCGCGAATATAGCGCACCGAGGCCTGAGGGCACGCCCTCATGATGGCGCCGTTCGCTTCAAAGATCTCACGTTGCACTTCGCCGAAGCCGCATTTGTACAGATCCGGATGAGTCATCGTGTGGTTGCCTAGCTCGTGCCCTTCTGCAAACATTCGTTGGATTAGATCCGGGTGCTCTAAGGCGTAGGCGCCGATGACGAAGAAAGTGGCCGGCACCCGCTGCTCTGCCAGCACATCCAGAATCTCCGGTGTGAAAAGTGGATTGGGACCGTCGTCAAACGTCAGATAAACGCTGCGACGGCCGGTGCCGTCAGAGCACTCACGGCGCACTTCGTACAAGCAATCGGGACGGCTCATAGCTCTGGTCCGTTCCGATCGATCATCGTGCCCGTGGGCCATTCGCTGATCGGCCGTCCAACTGGCAGAACAATGGTGAGTGCGTCATCAATGCGTGTGGGCGGCAGGTCGAGGCGCGCCTCTGGTCGGGTGGAGCGCACGCGAATTCCCGACAAGACGGCCAAAGGGCTGTATCGCCGCCCGAACCTCTCAACATGATTCCGCAGCGCGTGCCGGACGGTTCCGAAAGCGAATGGAACGCCAAGCTCCTGCAGTATTGGAAGCACGACATGGATTGAATGGGCGATTCCGAGACTCTCAAGATCCGGACGTACCCCGTACAGGCCCAGCTCAGCCACCAACAGATCGACCGCGTCAACCTTGATGAAACGGCGCAGTATGCCCATGTGAGCCGCTACACCGTTCGAATCATAGGCGATTGCGCGGAGTTCAGGCCTGGCGCCGGCCCAGCTTCGACTACCTTCGAACGGTTCTGCGTTGGACGCCCCAGTCGGCCCGTAGGTATTACGAAAGAACTGGGCGAGCTCGACGTGGTCCGAGAGCTGCAACTCGTTTTCCCAGCACAATTTCCACTGCACCTGAGGGCGCATTCAGGACCTCTCTTCAAAATAGTTTCTTGCGGGCCGCATTACCCGGCCAAAGCGGCGGCGTTGTTGGCTGCACTCAACCGTTGTCGTTAGCGAAGGTGAGCCAGCCGGTGGGGCTCGCCATGAGCTCTCTCGATGTTCCCGCCCGTCGCGGCGCCGTCGATTTGAGCTTGACGTCGGTCATTTACGTTCCTCTAATGCATGGTTCGTAAATTCGTAAAATTGATTGTTTAGATGATGCCCATCCACACGCTGGATAGATCAGGATATGCGGTTTAAGGGGCTGGATCTGAATCTCCTCGTTGTGCTGGACGCTCTGATCAGGGAGCGTAAAGTCACTGCCGCGGCCAACAGTATTAACCTGAGCCAGCCGGCCATGAGCGCCGCCGTCGCTCGGTTACGCGCCTACTTCAGCAATGAGCTATTTACGATGAACGGCCGCGAGCTCATTTTGACACCGCGCGCGGAGGGGCTTGCCCCAGCAGTCCGGGACGCATTGCTGCACATCCAGCTATCGATTATTTCCTCCGACGCCTTTAACCCAGCCCAATCGGATCGTCTCTTCCGAATCATGCTTTCCGATTACCTCACGCTCGTGCTTTTTAAGAGGATCGTAGAGCGTACTGCGCGGGAAGCTCCCGCCGTCCGCTTCGAATGTCTGCCTATTTGCGACGACCCCGAGGAGCTTCTCCGGCGCGGCGACGTTGATTTTCTGATTATGCCGGAAGTGTTCATGTCGAAACATCCTCGCGCAGCCCTGTTCGAAGATATGCTCGTATGCGTAGGCTGCGGCACGAACAAGCAGCTGTCAGAGCCACTTACATTCGAGCGATACTTGTCGATGGGGCATGTCGTGCTCAAATTCAGGCACACCCGGCAGCCCACCATGGAGGAGTGGTATTTGCTCGAGCACGGTTTCGAGAGACGTATCGAGGTCGTCGTACAGGGCTTTAGCCTGATCGCGCCCGTCCTATCAGGCACCAACCGCATCGGGACCATGCCCTTACGGCTGGCGCAGCATTTCGCAAAAACAACACCCCTGCGGATCGTCGAACTTCCGCCGCCACTTCCTCATCCCGCATTCACGGAGGCCGTCCAATGGCCCGCGCTTCACAATACTGATCCGGCAAGCCTGTGGATGCGGGAAATGATGTTGCAGGAGGCATCTCGCCTGGCGCCTTTGCTTGAAAGCTATTGAGCGTCTCGGGCTTCCTGGAGGCGGTCGCGATCGCGTAGGAGCGGTTGCCATTCGGGCGTCAGGCCTTTGGCTCGGCAGAGCGGCGCAGTTCCTTGCTGAGTACGAGGGCCAGGAACGAGCAGAACACATGCCCGGGTTGGTGCTGAGTTGACTGCCGCCTCCGATTTCGCGTGCGAAGTCCCAGAAGATGTCTAGCCCCACTCAAATGCCAACTTTGCCGGCCTTGCCGCGGCTTTTCACGCGCGGCCAGGCGAGGAGATGCCGGTCGACGAGGTCAATCCCAACGGACTGTGCCGGCCTCGCTCGGCTACTGGCGTGAGGCATCCTTGACGACACCGCCCTGGACCGACAACGTCGAGATGTTGGCAATGAAGCCGGTCGCGACCTCGCGCTTCCGCCTGAACGCGTGGCCGATCCGTTCACCCAATTGGCTTCATCCTGGGCCGCGGCTGAGGCCTGTGGGGTGCGGCTACCCCGCGTGGATGGGATCATCAATCAACTTTCTCTCATTTATGAAAGGAAACTTCCCCGCTTACGATAGAAGCCATCAGTTTCATATATTTTCCGGCAGATGAATGTCGAACGGCAGAAATGTCTGTCCTGGTGTTTCAGCAGTGCCGGTCTCGATAGCCCGCGTCATCAGCGTTATCAGCTCCTGGGAAAGCCGGCGCATTGGCGTGGCGACCGCCATCGTGATGATGTTATCAGCGAGTGCCGCCCGAGATTCCGGCGTGATTTCATTCACGATCGCGACGAGATCGCGACTTTTACCCTCTTCCCGGACCGCGGAGATGGCGCCCTCCATGCCGCCCCCGGCGACATAGAAGCCGACGAGCTCGGGTTCCCGCTGCATGAGATCAAGCGTTGCCTCGTAGGTGACCTGCCGTTTCTCCAGGTTCACAAGCGGATCGAGCACCTCGAACGTCGGCGCGTTCTCACGGCAATAGGAGCGAAAGCCGACGTCACGGAGCTCGTGCCCCTGGAAACGATGGCTACCGACAAACACCGCCACCTTGCCGGGCCGTTTTGCGACCTTCGACACCATCCAAGCGGCCGTGCGCCCCACCTTGCGGTTGTTGAGGCCGATATAGCCCTGTCGCACGCCGGCGGCGAAGTCGGAAAGCAGCGAGAAAACCGGAATGCCTTTGGCCTTGAGGTCCTCAACCGCTGCTGTAATTTTTGGGTGCTCCGGTGCCACCATCGCGATCGCATGGCAGCGTGCGCCCAAATCCTTGAGCGGTGCGATTAGGTCGCTCGGCATATGTGACGGGGCGAATTGGATGAGCGGAATGCCGTGGAAGGACTGGGCCAAATTGACCGACGCTTCGACCTCGCGCGCAAAGTCTTGGTAGAAATGCTGGGCCGGTTTTCTCAAGATGAAGCCCAGACGGTAGCACGGTAGGTCTCGCCGCAAGCGCTGCTTGATGAGCCCGGCAGCATGATAGCCGATCGCGTGGGCGGCGTCGTGGACCCGCCGCGCGGTCTCCTCGCGCACCGGATGGCGGGCGTTCAGAACCCGATCGACCGTTGCTACGCTGACTCGGGCTTCGCGGGCGAGATCGGTAATTGTGGGGCGCTTGGTCATGGGTCCTATTCTGATTGGTTTTTGACGCAGGCTGGCTCTCTGTCACCTAGCGCGATTCGACAATGCTTTCGGGTGGGCAAAGTGAAGACGCCCGCATACTGAATGATCGACAGCGTATTGGACTACTCCAGACGTAGACCGGCCGGGTATAACGGAAGGTTCATTCGCTTAGGGCGGCGATGATTTGCACTCACACATTTAGCGCTTCTGATACATGGTCCGTGAGGCGCCGTTTAGAGCCTGCGAGTCGATCGTTCAGGTCATGTGAACAGCTTGGCGAAACCGGTCGCGGTGCGTCGCCCTTACTCGGCGGAGGATAGCCGGTTTGATGCCTCGGCAAGCTGATGACCGCAGAAGGCGGCTTTCATCTGCGCTTGGTCCAATTCTCCTTCCCAGCGGGCGACGACGAGGGATGCCACTGCGTTACCAACGCAATTCGTCAACGCCCGGCATTCGGACATGAAGCGGTCGATGCCGAGTATCAGGGCCATCCCAGCAACGGGAACACTCGGAACTACGGCGAGCGTAGCAGCCAGGGTGATGAAGCCCGCACCTGTCACACCTGCAGCGCCCTTGGAGGAAAGCATCGCAACGAGCAGCAGCAGCACCTGATCGCCGATTGACAGATCGGTGTTCGTCGCCTGCGCGATGAAGAGGGCCGCCAGGGTCATGTAGATATTCGTGCCGTCCAGATTGAACGAATATCCGGCCGGGATGACGAGACCCACAACCGAACGCCTGGCGCCCGCCTTCTCCATCTTCTGCATGAGCGAGGGGAGCGCGGCCTCCGAGGAGGACGTTGCGAGGACAAGCAGCAGCTCTTCCTTGATGTAGCGAATGAGAGAACAGATCGAAAAGCCGTTGTAGCGGCAGACCGCGCCGAGAACCCCGAACACGAAGAGGAAGGCGGTGAAATAGAACGTCGCGACCAGCATCGCGAGGTTGACGACCGAACCGATGCCATATCTGCCGATGGTGAAGGCCATTGCGCCGAAAGCGCCGATCGGCGCGGCTTTCATCAGAATGCCGACGAGCTTGAAGACAGGCGCGATGAGCGCCTGAAGGAAGGAAACGACAGGCTTGCCCGTCTCTCCGGCCATCGCGAGCGCCATGCCGAACAGAACCGAGAAGAACAGCACCTGCAGGATGTCGCCTTCCGCGAAGGCGCCGACTATCGTTGGCGGGATGATGTTCATCAGGAAGCCGGTGACCGACTGCTCGTGGGCCTTTGCGGCATAGGTATTCACGGCCTGGACATCGAGCGAGGCCGGATCGATGTTGAGGCCGGCGCCAGGCTGGACGACATTGGCGACGATGAGGCCGACGATCAGCGCCAGCGTCGAGAAGGTGAGGAAATAGACCATTGCCTTGCCGGCGACCCGGCCGACCTTGTGAAGATCGTTCATGCCGGCAATGCCGGTCGCAATTGTCAGGAAGATGACAGGCGCGATGATCATCTTGACCAGCTTGATGAAGGCATCACCCAGCGGCTTCAGGCTCTCGCCGGTCCCCGGATAGAAATAGCCAATTGCGACGCCGAGGGCGATGGCGGCAAGCACCTGCGCGTAAAGCTTGGCATAGAAGGGTTTGCGGGGCGCGGGACTCGCGCCGCGGACTTGTGCAGCTGACACTGTTTCTCTCTCCCTGACCGGATCGAGGTGGCGTGACTTCTCCCGGGCTTCTCCCTATCGCGGCGCTCCGGTCGAACGCTGCACCAACGCCGCCGCAATACCCATGCCAAATGGATCCGCATGACCTGAACTGACGTTGGGCTCGCCAATGATGGGATGAATGCGGTGGCACAAGACGGGAATGACAAGGCCGCCGTCCAGCACGCGCTTGATGTTCTCCGGCAGATTGCCGGTCGATCTATCTGGCTTGCGGTTTTGCTGCACATCGTGGCGGGCTCCTCGGTTTGCCGACTTTGGGAAGGGCCGCATCGCTGGCACCAGGGCGCAGAATTGCCGTGTTCTTTGCCGCGCTCCCGCTGCAGCGACAGCTTGAAAGCGACGTCGAGACGTAGGGATTGACGCCGCTAGTGCTGACCGCGACGATGCGGTTCAGAAGTTCCGAGCACCGCCGAGAAAGCCGCGCTCGACCGCCACCTTCGCGCCTTCACACGCGACGCCGCCGCCTTATCTGCGTCATCAATATCGAGGAAATGGCGATTGCCGCGACCGACCAGTGTCGTCGGCAGTGATTATCGCTCCCGCCCCTGGTTCGCAGGCGCTGGTGACTGGCACGGCCCGGCAACTCGGCGCGGTCAGCCGCTCGGGCACCGCATCGCCGGCGCCGTATTTCTGTCGTTCAACATCGCCGACAAAAATTAGAACTGATGAATTCTATCATAGGCCGCGAGGTTTCCTTTCACGAATGAAAGAAAGCTCGATTGACTATCCCGCCTCGCTCCAGTCTTTTGAAAATCAACGTGTGGTTGCCCCCGTGCAAGCCGAGAACGTGGCCAAGCTTCGTGGAGGGAGAGCCAAGCGATGCGTCAGGGGTCGACCCGCTTTGCACTCGACCACACGGCGGTGGCACGAGTTCACGTCAGAGCATTTTCGCGCTTGCCCGCGACGTCGCGGGCGCACATGCCGCCGGCATGCATTTCATGGCGCGAGATCGAGGATCATATGCACCACAACATTCCCAAATCAGAACAAAATGCGAGCGAGTGCCGCATTTCGCTTCCGGATGCGAAAAGGGCTTACCCAAAGTCCGAGATGAACACCGCGGTCCCTTTTGTGCCATCGCACGAGCACGCGCTTACCGGCATCTTCGAAATATCGAAAGTACTCACCGACCCCGCCCGGCTCGAAGTCACGTTGGCCAAGGTCGTCGATCTCCTGCCCTCGTTTGTGCAGATGCGGCACGGCATCATCGCTCTCTTCGACGCTGAGGGCGTACTGGACATCACCGTAGTCACCGGCTGCGACGAGAACAGCGATGAGCGCTCCCGGATGCGCCTGCCGCGCAAGGCAATCGATCTGATTGTGACGACGGACACGCCGCTCGTCGCCGAGAACATAGCGGTGCATTCGGCCTTCACTGCCGCTGACATAGAGGTGCTTGGGGCCTCCGACACCGTGTCGTTCATCGGCGTTCCCATTCGTGTTGATGGGAACGCCGTAGGCACGCTGACTATCGACCGCGCCTTGGACAGCAGGTCAACGTATCGGCTCGATTATGATGTCCGGCTGCTCACCATGATAGCCAACATGGTGGGACAGACAGTCAAGTTGCACCGCTTCTCCGCGGGCGACCGCGAACTACCGACAGAGGTGGAAGATCGGCTGCAAACGCAATTCTCTGATGTCAAGCACCCTGCACCGCAGCGCAAGAAGGTTCACGTCAAGGGAATGATTGGCGACAGTCCGGCGCTAAGCGCGCTGCTCGAGAAGATCGCAGTGGTAGCTAAGGCAAAGACCACGGTTCTGTTGCGAGGCGAATCCGGTACCGGGAAGGAGCTGGTCGCCAAGGCAATTCACGAGTTGTCGCCGCGCGCCAAGCGGCCCTTCATCAAACTCAATTGTGCAGCGCTGCCAGAGACAGTCCTGGAATCCGAATTGTTCGGTCATGAGAAGGGTGCCTTCACAAGCGCGTTCAATTCCCGCAAGGGTCGCTTTGAGCTCGCCGACAAGGGGACGTTGTTTCTGGATGAGATCGGCGAGATCTCGGCCTCCTTCCAGGCAAAGCTACTGCGCGTGCTGCAGGAGCAGGAGTTTGAGCGCGTCGGCAGCAACCAGACCATCAAGGTCGACGTTCGCGTGATTGCCGCCACGAACAGGAACCTTGAAGAGGCGGTTGCAAGGAATGAGTTCCGCGCCGACCTATATTATCGCATCAACGTGGTTCCCTTGCTGGTGCCGGCATTACGCCAAAGGCGCAGCGATATTCCGCTCCTCGCAGCTGAGTTTCTCAAGAATTTCAACGATGAGAACGGCCGTACGCTGACCTTCGATGCGCGTGCGATTGAAGTACTGATGAAATGTGAATTTCCCGGCAACATTCGCGAGCTTGAAAATTGCGTGCACCGGACAGCGATCCTGGCGGAGGGACGATCAATCGGGAGAAACGACTTTGCGTGCTCCCACGACCAATGCTTTGCCGAGGCGCTGCGGAAGAGCAGATCGGGCAAGGCCGCGCTGCAACCAGCGCCAATCCTCCCAGAGGCAGTGAATCCGGCCACGCCGCCGGATGCGGCCGCTCGTTCGGCCGCCACCACAGTCCCGCCTGCCGGAGCAACCCACTCATTGGGCGCGAGGACCACCGACGCCGAGCGCGTCATTGCTGCCATGGAAAGATGTGGCTGGGTGCAGGCAAAGGCGGCGCGCCTGCTTGGACTGACCCCGCGCCAGATTGGCTACGTGCTGAGGAAATACGGCATCGAGGTCAAGCGTCTGTGAAAGCATGACTCAGGCGGATTAGCTGAGACCGCTTAGCGGCTTGGCCCGCGCAGGGATGCAGATCCGCGTCCGCGTCAAGTCGATTCGACCGAGGACAGCCTGGCCGAATTCCCGTGGCAGCCGGCGTTGCGACCATCTTGTGAAAGGCGACGCTGCCATCGTCAATCCGTCCGCCATGTTGCTCTCGTTGCGAGCTCATACGGATGCCCCTGTGCGACTGAAACGGAGATAAAATATGTCCGATGCAAAACTGCAAGCTGTGCTTTCGTCTCTTCCGCAAGGGACGCGACAGTTAGATGCTCTGCCGTCCAACGGACCAGCGCCGGACAAAAGTTTTGTCAAGCTGAATACGAATGAGAACCCGTTTCCGTTGCCGCCAATTATAATGCAAAGTGCAGTGGCGGCCCTAAATCGCCAGTATCTGTATCCGGACGACGATAACATCAGCTTGAGGGAAGCAGCGTCCAATACCTATGGGGTATCCACGGATCAGGTCATCGCAGGCAACGGGTCGTCTGAACTGCTCGGACTCATCTACAGAGCTTTCCTCGCCCCTGGCGACAAGGTGGCGATGATATCGCCAGGGTTTTCGTTCAACCGCAAACTTGCCATGTTGCATGGTGCTGAGTTTCTCGAGATCGGATGTCAAACTCATTCGCTGCCAATGGAGCAATTGCTTTCCGGTCCGGCAAAAGACGCCAAGTTCATTCTGGTGGCCAATCCAAACAATCCGACCGGAACATTCCTCTCGATAAGCAATATCGAACGCCTCGTGGCACAATCGGATCGCCTGGTCGTCCTTGATGAGGCCTATGTCGACTTTGCACCCGATCACGGGCTGCGCCTCATCAACCGTTATTCGAACCTTCTGATCTTGAGAACATTTTCGAAGAGCTATGCCGCCGCCGGCATTCGCGTCGGTTTCGGTTTCGGTCACCCTGAGATTATTGGCAGGCTGCGCAACATCCAGAACGTCTTCAACATGAACGTGATCGGGCATGCGGTTGGTATCAGCGTGCTTGCGCATCGCGGCGCCTACGCAGAGAACCACAAGCACATCAGACATGAACGACAGCGAGTGACAGCCGCACTGTCGCAACTTGGATTTTCCGTAACGCCCTCCCACGCAAATTTCTTGCTAGCCCGTGTGCCAGCGGGACAGGACGGCTCATGGTGGCAAGCAGCCTTGGAAAGGCAAAAGATACTCGTTGCCTACTTTCCGGACAATGGTTTGGAACATTGCATCCGCGTCAGCATCGGCACAAAAGAGCAATTGGATGCATTTCTTGCTGCCGCTCGCGATATAGTTGGAAGCTTAAACATACCAAGCACCACGGGCAGGGGAGCGTCAGGCTCTGCTCGTTCGGTACGCTGACGCTAATCCGATATCACACATTGCTATCTTTAGGCTTGCTTGGTCACCCAAGCACGACAACATTTTTCTTTAAAATCGGGGACAATATCGAGTGACAAACGTCTTTCCTTCAAACCTAGCCTTCGGCATCTTCGATCATCTGGACGAGGACGGCCTCGATATCGCCCGGCAGTACGAAGATCGCCTGATATTAGCAGAGGCGTGCGATCAGCTAGGGTTCTATGCCTATCATCTCGCAGAGCACCACTGTACCCCCCATGGGAGAGGTCCATCGCCGAATCTGTTCTTATCGAGCGTCGCCCAGCGCACCCGGCGCCTGCGTCTCGGACCCTTGGTGATGCTGCTTGCGCTTTATCATCCGCTGCGTGCGTTCGAAGAGATCTGTATGCTGGACCAGTTGAGCGGTGGCAGGCTCGAACTGGGCATAGGGCGCGGTGCTCTCCCGATCGAATTGGGTTACTTCGGGATTGGTGCGGACGCGGTGCCGGGCCGCTATGCGGAAGCCAGCGAAATTCTTGTTGAAATACTTGTTAATGCCATGAAGGTTGGCACGCTGTGCTATCAAGGCCGCCATTTTGAGCTCAATGACGTTCCTTTGACGCTAAGACCTCATCAGCGTCCACATCCGCCGACATGGGTCGCCGCCAATCGACCCGAGTCCGCAGCCTGGGCCGCTGCGAATGGAGCAAATATCGCGTGTGTAGGACCTTCCTCTTCTGTTCGCAAAACTACTGATGCGTTCCGCGCCTATCAAGAGGACAACACTGGCGCGGGCGATCGAGCGCCATTTATTGGATTGCTCCGCATGGTCGTGGTTGGGCGTTGTGACACACATGCCTATTCGCTCGCGGCACCTGCTTACGAACGATGGCTCAAGAGCTTCCAATTCCTTTACGAGCTTAACGCTATCCCCACTCCACCCAACCTGCCGCTGACCTTCGATGCGGCAGTCGAGAGTGAATTGTGCGTTGTAGGATCAGCAGCGTCTGTGCGAGAAGCTCTGCTCAGTCAGTTGGAAGAGGCAGGTGCTAACTACCTTCTTTGTCAACTGGCATTTGGGAATCTGCCGCTCGATGCTTCCCTATACACCGCGACGACCATTCAATCCGAAATCATGGCTCGACTTGGCTGACCATGAAATTCGCGGTCTGATCCGAAGGTAAATCGTTGTAACAGCGCTCCCTCACATTGCTCGAGCGTGCACGTGGTGGGGATTGGGAAATCGTGAGGGAGGCCAAACTGACGACGAGCCGGCGGCACAGATTACCAGGTTTGTGCGTTGGCCGGCATCTGGGCACGGTGTGAGACTGCACGATCCTAAGGAGATGATGGCCGAGCGCGTCACGATGCCGGCACGCATCTGCTCGTCGCGCTCGCGCTAGTCGTTGCCCATAGCCCGCCGCAAGAGGTTCTTCTCGACCGGGGCGGCGCCGGTGGCCGCTCCCGCATCCAGCTTCATCAGCGGCTCGGCGGTAGCAAAGCCGTCACTCGCTACGGCGCTGTTGAGGGCGCGCTCGCGAGCGGCTTTGCTACGCCGAGCGACACCACCTGGAGCGAGTTCGCCCGATGTCGCGGCGTGCACCGCGGTCGGATAACGACGCTGGAGGAAATCGTTCGCAGCCGGTCTTCACGATCCGCGCGAGTGCTTTGCATGAATGCTGCCTGCTTCCTCGTCTGCGGCGGCCTGAGTGTCCGCCGGCACGCCCGAAGTCAATGTCAGTACCACAAGGCCGCCAAGACGTCAGGTCTGGGAGCCGGCTTGTACGGTCGTATCGTGTTCTGGAATATCGTCAAAGGAGGCGTAGTTGAGATTGTAGAGTTTGGAATACAGGCCCCCCATGGCTATTAGCTGATCGTGGTTGCCAGTCGCAATAACTTGGCCATTCTGAAGCACGATGATGCGGTCGGCACCCCGGATCGTGGCAAGACGGTGGGCGATGACGAGGCCAGTGCGCCCTTCAAGCAGCTTTATCAGAGCCTTCTGAATCTGCATTTCCGTGTAGCTGTCGATGTTGGCGGTAGCTTCGTCGAGCACGAGGATCTTGGCGTCGGCGACGAGGGCGCGGGCGAAACTGATAAGCTGGCGCTGGCCGAGAGATAAGTTGTCGCCGCGTTCGCCAAGTTGGGTCTCATACTCGTCGGCGAGGCTCATTATGAAGTCGTGGGCGCCGACCGCCTTGGCGGCCTCGATCACCTTGTCGCGCGTGGCTTCCGTCTCGTGGTATCGAATGTTCTCGAAGACCGTCCCGGTGAACAGGAACGGCTCCTGCAGCACCATGGCGACCTGGCGGCCGAGCGATTCCTGGGTGAGATCGCGCACATCATGTCCGCCGACCAGCACTTGGCCCTGCTGAACATCATAGAAGCGGTGGACCAGGGCCATCGCGCTCGATTTGCCAGAACCGCTCGGCCCGACCAGTGCGACCGTCTCGCCGGGATTGACCCGGAAGGAGACATTTTTCAGCACCGAACGGTTCGGATTGTAGCCGAAGGTGACGTCCCTGAACTCGACCGAGCCGTCCATTTCGGGCGAAAGCACCTCGGCATTGGGTTTGTCCTGAACATCGATCTTGACGTCGAGCACATCGGTCAGGCGCTTGCCTGAGGCCATGGCGCGCTGCATGACCGAATATTGCAGGGTGAGTGAGCGGATCGGGTCAAAGAAGCGCTGGATGTAAAATAGGTAGGCAACCAATACGCCCACATCTATGCGGCCATTCATGACCATCGAGCCGCCGACCACAATAACGGCGGCCATGGCGAGGCCGGTGAGGCCATCGACGATAGGCACCATGACCAGTGCATATTTGGCAGCGATCAGGTGGGTCCTGAGGTTGGCATGGGCCTTGTCGTCAAAAAGGATGAAATTCACCTGCTGGCGGTCCATTGACTGGACGGTGCGCACGCCGTGAATGGCTTCGGCCAGCGCGCCGTTGACGACGGAATTAGTCTCGTGTGCGGCCATGAAGGCGTCGCGGGCACGCGGCAGCCAGACAATGCGGACGATCACCAGGACCGGCAGAACCGAGAGCGTCAGGAGGCCGAGGCGGAAGTCGAGCCACAGCATTACGAAAACGATGCCGAAGAGAAGCGCAACATCGCCTACGGAATATACCGAGGTTTCGAGGAATTCCTGTATGGAGTTGACGTCGCCTTGCAGGCGCGACATGAGGCGTCCGACCTCGGTCTTGTCCATGAAGGAGAGCGAAACCTTCTGCAGATGGCCAAACATGGCGCGGCGGATGTCGAACAGGACAGTTTCGGCCACTTTCCCAACCACGGTTTCCTGCATGTAGCCGG
Source organism: Mesorhizobium sp. M1027 (assembly GCF_040318745.1). Lineage (NCBI taxonomy): Bacteria > Pseudomonadati > Pseudomonadota > Alphaproteobacteria > Hyphomicrobiales > Phyllobacteriaceae > Mesorhizobium > Mesorhizobium sp. M1027. The sequence goes on along the minus strand of NZ_JAMYMW010000005.1, from coordinate 189,226 downwards.
CAGCGAAATTGACCAAAATCGCCAAAACGAACGCGCCGACGGCCGCGAGCTGGGCTGAGCGATCGGTCCTTGCCGGGTTCATGCCCTGGTCGAGCGCGTAGCGGATGATCAACGGGATGAGAAGCTGCGTCCCGGTGAAGATCAGCATTGCTGCAATCGTGATGACTACCCTGGCCCGATAGGGACGGACGAAAGCCCAGATGCGCCGGAGGATGCTCTTGTCGAAAGCCCGGCCGAACATCTCCTCCTCGATGCGGTGCGAGCCGACAACCGCGCGCGGAGGGCGTCTACCGTCGTCACGTTCGGCTTCGACTTCGCCGGCGCGGCCCTGCGTCATCAGCGGGCGCCCCCATACTGGGTCATATTGTCATCACCCGGGCGCGTCTGGAGATCGTAAAGGGCCCTGTAGCGTCCCCGCTTCGCCAAAAGCTCTTGATGCGTGCCGCGTTCTACGATTTCGCCGTTATCGACAAAAAGGATCTGATCGGCATGCACAAGCGCACTCAGCCGGTGCGCGATGATGATCGTCACCCGATCCTTGGCGAAGCGCCGCATCGCCGCGCGGATGCGCTGCTCGGTGCCGGCATCGATCGCGGCCGTTGAGTCGTCGAAAACGACGACGGAGGGGCGCAGCATCATGGTGCGAGCAATCGTGAGACGCTGGCGCTGGCCGCCAGAGAGAGAGACGCCGCGTTCGCCCACGACCGTCTCGTAGCCCGCTGGGAGCCCGAGGATGTAGTTGTGGAGCTGGGCGAATTCGCCAGCGCGTTCGATTCGCTGTCTCTTCGCCCAGGGATCGCCATAAGCGATGTTGTTCTCGATCGTAGTGGTGAATAGGAATGCATCCTGCTGTACGACGGCGACCGCCTTGCGAAGCGTCGCGAGGGTGACATTGCGTATGTCCTGGCCGTCCAGCGTGATGGCGCCACCGGTCACGTCATAAAAGCGGGGGACCAGATGAGCTATCGTCGATTTGCCCGAACCCGGCGGACCGACGATCGCGATCGTCTCGCCTCTACGGGCCTCAAAGCTGAGGTTCTTCAGAATGGCGCGGTTTTCGGCGCTGGGGTACGCAAACGAGACATTGTGGAAGCGCAGAGTGCCGTCGCTTATCTCGAGCGGTCTGGCCTCGAGAGCATCCCTGATTGTGATCTCCTGGTCGAGGAGACCGAAAAGCCGCGAACCGCAGCTAGAAGCGCGGGCAAAGGCATTGACCATGAGGCCGATCTGGCGGACTGGCATTTGCAGGATTGTCATGAAGGTCAGGAAGGTCGCCACCGTTCCGACGCTTATCTCGCCAGCGACGAGCTTGCTGCCACCGATCCAGAGCACCAATCCCATTGCGAAAAAGAAGGACAAGGTCATCGCCGACGTGCTGGGCACGTAGATGTCAACTCGGTCGTGGGCGAGGTCGAGCGCGTTCTTGGAAGCGCCGTCGAACTTCAGCATCTCATAGGCTTGAGCCGCAAAAGCGCGGACCACGCGGATGCCTGCGAGATTTTCCTCCATCACGCGGCTTAGTACTGAAAGCCGCTCATGCAGGTCGAGCCAGGTGGCGCGCAGCCTAAGCTGTGTGGCCGATGAGCGCCAGGCGACAAAAGGCACGAAGCTCAGCGCGACCAGGCCGAGCATGGGATCGGTCGAGATCATCATGTAGGCGCCGATCCCGATCAGCATGGTGAGCAGGAGCACGCGAACGAGCGCGGTGGAAAAATACATCCGCACGCCTTGGAGATCGAGCATTCCGATGGTGATCAGATCGCCTGAATGGACCCGGTCGTGAAAGGAAAAGCTGAGACGCTGGATCTTGTCGTAGTAGGCGAGCCGCAGTTCGTACGCGACATGATGCCCGACGGCTTCGGCAAAATAGTTCTGCGCCATCGTGAAAAGGCCGCGTAGCGCGCTGACGGCGAGCAGCAGGAGAGCCGGGATCCAGAGCGCTTGTCCTGCCGCGGTCCCCGCGACACCGCCCCCGATGGCTGTCTGGGTCAGGTCGACGGCCCGGCCGAGAAGCTGGGGAATGAGCAACTGGAGGATTGCCGCCAGGACCGTCGAGCCCATAGCGAAGGCGACCTGCCAGGGATGCCGCAAATTCATACGCGTGATGCGCAACAGCGTACTCAAATCCCGGCCCCAGCGCGCCACTTCCACATGGGTCAACGAATTTAGAGCGTTCGTTGCGCTGCCGATAGCATCACTGCTCACGGGTGTATTCCCGACTGCATTTTTCGCCTTCGAGGCAAGCCGAAGGACCAATCATCAAAGGGGCCGCCATTGTTAATCCTGTCCACCACCTGCAGCAGTGCCCGTTCCTATAAGCCGAGCCGCGGCTTCACTTACTGGCATGTCGATCACCGTGATTCCGCTTGCCGCAAGGAAACGCGCTTCGTTTCTGGTCAGCGTTTCCGCGTCCATTACCGCGCAATGTGGACCTCGGGAGCGCTTCATGATCTGCCTGGCGTAGGTGCGCAGCATCTGATCGTTGAAGCGGCAGCCAACGAAGAAAAATCCACGGGTGATGCGCCGTTCCTTCACCACGTCTGGGATCGGTGTCTGGATATCGATTTCGGTCAGGACTTCGACATAGTCGGAATCTGCGACGAGAAAGTTTTGCGCCGGCCTAATACTCCCGTGAGGTGTATAGAGAACCGTCTTTGCCCCCGATCGGGGGTCGAGTTCCCTCCCGGACAAATCGTAGGTTTTCGTCCAAATGTTACCGATTTCGTTCGCCCGCGTGACGCCTTGTATCTCAACGACGTCCGTTCGGCCGGTCTCTACGAGAGCCGTGCGCATCGCGCCGTCGTACCAGCTGTCGACGATGAGGGAGAGCGGCAGCCTTGCGAGCCAGGCGTGGAGGAGGGTAGGCGCCACCGGCGCTGCGAATATGTCGGTCATCCAAGCTTGAAGCGTCCGGCGATGCCGGCGCTGTTCGATGAACTGCGCAACCGACCACATATTGGTGCGGATCCTGGAAGGGGCTGGCGCCCGTGCATTGAGTGCCGCGGCAACGACCTCGGGCGTATGCGGCACAGGCGGTTCCGCACAGTTGAACCCAAGAAGACCCGGACCGAGATAGGGGATCACCTGATCGGCGGCGAGCGCTTCCTTCGCCAGGTCAAGCAGCTTTTCGGCAAAACTGTCCCGCACGATGACCAGGTGGCCCGATGTCAGGATCGTGTTCATGCTCGTTTCCTCGCGACGCACCTTATGAACGGGCAGCATCAGTCCTCTTCGGAAACCTTCCTTGCCTCGACGGTGATCGGCAGACGCGTATCCCGTGGAAGATCGGGTAGGAGGAGCCGCCACCCGTTCCTGAGCGTCACAGTTCCGCCCCACAACTCTTCCTTCTCGAGCTTGATGATCGGCTCTTCGAGGTCCTTCTTCGGGACATACGCCGACAAGCCAGCATCGGTCCTGCGGATCATGACTTTCATCTGGCCGTCCCTTCATTGGTATTGCTATCAGCACTGCAGGGCGCCTCGGCTTTGTCGAGGCTCATCAGTTCACGCGCTCGCATGCCGACGACGGTGCCACGGTCGATCCATTCGACCGCATAGATGAAGAACTGCTGGAGAAAGGTGCCAATGTCGCGCACATATCCCTCGTCGCCCTTCCGCACGAGATTTTCGCCGATCTCCCTGCCAGGATAGGTGCCGTCATTTTTTATATGGCGAGTGGCACGTACCCGCTCTCCCGGCATGAATCGTGGAGGCCTGCGGATTTCGACCTCCTCTTCGCGTCCGAGCGACATGTCCGTTCCCTGATTTCCCTTGAGGCTGCAGATTGTGAACAAGGCGTTCCAGGCGTCCTGCGCAGGCAGCCCCGACCATGTCGGCAGCCCAATGTCCGTCACGCAGGAACGCAGGTCTTCGGCACCGGGCATACCGAGGCACATTGCTGCGCATCGAAGACCCCCTCGCACTCGGTGCACTTGTGGGGCTCGATCACGTAGCTCTCGCCTTTGAACTTGATCGCGCCGGAGGGACATTCGAATTCGCAGGCGCCGCATTGGGTGCATTGGGATGCGATGATCTTGAAAGCCATTTTAACTCCTGGTCCGAATGAATGAGACAGCTCAGGCCGTCGCCGCGAGTGCGGGGGTCCCACACGCGGCGGCGTAAATCGCGCTGATTGCGGTCTCGATATAGTCATGGGCATAAGTGTCGGTGGCTCGGATTCCAGCGTCCGCGAGCTGATCCTGCGGGCAGTTTCCGATCTTGGCGCACAGCACGATATCTATGCCTTCAAGCGCTGCGATGACGCCATCGAGGGCGGCTTCTCCGCCCCAGCCGCCGAGGCAATACTGCTCGACCTTCCGATGCCCGACAAAACTGATCCCTCTCGGCGAGGCTTGATAAACCTGGAATTCCTTCGCATGGCCGAAATGTTCATTGACGCGGCCGCCGCCCTTGGTCGCCACCGCGAAGAGAAGGGACTTGCCGGGGCTCGCTGCCTTGACCAATCCGATCGCTTCTCTCCTAGCCGCCATGTGATCACGGCGCTCCTCCGCGACCAGCTCCCGATAGGCCTTGCGATTGCTGGCATCGTAGGTGACCTCGCCGGGAATCCGCTCGAGTGTGAATTCCTGGCCACGATCCTCACCGAGCAGGCCGACGGCATCTGCCCGGCACTGCCGGCAGTGGCGCATCAACTGGGCGCCGCCTTCGACACGATCCTGAAGAGCCTTCATCTCCATTGCGTTTGGGCCGCGTTGCCCGCTCAGTCCGTAGTGCGTGCCGTGCGCCGGGTCCGAAATCAGCGGCATGAGGTTGTGCAGGAACGCGCCTCGCTCCTTGACCCATCTATTCACCTTGATCAGATGCTCATCGTTCACGCCGGGGATCATCACCGAATTGATTTTGGTGAGGATGCCGCGCGCCGTCAGCATCTCCAGACCCAACATCTGCCGCTCGTGCAGGATCCGGGCGGCTTCGATGCCGACGTAGCGGCGATGGTCGTAAAAGATCCAAGGATAGATCTTTGCACCGATCTCAGGGTCGACCATGTTGATGGTGATCGTCACGTGATCGACATTCATGTCGGCAAGCTCATCGACATGGTCCGGCAGCGCGAGCCCATTCGTGGAGATGCAAAACTTGATGTCTGGGATTTCCCTGGCGACTCGTTCGAACGTTGCCTTCGTCTTCTTCCAGTCGTAACAGGCATCGCCAGGTCCGGCGATGCCGAGCACGGAAAGCTGCGGCACCTCGTTGGCGACCGCGATCACCTTGCGTAGCGCCTGGTCGGGCGTCAGCTTTTCGGAGACCACCCCAGGCCGGCTTTCGTTGGCGCAGTTATATTTGCGATTGCAGTAGTTGCACTGGATATTGCAGCCGGGCGCGACCGCGACGTGCATGCGCGCGAAATAGTGATGCGCCTCTTCTGAAAAGCAGGGATGATCCTTGATCTTGTCCCAGACAGCCGGATCCATGTCGTCCGGCTTTATCGACGAGCCGCAGGACGAAGACGCGCAGCCACCGGCTTTCACGGTGGCAAGCAGCTGGTCATTGAATGTCGTGCTGAGGCTCTCAAGCGAAATTGCCGGTGCGGACATCGAACGGCTCCGTTGCTGGGTGAATGTCGCAGTTCAAACCGCAAGAGCTATGCCAGCTCAAAGAGCGGTTTTGGTTCACGAATTGGCTTTCCTGTCGGATTCCGTCCGATTGCTCCGACACACCTTTGTCGGGCTTCCGACAGTGGACAAGCAAATCGGGTCGCGAAGGCTACCAGCCTTGGGCGCGCAGAGTGTGAGGGAGACTACTCCGGGCTTACATTTGACGTCATCACAACGCTAGAATTTCTTCACCTCGATACCATGCCGGCGCAGGGCGTAGCCGATTTGCCGCGGCGTGAGGCCGAGGATACGAGCCGCCCTGGCCTGAACCCAACCGGCTTTGTCCATCGCGTCGATCAGCCGGTCGCGTTCCGTCAGACGCGGGGGACAAGCGGGATCGTTCGGATCGCCGGCCGTAAGGGGAGATACGTTGCCTGCGGAGGCACCGATGCGACTGGCCGGCAGCCGCAATCCGACCGGCACTGCGTTGACCCGTGTGAGATCGTCGATGGCATTGCCGCCATTCGAGCGGTCGGCTCGCTTCCAGAGGAGCCAGGAAAGGCACTGGCTCTTCTTACAGGCGAAATCGGATGGCGTGATCGTCCTTGAACGCGCAAGTGTGGCCGTCCTTTGGACGCAGTTCTCCAGCTCGCGGACGTTACCAGGGAAGTAGCATTGCGAGATCAGGTCAAACGCCGACGGCGCGAAGGCGAGTGCGCGATCGTTCTCCTTGTTGAATCGGTTGAGGAAGGCGTTCGCAAGGCGTGGAATATCGCCGGGTCGCTCTCTGAGCGGAGGCAGGATAATTGGCACCACATTGATGCGGTAATAAAGGTCGGCCCTGAACTCCCCTTTTATGACGGCCGTCTCGAGGTCCTTGTTGGTGGCGCATATGAGGCGCACGTCGACCTGTAGCGTTTTGGTGCCGCCGACTCGCTCCAACTCGCCTTCCTGCAAGACACGCAACAGCTTGGCTTGAAAGGCCGGCGAAATCTCGCCGATTTCATCAAGTAGCAGCGTTCCCTCATTTGCCAATTCAAAACGACCGGCGCGCTGGGAGATAGCACCCGTGAAAGCGCCCTTTTCATGCCCAAACAGTTCTGACTCCAGAACGCTTTCAGACAGTGCGGCGCAGTTCAATTTGACGAAAGACTTCTTCCTCCGACGTGAGAGCTTATGAATGGCTTGCGCAAAGAATTCCTTGCCGGTGCCGCTTTCACCCCGCAGAAGCACGGTGGAATTGGTCCCTGCTACGACCGAGACGGTTTCGAGCACCTGCTTGAGTGCGGGGCTTTCCCCGATGATCCCGTCGATTTTGGCATCCGCATGCCGGGCAGGGTCGTAGGTCCTCCCCTCGTTGGGCGATTTCTCCGGTCTCCATTGCTCATGGACACACCGCTGACGATCTGTACTCAGGGTGCGATGGAGACGGATGGTCCGGCCGACAAGGTTGGCGACCATCGTCAGGAAGTATGTGTCCTCGTCGTCGCGAAAGTCGGTGGCGCCGTCTCCGGCGCGGTCGATCGACAATGTCCCAAGGATCTTATGATCAGCCTTTAGCGGGATACCGATAAAGGCAATCGGGATGGTGCCGCTGCTCGAAGACGTTTGAAGGTCAGCCTGAAATAGTTGGGACTTGCGGACGTCCGGTATGAAGAGCGGCGTCCCCGTAGCGACGATTTGATCTGTTATGGCCTGTGGTATGACGCGGCGAGTGCCTGATTGAGGTGCGTGGGTGTTGCCGGCAGTTGCGGCAATCTCCGGCTCTCCTTCAGCGTCCAGGACGACGATTGCTCCGTGACGCATCTGCAGAAACGAAGGCAGGATGTTCACGACATTGGCGAGCGTAATCTCCAGCTCGCTGGGGGCGGTCAGCACCTTCGATATCTCGTAGAGTCCCCTGAGCGCGATATCTGCTTGGGGCATGCTTTTGATGGGCGGTTCAGGGCGGGTATCCCGAGGTGCTACCTCGTCGACCCGATCTTGCGGTACGTGAGCCATGGAAACACCTCAGGGGTTGTCGTCCAGAGTGCTCCTCCTTTTGTGTCTGAGTCTGAATTCTGAAAGCACAGTATTCACGAGCTTCTCTTCGTTGCGATTCAAGCAAAGATAGACTTGGCGTTGGTCGCGACCTCAGGGGGAGATTAACCCTCTTGATACGTGCGTGCGTCGGTCATCCGAATTTGAAGAGGACTCCGAAACCGCCGCGTGGATAGTTCCACTCGATCTCGCCACTGGTCTCACACAAAATCCGGCAGGTGCCGCACTCCATGCAGCCGTCGGCAGTGATCTCCACTTGACCTTTATCGTTCAACTCATAACATTTCGCCGGGCAGACGTGGGTCAGCGCGAGCAAGTTCGCGCTTGGCCTCTCGTGCGGTAGCACTTTGATATGCGGACGGCCGGAATCCACCAAGTAGCGGTTCTGGTAAAGCTTGTCCTCGACACGTGACTTCGTCACTGCGATCGTCATTTCGTCTCCCCTCAGCGCCACGCCAATGCAAGGCGGACCGCGTCGCTGACCAGCCCCCAGCGCGAGCGCGCCTTGATGAAGGCCGCCGTGGTCGCCTTTTCCTTCTCGATCTTCGGTGTGCCGTCGACACGCATGAAGTTCTGCGCGGCTTGCGACATCAACCGCGGATAAGCCGTGAAGTAATTGCAGGAATTGGTGTGGAGCAAGGCCGGCATGTCTTTGTATTTCCTTAGGTCCTTGACCACGAAGGACTTGTCCAGCATGGCTTTGTAAAGGGCGAGATTCCGTTTGGTCATAGGACCGTTGCGGCTCTTGACCTCGATGATTGCCTCAGCCGCGATGCGGCCGGAGGTCATGGCGAGGTTCGAGCCCTCGCGGTGAATGGCGTTGTTCAGTTGCGCGGCATCGCCGACCACGACCCAACCGTCGCCAAAGAGCTGCGGAATAGCCTTGTAGCCGCCTTCGGGAATGAGATGCGCGGAATATTCTTTCACTTCCGAGCCGGCGATCAGCGGCCGGATCGAAGGATGTTTTTTTAAGGCGTCGAGGAGGACGTAAGGGCTCTCGACCATCGCGGCGAAATCGGAGACGAGGCAGCCAATGCCCAGTGAGATCGACTCCTTGTTGGTGTAGAGGAAGCCGAGCCCGGCCATGCTGCGGGAGGTCGTGCCCACCGCCTCGATCACGCAGCCTTCATCGCCCTTGAGGCCGAACCGCTCCTCAATGACCTCTTCGGGCAGGAAATGCATTTCCTTGACGGCGAGCGCCACGGTTTGCGGCTTCGGCATCTCGCGCAGGCCGGCCCGCGTGCCAAGCAGCCCGGAAACACCTTCTGCGAGGACGACCACGTCCGCGTAGATGGCTCCGCCGGCCCGGTCTGTGCGGACGCCGATCACCCTGTCCTTGGCGTCACGGATGAGTTCCGTCACGGTCGTCTCGCACAGAACCGTCGCGCCGGCCTCGCGCACCTTACGCGAAAACCACTTATCGAACTGGGCACGAATGATCGTGTAGCGGTTGGGCTTCGCCTCATTGAAGTCGTCCGACCGATAGTGAATCCCGGTATGGGATGTGTCGTCCATCACCCAAAGCCGCTGTTCAACCAAATGCCGCTCGAGAGGCGCATCGTCCCGGAAATCCGGGATGATCTTCTCCAGCATGTTCGCGTACATGATGGCACCCTGGACATTCTTGGAGCCCGGATATTCACCCCGCTCCAACTGCAGCACCTTCAGGCCGTGGCTGGCCATGGTGTAAGCAGCTGCGTTTCCGGACATGCCGGCCCCAATAACAATGGCGTCGAATTGTTCCTCAATCATGTCCATCCCTTAGCTCGCAAGCTTGTCGCGACTGTGGGGCGACAGCCGCCGCGTGAAGGCTTCCGTCAGTGCGGGCAGGAAGCGGATCGCGTCGGTGACGATCCCGAGGTGAGCGAAATCGAAAATCGGCGCGTTCGGGTCGGTGTTGATGGCCACGATGAGATCCGCCCCCTCGACGCCAACCCGATGCTGGACGGCGCCGGAAATCCCGGCCGCTATGTAAAGCTTCGGCCGGATGGTCTTGCCAGTTTGGCCGATCTGCCGATCAGCTGGCATCCAGCTCTTCTGGACCAACGGGCGCGAACAGCCGTGCTCGGCGCCGATTGCTCGCGCGAGATTCTTCACAAGCTGCAGGTTCTCCGCCGCGCCCAGACCGAGGCCTCCGGCAACCACGACGTCGGCATAGGCAAGATTTGCCTTTGCCGACTGACTATCCGGCAGGAAGCCGAGGATTTTGGTAACGATCTCGTCCTCGGCTACCGAGAGCTTGTGCCGGATGACACGCCCGACCGGTTTATCCGCCCGCTGCGGCATGGGCATGACCCTCGGTCGCACTGTCGCCATCTGGGGGCGGAAATTGAGCGTATAGATCGTGCACAACAAGGAACCGCCGAAAGTCGGACGGGTGGCGGCGAGCGAACCGTCGGTATCCACATCAAGTTCGGTGCAGTCGGCCGTGAGCCCTGTCTGCAAGGTCGTCGCCACGGAGCCGGCAAGATCCCTGCCGAGTGTGGTGGCGCCGAGAAGAAGGATCTCGGGTTTGTGGGTATCGACCAGATCCGTCATCGCCTTGGTGAATGGCTCGTTCCGATAGTCGGCGAGCAGCGGCGCCTCGACGATGTAGACAAGGTCGGCGCCATAAGCGAACGCTTCGGCAACGGCGTTCCCGATGGCCTCTCCCGGCGGTCCAAGCACGACGCCCGCAAGCTGGACCTGAAGCTTGTCTGCTAACTTGCGGCCTTCGCCGAGCAGTTCGAATGATACGGGATGGACCTGGCCGCGTTCGAGCTCGATGAAAACCCAAACGTGCCGGTAGTCCTTGAAATGCGCGGGCAGCTCCTTCTTTATGCCGGCACGGCCGGCGGCAGGGCGAGGGGTTTCTCGGTTCGCGGTCGACATCGTCTGCTCCTTGCCCTCTCACGCGCCGCCGTTGAAGGCGAGCTCATGTTCCAATGCCGGCTGGCGGGTGAAAATTGCCGTGATGAGTTCGTCAGCGACATCGCGCAAGGCCATCTCGGCGGTGTCGATTTTTGCCGCCTTTTCCGCTCGCGCAGGAGGCGCGAAAACGCGCTTGACCACCGTCGGTGAACCGCGCAGGCCGCATTTGGTGAGATCCTCAATGCCGGCGTCGGCCGCACTCCATTTCAAGACCTGGCTGCGCGCGGCGCACAGGGCGTCCTGGATCGAGCCCCGGCGGATCTCGTTTGTGCCTTCCAGCATGGTGATGAGGCAAGGGAGCCTGCTCTTCAGCATCTGTGTGCCGCCTTCGGAGCGGCGCTCGACCTTGATCTCGCGTGCAGCAAGGTCAATAGAGGCGATCTTCGCGACATAGGTCAGTTGCAGGAGTCCGAGGCGCTTGGCGATGCCGGGCCCGACCTGGGCGGTGTCGCCATCGATCGTCTGCTTGCCGGTGAAGACGAGGTCTGGCGTGCCGAACGTCTCGCCAACCTTCGCGATTGCCTGGGAAAGGGCGAACGAGGTCGCCAGCGTGTCGGAGCCGGCAAAATAGCGGTCGGTCAAGAGCACCGCTCGGTCGGCGCCGTAACCGAGCGCCTTGCGCAGCGCGTCCTCTGCCATGGGCGGACCCATAGTGAGCACGGTGACTTCGCCACCATGCGCGTCGCGCAGTCTGAGGGCTTCTTCGAGGGCGAACAGGTCGTAAGGGTTGATGATAGTCGGAACACCCTGGCGCATGATCGTGTTCGTCACCGGATGGACCCTTATCTGTGCCGAGTCCGGCACCTGCTTGATGCAGATTACGATGTGCATTGGCGGTTTCTCTAGGCTCCTGTCCGGATGCGGGCTTGGCGGTTATCACTTTGGTGCGCATCATTCGTGCCAACTGTTTTGCGCTGCCCCTATTCCTAGAACTTCGCTTGGTTGCTTCTGAGGGCGCCGTGGTGATGACCGGATTTGTCGGCTTCTCGACATTGTCGCGTCGCAACTCGTGTCGCGGTCATTCCTGTCCGAACCGCTTCAGTACGGAGTCGAACGGGACAAAGGTGCGGCCCGGCGTGGCAGGTTTGTTCGGATCGTGGTCTTTGAGCACCTTGAAGACCCGATGGGTGAGCGGCGAGGAAACCGCGAAGTCCTCGTAAGCGCGTTCGAGCGTCGCGCGCACCCGCGCGGCAATCACCTGGTCGGGCAGACCGGAGAAATCTTCTTCGGCAAGATATTGGCCCACGCGCTTCATGATATGGAGCCGCGAGACATTCAGCACCTTCGGGTCATAGGAGACGCCAAGGACTGAGAAGAACTCCTCCGCAGCCGACAGGCGCTTCAGTCGTGCGAGGATGTCGGCGACATCAATGGGGCGGCTGTCAGCGGAACAATTCATTGCATTCTCCTTGGTCGCAAAACTGTGGCGTCGGTGCGCTCGCGCACGGCTGACCTGGACCCGCACAGCTCCGCGAGGGATGCCTCGCTGCACATTTATCGTAGAGCTCGATCAGTTGAGTTGCAGTGACGGTCGATTTGGTCTCGGCCGCCTCGCGCCGGACGCGGGCCACCATCGCGGCTGCCAGATCCGGGTCGAGATCGCGACCGCTTTCGCTCAGCACATGGGCAATCGCAGTGGCGCCGGAATGCTTGCCGATGACGATACGCCGGCAGCGGCCCACGAGAGCCGGATCGAGCCCTTGATAAGTACGCGAGTCCTTCAGCAGCCCTGCGACGTGAATGCCGGATTCGTGGGTGAAAACATCGGCGCCGACGACCGGCTTAATGGCCGCGGTCTGCCGGCGGGCGGCCCAAGCCACCTGGGCGGCGAGGTCGGGCAATGCGGTCAGCTCGATGCCGGTATCCGCGCCGTCGAGGACCGCCATCGCGGCGGCCACCTCTTCCAGCGCGGCATTGCCCGCACGCTCGCCGAGCCCCAGGACGGTGACGGAGGCATGGCGCGCGCCTGCGCGGATCGCGGCCAGCGTGTTGGCGGCAGCAAGTCCGAGATCGTTGTGCGCATGAAATTCGAGGTCGATTGGAGACTGCGCCACGAGCTGGGCGACAAGTTCGAAGGTCGAAAACGGGTCGAGAACGCCGACTGTGTCGGCTAGCCTGACGCGGCTTGCGCCGGCGCGTGCAGCCGTCTCGATGACGCGGGCGAGATGATCCCGATTGGCCCGCGAGGCATCCTCGCAGCCCACCGCGACGAAGAAGCCGGCGGCGGCTGCGCGCCTGACCATATGCTGGATGACCTGGAGCGCTCCCGCCTTATCGAGGCCGAGCTTGGCGGCAAGTTGGATGTCCGACGCAGGCAGCGATAGATTGACGGCGTGGACGCCGCTCTCGATCGCTGCATCGAGATCCAACGACGTCATCCGGCACCAGGCCATGAGCCGAACCGGGAGACGCCGCGCGACCGCGGCGCGAATTGTTTCGATCTCGTCGGCGCCCATGACCGGCGTGCCGATCTCGATCTCTGTGACGCCGGCCGCCGCAAGAGACTCGGCGATCTCCAGCTTTTCCGTCGTGGTAAAGGCGACGCCGGGCGCCTGCTCGCCATCGCGCAAGGTCGTATCGTTGAGAAAGACATGACGGGTCATGAACGGTAGCCTGTTCTGCTGCCGCTCAGGCATAGACCGGATTGAACGTCTTCGGAGCTTCGCTTACCCGGCCCAGAACTGGGAAAGCCACGCAGCTTCTCCACGATTGCCGGCATGACCTCGAGCACCCGGTCGACGTCCGCTTCGCCGTTGTCCCGCGCCAAGGAGAAGCGGACTGCCGCGTGTGGCGTTTTCATCGCGCTCAGGACATGGCTCGGTTCCAGAGAGCCGGAGGTGCAGGCGGAGCCGGAGGAACACGCGATGCCCACGCGGCTGAGGAGGAGTGGAATTCCATCACTTTCGACATGTTCGAAGGAGATGTTTGCGGTGTTGGGCAACCGTTCCAGGGGATCACCAGTGACACAGGTGCTTGGGATGCGCTGGAGAATTCCGTCCTCTAAACGGTCGCGGAGCGACTTTACCCGTGTGGTCTCGTCGTCCATGAATTTCAAGGCGAGTTCGGCCGCCATGCCGAGCCCGACTATGCCGGGCGTATTCTCGGTGCCAGCACGCCGGTTGTGTTCTTGGTGGCCCCCCTTGATCAGCGAGTGGAAATTGACGCCACGTTTTACGAAAAGCGCGCCGATCCCTTTCGGCCCGTGCAGCTTGTGGCCGGAGAGCGACAGCATGTCGATTGCGGTCGACTTCAGGTCCATCGGAAGCTTGCCGACCGTCTGCACAGCATCGGTATGGAAAAGGGCGCCCACTTCCTTGGCCAACTCGGCAAGCCTGGCCACGGGGAAGATCACACCAGTCTCATTGTTCGCCCACATTATCGAGACGATTGCCACCTGTGGGGTGAGGGCGGCCATATAGGCGTCGAGGTCGAGCCGGCCACGGCAATCCACCGGGATCCTGTGCACCTTGACGCGGCGGGTCTTCTCAAGATGCGCGCAGAGCGTCAGCACGGCGGGATGCTCGACCGCGGACGTCACGATTTCGGTTCGGTTGGGCGCCGCCTCGAGCGCCGAAAGAAGCGCTGCATTGTCGCTTTCTGTCCCACCCGAGGTGAAGGTGATCTCATCGTCGAACTCCGCGCCGATCAGAGCTTGCAACTGCCTCCGCGCCTTTCTCACCGCCGCACTGACTGAGGCGCCAAGAGCGTGCGCCGACGAAGGGTTGCCGAATTGATCCCTAAAGAACGGCAACATCGCTTGCACGACCTCAGGATCGACCCGTGTGGTTGCGTTGTTGTCGAGGTAGATAGGTTTCATGTGCGATCCTCAGTTGACCGGAATGACGCGAGCGCGCGACCGCCTCATTGAGCCTCTGGCGTATGCCGTTGATGATGATGGGCCCGAACTGGCAGCCGGCGCGGACGCCCGAGAGTTTGACGTAGACCGGATCGGCGTCGGCATGGCCAAGTCCGCAGTCGCCGCCGTCAGCCCGCAGGTAAGGACGCCCGAACACGACAACGTTATCGATAAGCCGAATTTGGCGCAGCGGCGCGATTTGGCCGCCAGCAGCTTGGGTGCCACCAGGAACCGAACTGTTTCGGGAGGCGACGTTCTTTGCATCCTACCTGAAGCGATTGCCGGTCCCAAGATCGGCTTCGACCTTGCCTTGTTCTTGAGGACAGGGACATCTGTTGTGCCGGCCATATAAGCCTCCTCTGCCGCAAATGAGTCCGTCGGCGGCAATCGCTTCATGGACCCGCACAGGCGCTTCGGGCGATCAACTGAAGGACTTGCCGCAGCCGCACTTCTCGCGCGCGTTGGGGTTATCGAAGACAAAGCCGGAAGATTCGAGCCCGGTGAGGAAGTCGACGGTCATGCCGGCGACATGCGGTTGGGAGCCCGCGTCCACGAACAGCTTGATCCCATCTGTCTCGGTGATCGCGTCGCCCTCGCGCGACACGCTCTCCAGGCCCATTAAGTATTTGAAGCCGGCGCAGCCGCCGGCCTGGACCATGATGCGAAAGCCTTCCGCCGGCTCGCTGGCGCGGGAAAGAGCAGTCTTGATGGCGGCAACAGCGTTGTCGGTGAGCGTAATCATGGCTCCATTCTCCTCAGTCCGGGACCTGCTTGCGCATCACGTTGCATGCACCGTGCCAAAGCGAAAAAATGTTTCAACACAGCGCGGCATCTCTGACCCTGCGGTGGTTCTTGTGAGTCCATTGCTGCGAAGGTGTCGGCCAACCGACACGTACTGTCGGGTTTGTCGGGTCCGCCACGCGGGATGTTGGGCCTGAGTTGTTGGCTGAACTCACATTAAACCAATGACCATTACAGAAGACTCCTTCTGGGCTTGCTTCGGCGCAATTGGCACAGTTTTTGAAGCTCCACTGGCGAGGCGGCAAGAGACTGCCGATCCACAATCGTGTCGTGGGTGCCCTCGCGATCGATGCGGCGAAGCAAGGGAGCAACATGTCAGGACTGGGTCAGACACGCTTTGTTTGGCGAAGCAGCGCCGCCCGTGGCATCCGAATGACCGATTGGCCGATTGCGACAACACCCACAATCGCTCACCACCGCCCGGTGGCCACCGACCGGCTCGATGAGATTCCATCGGCATGTGCCTGCACGTGTCACTCGGGTCTCGCCGCTCCGATAGCACCCCCGGTTTTCGCGCGGGTGCGACGACGTGCGCACGCTGTCCAGCGACACTTTGTTCACGGGCCAGCAGCAGATCAGGGTCGAGCATTACGGCGCGCCCGATCGGCTGAAGATTCACCGGCAGGGCAGCTGATCCTCACACGTAGGTGGAAGCAGGGGTAAGACATGGACCAGCGCGAGAAACCGTCGCCGGACGAAATCCGGCGGGCGTGCGAAGACAATCCGAAAATCCGGGAGCATGATCTCGCCGCTCGATTGGGCATTTCGGAAGCCGAATTGGTCGCGGCGCATTGTGGTCACGGCGCGGTGCGCATCGAGCCGCGCGTCGATGATCTGCTGACCGGCCTCGAAGCGGTCGGCGAGGTGATGGCGGTCACCCGCAACCAAAGTGCCGTGCACCAAAAGATCGGCGTCTACGACAAAGTGGTCACCGGCAACCCGCATGCCATGGTGCTCGGCGACGAGATCGACCTGCGCATCTTCCCGAAAGCGTGGGCGTATGGCTTCGCCGTCGAGAAGCGCGAGGGAGCCGAGATCCGCCGCAGCCTGCAATTCTTTGATGCCACCGGCGAGGCGATGCACAAAGTACATCTCAGGCCCGCCTCGAACCTGCACGCCTATCAGAATCTGGCGGCAGAGCTTGTATCCTCCGACCAGGAGCCGATCATATCGGTCGAGGCGAGCGGGGCGCTCGATAATGCAGTGAGTCCAGACCAAGCCGCCACGGTCGACGACCTACGCGAGCACTGGAGCCGGCTGAGCGACGTGCATCAGTTCTACCATATGTTGAAGACCCTGAAGCTCAGCCGCTGCCAGGCGATGCGTATGGCCGACGAGGATTACGCCTGGCTGCTCGACAATGATGCCGTTGGCGCCCTGTTCCAACAGGCGGCCGAAGACGAGATGCCGATCATGTGCTTTGTCGGCAATCGTGGTTGCATCCAGATCCATTCCGGCCCGATCAAGTCGGTCAAGCAGATCGGGCCGCGGATCAATGTGCTCGACGAGAACTTCCATCTCCATCTTAGGACTCATCACATCCGCGAGGTCTGGGCCGTGCGCAAGCCGACGAGGGACGGTCACGTCACGTCCGTTGAAGCCTATGGCGCCGACGGCAAGATGATCGTCCAGTTCTTCGGCACGCGCAAGGAAGGCGAACGCGAGCGCAGCGACTGGCGGTTTCTGGCCGAGAGTCTGCCACGCGTTCCCGGTCCGACCGACCGGGATGTGTAGAGTGCCGACAGGCCCTCGGATTGAACCGGCCGCCATAGGACTCGGCACCACGTTCCGACAGCGGGTCGCGAGGAAATATAGGTCCATGTGCGATAGAGCTTGCCGTGTTAGCGCATACGCACGGTCAGGTGTGCACGCCGGAATTGACCGCATCGATACAGTCAGGCTCGTCGCCGGCCGGATCGCTGCGCACGAGTGCATCGCTCGTCTGACCGGAAACCCTTGCAGCGGCTACAACAACGCATATGCCATCAGCGCCGAACCGAAGCGGAAGCGCGGCCGGGTCTTGTCGGACCGCACCCGAACCTTGCGCTGGATCGCGTCGTTGCTCAATCCGGGCCGTGCGAGCGATCTCCTCGCTCGTCGACCGGAAGGCTGTGCAGCAGCAGCCAAGCCGAACAGCCCGATGTCGCGGACTTGACAAAACCGACCACGGATGTCGGTTGTCGGACGTTGTCCTAAGAGTGATGGACAGGTGATCATCAGCGGCGGGCCTAGTGCAGGCTGGCATTGCTTGGTGCAGCGCCATGGGTACGCCTATCCGGCACGCGACTTGCTTCGACAATTTGATCAGCAGGGCATCAGCAGTGCGTCACGGAGCTCAGAGGTGATTGACCAGCCTCTCAACCCTAACGGGGATAAGCGGCGGCTTTGCTTCATGACCGCAGCGCGGCGGAGATGCCCCTTCTGATCGACTTCGCAACCGATCTCATCCGCGCTGATGCAGGTGGGCTGTATCAGGCGACAGAATCTAGAAGGCGCCCGACAAGAGACGTGCCCATGCTGGAAATCGACTTTATGAACAGCGGTGCAATCTCAATCGAGCCATGAACGCCAATGTAGAGAAAACAAAATGGCGACCAACCCCGTTCCAGATCATGTCCCGCCCGAAATGGTGAGGGACTTCAGCCTGTTTACATCGCCAGGGATGCCACCAACACCCAACGGGGATCCACACGCAGCTGTCGCTTGCGTACATGACGGGCCTCCGATCTTTTACTCCCGCTACAACACGCAAGATGGCCGGGGTACCTGGGTCATCACCCGTGCCGCGGACCAGCGGAAGGTGCTGCAGGACGCAGAGACTTTTTCCAGCCATCGCAGCATCTTCTCCTCCATACTGGGTGAAAACTGGCCGACGATCCCGCTTGAGCTCGATCCACCGGCCCATGGCGTCTTTCGCTCACTGCTCAATCCGCTGCTTTCGCCAAAGCGGGTGTTGGCTTTGGAACCGGCTGTCCGCGAACGGGCGGTCGAGCTGATCGAAAGGATCGCCGCGTCGGGCACAAGCTGCGACGTGATGAAGGATTTTGCCTTTCCTTTCGCGGTGAGCACCTTTCTTCGCTTTCTGGGGTTGCCCGATGACCGACTCGATACATTCGTCGGCTGGGGGAAAGATCTGCTCCACGGCGACGATAAGGAACGACCTGTGGCTGCCCGGACGATCGTGGCATTCATCGACGAACTTGCAGCCATGCGCCGCCAGGAGGCGGTTGACGATTTCATGAGCTTTATCGTGCAGGCACAGGTCGAGGGCCGCCGGCTGACGGACACCCAAGTCCGCGGCATCGGCGTGCTTGTCTTCGTCGCTGGGCTCGACACGGTCGCAGCAGCTATAGGCTTTGACTTGGCGTACCTCGCGCGCAACCTCAAAGATCAGCAATTGCTGCGGAGCGAACCGGACCGCATCCCGCTCGCAACCGAAGAATTGCTGCGGGCCTATCCGCCCATTCAGTTGATCCGCGTGGCTACGAAAGATATCGACTTCGAAGGCGCGCCGATCCGGAAGGGGGACTATGTTTCCTGCGCCACGATGATTGCCAATCGTGACCCGGCGGAATTCGAATGCCCCAACACGATCGATTTGGAGCGGGAGGACAACCGCCACGCAGCGTTTGGCTATGGTCCCCACCGTTGCCTTGGCTCACACCTTGCCCGGCGGGAGATTGTCATTGGCCTGGAGGAGTGGTTGGCGCGCATCCCGGCTTTCAGGATCAAGCAGGGTACGGCACCGATAACCTCTGGCGGCCATGTGTTCGGGATCGAAAATTTGATCCTGGACTGGTCTTAGGCCCGCCCCGACCCGGGGCACAGACAATGGAGGCAGCGCCATGCGCATCATCGTCCAAAAGGCCAAATGCCAGGGTCACGCGCGATGCGCGGCGCAAGCGCCGGACATCTTCAAGCTTGATGACGAGGGCTATATCCTGCCTGGTGACATTGAAGTTGCGGAAGGGGAGGAACTGCCTGCATCGCGGGGCGCGCGATCCTGTCCTGAACGTGCGCTGGAACTCACCCGCTGACGCTTTGAATCAGACGTCATTCAACCAAGAGTCTGGCGGGCTTGAATGGGGTCGACCATGTGGCCGCACTGGAAAGGACGGCACGCGACCTCTGTCCCAGCACCGTCCACGTCCAACTCCGCGGGGGCATTCCCGGCGCCGAGGTGTTCCCCATGAGGCGCAAACTGCAGGGCAGGGGTTCGCGAACACCTCTTCCAATCACAGAATTTGCGTCAGAGCCGATGGACCAGACGAGAATTGCCGAACTACTCGACGCGAGGCGACCCGGAGTGCCATACCGAAGAACTGCCCGACCCATGTTGCGGCAGGCCGGGTCTCTGCATGATTTGATAGGACGAAACCAGGAGAACGCACCATATTTGCCCAACATTATGCCCGGCTCAGCACCGGCCAATGGCCGCACATCGAGCTGGAGAGGAGGTTCGACCAGCATGTGCTTGCCTGTGTGCTTTCACGTGCGCTCGAGGAGATCGATGCCGGCGAGGCGACGGCGACGGAGGCAACGGGACTTTCGCGCGCCGAGTTGCGCGATGTCCTGGTCCGCTGTTTCCCTGCTTTTCCTATCAACGCGTTTGCCTTGAAAGAGGTGAGCGAGCCCGAGCCGGATCTGGAAGAAGAACTTCTGCATGGACTGCTGCTGGCGCATGCCCGACATGGCGACCCGGCGAGCGCCCGCTTCGCCAAGATCATCGCCCGGCGTGCCATGCGCAATGACCACCTCTGGCAGGACCTTGGCCTTTTTAATCGAACCGACCTCGGCCGCCTGCTCGCCTCGCATTTTCCGACGCTGGCGGCTGGCAACACCCAAAACATGAAATGGAAAAAATACTTTTACCGAAAGCTCTGCGAGGCCGAAGGTTTTTCGCTGTGCAGCGCGCCCAGTTGCCGGGAATGCAATGATTTCGAAAGCTGCTTCGGCCCGGAGGAAGGCGAAAGCCGCCTCACACGGATCAAGGACGGCATCGCCTCGGATTGAGCGCCGCTTTCGTCAATGCTACGGCGCCAGCGCTCGCGCCGCGCCATATGTCTCTTGTCGAATGTCGACGGACGCCTTCGAGGAACTTGAATGCTGTGCGCTCGCGATGCTCGCTTCGGCGGGCCGTCATCATGGCGGTGCAGGACCCGACCCGCACCATGCCGCGATCACATCCGAAGGAACCGGACCATCGTCATCTTGTCCGCGGTCGCGTGCAACTGCGCATAAGCGAACTTGGACGTCCGATCGATGGCAACGAACAGGCGCAGCTTGTCCTCGGCGGTCTGCCTGGGCGATATCGATGTGGAAATAGCCGATCGGATAGGCCTTGAACTTCTGCTTGGCCGGCTAGTCGGCGCCCGTCTGCGGCAACCGCGAAATGCCGTGGCGCTGAAGGCAACCATGCAATGACGAGCGCGTCAGATGCGGGATCGTCGGCTGAAGGGCATAGAGACAATCATCGAGCGGCAAGAGCGTGCTTGCGAAAGGCGACGATGGCGGCTTCCTTGTCGAGCGACAGCACCGTCGAGTGCGGCTCTCTGGGACCGTCGGAAGGTCGGCGGGGTCGAGGTCCGGTTGCGCCACTTCGCGACCGTCTTGGGATCGATGCCATAGCGCTTGGCGAGCTTCTTCAGGCTCTCTTGACTATTTTGTATTGCTCGACGGATCGCCTCTGTCGTCGTGGCGCGGCCGTGTAGAACCTGACCCATAGTGCCTCCTTCCATTCCGTGGAAAAGATCGCACCATTAAAGCCAGGGATCAAACATCTAGCCTCCGATAACACTCACTTATCGCGGCCTACATCGCGTATTCGAATGCTCGAAGCCAAACCATCCTTTATTGAGGAGCCAGAGTTCTAAACAAGATTCTGAGCCGCGCTGACGTTTTAGCGAAAGACGATTTGAACTCGTCCATCAACTTCGGATTCCGTTGGACGTCAGACTCAAGCTGCTCCAACCTCTGATAACTCGTTTTCAAATGCTCGCGAGTAGTATCGGGGATTCCTTTTCGAGCCCGGACCTTGGTCAGCCACGCCTCAAGAGCCGACAACGCTGAAAGATATACCGTTCAAGACAAAATTTGTACGTCAATATAGCTTTGTGATGAACTCCGGCCGATCGCCGTCGCTTTGTCCATCCGCGTCCGCGCTTCGGACAGGCAACGTCCAAACAGACAATGAAGGTCGGGACTGTCGGGAAGCGACCGCCCGCGGCAAGAAGCTCGGCTTCCGCAGCCGATCGATTGGAGGCGGGACGGGTGCCATCACCCGCACTCTCGGTCTGCTTGGAGCGATTTTCGCCTGGGGCATCGAGAATGACCGCGTCACTGCGAACCCGGTACGGGCGTACGCGCTTTGCCGATGCTCAGAAGAAGGCGCTGCTGACTGCAACCAGTATCGCCTCCTCGCAGGTAGCCTGAGGGTGCTCGAGTGCAAGCGCGACCGCAACAACCAGCCACTTCACAGCCTGACTGGTATCGCCGGCATCCGCTTCATCGCCATGATCGGCGTGAGGAAGGAGAGTGCGAGCATCTCCGGTGAGAACGAGGTTGATGCGAACGGAAGCTGCATCGCCCTCGAAGAGACAAAGACAGGTTTCTCGCTCCGTCCGCTTGGTCGCGCTGCGTTCGCCACCATCGATGATCTGGACCCGATTTCCGATTTCGTTTTCGCCGCCGAGGCAAAAGGCGCCGGCTACAAGGATTGCCCGGTCTGTGGCGCACGGTCCAGAAGACAGCGCGGCAACTGGCGGCGGCCGCCACGGGGAGGTTCCTCCGCAGCCCGCAGCGCTTGACGGAGTCACCTTGCACAGCCTCAGGCACAGTTTCGCTGGCATTGCCGAAGGGCGCTTCAATGCCCACGATCGCTGCGCTCCTTGCCGCAATCGCGTCGGTGATCACATCGCCATACTCGTGCGCGGCGAGGCGCCGACCGCCCATATCGTACAGTTTCAGCCACGCGGACGAACTAAGACTACAGAGATGCGGGGTGCGGCGAAGCGGCGCGAGGATGCGGGAACCTCGAGTGAAATCAAGTCGCGAGCCGCATAACTGTCACGCACCATGTCCTGCCGAAGGGCCACCGACTCGCTCAATCCCGCGGGGCGGCACACGCAAACACGCGTAGGCGTCCGGACGAACCCGTCTCGCAGAATTACCTAATAGCGTCGCGCACCGCGTTCACCAGGCTCGCCGTTCCCTTGCCTGCCGCGTAGATGGGATCGCGACCGCCTAGAGCATCCTTGACGCAGAAGAAGGCCTGGTGACTGCTACTTCGCCACGCGAACACGAAGATGTCCGCTGTCCTCGCGAGGTTCGTAAGGCTCGAAGTGCACACCGTGTCAGAGTTCACCTCGACGGCGCAGGATGGGAAGAGCTCCCTCAGCGCTGACTTGGCGCGCGCGCCTGCCGCCTCCGTTAGGGTGTAAATTCCGATCGTCTTAGCCGCGAGCATCTCGCCGGTTTCGGCATCGTCGGCCGCCTTAAGGGCCGGGCGGAGGTCCGCAATGGCGGAAGGATCCACACCGTAGTCACGGGCCAAAAGCTTGATCGGCAAGAAATCGTGGGTGCCGAGCCGATGCGCAAAGCCATGCGATTGACTAACGACTTTGAGAAAAAATCGCAATCTGGCTTCGTTCGCTTCACTAGAGGGCGCTGGCGAAATCGCCAGAGCTTCGCATACGTCCAAGGACCACGCCAAATTGGCATATGACGCCACTCGATCTTGGATGGCCTCAAGGTCGGCGACTGTCGTCACATACTCTTGGGTGCTGAGCCCAAACTCGAGCAGCGCGGCGAGGATCGTACTCAGGATCTCAAGATCTCCGCGGGCCACGGCTTCGTCCATTGCGATCAGGAGCAGGATTACAGTCGCCAAAGGCTTAGTTGATTGCGTGGTAGGCTCACCCTCCGGGAAAAAGGCGGGCACTATAAGTGATAGGGAACGTCGCGCTACGTCGGCCGCGCCGTCGCTGAGATTCCCGATCAGGTTGGAAAATTCCCTGCAGAGCTGGACGTTGGACCGCAACGGAACGGCGTTCCACATCGCCCGGTCGTTAAGGACCTCGGCTTCTGCGGTCTCGGGAGGATATCCGGCAGCTAGACGCCGAGCCCAGCGCATCCAACCGGCTGGTTCAAGAGGCCCTTCAGTCTCCGACTCTTCCGAAGGAGCCCCATCGCGCAGGCTCTGTAGGCGCAAAACGAGGGCGCTTGGCAGATCCTCATGAACCGATGGTTGAGCGTCGAATGTGTCGAGCAGCCTGCGTCGGGCTTCCGCCGTGCCGATGAATTGGACGCACGACAGGAGCACGCTGAGCGATTTCCGGTGAAGCGGCTTGGCTAAGTAGAGTTCATATGCCCGATCGTACTGGCCGTCTTCGAATGCTGCTTCGGCCTCGTCCGGCAACTGAGCGACTGGCCCACCCTGCGCCTTGTCCACGACAGCGGACTCGGGTTTGTTCGACGCGCCGATGAATGCATCAGCCCAGGTTGCGTCCTCCGTGGGAAGTAGACTTAATAGCCCTTCGAGAATGGTGGGGTCCGGCTTTGTCTGGATGCTTTCATAGAGAACGAAGGCCTTTACCACGCGGCGTGTTCGGACGCCGTGGCGCGACGCGAACAGCCTCGGAAAGGGCTTGGCGACCCGCTCTTCGAACGCAAGGCGAACCGCTCGGGCGTCGCCTGCCACCTCAGCTTCATCGACATAGATTCGATAAAGAGCCTCGATGAGGTCCGACAGGGTCTGTGGCGGGAGGGGAAGGTCAGCGAGAGTTTTGATCGTCCAGTAGTCGCGAGCGATCTGCTCCCATTGGCCGAGCCCGGCCATGAGCCGGATATCGAGAAATCTGAGGTTCTCCTCGTTCAATCGGCCAGAGCCACGGAGTTCAGCAATAAGTGCTAGTGCACTCACTTCATCCCGAGAGAGCAACGCACGTTCCAGATCGGATCGCACCCGGCCTACGGGTCGCGGTTCGGTTCGGCCTAGATGAGGGCGTTGGCCGTCCAGCTTTGCCAGCAACGCGAGGCGCTCGCCTATTTTGTAGCTGTCGGGCCCCTTGAAAGCCAGGACTTGCTTGCCGAAGCGGGTCCGCATTGCCTCTGCGCTGGGGTTTGCAGAATCGGCGACCTGCAGGTGGGAAAGGTATGATGGTCCGAACCAAGCGCGGAGAGTTGCTCGAAGTCGCTGCTCGCCTTCTTTTGTTGAGGCCGTGGCATACCAGCCGGCTACGGTCCCATTGCGGTACAACGGTAGGATAATCGGCGCGTCGGACGCCCCATCCTTCAGCCTCAACAACCACGGCAGGACGGCGTCGAGCCTATCCGCGGGGGCGGCGCTTTTTTCGATGTCGGCCCAGATCAATTCGTTCGGCGCGCCGAAGAACCGCTCCAGCCACGGGCGCTCGGTTTCGGAAAGGCCGGCAATCATCCCTCTGACCTTCCATAGGATTCGAAATTCACTCGGGCCTCAGCGATCCTTTGGAGGGCCGTGTCGTAGACGACGGTCTCATCGTTAAACTCAAGGCCGCGATACGTGAGGTTCATCGATCCCGTCAGGAGCCCACGTTTCAGCAGAATGCCTTTGACGTGCAGATGTTTGCGCCTAACAATTTTCAATTTTTCTGATAGCCCACCCTCCTCAGCGCCAACCGTTAGCGCGTCCAAAAACGCGCCATTGTGCTCGTCAAAATTGGTGGCGATGCCAATGCTGGTCCCGCGTGCCATAAGATAGAGCGCAATCTCAATAAGACGCACCTCGCGCGCGCCCCATTCCGGATTGACGGCACTGAAGCCTCCGGCGCGGTTGTCGAATAACACCACATTGCTGATCCAAGGGCTGACCAGCCACGCGCGTTGTCCTCCAGGAGAAATCAGTTCGCCCAAAAACATCATCTGAAGCAGTTCGCGAACCACGTTCTGGCTGGTGGCGAGGCTCTTGAAGATGCGTCGACTTTCAAACCTCATTGCACCGCCTCCGCGATATCGAGGTCGATCTCGAAGGCGTCCTGTACACGCCGCACCGCCTGAACACGGGCGTAAACAGAGAGATAGTCGGCTTGTACGGGGTTCGTGGCGAGAAAGCTCAGCGCGTCCGCTAGATCGGATGCCGCGTTCATAGGGCAGATCAGGGTCGCGGCACCTTCGATTGCCAATCGTGCGAGGCACAGTTCTTCCCAGCCCTCAGTGTGGATGGCGATGACTTCAAGCCCGCGACCCAGGTGGGGTTTCAGCAACAGTGGCTCTGCGGACGGCAAATCGCGGAAAGCTGAATACAGACTTAAGCCAGATCGGCGGATGTGGGCGCCGCGAGGCCAGAGGAGGCTGTAGATGACGGAAAAGCGCCACTGATCGGGGTTGATAGTAGGGACCTCAATGCCAGCGTCGACGAGCGCAGCGTCGATGTCAGCGCGGCGTGCGAGGCGATAGGCGATGACGCGCGCATCCAACTCTACGCCGAGCCGTACCTCCTCCGAAGACCAACGAGTCAGTGCCGCGAGCAGGAAGCTATCGCTCGCAGGCCCGGACCCAGGCCGCAATATCCTATTTGCGAGGGCGACAATAAACGCGTGGAAGGTGACATACCCTTCTGCCGCCAAGGTGTGCCTCAGTTCGGTGAAGCGAACATGGCTCTGCTTAGCGCCATATGCTGACCGATATCGGGCCGTAACATCAGCAATATCGCCACCCGGATGCGTCTCCAATTCCTCAAGAAAGCGAACCATTTGGAAATCGCTAAGCAGAAAATCATTGTCCCGCAGAGCGGCGGTCATGAGGCTGAAGAACCGGCGAGGATCATCCGCATACTGCTTCAGAACATCTTCGATCAGGCCATTGCCGCCTGGTGAAAGTTCACTGATCCAGACTTCGCGCGACGAGGCCGCGAAGACATCGTCTGGCTCGCGCGGCCCGGGGTCGATGTCGGCGACCAGGCTGTCGACGTCAATATCGGGGCACAGGCTCGCGATGGCATTCATCGCCGCCGCCGCGACCGTGACCGAGAAGCGTTCTTGTAGCCATGGCTCCCAGGATTGACTGACCGGGATCCAGAGGATCGCCGCCAGACTGTGGAGGTCGGCGACGACGGCGGGGTTTGCTAGGTGGATCGAAAGGGACTGACGCAGCTTGTCTTGCGTGTTGCCATGGGCGTCGGCGTCGTCGACGACGGCCGACTGGAAAAGGATTGTCAGCGTCGCACCGAGCGAAAGGTCGGCGACATCGGTTGCGAGGTTTTCCGCCGCCTCTCGCAGCGAGATCGACTTGGCGATGGCTTCGTTCGACAGGGCGGCGAGCAGAAGATGAGCCAGCCATTCCCGCGCGAAGACGTTGTCGACGCTCGCCAAGTACGGCCCACGGGTCGCCTGGTGATGGAAGCGAGCCGTACGCATGGCGCGATAGAGGGCACTGCCTTCACCCCCGAGCGATGACCAAAGCGCCTCGGGGTGAGCGAGCTTCAAGCACAGCGCATCGGTGTTGAGGCTGTATCCGACGGCCGCTGGATTGCCGTCAGCCTCGAAAGTAAAAGTCTTTTGAGCAGTGCTACCGTTTTTGTACTTTATCTCGGCCGCGCTAGCGACCGCAAAACGCCGAACCTCCACTGGGGCGAGGTTTTGGTGCGTGAAGAATCGAACCTCAGAGACAAGGCTCGACCAAGGGTCCCGTTGAGGCATCTCAAGGACGAGACCGCTCGCCCGCGCAACGATCTGAGTGCGCCACTCCAGTCGAGCCTGGGAGGTGTCGAGGATGTTATGCGGCGTCTGCTCTGTGATGATCCGCAGAGGTCGATGGACGGGGTAGCGGAAGATGCCTATGTCCGTCGTCACCGCCCACTCGCCGAGCGGCTCTGCCTCCAAGATCGACGCCAGGGCAACGCTTTGGCGAGGACTAGTGTCCAAGGTGGGACACACCCAGTGCCGCTCCGCCGCGTGGTTCAAGGCGAACCGGCGAGAGACCCTGCCGGGCGCGAAATCGCGCATCGCCTGCAAGATCGGCATCACCTGAGGAGCGGGGGTCTGTCCGCCCCTGGAAGGCAGAGCGATGAGGACTTCCGGCAAGTTCAGATCGCTGAACAGGTTGGCGGGCGCGAACTCCGGCAACGGGGAGTTATTAATCACGGTCTCGGGGCTGGAGCCCTCGGTTCGCCACGCGGTTTCTAGCCGTCGAAGGGCTGTCGGCAGGACCTCGGTCAGAAGCGGACGGGGATAGTCCCAAAGGAGAAGCGCGACTTCCTTGTCGTCAAGCCGGAGTGCGCGGCCGAGAAAGGCTGCGTAACGGTCACGTTCAGCGGGTTCACTAAGGATGCGTGTGATGGCGCGTGCCATCCGGGCTTGGCGGTCAGTATCGGCGCGCCAAGTGGTCGGACCGCTGAGGTTTCGCCACACGCTACCGTCTGACGCCGCGTCGAGTTGTTGGCCTAAATAGTCGAGCGTCGCGTAAACCGACTGGATCCGTCGGACGTAGCGGTTGCCCGTCGGCAGAGTTCGCACCGCCAACTCGGGATCGAAAAGAAGATCGTAGCCCTGGTAGGCGATGCGGTCGCGCCCGTAATCCGATAGGACCACAATTGTCCAAGGCCGCATCCGGCGGGGGCGGCCGGCCCGGCCTTTCCTTTGCAGAAACTGAGCGACATCCCGGGGAGCCTTGTGCTGAATGACGGCCCCAACTAGGGGGTCGTTGTATCCAACTTCCAGGGCGGCGGTGGCCACGACAATGTCGAGGTTCTGACCGACGCCCGGATCCAACGACATGACACGTCCGACGGCCTTACGGTCGCCGCTATTCAATTCGTGCCCGATATCGAGCGGAGCCTGCCAATCCTGGCCGTGACGCTTGCGCAACAGACTTGCCGCTGGGCGTCTCAAAATGGCCAAACCGCCCTGAGGGTGCTTCTGGGTGTCGAAGTTCCCCCATGAGTTTCGGCCCTCGGCATCCAGCATCGCATAATACATGCGGTTCGTGACATCGAGGTCGTCGGTGAACAAGAACAGGCGCTCGCCGAAGACACCGTGGCTCTTTCGCTCGCGTGGGTTATCCAGAATCCTCGAGGTAAGCATCGCGGCCTGAATCGTGGTCGACATAAGGGCCGCCTGAGATACGGGGTCGCCTCTAAGCGCGAGCATGTACTCGGCGCCCTCGTCGATCATGTCCGATGCGATCGTCGTAATCTCGACCGACGCCTGCTCTGGAAGGCCCGTCAGCTGGGCCAGGAACTTGGCGCCATCTCGCAGCGTTGCCGACAACCCGACAAAGCTAACTGGCTTTCGTAGCAGCGTGCGCCAGCGGCGCAAAAGGAACGCGACCTGCGCGCCGGAGCGACCCGAGTAGGTGTGGACTTCATCCAGCAGCATCATTTCGACGGGGCGCTCTGCTTTAGCGCCCAGCCCAAAAAGGTGATGTGTCTCGGAGTCCGCCATCCGTTGGTTCAGCATCTCCGTCGTGGTGAAGAGGATGTCCGGGCTCTCTGAATTCAGACGCTCACGGGTCAGGATGATCTCGTCCTCCCGGATGCGATGGCCACACGCATCGCAACGGAGGTTCTCCAAATTCCGGTTCCGGTCCTCGTTGAGCCAAACCAAGTTGCCCTGACAGCCCTCTGTCGGGCACCGTATCGATTCACAGACAATGCCATCCCGATGATCGGGCCACTTCCCGCGTTTCTCATCGCCGTACCCGTGCTCGGCTGCCTTCATATTCACCGGCGTAGGGCCAAAGAAGGTGGCGATCAGGACCTTTCGCTTTCCCTGAGCGGCCAAAGTAGCGTCGAGAGCGCGTGCTTGGGAGTAGACCTCGGCGAATTGGTCCTTCAGGAGCTCGTTGCGGGGGTATAGAGCGAGAACCTTAACCCAGCGGGTGCCCGACCTATCACGCCGAATATGTGCGGCGATCTGCGCCATTGCTGGCAGGTAAAAGGCCAGCGTCTTGCCACTACCGGTTCCCGCACTCACCAGGGTGGCCTGAGACGATGGGCTGTCGAGGCCAGAGAGAATGCGTTTGGTGGCAGCCACCTGGAACTTCGACAGCGTGAAATCAGAACCGTAGCCCCGTACGAGGGCGTCGAGTGCGCTGCGGGCCTCGTGATCACCAACTGCTTCGGCTATCTCGGCAATCGCGGCGTCGGCCGAGATGGTTCGCTTGGGATATCGCCGGCGTCTCCAAATGAAACGGAAGTCGGCGACCAGCGTCGGCGCGTCCTGCCAACCGATCGGGCCGGAGTGCTTGGGAAAGAGCTGCCGTAGCCGAAACATTAGCCTGACGCCCTCGGCCATCCTCGATCGAAAGCGCTCTCCGGGTTCCTCCCCGACGTCGAAAACCAGAGTCCGCTGGAGGAGCTTCTCAAGCACATCCGAGGCGTGAAGAATTGTTAGACCATCAAACGAGGGGAGCGCGTTCAACACATCATCGATGATCTCTCGAAGCTCTTGGCCGGTTAGGAACGCGTCGACTAAGCCCCATGAAAGCAGACGAGCCTCTTGCTGCTCTATCTGGTCCAGGACGGTGATCAGCAGTGCATCGTCGGGGGTCATGGCTGGCGCGAGGCCCGGATCAGATAACCTTCCGTAGCTTTGTTGTCGGCGAGCCACTTCAACACTTCGGCGGTCAACAGGGCTAGCGGAGCTCCGCCGCTCTGAACCGCAGCCAGAAATCGCTTCACTTCGGTGCCAACCGCGAAATCAAACTTCTCTGAGATCCGCACCAGATCGCTCGCAAGTTTCTTGGAGGTCTCAACGGTTGCGGCGCTCGTAGGCACTGTCTGGAAAAGAACCGAGAACTGGCTGTAAACCTGATCGTACTCGTTAAGAGCCTGCACATTTTGCGGCGTGCGGGCGATCCGTTTGTCGATCACGCTTGGCGTGTCGCCAGAGTAGACAGCAGTGCGAAAATCTCTCCAACCGTCCAGGAGAGCTCGCTCGATGTCGTTGATCGCCGTGTCTCCGTCGCTCAATAGCGACGTCCATCCCGTTCCCTTCTTTAGGGTTGCGGATTTTTTCTCGGTCCGAAACTTTTCCCTGACTGTGGTGGCTCTCTTTCGAACATTGCTGAGGCTTGTCGGCGGCTGGATCTTGACGCCCAAGCCAGAGAGCATTGTCTGCTGCCTGACTAAGTTCGCAACGGCCTGCGCTGACGTCCCCAGCTCTTTTCGCAATACCGCCAGATCGCTGGCCTCCTTCGCGTTCGCCGTGAGACCTTGAAGTCGAGTCAGCTTCTGCCGAAGCGCTGAAACGCGAAATGGGAGTGCGTCTTTCATTGGAACTCACTTACGCTGTCGTTGGCGAGTAGGGTCAAGAGCGCGTCAATCTCGTCTGCGATTTTGGCCGGATTGGCCTGTTCGTGAGTGGAATAAACACGGTCGACGGTCTGCTCGGCGCCGGTGACGATGACATCCACGATGTTTAAGAACGAGACGGTGCGGTCTACCGATGAGAGATCCAGTGAACCGAGAGCGTTGAGCACCTTGGGCAATTGCTCGGCGTTGGCTTCATCAACGAGCGTCGCCTTGTTGACGAGGTCCACGATTGGGGTGCTTCGGAACTCTATAAGGCGCCGCTCGAAGTCCTTCAGACTAATGTCGTTGCGGGTCCAGTTCGACGTCGACATTAGCAAAGACGCGACCTGTTCAAGCTCTTCGATGAAGGCGCTCTTGTCGAAATCGGCATCAATGTAGCCGCTCAATTGTGCTCGGAAGTCGCGTAACTTCCGAATGACGCTCTGCAATTGAGCCCACAATCGCTTCGCGTTTAGCGGGCTCAGATAGGCTCGCGTCTCCGGGTTCAGGTCCTCTGGCAAAGCGGTTTCCGCCTCGATATCCTTTTCGCCGGCCGCCAAGCTGTCTAGAAGACGCACGCCATCTAGGCCAAAGAGCACCGAGCCGGTTCCCTGGAATGTACCCAGGAGATCAAGCAAGTCCTTCTGAAGAGTTTTTCGGGCCGGTGCGCCGTTCACGTCGCCCCAAACGGAAGTTCGAACCTTCTCCCAGCCTTCGTCGAAGGCCTGGGGCTCCATGGGTGGCAGCTGTTCGAATGTTGCGGCGAGGAGGGCCGGCACGTTGTTCAGCTTCACTGGCGGCGTGAGCCCGGCAACGCGAGCCTGCATGATGAGCCCCCTCGTGATCGCGCTGATTTGGCGACTTGCCTCATCCAAGAGCATGGGCCCAAGTTGCGCGGCTAGCTTGTCAACGAGGTTGCACGTTGCAACGTAATCATCGTCTGCACCCTCGTAAGCCCATCGCTGTTGGTTTCGCGTGTACCTCAAAGCTCCGAGCATAGCGGCGCGGATCCGGCCGTCTTCATCCTCGAAGCGCTCACAGACATGAAGGACCCGCTTGGCGGGAGCGTTGCCCTTGGCATTGGCGATGTGGATTGAGCCTGGACGGATCGACTGCGGTCGTAAACGCAGAGCCGGCCAATTGATCGCGTCCTTGATCATTCCTGCCAACGCCGATCGGATAGCGTTGGCCTCGGCCTGCCCCAATGGGGTTCCGGCCGACCAAGCATCGACTTTGGCTTGGAGGTCGCTGAACCAAGGGTCAGGACCTGTTGCGGCGCGGGAAGGGGCAGGTGTACTGCGCGCTGGCCTTAATGTGGCGGCAGTCGGCGTGGCTTCGACGGGTTCTTCCGGCGCCAAAAAAGTGATGCCGTCCAACTCCGCCGGCGTAGGAAGCCCAAACCCCTTAAAGATGCCTGGCGGCACGCCTGCGATGCCTTCAGACGTCGTCGGGTTTCCGCCCCAAATGGCCAACAATGGGCCAAGGCGTTTGCGGTTCGCCTCCGTCTGGCCCGCCCGTCTGACCCAGCCGACGAGCCAGGAGTTCGGGAGCACGGCCTTCTGATCTGCGGAAGGAAAGGCCTTTGCCTGGAACTCGCTGCGTAACAGCAGCGTGTTGCGCAGGATGAAGTTGATAACCTTGCGGGGGTTAAGGACCAGCTGCCCGTTTTTGACCAAGTGTGCGTCAACTAAGGCTGTGATTGCCTGTCGATTGAAAGGAAATAAGGGATGGCCAGCACGCGATGCCCCGAAGGCGCCAAGAAGGTCCTGGGCAGCGTCGTCATCTTCGTCGCGCCACGTGCCAAGCCAAGAGCCTGCGGTCTGCCCATCAGAGTCGGCGAACTTCCGCCGAAGAGAGTCCTCGCCCCATCGCGCAGCGTTCAGATAGGCGCCAACGAGTTCCACAGCGGATGCTCTGATCTCCTCGTCGGACAGATCGCGACCGCCAACCACCCATTCGCGCTGGGCTCGCGTGTAAATTGTCTCGCGAAATGCGAGCACGCCGTCGGTCAGGGCGATTGCAGTCCGCATCGTCGCGCGCACTGTCTTCCCGTCCCGTTCGCCTTCCTGGATAGAAACTTTCAAAAGAACGTCTTGAATGCCTGAAAGGGCTGCGAAATCCTCCACGAGCAGAACGAGTTCCTTTCCCTCATCGAGAAGAGTCTTCCGAACTGCAAGAATGATGTCTTGTAATGTGATTCCGCCCGTAGACTGTTGGAGTTGAAACACGTTTCCGATTGCAGGGTCGATAGCCTCATTCAGCAGATCTATCGCAACAACTACCCGGGCCGGGTCGGCGCTGGCCACGATCGTTTTGTAGTACTGACGAACTGGAAAAGAGGCATCACCCAGATTCACACTATTCGGCAGGACGAGATCGGCAGGAGTGAACTGCGTCTGATCGACGGCCTCGTCGTCGGCTTCGTTGCGGCCCCGAAGAGAACGCGAAACCACTCGCGACAACACGTTTTCTACGAAATGCTGCGAGAGGGCCGGATCGGAAAAGAGCTTCGGCAAGTCCCTCGCGTGACCGATCTTGGGTCGAAGGTCTGTCCGTTCTGGATGTCGCTGGGCCTCGGCCTCCAGCTTCCTGCGAATATCGGCCAGCGCGTTCTCTAGATGCGCCCGAAAAGTGACGGCAGCGGTCGCGACGTCGACTTCGGCGACGGCCCGCTTGAGTTCCTCACTAGCGTCCTTATACCGGGCGTTGTCCTTGAGGGGCTCGAGGATCAATTCCACAACGTTCCGAAGGCTCGCGCTCTTTGGGATACGGATTACGTGAAGCTTGTCGCGCTTCGGTGATCGCTGGAGCTGCGCGTCAAGCCAACGAATGATATGAGATTTCCCCGCACCCGAGGCGCCGGTGATCGGAAACAAGAGGGTCCCGCCCGGCACGTTGTCCGTCAGAAAGGCGTCTAGCAGATCCTGCTCGCTGACAACCGTGTGCGTGCCGGTGCCAACGTCGATCGTCACCAACGATGAGGGCTGGTGGACTGCCAAAAGAACGGCGACATCCGCGGTCTCGGCCTCGTTCTTGATGCAGGCGTTGACCTGGGATTCCAGTGGCCAGTAGTTGTCCAGCATTACGCGGCTCCGGTACGGGCGGGGCCGCGACGAATGTATGGGAAGGAGCGCCAGCGGCGCCCTCCGAAACCTGTCATCTGAAGGCCTTCTTCGTTGTCGTCTCGTTGTTCGAATTCGAGTTCGGCCGCGTCGACAAGGCGTTCGATTGCCCTGGAGAGCGAAGTCGACAACACGCCCTCGGCGGCAGGCTCCCAGGTCGAATCCTTGAGGGTTTCCTCGACCCGGGCGCGGTACAGGCCGGTGTCGAGCACCGGTAGAATGTCCGCTATTTTGGCAAGGAAGGCGCGGGCGGGGAGCGGCGCGTTGCTGTCAAACACGTCGTCGAGGACCCCTCTGAGGGCCTCAGTAGGATCGACAACGAAGAGCGGGCCTTCGCGGCTGAAGCCAAGATATGTCATCCAGGACTTCAGCGTGTTGTAGCGGGTGTCGTTCTGGAGCATCCGCTTTTGCGGGTCCTTCACCTGGACCGCCTCCAAGGCCTGAATTGCGGCATGGTTCGAGGTGTCGAGCGTGTATACGTCCTGCGCCAGCATCCAAGACAGACCACGGCTCAGGTCTGCGCTTCTAGAGCCCTCTTGCTCCCAGAATCGAGCATTGTTTTCGGTCAGCAACGCGATCTCGCGCGCGACGGCTGGTAGCAGCGTCTCCACTTTAGAGACATCGCTTCCGAGGCGAGATCGATAAGGTTCCCTCAGCGCCGTGAGATCGTCGACCGTCTCGAACAGACCCAGTTCTAACCATCGCAGAAATGACCCGTTCAGCTTCGACTTCTCGACAATTTCGAGATCACTCCCGCACATCGCGAGGAGATCTCCGCGCGACCGGGGCCCGAAGCGAACCGACGCTCTGACGAGCGTGATCAGCGTGTTCACCTGGCCGTCGCTGGCTTGGTTCAGCACCGTCATTGGCGTGCTCCCGAACGGAACTGCTCTAAAGTCAGCGTATTGGCTCCGACCTCACCCAGTCGCCGACCGGGATGATATGGATCGGCAAGCGATGCCGAGGCAACAATAAGGTGCAGCGCCCGCGACATCTCAAAAACATGGTGTGGCGGCGAACTCTGCTCCGAAAGAATGCTCACTCGGATCAGTGGGGCGGTAGACGGGTTTCTGACCTCGTCCTCAAGCGTTTCCAGCAGCACCATTCCGCTGGGTGATCGTCTGTGCAGTGTCTTGAGCGCCTGAGTCGCCGACCTAAAGCGGCGCGACACAGCAACCTCGCGCGCGTTGAAAACGGCGACCGCATCCGACGCGATGGATACTGCAGTTGCGTCGTCCCAAGGGTCCGGAAGGGTCAAAATGATCGGGGCCGCAGCTGAAAGATGCGGAAATTTGGTCATCCACGCCGAGATGTCCTGCCTTACTATCCGCTCGATGCCTGAGACTGCCGGTTCAGCGTAATCCATATTGGTGACGTCATCGCGCCGGTGGCTGGGACAGCCGCCACACGCGCTTGAGACAATAACGGCTCGGCCAGGCGCGTAACTCTGGTAGAGGCCGTGCAACAGTTCCCCGATCTCGTAGTTGCCGCTGATCAACGAGCTGAGCAGTCGGCCATTATCCTCCGCGGCGACAAACGCGCGGGACCGCTCTGAAGCGATCAGCGAGGAGAAACCTGCCTTGTCAAGGTGGTTGCCGAAGTTCACCTCGATGATACAGCGCGTGTAGTAGAACGCCCAATGATCCTCAGTGCGACGATCAAAGTCAGCGTCAGTCTCATCAGTACTCTGCTCTAGGACTTCTGGGGCCATAGCGTCCAGGTCCAACAGACCCGCTCGAGCCATCATGATTAGGGTTCGCATGTTCCAGGCCTGATTGTAGTCGGTCTGGCGGCGAAGTTTGGGTGGCACGGTCGAGACATCGAGCAAGAACCGGCGCCCCACATTGTTCAATTTCGTGGCGTTTCGATACATTGCTTCCCAGCGATCGAACGCGAGTTCGTCACTGATCAGCGATGGCGAGGCGATTCGTTCTGCGACTTCGACATCCGCCTTGCCGTATATCATCAACGATCCTGCGGGGGCACCGTCACGACCACCTCGACCGACCTCCTGGTAGAACCGATCGACCGTTTCGGGCACGGCGGCATGTATCACGGCCCTTACATCGCTCTTGTCGATGCCCACACCGAACGCCGAGGTTGCGACGATGATGTCTATCAGATTTTGAGACCAATCTTCGATGATCTTCAGCCGTTCGGAGTCCGGTGTCTTGCCGTGGAACGTGGCGACGCGGCCGAATCCTTCCGCCTGAAGGCGCCGGCGCCAAGATCCAGCGTCAGCGCGCTTTGTGACGTAGAGGATGAGTGGGCGAGGAGCGTGGCGGACCGCCTCGAGTATTTTCGCTTCTTTGGCGGCGGAGTCGTCCTCTCGGTGTATCCAGTATTGCGGCTCGGGGCGAAGGTGGACGGACGCGACCATCTGCACGAACTCCGGCGGTCCAAACAGCGCGTCGATCGTCCCGATGGCATCCGGCGTGAGGGTGGCGGACATCAAAATCGTCCGGAACGGTTCGTTCCGGCACTCTCGTAGCAGGCCGCGACGAATGCCCGCGATCATCTGGAATGCGGGTCGAAAGCCATCGCCCCACTGACTGAGCAAATGTGCTTCATCAACGATGAAGTAGTCGAGCAGACCGGCCTTTGCAGCGTCGTATAAGGCCGGGAGCAAGGCACCCGTCACGGCTTCCGGCGAACAGTAGAGCACCCCCTGGCGTCCTTGCCGAATAGCCGCTTTGATAAGATTCTTCCTCTCGACAGAGAGGCCCGCATGCCAGGCGAGGTGGAGCTCCCCTGCGCCGGTACGAGCCCTTGCGGCCAGCCTTTCTGACATCTGCCGAGCTTGATCTAGGGCGAGCGCTGTCGTCGGCACGACGCAGAGCGTCAGACCGCCCTCGAGGCCTCTTACCAAGACCGGCGCTTGCGCGACGAGGCTTTTCCCTGAACCGGTGGGCAGGCAGACGATGAGAGTGTCGCCGGGGCGCATCAAAAATACGCTTCGCACTGCCTCGCGTTGGCCCGGCGAAACGTAGGAAGCAAAACCGCTGGGCTCCGCCAGGAAGGGGTCTATTGGGGTGGTCCAATCCTTGCGCACGATCGCTTGCCGAAAGACATCCTCGAACACGGGGACGTCTGATCTCGACAGCCAGGTCGGCGCCCATGGCAGAGCTTCGATCAGCAGGTCGCGATCTGTCTGGCTATGGGCACTGACCCCGAACCGGGCCCATTCCGATTCGCTGGGCCAAGGATTCGTCAGTGGCACCCTAAATTGCGCATTCGCGCCGGCCTGCAGCGACTCCCGCCGCAAGATGTGCTTGAGGATCGGAATAAGGTCAGCAATCGGCAACGAGCCACGGCTAACGCTCGCTGCCAGAAGGATGTGCCGCGCCCTTTCGAAGAGGCCGTCTCGCGCGCTCGCTGGAACAGGGACAGCAGGCCAGCCTGCGAGGACTTCGTAGAGGTGTTCGAAATCAAGAACTGGTCCAGTCATGCACGTGCCAACGCTGCAGCGACCGCCAAGTTCTTGCCGATGAACGATGCGGTGACCGCGTCGAGCGAGACCCGTGGCGACCGGATCCCGACGATCAATTGCTCGGACAAGCCTCGCTCAAGTTCGAGATCACGCAGGTCACCGACTTCCGAACGATGCGCGCGAGCTTGCAGCAGACCGAGGCGCGCTGCATCGGCCATTTCAGCGCGCCGGGCCGCCTCATCTAACCCCTCGTTCAAAAGTGGAAGGGCCCTCAGGCATTCCTCCGCTCGCACTCGGGCTCGGCGACAAACTTCCGGCCATTCCTCTATATGGGGAAGCCCCATTTCCCTTAGG
This sequence comes from Mesorhizobium sp. M1027, assembly GCF_040318745.1. Classification (NCBI taxonomy): domain Bacteria; kingdom Pseudomonadati; phylum Pseudomonadota; class Alphaproteobacteria; order Hyphomicrobiales; family Phyllobacteriaceae; genus Mesorhizobium; species Mesorhizobium sp. M1027. The sequence goes on along the minus strand of NZ_JAMYMW010000005.1, from coordinate 151,891 downwards.
ATGCGCCAACGCCTGGGATTCAAGTTGAAGTCCCGCCCGCCTTGGTCGCCGGCCTCGATCGCATAAGGTTTTGACAAAGCGGCGATCAATGCCGCATCCCTCACTTCTAGCAAATCGGCGTCAAGCCAGAGGGTATGGAAGAAGGGTGCCAAGGCCATGTCGCCCCTGCGGCCGACGGATGAGAGCGCCGACGACGTGAGATGACCAGCTAGGTCAAGCACCTCCACTGCAGGCCTAACATCCGTTTCGACGACGAAGTCAAATCGAAAAAAGAGAGGGCCGGCCCCATCCGGGGTTCCTAGCGCGTGCCGCCACACCCCTGTTGAACGACCTCGTTCGTCCCGCTGAGTGATATCGCTGAGACCTGTGAGGAGCGGATCACCATACCTCAGGACCCGAGCGCGAGCGGAACGCCCCTGCCGCGAAAGAGCCGAAAGGCGTCGATAGGTATACGGGGTGGTCCAAACATCGCCACCGACGACCCTCAGCTCAGTGTCGATCGCCGGTCGGCACCGTTGCACGAACGCTTCGAGCGGAATGAGCGTGTGGCGATCGCCCGTCAAATACCGGTATCGGAAAACGCCTCCAGGCGCCGATGAAGCTTCCCTCGCGTCCCGCGCATAGGGATCCTGTCCACGGTCAAACTGCAGCGTTGTTTGCACCCACCCGCTAATGTCAGCTTCGATTTGACGCCATTGATCGTCGAGGTCCGAGAGTGCGTCGAGAGTTTCGGCCCGCGGGGCACCGAGCGCGTCCAATGCGTCCTGTTCGTCGATGCTCTGGATCTCACGCTCGATACGTCCGTCGTCACCGCCGTCTTGTCGGAGAAGTTCCTCGACTCCCTCTACGCCCTCCGCGAGCAACAGCTTGGGCAGGTCTTTGACCACTTCCTCGGTCAGATACTGAAGGCTTGCGATCGATCGATCGAAGACCTTGAGCCCGTCATCCAGGTAACGTGTCCAAGCGACCTCGAGAGGATCACTGTCGCAACAAAGCGCGAGTGATTTGACGGCGCGACCAGATCCATAGCGGTCTACTCGCCCCAGACGTTGTTCGACGCGGTTGGGATTTAAGGGCAGATCGAAATGGACGACGACCTTTTCGCCGCCCTGGAGGTTGAGCCCTTCTTCGGCGCGGTAGTCGCAGACGAGTACCGGTCGGCTCAGGTCGTCGCAAAACGCCCGCCAAGCCTCGCCCGTGGGATCGTGTCGATCGACAACGACCCCAAGACTCGTAGAAAGGCTAGCCGCCAGCGCGTCAGCGGTCTCCGGATCAGAACAGAAAACGATAAACTGCACCTTCGGCAATGATCGCGCGTCAATCGCCCGCGCAAGCGCCTCAAATCTGTCAGCTGACCGTATGGGATCCGTCAGCGCGGCCGCGGCTCGCTGATATATCTCGGAGGCACCCAGGTCTGACGGCGACCATCGTTGGCGGACGCCATCGCAGGCGTACAACCTATATCCCAATCTTTGTTCAGCGAGGTCGAGCGCTGCGGTGAGGCGAACTGACCCTGGATCGCTGAGATTTTGTTCCGACATCTCCGCAAGACGCCAGTCTTCGGCGAGATCGGCCGCCCGCGATGTGGCGACAGAGGTGTAGTGGACCTCCTCCAGGCCCGCCCGATCGGGCGTCACCCCGTTGACGCTCCGCCGTCGATGACGCAGAATCCGTCGATGCAGTCGATAGACCTCGCTCAGGTGGTCTCGAACCTTGGCGATAGCTTCGACGAGTTTGGGGTCGTCCTCAGCGGGCATTTTCGTGAGAAGCTCCCGTAGCCGACCGGTCTCCTGCCCTAGACGCAGGTCGTCCGGGAACAATTCCAAGAGTTGGTCCAAAGTATAGTCGAGGTAGAGGGCGTTCTCAGGAGTGAGGGTGGCGACAATCTCGGCCAAGGCCTTCCGGCTTTCGATGCGGCGCCGGAACGCTTCCTCGCTATCGAGCGGATAGCCCTGGGGGTCCAACAGATGCAGCATGCGGAGAAAGCCACGTTCGTTGTGCAGGGCAGGCGTCGCGGAGAGGAGCAGGACGCGCTCGATTCGCGGGGCCGCTTTCACTAGAAGGTCGTAGACCGACACCGATTCCTTAGCTCCGTCAGTAGCGACGTGATGCGCTTCGTCGATTACCAGCATCGTCGCTTTCGCGACGTGCGAGGCGATGCGTTCACGGCCAGAGAACGGCTCGACAAAGATCGCCTTATCAAGCAGATCCCCGAGGAAAAACTTCGCCGACAGCTCCATCCGCCATTGGGAGACCAACGCGTCTGGTACAATCACAACGATGTAAGCCGTCTCGCGATCGTCGAGAATGCATTGGCGGATCAATACGCCCGCTTCGATCGTCTTACCCAGCCCAACCTCGTCCGCGAGTAGGTACCGCTGGACCGGATCCTGCAACACCTTCCGCACCACCTCGATTTGATGAGCCTCCAGATCGATTGCCGATGAAGGGAGCGCGGACATCCCTAGCGCGGCCGAACGCTGTTGCAAGAGCGTGCGCACGAAAGGGCCCCGTCCATCACCGAAGCGCGGCGTCTCGCTGATTCCAGCACCCAAAAATGACGTTGGATCACTTATCGAGCGATCCCAGCGGACAAAGACCTTAGAGATCGGTAGGTAGAGCGTCTTGCCGTTCGGGAATCTGACCAACTGGCTGTCGCCGTGGTCATCAAGAACCCGACCTACTTCCCAAGAGCCGACTGTAGCGTCGGCGGCATAAACTCGAGTTTGAGCGGCTATCGAGACGGAGCGGAGTTCCGACGACGAGCACTGCCTAAGTAAGGGCTCCAACATCGGCGCATCAAAATATTCAACCGTGCATGTCGGTCCGTCCTGCGACAGCAGCTTGCCGATCCCCCAACCGGCTAATTCACCAGAGATCGCTTTTACGAACACGCAAGATCGCTCGCCGGTGTGCGTAGGGTGCTCGAACCTGCTCGCCGTGCGAAATCAACCCGCTTTAGAATCATTGTGGTCCACCCCCTGAGCAGACTAAACCATTCACGCCTCAGCTAAGCAACTTTCAACATCGCTCCCAACGTTATTTGGAGGCGTTATGGCGCTTGGAACATCTTATCGAACGTCGACGCTTGGCCGCAGGCGGCCAAAGACGCGTTATCCGGACGCGTTGATCAACGCTCTCGACTAAGGCGTCAATATGCCAAGCCGGCGATCCCGCGACCTAACCCAGACCAATACCGGTAGTGCCGCAGCGACCATCCATAACTTACCAAGGATCTGCCCTAGGAGAAGATCGAGACTTCCGAACGCGAGGGTGAGAAAAACGATGCTGTCTATGATCAAGCCCACCACACTGCTGGCAGTCGCTGCTACAACAAGCCGCGACGTTGTAGCGGCGTGTATACAAAAGATCCGCCGTCTCCGACAGGGCGAAGGCGGCCGTTGAGGCGATAACCAACATAGGAGGCGCAAAGAAAGCCGAAAGAACCGTACCGACAGCAATGGCGGCAAAGGACCAGATGAGGCCGAGCCGTCGCTGGACAAGATCGCGGAGAACCAATGCTGCGCCAATCGCGAGAACGCCGCTGGGTGCTACAATGCCCGGCGCAACCGGGATGAGGCACGGCCCATCCGGGGCACAGACAGTGCCACATTTCCGATGAGCCAGTTGGCAAGCGGGATTGTGCAGGTGAAGGCGACCAGGAATAGCGCGCCTTCGATCCTGCGTCTGGTATCCAGATTAGACATCGACTGTCTCCCGAACCACTGAGCGGAAGTTTTGATATCCTCGGGCGCGCAGTTCACAAGCCGGGCACTCGCCGCAGCCACGACCCCATTCGTGGGTGTGCTCGACGTCGCCATTGTAGCAAGTCAACGTGCGGTCACGGATTAGATCTAGCAGGGGAGTTCCCCCTAGATGCTCCGCAAGAGACCAAGTCTGCGCTTTGTCTACCCACATCAGTGGCGTCTCTAGAGCGAAGCGGCTCTGCATGCCGAGATTGAGGGCAACTTGAAGCGCCTTGATCGTGTCATCTCGACAGTCTGGATATCCTGAGAAGTCGGTTTCACAAACGCCTGTCACCACATGCTTCAGACCTCGGCGGAAGGCCACTGCGGCGGCGAAGGTGAGGAAAACGATATTACGACCGGGCACGAAAGTGTTCGGTAGACCGGAAGACGTTGTGGCAATTTCAACTTCACGCGTCAGCGCAGTGTCGCTGATTTGGCCGAGCACCGACAGGTCAAGCACACGATCCTCACCGAGCTTTGCGGCCCAGGCCGGAAAAGCTGTCGTCAAGCCAGCACGGAACTCGATACGCGCGTCGAGTTCTACGCGATGCCGCTGACCGTAGTCGAAGCCAATTGTCTCTACTCGCTCAAACCGGTCGAGAGCCCAAGCCAAACATGTAGCGGAATCTTGACCGCCGGAAAAAAGTACGAGCGCGCTTGAATTGGACATTATTGTGTTTCCGTACCGTAGAAACTACAGGCTCCCGTGTCGCTATCGCGTCTTACGGTCACTCGCCATAAGTTCGGACAAATGGGGGCGACTTTCCGCCAGATCCACGACGAAAGGTTTTCCATTGTCGCGGGTCCAAGGTCATTAATCTCGTCCAGAAAGCGGTGGTCGAGACCATCTCGAGCCTCTTCGAGAGCCTGATCGAGCAGTCCTAGATCGATGACCATGCCACTCTCCGGATCAGGACGGCCGCGGACGACTACTTCTGCGCGGTAGGAATGCCCATGAATCCGGCGGCTCGGCTCGACTTCAACCTGACGTTGGAGCGTGTGCGCCGCGTCGAAGCGAAACTCCTTGCTCAGTTCGTACATTATCTGATCCCCATGAATTTGTGAGTTTGGAGAGATAGGCGCCAGTGCGGATGCTGCAGGCAATAGGCTATCGCCGCGGCCGTATTTGTTTCGACCATAGGACCGTCGAGAGGCTGCAGAAGGAAATGGTCAAATGCGAGATTCTCAAAGATCGCAGGATCCAGGCCCACTTGCGGAAACACCAGTTTCAGTTCATCTCCCGTTGTTTGCGCTAAGGTTGTCGCACCCTTGGGACTAACGGTTATCCAGTCAATCTCATCGGGGGCCGCGAGCGTTCCATTGGTCTCTAAGGCAATTTCGAACCTGCGACCGTGGAGTGCCGACACAAGCTCATCCCCAACCTGTAGAAGCGGTTCGCCGCCCGTGAGAACGACAAATCGCTCGGACGTCCCGGCGCCCCACATATTCTCGATGGCGACTGCCAAAGAAGACGCATCGCTGAACCGCCCACCACCAATGCCATTGACGCCGACAAAATCGGTGTCACAAAAATTGCAGACAGCTTTTGCTCGGTCGCGCTCCCGGCCACTCCATAGATTACAACCCGCAAACCGGCAGAAAACGGCCGGCCGCCCGGTGTGACGACCTTCGCCCTGCAGCGAATAGAACATTTCTTTTACTGCGTAACTCATGGTTTCAGGCTGCCCTTGCGGATTCGGCCAGGCGTCGCTTGAGGACCTGGACTAGGTAAAGTGATAATTGGCGGACATCAGACGGAACGTTCTGAAGCCCGTTCCAACGTCGGCGCTCGGCGCCGAACTCCCACTCGCCCTCGCTCCAAGCAGTCTTTCCCTTTAGCAGCCGCAATCCACTCGCGAATTCGTCGCGTGTGGCAGCACCGGTAACGCTGTTGAGAAAGTCCATGACATATCCAAGCGCGACAATGCCCGTGCCATGGATCAACCGAGAGGTCTTGGGCGTCTTGTCGGCCCAATCTTCTGCAAAGACGTGTTGCACAGCATGATAGAACTCGCTCATCATCGTGACGCCTTGATCTAGCAGAAGCTCATCCTCGCCGGCATAGAGACGCAGCGCGCCGTCACTCAGCGAATTCATGATAACCCTCTGGAGCACAGTGTCCCGGATCACCCCTTTTGGATTGGTTTGCTGCTTGATCAAACCTCTCAGCGACGACCCCTTGCGATAATTGAGAGCCTCAGTAGCAAGTGCCGCTTGTGATCGGCTGGACATGCGGTGCGGCAGGTCTCCCACTTTGGGGAGGAGCTCGTAAACCAGGGCCTTTGGGAGCGGGCGGGTGTTGTTCACGAGGATGAACTGCTTTTGCAACTCCTCCTCGGTCTGACAGATGAAGCCCGACACGAGCACTTCAAAATCACGGCTTCGAAGTTCAGACAGGGCTGTAAAGCGCTGTTGCCCATCGACGATCCAACCAGGTGGGCCGTCGGATGTGTCGATCACCAGTTGGCAGAGTCGGTTTTCTGGGCTCGCTGCCGGCTCGAGCCGAGCATGACCCATGAAAGCCACGACGATGGCATTGGGCAAGATCGCGTTCGGCTTTTCGAGATAGTCACGGATTTCGCGAATGTGCCCCGCGATCTGCGGTCGCTGAAAACCTTGCAGGGCGCCGCCATCATCGCGACCCGCCCGCTCGATTCTAGCAATGCGTGCAACCTGCGCAGCATCCGCAATGAAGGTGAAGACCGTCAGCTTCTCGCTCTGAACCGGCGCCAGCGCATCAAACCGAAGAAAATGATCCTTATTCATAGGCTCTCTCGTCGAAATTCGCTCAAATGGGTGTGAAAGACGTGGAGGTTGTGGATGCCGCGTCGTTTGTTACGATTTGAGGTGCGGAAGATCACGGCCTCTACGCCGCTCTCCCGACAAACTCGGCAGCTACATCGCTCCCAGGGACGATCGCCAAGGGTTTGGGCGTAGACCTTGCGCTGACGGGTTGCGGCGTCGGCACGACGGCTTGGTGACACCTCGTCGTGCCAGTTCAGGGCGGCCCAATAGTCCATCACGGCATCAAGGCTTTGGTCCAGGGTCGCGCCACCGTCAGCGTAAGCGCGGACGCCGCGAAGCGCGGCGTCTTCAAGACGCCTCGCGTCTTCCTGGTTGAGGCTGCCTTCCAGCGCCTTATGCTTGAGCTTGTTGTTCTGGGTGGCCTGCGGAATACGAATTGCGGTGTAGTACGAGAGGTCGCCGCTGGGCGTCCGTACCCAGTAATTTTTCCGGGCATCCTTGAAGGCGCGCAAGAGCGGTGACGTCGTATCGAAACTGGTTACACGGTACTGCTCCAGTACGGCCAGTTCCTCGATTTTCCCAAAACCGAGAAGATGCAGTCGAACCCGGTCGGGGAGAGCATCACGCAGAGCTTGTAAGACTCGGCGAATCTGATCGATCCTCAACGGCACGGTGCCGCCGATCGCCAAATAGTCGTATCCCATGCTGGCCAGGTTGCGGGCAGCTTGCGCCATACTCTCAGCCGACCAACCCTGTATGACCCCCATCGGAGTGAAGCCTGGGCCTATGCTCTTGGCAGATTTGTAGAACTCAGTCGCGTTCTGCAGCGTGATCTCGTAGCGACGGCGCACATCAGCTGGCACGTCGTCCAGGACCCGCGTTACCCCAAGGTCGTCAAAGTCGAAGATAAGGTGATCTGGCGAACATCCATGCGTGAAACCGGCATCAGCATAGAACTCCGCTGTGTCGTCGGCCTTGTAAGGCGGTTCCGGCAGGTTCCGATAGGTGAAGGCGCCGCAGTCGCCTATCAACAAGCTTCCCGGAAATCGATCGATCGGATAGCGCAGAAAGCGTCGAGCGCCCTCCCGACGAAAGCGCATCAACTGAGCTTCTGAATATTTTCCTGGCTGGCGAGCATCGCCGACGATGCCGCGGGAAACCAGGATACCGTCATACGGTGCTTGTTCTAGGAACTCGTGTGGGTACTGGTCATCACGGTGAACCGATCGACCCGCGCCGTTGCGATCAGCAACAAAGTCGTACTCTGGATCGATCGTATCAACGCTGTCAGCGAAAACGAATTGCATTACGCGACCTTTGCAAAGGCATGCATGTGGTCAAGGCGCGCTAGATGCCCAGACAACAATTTAATGTCGCGCCCGACGTTCTGAATCTCGTTCCAGTCGCGCTGCAACTCCGCCCATCTGCCACTCGTCCAGCGACAGTATGGAGCGATGCGCGCCAGCGACCCGGTCGCATGGAGCAGCAGGTCGGTACCAGGAGCCGCGCGAGACATCATGCGGTCCATCAATAGGCTCATCGCTTCGATGCCGGCTGAATGCATAAGCCGGCTTTCGGTCGGTGGACGACCCCACGCCTCAGGAAAGACGCGGCGCACAGCAGTCCAGTAAGCGACAAGTGTGCGGTACATTGCATCGACATCGGCGGGATATTCGGGTGTCGCCTTGTACGGAGCGAGAGCGCCAAGAGCGCTGTTGATGCTATTACGAATTGCCTTGATCAATGCTGAGTCCGTGATCACGGCGATCCCAGAATCTTCAGAAAGCCTTTTGATCAGGCCTTGGAAGGGAGAATCGGGAGAAGTCTGAAGGAGATTGACGAGTTCGCTCGGGATCTTCCGAGACGACAAGTCACGCGGAAAGGCGGTGTCCACTTCTGGGAGCAATTCGTTGATTAGCCGAGGATCGAGCGGTTTGGCTTTGTTGACCAAGATGAACTGTTCGCGATGAACGGACAGTTCCTCCGACACAAAGGCGACGACGGGAACCGGAAAGCTCTTGTTCTGAGCTTGCGATAGTGCAATCGAACGCTGCTGGCCGTCGACAATCCAAGCCGCTTTTGGTCCGTCGTTTGGAAGCGGGATTCGCAGTGTTCCGGCCTCGCACGACTTTACGTCGCCGCCCGGCTTTTCGCCCCGTGTCTGGGTGAAACGCGCGCGCGGCGATAGCGCGAGAATGATCGCGTTTGGGAATAGCACGGGCCCCTGATCAAGGAACTCCGTGATCGCTTGAACATGGCTCTTAATGCCTTTGCGCTGAAATCCCTGCAAGGAGCCTTCGCTGTCACGGTGGACGCGGCTGATCTCTGCAAACTTGAGAAGATCGGCACCGGCCACAAAGAATGCATAGACAGCCTTGTCTGCCTGTTCGGTACGAACGGCACGAACAGCCAGCATTGCTTCGGTGGTCCTTCGCGGACGGGTCATGCTGCTTCTCTTAGCTCCATAGCAGTCCGGTAGAGACGACTGAACCGCGATTGCTCGCACGCGACCCCATCTTCATCTCGAAGCGCACGGAGGATTCGTGCAATACCTGATTGTGTGTGAAGCCGTGCCAAAATTAGCTGGAGGATCTCCGCGTCATTGCGGCGCGGCCGCAACACGCGTTCGGGGGCCGTCACCGAGTTCATAGCCGCCTCCACTGCTGCATAGTCGGCATCCCGGTCATATGAGCCGCCGTTGAAGGCCACCAACCGAGCAAAGTGGAGCAAGGCTCGTTGAGGAAAGTCGGCTCGAGTACCCGGTAGGATCGTATCCAACCGATCGTCATACGGCACAAGCGATGGGCGGAGTGCGACCGGCAAGGCAGATGCAAGGGACGCGCCGAAGATTCGCAATCGCGCCCTGGCTTGAGGTTCCAGTTCACTGAGGCTGTTGCCCACCATCTCGGCATAAGGACGGGTGAGTGCTATCAGCACCCGTCCTGAATTTTGGCCGAACACATCTGTCCACTGATCCGAATGCGGACCTGACAGCAGGTTGGAAAACCAAGCGCCGACATCGAATTCATTTGAAATCCGGTGGGCGACAGACTCCGCGTATCCGTTGGAGACGGTGAGCCCATAGACGGGGACCTGCCGGTCGGCGGCCACCAGGCCCAATCCGGCAGAAATAATGTAGAGTCTGCCCTCAGCGATCTCTGCTGCCTGGGTCGCTAGTCCAAACCCGCGACCAGCATAAAGTGCTCCAGCAAGGAGTTCGGGTCGAAGGGCGCGTAGCTTGTCTATCCAAGCAGTTTGGACGGCATGCTGCGGACCAATTGGCAAAGAAATAGGCGTTGCAGCGAAAGGTGGTCGCTTCTTCTTTCGAAGGGTGCAGATGGTGATGACCACGGCGTCGGGTGCGCTCCCGACATAGCTAGCCGACGCGATATTCGTTGTCGATTTCATCGATAACTGCGCCTCAAATGACCTTTGTTGATTTCGCGCAATGGATATTGTTGCTGCATCTAGCGTATCGTGGCATGGCAAGCCACAACATACAGACAGTATCACAATTGCGGAAAAACAGCTACAGGAAATCGCACGGTTTTCAATTTGAAGGACGAACAACTGCTGGCCTCAAGACGGGTGGTGTTTGAGGGCTGCAGTAAGTGGGGCATTTGTGCGCTACTTCGATGGCGGAAATGTCAGCCAACGATCTGTGCGGTCAGCCGTCTTGGCGCCTCTACCAAATCAAGAGATATTCGATGACGGCCTGTTCCGCGATAAGGGTGAGCGCCGCTCGTAGACATTTTCCCGAGGCAAAGACAGCTTTTGAGGACACGGTGTCGCTTGGCGCTTCTAGGGGGTTCCGCCATCAAAATCGTGACCTTTGCCGCCACCTCTTCAAGGGTGGCGGTAAGGCGGTCTATTTGCGACGCGGTTGCCGCCAGTTCAGGGCCGTAACGGTAACGAGATACTCCGGGTTTTGGCTTAAAGACTGAAGATGCGTGGCGGTTTTCGTGCGAAGGCGCAGCCCGGCTTCCAGCGCGTGTTCTGTTCGCGCCGACAGGTCATGCTGCATTTTGCGGATCTGATTGGGATTCTGCCCGCGCTGGAGCGAAAGCGCGGTCAGATAAAGTTCGATCGCATGGATCGCCGACAATCTGAACGGCGCGCCTGTCAACGGCTTGCCGGGTCGGCCTTGTTGAAGGAGCAAGTTTGCCGCCTTGCGGTATTCTTCCGCCAGTTCGTGAGGCTGCTGCGGGGATGCAAGCTCACCGGGATACTTTCGTTGTTCGATCGTCATTTGCGCAATGTGACGAATCTAAGGGAAGCAATTCGTTGAGCAGAAATCATGGCGCTGTCGTATATCGCTTCCAGCGACGTTCGCTGCAGCCGGGCTGTCGGTCAGAAAGCCATCGGCTGACTTAGTATAGCGACGGCTCGTTGAGATGCGTTAAAATCGGACCAGACCGCACTGGATCGAGTCGGTCAGCCTCTGCGAGTGCCCAACATTTCCATGCTTCCAGTGCGAGGCATCCATATCAGCCGAACCTTCATTGATCGCGCGACGGACGCGCTCAAGAAGCGCGCGAATGTCTGCAGCTTGACGTAGTAGTTCGCCACTGGTCCGCAGGTTTTGGAGGCGCTGTTAGTTGAGTTGTGTCAACCGTTCTTGGCGCTGTTTTTCCTATCCGCTCTTGCTCTGCACGCTCCTCAGCTTCTCGCAGGCTAAGACCGAACTTTTTCTCTCCCGCCACGATGCTGAAGTAGGCGGGACGGACATCGCTGCGCGAAGGCGCTCCGGCAGATCCGTTCAAGGCGGGTCCGTCTGGCAAGTCCCGGCAATCTGCTCGACCGCCTGCTCAAATCCGGCAAGGTCGAAATCCGCTTGCCGCGCCCTGAAAGTAATCCGAACCGCCAGGAAAGTGAGCTGCGCTGCTGAGGACTCTTCTGTCAGACGGTCTAGGTTTCGCGCTTCGGGCCGAGCAGGAACACTATGAGGGCAGCGAGGAACGTGGCAACAGCACTGTAGGCAATGGCACTGGTAATCCCGGCATTGTCCACCAATAGTCCGCCGAAAATCGCGCCGGCTGCGATTGCCACTTGGAATGCTACGACCATCAGTACACCGGCGCTTTCGGCCTGCTCCGGAACGGCCCGCCGCACCATCCACGTCTGTAATCCCACCGGCACGGCGCCGAAAGCAAAGCCCCACCCGGCAACCGCAATCGCCGAGGCGAAGGCCGATGCTCCCACCGTCAGCAGCGAAACAGCGGCTATCGCTATGAGCAGCGGTGCAAGGGCCGCGACTGCCTTGAGACTGTACTCGGCCAGAAGCCCGCCGGCCAAATTGCCGAAGAATCCGCCGATGCCAAAAGCAAGCAACACAAGCGAGATCGTCTCGACGTCCAGCGCGGGAATCTTCTCAAGGAAGGCGCGGATATAAGTGATTCCGGCGAAGTGGCCGGAAGCGACCAACAGGACGACCAAAAGCGCAACTTTGACCATCGGAATCTTAGCCACATCCAGCAGGCTGCGGACGCTAGCCACTCCAATCGGAGGCAGCCTCGGAATGGTTATGAGTTGCACCAGCAGTGTAGCGGCGCCGCCGGCTGCGGCGAGCATGAACGCGCTTCGCCATCCCCAGATATCGCCCACATAAGCGCCAATTGGAGCTGCGCAAACGGTAGCCACGGAAACGCCGGTGAGGATGACCGACATGGCGCGCGGCAGGAGGTGGCTTGGAACGAGCCGCATCGCCAGTGCTGCCGACATCGACCAGAAGCCGCCGAGCGCTATGCCGAGCACAACGCGTGCAGTCAGGAGAACCGCCAGCGACCACGCGCCGGCCGCCAGAACGTCCGACAGGATCAGCAGCAGCGTCATGGTCCACATGACGGTCCTGCGGTCCAGGCGCTTTGTGATGATGGCCACCGTCGGCGCCGAGATCGCCCCGACGATAGCTGTCGCCGTCATCGCCTGTCCAGCCGCTCCCTCGCTGATACCGAGATCATGCGCGAGGGGCGTGAGCAGGCTGACAGGCAGAAACTCTGCCGTGACCAGCCCGAAGGTGCCCAAGGAAAGCGAAATGACCGCACCCCATGCGGGACCAGACGGTGGGACGGGCTTTTCTGGGTCGTGCAGAACAGCGGCCATGACGCCTGCTGCGGATTGGGTCATGAACGAAGTCTCCACTGTGATGCAATGCAACGTGATGTTGGCCGCCTTGACCCAAATCTAAAAACACAAGCGCATTTCCCGGCGGCGTTGCACGGAGGAGGGGATGTTCATTGCTTCGCGATATTTTGTGACGGTGCGGCGCGCAACATCGATGCCGGTTTCCTTCAGCCGGACAGCGATGTCCTCATCGGAAAGCACGTCGCCGGGAGATTCTGCGGCAATGATCGCTTTGATCCGATGCCGGACAGCTTCGGCGGAGTGCGCATCGCCGCCTTGGCAGGACGCGATCGCGACGGTGAAAAAATACTTCAGTTCAAAGACTCCGCGCGGGGTAAGCATGTACTTGTTCGAGGTCACCCGGCTTACCGTCGACTCGTGCACGCCGATCGCGTCAGCGACGGTTCTGAGATTGAGAGGCCGCAGGTGGGCGACGCCATGTTCCAAAAAGGCATCCTGCTGACGCACGATTTCAGCCGCAACCTTAACAATGGTCTTGGCGCGCTGATCGAGGCTGCGGATTAGCCAGGTCGCGTTTTGCAAGCATTCGTCGAGAAATGCTTTATCTTTCGAATTTTGGGGAGTTTGACGCGAGACTTCGGCATAGTAGCTTTGGTTGATCAGCAGCTTTGGCAGCGTGGCAGGATCAAGTTCGATCTGCCACCCGCCTTGCGGCGAGGGCGTGACCCAGACGTCGGGTATGATTGATTCAGACGCACCGGATTGGAATCGGTTCCCAGGCTTGGGATCGAGCGCCCGAATCTCATGCATCATGTCGAGAAGGTCTTCTTCATCGACGCCGCAATGCTGCTTCAGTGCCTCAAAATCGCGTCGCGCAAGCATTTCAAGATTGGCAACCAAGGATGCCATTGCCGGGTCGAGCCGATTTCGCTGGCGCAACTGAATCTCGAGGCATTCTCTGAGACTTCGCGCAAAAACTCCCGGTGGATCAAACTGCTGCAAGGTTCCGAGAACCCGTTCCACAACAGCCTCATGGACATTCAGGCTCTCGGCCAGCTCCAAAAGGTTTGCCCGAAGATAGCCAGTATCTTCCAGATCGGCGGCAAGCTGGCCAGCGATCAGCCGCTCCTGTGGTGTGAACGCAGTGAGGGCGATCTGACGAGCGACATGGTCGTGCAATGTTTCGGCGAGGGTGGCAAACTCGTCGAGGGAAGGGCCATTGCCCGGCGGGTTGTTGGTCGTGTTGCCGAGTGATTTCCATTGCCCGAGCCGTTCAGGCGACCCTGCCCCGGGCGGTCCTTCAACGGCGTTTGCGCCAGGGCCGACAGGCTGATCCGCTCCCGAAATCGAAACATCGCCAAAAGGCCCGCCATCGCTTGATGCAGATTCCAAGAGCGGGTTCTTCTCGATTTCCCGCTCCACGAACTGATGCAGTTCAGTATGCGCCAGTTGCAGCAAGCGAATCGACTCAATGAGTTGAGGCGATGCGACCATGGATTGCTTCTGGCGCTGAAGCAGGCTTGCTGAGGATTGCATGGTGAGCGCGATAATCCTGTCGAGGGAGCCTCTTGGGGCGGGCAATGGCACCAGTGAGACGTTTTCTAGGTCATGCGGCGGCTTTCAGCGTTTCGAGAACGTTTTGCGGAGATGAGACGCCATAGGGGTCGGCCTCGCAGTTGTCGGAGAAACCTTCCTCCTCGAACCACTGCTCCACCACGCCATTGTTGATCAGGGCGGCGTAGCGCCAGGAGCGCATCCCGAAGCCGAGATTGTCCTTTGCGACCAGCATGCCCATCTTGCGTGTGAACTCGCCTGAGCCATCGGGGATGAGCTCGACCTTCTGCAGGCCCAAGGACTTCCCCCACGCATTCATGACGAAGGCATCGTTGACGGAGACGCAGTAAATCGCGTCAATTCCCTCCTTCTCAAACTCATCATAGAGCTCTTCGAAATTGGGCAGTTGGTAGGTCGAGCAGGTCGGAGTGAAGGCGCCAGGCAGCGAGAACAGGATGACGCGCTTGCCGGCAAAGTAGTCGTCAGATGTCTTTTCTTCCCAGCGATATGGATTTGGGCCCTGGACTGACTCATCGCGAACACGCGTGAGAAAGGTGACGAAGGGAACCTTCTTTTGAACGGTCATCAACTTGCTCCTCAGGAAAAAACTGGCGCGCCGGATTCTGGCAGAGGCTGGCGCAATACCGAGCAAAGGCTCGTATGCCGGGCATGAATTGAGGCCCTCGCGGCTCGCACCCTCCTTTTTCCATCCCGATGTAGGGGAACGTCTTGGCTGCTGGTCTTCGTCACCCGAACGCCATCGATCTGAGCAAGTGGAGGCTGTCGAGCCGCTGGGGCAATCTTTCCACGGCTATGGCGCCGGAAGCGGCATCCATCCCTCGCGCTCGTGCCCGGGACAAAGTGATAGCGGGCCCGAAGTAGCCAATATCGAACGCGTGTGGAGGCCTCAAATGTGACTTCACGCAAGAGACCCGCGTTACTGAGCTGGTTCGGCGTATTGTCGAAGTTTGCCAGTGACACGACCTTGGCTTCGGTGGCTCTTTGATGGGGCTGTTGGGCACTCACATGCTGATCAGAACCGGTAGACGGCAATTGCGCGAGCGCCATGTGTTGGCGTGCCGCCATCGGACCAGCCGTGCGCAAAGCGGCTGCCGAGGAGGGACCTCCGGAGGAGATGATGTACCGATGTTCAGCGGGAACAGGCACCGTCTCCTCAGGCCACGGTCTAGAGCTTCGCGTGTCGGGCATGGCGCAAGTCGCTTTCATCGTGTTTTGATGGGCTCTGACCAGGAGCAGCAAGCGGCGTGCCATTTCAAATAGAGATGCTTTTGGAGCGATCCTTTTTCTTGGGAGGACCGTGTCTTCAAGACCGGGCGCGCCCTATAACCGCCTCGTCAGCACGCTCGACAAGGGTGCTGTATGGTGCGGATATGCGGCGCTTCCGCACCGGCTGGACCAAGACGAACCGAAAGCCGAGCCGATGCCCTACCTCACACCGGCGGGCACTGCAGCGATTTCGTAGCGTCTGCCGCAAACGTGTTCTTGCGTGCGCAGGCTCGGCTTTCGCGAACATGCGCCTGTCGCAGCAACCATGAGCGCGCGCTTCGGCAAGCGCCTGACTCCGTGAGGATCGAATTCCCCAATCGTGTCTGTTTGCCACCCTCTTATGTTCGAAACTGGACCAGAATGTCGCAAGCCCGACCGAAAGGTCGCCGAGGCGTACTATCCGACACTGTTCTGTCGCCTTTGTTGGCCCGCGGCACCGGCCTATTTCGCCGAGCTCTTGTCTGGCCTCAGGCTAACCCAATGAAAAGCAATCACAATTTTTTTCTTCTGCTGGGCCGGCCAAATTGGCACGAGTTTTGAAGCTCCTTCGTTGCGGGCCGGGAGCCGCCGACCGACCTTCATTTCGTGAATGGCACCGCGATCGATGGAACGAAGAAAGAAAAGCAAAATGTCAAATCCGCATCAGATAGCCTTCTATGGGAAGGGGCCTCGGCGAAACCGCCCCCTACCAAACAGGCTCGCCGCCCTTGTCGACCCTTGCGCAGGAAATCTTGATGGCCGGCTGCGACTCAAAGGCCCGCCACACTCGCCTTATCCTGAACTCGAAGGCGCAGGATGACGTTCTGCATCTCGCCGCGCGGTATGCCTAGGCAGTTACACGTTGGCCGACCTTGATAATCGAATCGGGCTACGCTGCGGAGGACGTCGTCTACATGCCTTCCTAAGCCATTCGCTGCCCGCAGCGCCTGCCGGTCACCTCCCGCCCTTCCATCGCTTAGAGATCAAGTGCCACCATGTCCGAACAACCCTTGCCGACGCTGCCGATGTGGCGCGTCGATCACATCGAGCCCTCGCCCGAGATGTTGGCGCAACGCGCCAACGGTCCGATCCACCGCGTGCGCTTCCCGTCCGGGCACGAAGGCTGGTGGGTGACAGGCTACGATGAAGCCAAGGCGGTGCTGTCCGACGCGGCGTTCCGGCCCTCGGGAATGCCGCCGGCGACATTCACCCCGGATTCGGTGATTCTCGGATCGCCGGGGTGGTTGGTCTCGCACGAGGGGGGCGAGCATGCCCGGTTACGCACGATCGTGGCGCCGGCCTTCAGCAACCGCAGGGTGAAGCTGCTCGCGCAGCAGGTCGAGGTGATCGCCGCGCAGTTGTTCGAGACACTGGCGGCCCAGCCCCAGCCCGCCGACCTGCGGCGCCACCTCTCCTTTCCACTTCCGGCCATGGTCATCAGCGCGCTGATGGGCGTGCTCTACGAGGATCACGCCTTTTTCGCCGGGCTGTCCGACGAGGTGATGACGCACCAGCATGAAAGCGGCCCGCGCAGCGCGTCGCGCTTGGCCTGGGAAGAACTGCGCGCCTACATTCGCGGCAAGATGCGGGACAAGCGCCAGGATCCTGGCGACAACCTGCTGACGGATCTGCTCGCGGCGGTCGACCAGGGCAAGGCGACCGAGGAAGAGGCGATCGGCCTGGCGACGGGCATGCTGGTGGCGGGGCACGAGAGCACCGTCGCGCAGATCGAATTCGGCCTGCTGGCCATGTTCCGCCATCCGCAACAGCGCGAACGCCTGGTCGGCGATCCATCCCTGGTGGACAAGGCGGTGGAGGAAATCCTGCGCATGTACCCGCCGGGCGCGGGCTGGGACGGCATCATGCGCTATCCGAGTACCGACGTGACCATCGCGGGCGTGGAAATTCCTGCGGAGAGCAAGGTGCTTGTCGGCCTGCCGGCGACGTCGTTCGATGCGCGCCATTTCGACGACCCGGAAATCTTCGACATCGGACGCGACGAAAACCCGCACCTGGCGTTCTCCTACGGGCCGCACTACTGCATCGGCGCGGCGCTGGCCAGGCTGGAACTCAAGGTGGTGTTCGGTTCGATCTTCCAGCGCTTTCCCGCGCTGCGCCTGGCCGTGGCGCCCGAAGAACTGAAGTTGCGCAAGGAGATCATCACTGGCGGGTTCGAGGAGTTCCCGGTGCTCTGGTGATGCGCGGACGCCGCCGGGAATCGCGATCTTCTCCGCAATTTGCCGGCGCTCCTGGCGCGCGCCGGTCAGATCAGCCAGCCAACAGGTAACCAAGATGGACGTGCAAGAAACCACGGCAGCATGCCGGGACGCCTTCGCCGAACTGGCGTCGCCAGCGTGCATCCACGATCCGTATCCATTCATGCGGTGGTTGCGCGAGCACGATCCGGTGCATCGCGCGGCGTCGGGCCTCTTTCTGTTGAGCCGCCACGCCGACATCTACTGGGCGCTCAAGGCCACGGGCGATGCTTTTCGAGGACCGGCGCCGGGCGAACTGGCGCGCTATTTCCCGCGTGCGGCGACCAGCCTGTCACTCAAGCTGCTGGCCTCCACGCTAGCGATGAAGGAATCACCGACGCATACGCGTCTGCGCCGGCTGATCTCGCGCGATTTCACCATCGGCCAGATCGACAACCTGAGGCCGACCATCGCTCGCATTGTCGCAGCGCGCCTGGACGGCATGGCGCCTGCGCTGGAGCGCGGGGAGGCGGTGGACCTGCATCAGGAATTCGCGCTGGCCTTGCCCATGCTGGTTTTCGGCGAACTGTTCGGCATGCCCCAGGACGACACGTTCGGGCTCGTCGCCGGCATCAGCGCCATTCTGGAAGGCCTGAGCCCGCACGCCAGCGATCCCCAGCTCGCCGCGGCGGACGCGGCCAGCGCCAGGGTGCAGGCCTACTTCGGCGACCTCATACAGCGCAAGCGCACCGATCCCCGCCACGACATCGTGTCAATGCTGGTCGGCGCACACGACGACGATGCCGACATGCTGTCGGATGCGGAATTGATCAGCATGCTCTGGGGCATGCTGCTGGGCGGCTTCGCCACCACTGCCGCGGCCATCGGCCATGCGGTCCTGGCGATGCTGGCGTATCCCGAACAGCGGCACTGGCTGAAGGGAGATGCCGTGGGGGTGAAGGCATTCGTCGAAGAAGCCCTGCGCTACGACGCGCCCGCCATGTTCAGCTCCATTCCGCGTATCGCCCAGCGCGACATCGAACTGGGCGGCGTGGTGATCCCGAAGAACGCGGACGTGCGCGTGCTGATCGCGGCCGGCAATCGCGACCCGGACGCCTTCGCCGATCCCGACCGCTTCGATCCCGTGCGGTTCTACGGCACCAGTCCTGGCATGTCGATCGACGGGAAGATCATGCTGACCTTCGGCCACGGCATCCACTTCTGCCTGGGTGCGCAACTGGCCCGAGTGCAGTTGGCCGAGAGCCTGCCGCGGATCCAGGCGCGCTTCCCCACGCTGGCATTGGCCGAGCAGCCGACCCGGGAGCCCTCCGCGTTCCTTAGGACGTTCCGCGCGCTGCCGGTGCGGCTGCATGGGCAGGGGGGCTGAGATGCGCGTCCTGGTCGATCAGGATCTGTGCGGAACTACCGGGCAGTGCGTGCTGACGCTGCCGGGCACCTTTCGCCAGCGCGAACCGGACGGCGTGGCCGAAGTGTGCGTGGCGACGGTCCCGCAGGCGCTGCACGCCGCCGTGCGGCTTGCGGCCAACCAGTGCCCGGTCGCCGCCATTCGGGTCATCGAAAGCGACGCTGGCCATGACGAGCGCGCCAGCGCCGACCCTGCGCCTTCTCCGGCGGAGGCCGAGCGGCATGCTGCGAAAGACCAATACAATTCAGGAGACACGATGGGACGGTTTGAAGGCAAGGTGGCCGTGGTGACCGGCGCTGGCGCCGGCATCGGCAAGGCATGCGCTCTCGCCATCGCGCGCGGGGGCGGCAGAGTGGTGGTGGCCGACATTGATGGCTCGGCGGCCATCGCCTGCACCGCGCAGATCGCGGCCGAAGCAGGCCACGCGCTGCCCATAGGCATGGATATCGCCGATGAGCAGGCGGTGGCAGCGCTGTTCGAGACGGCGGAGCGGCACTTCGGGGGGGTCGACCTGCTGGTGAACAATGCGAGCGCCATGCATCTGACCCCGCGCGACCGCGCGATCCTCGACCTGGACCTAACGGTCTGGGATCAGACCATGGCGACCAATCTGCGCGGCACCCTGCTCTGCTGCCGGCAGGCCATCCCACGGATGATCGCCCGCGGCGGTGGCGCGATCGTCAACATGTCGTCGTGCCAGGGACTCAGCGGTGACACCGCGCAGACGTCCTACGCCGCGTCGAAGGCGGCGATGAACATGCTCTCGGCTTCGCTCGCCACCCAATACGGTCATGCGCAGATCCGCTGCAACGCCGTTGCGCCGGGTCTCGTCATGACCGAGCGTCTCCTCGCCAAGCTGGACGAGTGCATGCAACGGCATCTGCGCCGTCACCAGCTCCTGCAGCGCGTCGGCCGCCCCGAGGACGTGGCCGCGCTCGTGGCGTTCCTGCTCTCCGACGATGCTGCGTTCATCACCGGCCAGGTCGTGTGCATCGATGGCGGCATGCTGGCGCATGTGCCGACATACGCCGACGGTGGCAACAGCTGCGCCGCGCGCCCTGCCGGCGACACCGAATCGGCGGCGGCGGCGCGCTGCTGATCGACATGCTGCTCAACCCGCTCAACCGTCGGCACCGGCTGCGATGCGACATCCCGGTCATGCCTGGCGCTTTCCCCCTGGTCGGGCATCTCCCCGCCATTGTCTGCGACCTGCCGCGCCTGCTCCAGCGCGCAGAACGGACGCTGGGCAGCCACTTCTGGCTGGATTTCGGCCCTGCCGGACACCTGATGACCTGCGTGCATCCGGATGCGTTCGCACTGCTCCGGCACAAGGACGTGTCCTCGGCGCTGATCGAAGAGATCGCGCCCGAATTGCTTGGCGGAACGTTGGTTGCCCAGGACGGCGGCGCGCACCGGCAGGCGCGCGATGCGATCAAGGCGGCGTTCCTGCCCAAGGGGCTGACCCAAGCCGGCATCGGCGACCTGTTCGCGCCCGTCATCCGGGCGCGGGTGCAGGCCTGGCGCGACCGCGGCGAGGCAACCATCCTGCGCGAAACCGGCGACCTGATGCTCAAGCTCATCTTCAGCCTCATGGGAATCCCCGCGCAGGACCTGCCGGGATGGCATCGCAAGTACCGGCAACTGCTGCAGTTGATCGTCGCGCCCCCGGTCGACCTGCCCGGACTGCCGTTGCGGCGCGGCCGCGCCGCCCGCGACTGGATCGACGCGCAGTTGCGCCAGTTCGTCCGCGACGCGCGCGCGCATGCTGCGCGCACCGGGTTGATCAACGACATGGTGAGCGTCTTCGACCGCAGCGACGATGGGCTCTCCGATGACGTCCTGGTCGCCAATATCCGCTTGCTGCTGCTTGCCGGTCACGACACCACTGCCTCGACGATGGCCTGGATGGTGATCGAGCTGGCGCGGCAGCCTGTGCTGTGGGACGCCCTGGTCGAGGAGGCGCAACGCGTGGGCGCGGTGCCGACCCGGCACGCGGACCTGGCGCAGTGTCCGGTCGCCGAGGCGCTGTTCCGCGAGACGCTGCGCCTGCATCCGGCGACCACGCTCCTGCCTCGTCGCGCGCTGCAGGAATTGCAACTCGGCCAACGGCGCATTCCCGCGGGCACCCATCTGTGCATCCCGCTGCTGCATTTCTCGACCTCGGCGCTGCTGCACGAGGCGCCTGATCAGTTCCGCCTGGCGCGGTGGCTGCAACGCACGGAGCCGATCCGGCCGGTGGACATGCTGCAGTTCGGTACCGGCCCACACGTCTGCATCGGCTATCACCTCGTATGGCTGGAAATGGTGCAGTTCTGCATCGCCTTGGCGCTGATCATGCACAAGGCCGGGGTGCGGCCGCGGTTGCTGAGCGGCGTCGAAAAAGGCCGGCGGTATTACCCGACCGCACATCCGTCCATGGCAATCCGCATAGGCTTCTCATGAGCTGGCATCGCATGCCCCGTGTGGCGAGGCAGCGGCGCCGGCGAGGCGCGGCATTGCTGCACTCAGCGCACGCGCTCGGTGCGACGCCGGCAACACCGCTGCGGCTTGGCGCTCGCTGTGGCCATCTCGTGTCAGGTACAAGGACATGAAGAACATGCAGACCGGTTCCACGCTACACGACGACCGAACTGGCGTTTCCGCGCTCGGCGGATTGGGCGCGCAGGCGCGCGGCGCATCCGGCAGGCTGCTGCCGGAGATCTGGATGCAGGACGGCGCAAAGCGGGTCGAACAGGCGCTGGCGCGTCTTCTCTGCGCCGAAGACGACGGTGAGACCGAGCTGATGGCGGCGATGCGCTACGCCACCTTGCATGGCGGGAAGCGCACCCGCGCCTTGCTCTGTCTGGCTGCCGGCGCACTGGCCGACACGCCGGCGCACATGCTCGACGACGTCGGCGCCGCCATCGAGATGATGCACGCCTGTACCCTGGTCCACGACGACCTGCCCGCGATGGACGACGACGTGCTTCGCCGCGGCCTTCCGACCGTGCACGTCAAGTTCGGCGAAGCCACTGCGATCCTGGTCGGCGATGCGCTGCAGGCGCACGCCTTCCTGACCCTGGCGAGCCTGGATGCGCCGGGCGACAACCGTATCGCGCTCGTGCGCGAACTGGCGCAGGCCGTGTCCGCCGAGGGTGCCGCAGGCGGGCAGGCCATGGATCTGTCGCTGGTCGGAAAGCACGCCGAGCTGGACAGGATCGTGGCGATGCACCGGATGAAGAGCGGAGCTCTAGTGCGCGCGTCCGTTCGCATGGGCGCGCTATGCTCCATCGCGGAGGATGCCGCGCACGCTGCGCTTTACTGTGCGCTTGATCGGTACACCGCCTGTTTCGGGCTGGCGTTGCAGGTGATCGACGACATTCTCGACGCCACAGCGGATACCGCGACGCTGGGCAAGACCCCGGGTAAGGACGCGGCGGCGCAGAAGCCGACCTGCGCGTCGATCATGGGGCTGCAGGCAGCGCGCCAGTTCGCGCTGGATTTGTTGCGCGACGCCGGGGAGGCCATCGTCCCGCTGGGGCCGCGTGCGGAACGGTTGGCGCAGATGCTGCAGCGGGCCAACGTGTATCTGTTCGCGCCATACGCATGAGCGCGCCCGTCCGCATGGACTCGCCCCTGTGCTGCTGCGATCGGCCGGCGGGCGGTGCATGCTGCACTGTGTCCGAACCGGCGGCGACGTGCGCGGCGTCTGCCCGATCCTGGTTCTCGTTAGCCCTCTGCAGAAGGAACATCCCGCGTGAACGCGCTGTCCGAACAGATCCTTTCCGAATTGCGCCACCTGCTGAGCGAGATGAGCGACGGCGGCAGCGTCGGTCCGTCCGTCTACGACACGGCGCGAGCTCTGCAGTTCCACGGCAACGTCACCGGTCGGCAGGACGCATACGCGTGGCTCATCGCGCAGCAACAGGCCGATGGCGGATGGGGAAGCGCGGACTTCCCGCTGTTCCGCCATGCGCCCACGTGGGCGGCGTTGCTGGCTTTGCAGCGTGCCGACCCTCTTCCCGGCGCTGCCGACGCAGTCCAGGCTGCAACCCGGTTCCTCGAGCGCCAGCCCGATCCCTACGCGCATGCGGTGCCGGAAGACGCGCCGATCGGCGCGGAGCTGATCCTGCCGCAGTTGTGCGGCGAGGCCGCATCCTTGCAGGGCGGCGTGGCGTTTCCGCGCCACCCGGCGCTGTTGCCGTTGCGGCAAGCGCGCCTGGTCAAGCTGGGGGCGGTGGCGACGTTGCCGAGCGGCCATCCGTTGCTGCACTCCTGGGAAGCCTGGGGGACGTCGCCGACCACCGCATGCCCGGATGACGACGGCAGCATCGGCATCAGTCCGGCGGCCACCGCCGCGTGGCGTGCGCACGCCGTGGCACAGGGGAGCACGCCGCAGGTCGGGCGCGCCGACGCGTATCTGCAGGCGGCATCGCGGGCGACGCGCAGCGGCATCGAAGGTGTCGTTCCCAACGTCTGGCCGATCAATGTGTTCGAGCCATGCTGGTCGCTGTACACCCTGCATCTGGCTGGGCTGTTCGCGCATCCCGCGCTCGCCGAGGCGGTGCAAGTGATCGTCGCAGAGCTCGACACCCGCCTTGGCGTGCGCGGTCTGGGCCCGGCCTTGCACTTCGCGGCCGATGCGGACGACACCGCCGTTGCGTTGTGTGTCCTGCGCCTTGCAGGCCGCGACCCGGCGGTCGATGCGTTGCGCCATTTCGAAATCGGCGAGCTGTTTGTCACCTTCCCCGGCGAGCGCAATGCCTCGGTGTCGACCAACATCCACGCCCTGTATGCGTTGCGAATGTTGGGAAAGCCCGCCGCCGGCACCAGCGCCTACGTCGAGGCCAATCGCAACCCGCACGGTCTATGGGACAACGAAAAATGGCACGTTTCGTGGCTGTATCCCACCGCGCATGCGGTCGCTGCGCTGGCGCAAGGCAAGCCCCAGTGGCGCGACGAGCGCGCGCTGGCGGCACTGCTGCAGGCGCAGCGCGGCGACGGCGGCTGGGGCGCCGGTCGCGCGTCCACATTCGAGGAAACCGCCTATGCGCTGTTCGCGTTGCACGTGTTGGACGGGAGCGAAGAGCCGACAGGGCGCCGGTGCATCGCGCAGGCGGTGGGGCGTGCGCTGGAGTGGATGCTCGCCCGCCATGCGGCGCATGCATTGCCGCAGACGCCGCTGTGGATCGGCAAGGAACTGTATTGCCCCACCCGGGTGGTGCGCGTGGCCGAACTCGCCGGGTTGTGGCTGGCGCTTTGCTGGGGGCGGCGCGTCCTGGCCGAGGGAGCAGGAGCGGCGCCATGATCCAGAACGAACGCGCGCTGCAGCAGGTGCTGGAGTGGGGGCGTTCCCTGACCGGGTTCGCCGACGAGCATGCTGTGGAAGCGGTCAGGGGCGGCCAGTACATCCTGCAGCGCATCCACCCGAGCCTGCGCGACACCAGCGCCCGCACCGGCCGCGATCCGCAGGACGAAACGCTGATCGTGGCGTTCTATCGCGAACTGTCGCTGCTGTTCTGGCTCGACGATTGCAACGACCTTGGCCTGATCGCGCCGGAGCAGCTCGTCGCGGTGGAGCAGGCGCTGGGGCAGGGCGTGCCGTGCGCGCTCCCCGGATTCGAGGGCTGCGCTGTGCTGCGCGCTTCGCTGGCCGCGCTCGCCTACGATCGTCGCGACTATGCTCATCTTCTCGACGATACCCGGTGCTACTGCGCGGCGCTGCGCGCCGGACACGCGCAGGCGGCAGGGGCGGAACGCTGGTCCTACGCCGAGTACCTGCACAACGGTATCGATTCGGTCGCCTACACGAACGTGTTCTGTTGCCTGTCGTTGCTGTGGGGGCTGAACATGGCGACCTTGCGCGCGCGTCCGGCGTTTCGCCAGGTCCTGCGGCTCATCTCCGCGATAGGGCGCCTGCAGAACGATCTGCATGGCCGCGACAAGGACAGGTCGGCCGGCGAGGCCGACAACGCGGCGATCCTGCTGCTGCAGCGCTATCCGGCTATGCCTGTGGTGGAGTTCCTCAACGACGAGCTGGCCGGCCATACGCGCATGCTGCACCGGGTGATGGCGGAAGAACGCTTTCCCGCGCCGTGGGGACCGTTGATCGAGGCCATGGCGGCCATCCGCGCGCAGTACTACCAGACCTCGAACAGCCGCTACCGCAGCGACGCTGGGGGGGAGGCCAGCGTGCGCCGGCCTGAACGCGCGGGAGGCGGCGGCGTGCGCGCGCTGCCGTCGGTCCGATCCGACGCAACGCCGTCGCCCGATGAGACGGATGGAGCGAGCATGAGCGACACCGCCCTGAGCCGGCGCAAGGACGACCATCTGGACATCGTGCTGGATCAGCGAACGGCGCCGGCCACGGTCGCCGCCGGCTGGGAGTACATCCGTTTCGAACACTGCGCATTGCCCGAGTTGGACCTGACGCAGATCGACCTGCGCGCCTCGCTGCTGGGCAAGACCATGCGCGCGCCGCTGCTGGTCAGCTCCATGACCGGCGGCATGCCACGCGCCGAGGCCATCAACCGGCATCTGAGCGAGGCAGCGCAAGCCTTGGGGATCGCCATGTGCGTCGGTTCGCAGCGCGTGAGCCTGCAATCCCGCAACTCCCAGGGGCTGACGCGCACGCTGCGCCGCCTGGCCCCAGACATTCCCTTGCTGGCCAATATCGGCGCCGCGCAACTGCGCGAGGCCGACGGCCTGGACCTGGCGCGCCGGGCGGTGGATGCGCTGGAGGCCGATGGACTCATCGTCCATCTCAATCCGCTGCAGGAAGCGGTACAGCCGGAGGGCGACCGCGACTGGCGCGGCGTCCTGGCGCAGATCGCTCGCGCCGCGCGCAGCGTGGGCGTGCCGATCGTGGCCAAGGAAGTGGGGTCGGGCCTATCCGCCCCGGTGGCCTGTGCGCTCGTCGAGGCGGGCGTGGCGGTGATCGATGTCGCCGGCGCCGGCGGCACCAGTTGGGCCGCGGTGGAGGGCGAGCGCGCCCGCGATGCCGCCGACCGTGCAGTGGCGATGGCGTTCGCCGATTGGGGGATTCCGACCCCGGCCAGCGTGCAGGCGGTACGTCGGGCGCTGCCAAAGGTGAAGCTGATCGCGTCGGGCGGGATCCGCGACGGCGTCGACGTGGCCAAGGCCATCCGCCTGGGCGCGGACATCGCCGGGCAGGCGGCCGGCGTGCTGCGAGCGGCTACGGTATCCACCGAGGCGGTTGTCGCGCATTTCGAGATCGTCATCCGCCAGTTGGCCGTCGCCTGCTTCTGCACCGGCTCGGCTGATCTGGCGGCGTTGCGTCAGGCGCGCTTGTTGCCCTCGGCGCATCTGCCCGCCGGTTGATGCCAGCGTCGCCCGCACGTGGCGGCGGGCGCCTAGTCTTACTGAGTCAGAAAGGATGGAAAGCGCTACCGGGCTGGGCTTCGCCGTCGCCACCACTCTCGCCGAGTCGGCGGTGAACTCAGTCGTCGGGAAACGTATGGTCAAGAAGCAGCAGATGCGCTGGTCACTTCACGGTGCGCATATGCTCGTGCAGCTCCGGGCGGCGGAGATCAACGGCGAACTTCGCAACCGGCTTCGGGCGCCTTTCCGACAGCCAGAACTGAACGGGCCGCCAATAGCCTACGCGCTTTACCGTCTATCTCAGCTGCGCTGTCGATTATGTCCGCAGCCAGGGCATCGATATCCCGCCGAGTTGCTCTCCCAGGTCGCACCGGTCCCTTGGGCTCATATCGCACTCACCGGAGCAATGAGATACCTTTGCGTATCATCGCGCATTGGAATTGATCGTATAGGTATCATGATGGCATCTGAATCGGAAATTCTGCGCGAAATCGGTCGGCTTTTCAGGCAGGCGAGGCTGGCCGCTGCCATGACGCAGGAGCAGGTCGCTGATTTGGCGGGTATATCCCGTCCCCGCTATCGCGACATCGAAAAGGGAGCCGCAGCGGCGCGTGCGACGACGCTCATGAATATCGCTCGCGCACTCGGTCTGGAAATGATGATGGTTCCGCAAGTCATGGTGCCGGCTGTCCAGGCTCTATTGCGTCCGAATGATGATGACGATCGACCCGCTTTTGTTCCTCAACCTGACGATGACGATCATGGCTCCAGTTTTTCGCCCCGCTAAGACGATCCCGTCGCTGGACGTGCTCTTGAACGCACTGAAGGTCGGCACAATCGTTAGGACGCCGGGCGATTTCAATGCATTCAACTTCGATGAGGCCTACCGCGCGACGGGCGGCTTTCCGGTTTTCAGCCTGTCGTTCCGGGCAGCGACGGGAGGATTGCGGAAAGATCCGAAGCCTCTGGCGGGCGCCTTGCCCGCTTTCTTCGCGAACCTACTGCCGGAGGAGAAATTGCGCGAGGCGATGGAAAAGCACCACGAAGGCATTGTCCGGCCAGGCAATGATTTCGATCTTTTAGCGGCGCTGGGCGCCGATCTGCCGGGAGCCGTACGGGCGTTGCCCAGTGACGGCGCGATAGCGGTTTCGCAGGATGCTTCAAAAGATAAGCCCAAGGCACGGTTCTCACTTGCCGGCGTGCAGATGAAGCTGTCGGTCATGAAGAACACTGGAAAAGGCGGTGGCCTTACCTTGCCGATGGACGACGAGCAGGGCCGGTACATCGCCAAGTTCCCTTCGGCGGCGTTTCCGGGCGTTTCCGAGAACGAATTCGCCAACCTGGCGCTGGCTGCAGCGATCGGCATGGAGGTTCCTGAATGCGAACTGGTCGAGAAGTCCGATTTTGAGGGCGTTCCCGAAGAATTCAACACGCTGTAGGAGGGCAAGGTCCTTCTTGTCAAACGCTTCGATCGCGGCGCCGATGGCGAGAGGATACACATCGAGGATTTCGCTCAGGTCTTCGGTGTCTATCCCTCGCGCAAAAATGAGGGGGCCGCTTATCACGACATAGCCTTGGCCCTTGGCGTAGCCGTCTCGCCTACGGCGGCTCTCGAATTCGTCCGCCTTCTGGTGTTGACGGTCATCACCGGCCATGGCGACATGCACCTGAAGAACTGGTCTTTGATTTATCCCGGCAACGGCGACAAGCCGGTGCTTGCACCAATCTACGACGTTCTGTCGACCGTGCCATATATTCCCGCCGACGCCATGGCGCTTTCGCTTGGAGGGGAGCGCTCGTTCAAGGCGCTAGCAGCACCGCGATGGAAAGCATTCGCGAACCGTGCAAGGCTTCCGGAGCCGGCAGTCCTGAAGGCAGTGGTCGAGACCGTCGAACTCGTCAACGAGCACTGGTGGCATCTGCCTGAGCGCGACGTTGTCGCGGCGAAAGTGCTCGAGCGGATCGACGAACATGTGAAGGCGATGACGCCGATACTGAACTCCTGCGCCGATAAGTGAGCCGAGCCTCTTGGGTTGATGATATTGCGGATGATCGCCCGCAGCCCCGAATTGCTGGCGGTGGCTCGCAGGTATGCCAGCGTGGCGCAAGATTCCGCGCAGTGTCGATGAGGGCACGCGAGACCAAGCACGTCAGCTCGCCGGAACAGGAGAGTTCGCAGCATCCCGCAAAAACGCAAGAGGGTCGAGATGCTGTTCGCCCACCTCAACACAACGATGCGGTCCGAACGAATGCGTGACTGAGGATCGCGATCCGACGCTTTGTGTCGCCATTGTCGGGTCCGCTACACGGCTTGTTCCGACGATCCTTTCTGCGGCTTCAAGCTAAATACCTGAAAAACAACCACAAAATTATTCTTCGATTCGACGAGCCAAATTGGCACGAGTCTTGAAACCTTGGGTGCGAGGCGGCGACAGCTGCCCGACCGGCATTCGTGTCGCGGCAGCCGCGATGAATGGAACGAAGGAAGGAAAGCTACATGTCAGGTTTGCGTCAGATCGCCTTTTACGGCAAGGGCGGCATCGGCAAGTCCACCACCTCCCAAAATACCCTCGCCGCCCTTGTCGACCTCGGGCAGAGAATCCTCATCGTCGGCTGCGACCCCAAAGCCGACTCCACCCGCCTGATCCTGAACGCGAAGGCGCAGGATACGGTCCTGCACCTCGCGGCAGAGGAAGGTTCGGTGGAAGACCTCGAACTCCAGGATGTGCTCAAGGTCGGCTACAAAGGCATCAAATGCGTGGAGTCGGGCGGCCCCGAGCCGGGTGTCGGCTGCGCCGGTCGCGGCGTGATCACCTCGATCAACTTCCTCGAGGAGAACGGCGCCTATGACGATGTCGACTATGTCTCCTACGACGTGCTCGGGGATGTAGTGTGCGGCGGTTTCGCGATGCCGATCCGCGAGAACAAGGCTCAGGAAATCTACATCGTCATGTCCGGCGAGATGATGGCGCTCTATGCCGCCAACAACATTGCCAAGGGTATCCTGAAATACGCTCATTCGGGTGGCGTGCGGCTCGGCGGCCTGATCTGCAACGAGCGCCAAACCGACCGCGAGCTCGACCTCGCCGAAGCGCTGGCTTCCAGGCTCAATTCCAAGCTCATCCACTTCGTGCCGCGCGACAACATCGTCCAGCACGCCGAGCTCAGGAAGATGTCTGTGATCCAGTATGCGCCGGACTCCAAGCAGGCCGGGGAATACAGGGCGCTGGCCGAGAAGATCCATAACAATTCGGGCCAGGGCACCATCCCCACCCCGATCACCATGGAGGAGCTCGAGGACATGCTGCTCGACTTCGGCATCATGAAGACGGACGAGCAGATGCTTGCCGAGCTTCAGGTCAAGGAAGCGGCCAAGGCGGCCGCACAGTAACGACCGCTGCCGAACGAGGCGCGGCCTTGACCTGCCGCGCCTTTCAAAGAACGGCGCCTCGTTGGTGAGGCGTCACCCTAACCTTGAAAGGGGTCCCATGAGCCTGGAATACGAGAATGACGGCGCCCTCCATGCGAAGCTTATCGAGGAGGTGCTGTCGCAATATCCTGACAAGGCGGCGAAGCGTCGCAAAAAGCACCTCAGCGTCGCAAAGAGCGGCGACGAGGCTGGCGAGGAAAGCGAGGTCCTTTCCGAATGCGAGGTCAAATCGAACATCAAGTCCATCCCCGGAGTGATGACGATTCGCGGTTGCGCCTATGCCGGCTCGAAAGGCGTGGTGTGGGGTCCAGTCAAGGATATGGTCCATATCTCGCACGGCCCGGTCGGCTGCGGGCAATATTCCTGGTCGCAACGCCGCAACTACTACGTCGGCACGACCGGCATCGACACGTTCGTCACGATGCAGTTCACCTCCGATTTCCAGGAGAAGGACATTGTTTTTGGTGGCGACAAGAAGCTGGAACGGATCATCGACGAGATCGAGGAACTGTTTCCGCTGAACAAGGGCATGAGTGTGCAATCCGAATGCCCGATCGGTCTGATTGGCGACGACACCGAAGCGGTGTCCCGCAACAAGGCCAAGGAGCACGAAAAGACGATTGTGCCGGTACGCTGCGAGGGCTTCCGCGGCGTCTCGCAATCGCTCGGCCACCACATCGCCAACGACGCGATCCGCGACTGGGTGTTCGAGAAGAAGGACGTCCAGTTCGAGGCCGGCCCGTACGATGTCAATGTGATCGGCGACTACAATATCGGGGGCGACGCCTGGGCTTCGCGCATCCTGCTCGAGGAGATGGGCCTGCGCGTGGTCGGCAACTGGTCGGGCGACGCTACGCTGGCCGAAATAGAGCGAGCGCCGAAGGCCAAGCTCAATCTCATCCATTGCTACAGGTCGATGAACTACATCTGCCGGCATATGGAGGAAAAGTATGGCATCGCCTGGATGGAGTACAATTTCTTCGGCCCCTCCCAGACTGAAGCCTCTCTGCGCAAGATAGCCAAGCATTTCGGGCCGGAAATCGAGGCTAAGGCCGAGGCGGTCATCGCCAAATACCGGCCCCTGGTCGATGCGGTCATAGCCAAGTACCGGCCGCGCCTCGAAGGCAGGACGGTGATGCTCTATGTCGGCGGGCTGCGCCCCCGTCACGTTGTCACGGCATATGAGGACCTGGGCATGGTTATTGTCGGCACTGGCTACGAATTTGGCCACAACGACGATTATCAGCGCACCGGCCATTACGTGAAGAAGGGCACGCTGATCTATGACGACGTGACTGGTTACGAGCTGGAGAAGTTCATCGAGGGGATCCGTCCTGATCTCGTGGGCTCCGGCATCAAAGAGAAGTACCCGGTCCAGAAGATGGGCATACCGTTCCGTCAAATGCATTCCTGGGATTATTCCGGCCCGTATCACGGCTACGACGGCTTCGCCATCTTCGCCCGCGACATGGATCTGGCCATCAACAACCCGGTCTGGGGCCTCTACGACGCTCCCTGGAAGAAAAAAGCCGAGCCGTCGGCGGCGATCGCAGCCGAATGAAAAACCTGGCCTCCCGGAAGCCGGGAGGCCGTTGAACGCCTGTGGCCCTTTGTCCGCGGGAGACCTGAAACGTTTCGACGTCCCTGTGCCGCCGTATGGCGCGGCCAGATGGAGAAGAGGTAACCACCCATGCCGCAGTCGGCTGAAAAAGTTCTCGACCACGCGCCCCTGTTCCGCGAGCCGGAATACAGGCAGATGCTCGCCGAGAAGAGGCTGAATTTCGAATGTCCTCACCCGGACCAGGTCGTTACCGACCAAGGCGAATTCACCAAGACGTGGGAATACCGCGAAAAGAACCTCGCTCGCGAAGCGCTTGTCGTGAACCCCGCCAAAGCCTGCCAGCCGCTCGGCGCGGTGTTCGCGGCCGCCGGTTTCGAGCGAACCATGTCCTTCGTCCACGGCAGCCAGGGCTGCGTGGCCTACTACCGCTCGCACCTGTCGCGCCATTTCAAGGAGCCTGCTTCGGCAGTTTCCTCCTCGATGACCGAGGACGCGGCAGTGTTCGGTGGCCTGAAGAACATGGTCGACGGGCTCGCCAACACGTACCAACTCTACGACCCGAAGATGATCGCCGTCTCGACCACTTGTATGGCGGAGGTCATTGGCGACGACCTGCACAGCTTTATCGAGAACGCCAAGGACGAAGGCTCGGTCCCGCGCGACTTCGACGTGCCCTTCGCCCACACGCCGGCCTTCGTCGGCAGCCATGTCGACGGCTATGACGTCGCGGTCAAGGGCATTTTGGAGCATTTCTGGAAAGGCGAGGAGCGAACGGAAGCCGAGAGAACCATCAACATCATTCCGGGTTTCGACGGCTTCTGTGTTGGCAACAACCGGGAACTCAAGCGCCTGCTCGATCTGATAGGCGTTTCCTATACCTTCATCCAAGACGCCTCTGACCAGTTCGACACGCCGTCGGACGGCGAATACCGCATGTACGACGGCGGCACGAAGATCGAAGACGTGAGGAAGGCACTCAATGCCGAGGCGACACTTTCGCTACAGCATTACAACACCCGAAAAACACTGGAGTATTGCGAGGGGGTAGGGCAGGCGACTGCCTCGTTCCATTACCCGCTCGGAGTCCAGGCGACCGACGACTTCCTGATGGAGGTCTCCGCGATTTCCGGCAAGCAAATCCCCGAGGCAATCCGCCTGGAGCGCGGCCGACTTGTTGACGCCATGGCGGACAGCCAATCCTGGCTGCACGGTAAGAAATATGCCATCTACGGCGATCCGGACTTTGTCTACGCCATGGCCCGCTTCATCATGGAGACGGGCGGCGAGCCGACCCATTGCCTCGCCACCAACGGCACCTCGGCATGGGAAGCGGAGTTGAAGGAACTGCTTGCATCATCGCCCTTCGGCAAGGACGCTCAAGTCTGGGCGGGCAAGGACCTCTGGGCCATGCGCTCGCTGCTCTTCACCGAGCCGGTGGACCTGCTGATCGGCAACTCCTATGGCAAGTATCTGGAGCGCGACACCGGCACGCCGCTGATCCGGCTGACGTTTCCGATCTTCGACCGGCACCATCACCATCGCTTTGCGCTCATGGGCTACCAAGGCGGGTTGCGCGTCCTGACGACGATCCTCGACAAGATCTTCGACAAGCTCGATCGCGAGACAAGCGAGACGGGCGTGACGGACTATTCGTATGACCTCACCCGCTAAGGGTGGCGGCCGGCTCTTCGGTGAGGCCGCTCGTCTTCCCGAAGGGACTTCGGAGACCAACGCAATGTCCTCGCTCAGAGCCAAAATCCAGGATGTCTTCAACGAGCCTGCCTGCGAGCAGAACCGCGGCAAGGATGCCAAGGCGCGCAAGGAGGGCTGTTCGAAGCCACTGACCCCCGGGGCGGCGGCCGGCGGCTGTGCCTTCGATGGCGCCAAGATCGTGCTGCAGCCGATCACCGACGTCGCGCACCTGATCCATGCGCCGCTCGCCTGCGAGGGCAATTCCTGGGACAACCGCGGTGCGGCTTCGTCCGGGCCAACGCTGTGGCGCACGAGCTTCACGACCGATCTCACCGAACTCGACCTGGTGATGGGGCGGGGCGAGCGGAAGCTCTTCAAAGCGATCCGCGAGATCAAGGAAGCGTATGGGCCGCCGGCTATCTTCGTCTATCCGACCTGCGTGACGGCGCTGATCGGCGACGACATCGAGGCCGTCTGCAAGCGCGCGGCGGAAAAGTTCAGCCTACCGGTGGTGCCGGTCAATGCGCCAGGCTTCGTCGGCTCCAAGAATCTCGGCAACAAGCTTGCCGGCGAGGCGTTGCTCGAGCATGTCATCGGCACGGTAGAACCGGACGACGCCGGACCCTATGACATCAACATTCTTGGCGAATTCAACCTCTCCGGTGAATTCTGGCTGGTGAAACCGCTCCTTGACCGGCTCGGGATCCGGGTGCGGGCCTGCATTCCGGGTGACGCGCGTTACCTCGACATTGCTTCCGCGCACCGCGCGCGGGCGGCTATGATGGTGTGCTCGACCGCGCTCATCAATCTCGCCCGCAAGATGGACCAGCGGTGGGACATCCCCTTTTTCGAGGGCTCCTTTTACGGCATCACCGACACCTCGGAAGCGCTCCGACAAATCTCTCGGCTGCTCGTGAACAAGGGTGCCGATCCGGAGATCCTCGGCCGCACCGAGGCATTGATTGCAGAGGAGGAGGCGATCGCTTGGAAGAAGCTCGCGGCCTACCGGCCCAGGCTCAAAGGCAAGCGCGTGCTGCTCAACACCGGCGGTGTGAAGTCCTGGTCGGTCGTCCATGCGCTGATGGAGATCGGCATCGAGATCGTCGGCACCTCTGTCAAGAAGTCGACCGTCGAAGACAAGCAGCGCATCAAGCAGATCCTCAAGGACGACAACCACATATTCGAGCAGATGGCAGCGCGCGAGCTTTACGCCATGCTCTCAGAACACAAGGCCGATATCATGCTGTCGGGCGGGCGCACGCAGTTCATCGCGCTGAAGGCCAAGACACCCTGGCTCGATATCAACCAGGAGCGCCAACATCCTTACGCCGGCTATGACGGCATGGTGGAACTCGTACGCCAGATCGACCTCGCCATTCATAACCCGATCTGGTGCCAGGTGCGGGAGCCGGCACCATGGGATTGCCAGCCTGCGGTGAGGGAGGAACTGCCGCGCACAAAGAGCGAGACCGCGACTGTCCAGGCTTTCAAGAAATTCGCCGGCACGATGGCCGACGAACTCGGCGAGTGTTGAGGAGGCCATGGTCCGCATCCTTCCCCAGACCAAAGCGGCGGCGGTCAATCCGCTGAAGTCATCGCAGCCGCTGGGTGCCGCCTTGGCCTTTCTTGGCGTCCACGGTGCGATGCCGTTGTTCCACGGCAGCCAGGGGTGCACCAGCTTTGCGCTCGTGCTGTTCGTTCGGCATTTCAAGGAAGCCATCCCCTTGCAGACAACGGCGATAGACGAGGTGGCGACGATCCTTGGCGGGGCGGACCATCTGGAAGAGGCGATCCTCAACCTCAAGGCCCGCACAAAGCCAACGCTGATCGGGGTCTGCACGACGGCGCTGGTGGAAACCCGGGGCGAAGACTGCGCAGGAGATATCGCCAATATCAGGCTGACGCGCACGGAAGAACTCGCGGGTACGGAGGTGTTGCTAGCCAACACACCGGATTTCGACGGCGCGATCGAAGAGGGCTGGGCCAAGGCTGTCACCGCGATGATCGAAAGGATTACGCGTCCCGGCGAGCAGGCGCGGCAGTCGAAGAAGATCGTGATCCTGCCTGGCTGGAATCTCACTGTGGCTGATATCGAGCATTTACGTGAGATGGTTGAAAGCTTTGGACTGAAGCCCGTGATTCTGCCGGACGTCTCCGGCTCGCTCGACGGTAGGGTGCCCGACCGCTGGATCACGACCACCTATGGCGGCACCAGTGTCGAGGATATCCGTGAGCTTGGCACGGCCGAGCAATGCATCGTCATCGGTGAGCATATGCGCCGCCCGGCCGAGCTGCTGCAGAGGTTGACCGGCGTGCCTTACGTGCTGTTCCGG
The DNA here is from genome assembly GCF_040318745.1 of Mesorhizobium sp. M1027. Lineage (NCBI taxonomy): Bacteria > Pseudomonadati > Pseudomonadota > Alphaproteobacteria > Hyphomicrobiales > Phyllobacteriaceae > Mesorhizobium > Mesorhizobium sp. M1027. Next base: position 116,536 of record NZ_JAMYMW010000005.1, on the reverse strand, counting down.
TCGCTGACTGGATTGAAGGACGCCGACCGGTTCGTCTCGCTGCTGTCCGCGGTTTCGGGCGCGGCGGCGCCGGCTGAGGTGCGCCGTCGCCGGACGCAGTTGCAGGACGCGTTGCTCGACGGACATTTCCACTTTGGAGGCAAGAAAATTGCGATCGCTGCTGAACCAGACCAACTCTACCAACTCGCGAGCTTCTTCATCGGCATGGGCTCCGAAATCGCGGCGGCGGTCACCACGACCGATATGTCGAAAATTTTGGAGGAAGTACCGGCGCAGTCGGTTCAGATTGGCGATCTCGGCGATTTGGAAGCGCTTGGCGCCGGCGCTGATCTTCTCGTCACCCATTCCCACGGCCGCCAGGCGGCGCAGCGCCTCGGCATTCCGCTCATGCGCGTCGGCTTCCCGATCTTCGACCGCCTCGGCAGTCAGCACAAGCTCACAATCCTCTACCAGGGGACCCGCGACCTGATCTTCGAGGTTGCCAACATCTTTGAAGCCAACCGGCACACGCCGACGCCTGAGGCGCTTGATCCACTCCGTAAGCGAGAAATGCCAGATGAGCTCCGTTCGTCGCCTCTCGCTCGTCACTGACGAGGTTCACGCACCGACGCCGGAACGCCAAGCCGGCGCATTGCGCGTGGCTATCGCCACGCAGGACATGATGAACCTCAACGCTCATTTCGGTTCGGCCAGGCGCTTCGCCGTCTACGACGTGACGCGCGAGGAGTGGAATCTCGTCGAAGCCGTGGCCTTCGATGACGTTTCCGACGAGAGCGGGAAGCATCGAACTGATGGCGACGACCGCATCACCCCGAAGGTGGAGGCGCTGAAGGGCTGTCATCTCCTGTTTTGTCTGGCTATCGGGGGGCCTTCGGCAGCCAAGGTTGTTTCGGCAAAAATTCATCCGATCAAAGTGCCGCACCCCCAAAGCATCCAAGAGGTGCTGTTGCGCACGCAGATGATGCTCAGGACGTGTCCTCCCCCTTGGCTGCGCAAGGTGCTGGCGCAGGCAGGTGTCGCCGAACAGAGACCGTCCTTCGAGGTCGAGGACTAAAATGAGGAGTGGGCGAAATGTCTGACGCCGTGGTTAGCCCTGCTGTCGCCGAAGACGAGGCGGCCCTTGCCACCCCGTTCGTCAAATGCCTCGTGCGGCTGGTCCGGGCTCATGATTCCCACGGGTCTTGGGAAGGCAAATCGGACGCCGAGCTGCTAGGCGACTTCATCATCACCAGGGAACAGCGCCGTGCGATCCCGATCATCGGCGATCCCGATCCGGATGTGCTGTGGAGGCTGGAGATGTTTTACACCGCCGTCGGGCTTGCGATCGAGGAGCGCTCCGGCCTGATGGCATCGCCGATGATGGAGATGAGCCATGAGGGCTTCGGGCGCGTGCTTCTCACGGCCGGGCGGTTGGTCGTTCTGTCGAAGACCCTGCGCGACGTCCATCGGTTCGGCTTCGAGACGTTCTGCAAACTCGCCGCGGTCGGTACCAAATTGGCCGGCGATGCGACCGCAGCCATTGAGGCTCATCCCGAGGTGGCGCGGGCGTGATGGAACCGATTTTCGAGCAAGGGGATCATGTCAGGCCTTGAGGACATGCCATGGCCAGCCCACTCAACCGAGGCGGCCGATGCCGATTTGGTTCTTGGGGTAGCGCCGATGAAGCCACTGGTCCTGATCTGTTCGCAAGATGCTGAGTTGTATCTGTTCCTCAGCCACATTCTGGGAGTGGACGGCTTTACGAGTGAGCCGGCAGGCGGGGTGAAGGAAGCACTTGCATTTGCCGATGAGCGGGAGCTCCAGGCGGTAGTGCTGGACTGCGGGCCAGCAAGCGCGACAGGCTCTACAATCTGCGCCCGGCTCAAGGGGGAGCCCCGGACCGGCGGCCTGCCCGTTATTGCCCTGATCGCGCCCGGCGCCGAGAACCAGCACCTCGATCTCTGGAAGGCAGGCATTGACGAGAGCTTTGTGCGGCCCTTCGCGCCGGCCAAGCTGCTTGACTGTCTACGGATGAAGCTGGCGCTGCCAAAGCCGGGTTCAAACGGGATCGAAAACGGCAGCTGGCTCTGCTGCGGCAGCCTTGAGATGAAGCTCGATGCCCACCGAGTTCGCGGCAATGGCCACGACATCCATCTCGGACCGATCGAATTCAACCTGCTGCGGCATTTGCTTGAGAATCCCGGCAAGGTCTTCAGCCGAGACGAGCTGATCGCCGCGGCCTGGCCGGACAATATCCACATCGGTGCACGCACCGTCGACGTCCATATCAGCCGGATCAGAAAGGCGCTGAAGACGGCCTCGCCCGGCAGCGTCATTCGTACCGTCAGGTCGGCCGGCTACTCGCTCGAGAAGCCGGACGACTGAATAGCGAACGGATGTAGTGCCACTCTCCATCTTCGTCGTGCTGAGGGCAAGTCTTGCGGCTTCGAAACGCGCCTACAGGTACGACATACTTAGAAAGAAGCAGTCAGATGGCCTTCAAAAGCGTACTCAGTGTGACGGGAGCCGACCACCCCGATCAGGACGTCAGAACAGCTGCCGGCTTGTGTGCCGAGGTCGGCGCGTACCTTTCCGTACTGATTATGTCGCCTCCGCCGCTCGCTATGTCGCCTCCGCTGCTAGGCGATGGCATCCCCGCGTGGCCTACGCAACGCGCACAGGCCATTGCCAGACTGGAAAAACGGTATAGGCAAATCGAGAGATTTTCACAGGACATGGCCAGACTGGAAACAACATCCAGGGAAATTCACAAACTGCTGAGAGCCACGTGGCGGTGCTATGATGTCGATATTGCCAACTGCGATCAGGCCAGCGTCGGTGATGCGGTGCGAAAGCGGGCGCTCTGCAACGACCTGACAATCGTCGGCCCCGCACTTCTCAACGACATTAACCTCGGACCCCTTGTTATCAACGGCAGCTTGTTTGATACCGGAAAGCCGGTGCTTGTCGTGCCGGAGGGCGCTGAGGCGACTCTGTCGCCACGGCGCGTGCTGGTCGGCTGGGATTCGCGAGTCGAGGCGTCCCGTTCGGTTCGGGAAGCGCTGGATCTGCTAGCCGGTGCTGAGGAAGTTCGTGTCGCACTAGTCGATCCCGAGGCGACCTGCACCGGAAACGGCGCCGAGCCGGGAGCCGACATCGCTGCCTATCTCACTCGGCACGGTGCTCGGGTGTCGGTTGACCGGCTGGCGAGCGCCGGCAAACCGGTGGCTATGGTGCTCGCGCAGCACGCAATCGACACGTCTGCCGATGTGATAGTCATGGGAGCTTATGGCAGCCGCCGGCTGCGCGAGCGGCTCTTCGGTGGCGTGACGAGATGGATAGTTGGGAAGCCGCCATTGCCGCTGTTTTTGGCTCGCTGACGGGTTCCGAAGCAGCACCGACACTGTTCGAAACTCTACTCACTGGGTCACTATCCTGATGCCAAGTCGGAGAAAGATCGCGGCAAACGTGCAAGCTTCGCGAAGCTTCTCGGAGCCAATCTGCACGCGCCGCCCGAGAACATCCCGGACGTCTCCAGCGCGCTCTCCGGGTTCTGCTCGCCCGAGATGATCCGTAACGCGGAGACCAACGGCCGGCAGAGGTACAGGCGCTCCTCAATGCGGTCAAAACCGGGGCTCCGCAGGTCGGCGTCAGGTCGAGAAAGAGCGTCGTTTCAGCGCGGCAGGCCGAGTTCGGACCCGTAGCCGGCATCGTATTGGCGTATCACGATTCCCTCACCACTGGCCGGGAGCTGAACACCCACCGTGCAGCGGCCAAGGCACCGACCTTCGAGTCGGACGGTCGGGCTCTTGCCGGCCTCGGCGCGAACGATGGCATCAATCACGTTGTCATCGCCTGGGATGGTAGCCGGGTCAGCGGCGAGGGCGGCCGCATCTTCAGCGTTTTCAGCCTGCCCGACCCGACCCGCGTGGCGACCGAGCGGCCTTTGGGGGTGGTCAATCCCGACAACGCTCACATTCGAACAAGGTGGTCCCTGTAGCGCCTGAGCACAGGGGGACACAGAAGATAACGACACAAAGCGGGAAATCCCGGAGAGTTCACCAGCCGGCACTCATCATGGCCTTTTTCGCCACGATCATCATCGTCAATCTACGATAGCGGTATTGGCGAGCAGCAGTTGGACCGGGCTTCGTCGTGAAGAACTCCGACGTCGCCAGCCAGGAATTCAATCGCAAGGCGAAAGAGGGCAGGGCACCAGGCGGCGCTCGGATGGAGCGGCCCTTTACAATCGCAAATGGCGAGATCCGCTATCGCCTGAGCGATCGGAACGGCAAGAAGCTCAAGCCGGTGGCGTGAAGCGGACGATGATGGACGAGCCTGGCGGTAGCCAACGCAGTCATGATGTCCATCGGCCACGTCCCTCGGCCCGAATGCATGTTGAGTCGTCCGTGGCTAGGCTTTTCTGGCAACGCGAAACGCGTGATCCTTGTCCAAAACCTGACACCGGCAGAAAACATGTCGGGTTCAATACAGCTGGCTATCTTGGCAGATCGAGGGTTTTGAACGCGAAATCATGCGCTTACTGCGCACCGAGAGCGCCGGCACGCCCTTTGCTAATTGACCTTTGCTGATTGCGATTTGGCAACACTGAGGGAAGGCTGACTGCATGCAAATGCGCGAGACGAGAGCCGCTCTCCTTTCTGCTACCCTTGTGCCCCTCTCTAAGCGGGAAACAAGCTCGCGCATAAAGTCGCGCAACCTTTGGCAATAGCCTTGGAGAGCAACATGGTATTGCAGATGGAGTCACCGGCTCCTTCGACCAAAGTGCAGAATTGGCTGCGTGGCGAGCCCCTCACGAACTTCCAGCCCGGCAAAGTGTACATCGTCGAGTTTTGGGCAACTTGGTGCGGACCATGTGTGTCGGCGATGCCCCATCTGACGCAGCTGCAGGAGAAATACAAGGACAGCGGACTTGAGGTCGTCGGCATCGCGGCTGATGAAGACGCTCCAACGGCCGTCGAGGCCCGAACCAAGTTGGACACGTGGTTGACCGAAAAGTGCTCGAATCTGAATTATCGGATCGCGTTCGACTACACAGGCGAAATGAAGAAGCTTTGGAGGGAACCCAGCTTTTCTGTCGGGATTCCGACCTCGTTCGTGGTCGACCGAGACGGCCACATCGCCTTTATCGATCATCCGATGCGACTCGATGAGGTTTTGCCGAAAGTGCTTAACGGCAGCTGGCGCACCAGCGATCAAGCGAAATCCGCCGATACGGAGCGGATCGCCAGAAATGAACCCATAGCGCGCGAACAAGCGTTGAAGAAGCCGATCAATGACAAATTTTGGGCGGCGGTGAAGACAGAGGATTGGAAGACCGCGCGCTCGGCGATCGAAGACGGCATCGCCTTGTTGCCGGACAACCCCAATTTCCGCCTGGCTCATGCGCATCTGTTGCTTCACAAAATTCAAGACATGTGGACCGGCTTGCCCGTGATGCGTCAATTGGTTCGCGACGCGATCGACAAAAACTCCGAGGACTGGAGGGTTTCGGCGCTAGACCAACTTTTCCACCCGGCTAATGACCATTCGCGCCTTCCCGCTGCCGAGCGCTTCGCGATGGGCAAGGAACTGTCCGAACACATTCTGGCACTGAATCCCCCGCAAGGCGACAGCCCTAAGTACCGGTCTTATCCGGCTGTCGCCCGGTACCATCACGATAACGGCAACAACGATCGCGCGATCGAGTTGGTCGAATTGACATTGAAGTCGCTGGACGGTCCGGAGCCTATCCCGGACGAACTGAAAGAGCACCTTCTACCGGATTTGCTGCAGGCCCTGGCCAACTACAGAGGCGGGAAGGTTTGTTACGGCGCTCTCTGTGCGGCTCCGCAAAACAAGCTTCCCGGAGGTCGAGGTTCGTATCTTGCGATGACCTGCGGCCGCATCGCGGCGGAAGTGATGTTCGACGCGAATTCTGGCCGTGGTGGAAGACCTTGCAGTCGAGCGTCCAAGGTCGGCCACAGGAACGTCAATTGGGTGGAATCGGCCGCCCCGAGCCGGGCGTCGGCTGCGCAAGTCTGCCCGAAGTAGGCGTCTCCGAAAAAGGAAATCGTCCATCGAGGAAGCGGACTGAAATGAGGAGAATATGAAATGCCTGAAGCCCCGGTCAGCCCTGCTGTCAACGTGGACGAGGCGGCCCTTGCCACCCCGTTCGTCAAATGCCTCGTGCGGCTGATCCGTGCTCAGGAGTCCTACGGCTCGCCGGAAGGCAAATCGGACGCCACGCTGCTGGGCGACTTCATTGTCACCAGAAAACAGCGCCGTGCGATCCCCGTCATCGGAGATCCCGATCCGGACGTGCTGTGGAGGCTCGACATGTTTTACACCGCCGTGGGGCTTGCGATCGAGGAGCGCTCCGGCCCGGTGACATCGCCAATGATGGAGATGAAACCCGTGAGGGCTTCGCACGATTGCTTTTCACGGCCGGGCGGTTGGTCGCTCTGTCGAGACATCCACCGGTTCGGCTTCGAGACGTTCAGGAAGCTCGCGGAGGCCGGTACGGAACTGGTCGACGATGCGACTGCAGCCATTGAAGCCTATCCCGACGTGACACGGGCGTGAAGAAACAGATTTCGAGGAAGGATTTATGTCAAAGCTAGATGAGATGGGGAAGAAAGTCCGAAAGCTTCAGCTGCGCGCGGCAATTGCCAAGATGAAATTGCGCGACCTTGCAGAGAATCTGCCGGGAAAATGGACGGAGTTAGAGGATGTTGCCGAGGAAACGTCGGCCGTTTTTGCCGAGTTGGATGGTGCCAAGAGAGCGCTCGCTGCAATGAAGAAGTTACGATGACGAGCACATTCACCACCCGCGACGGCTCCGGATGGGTGCCGGAATATCTCACCGCTATAGACGGCACGACCTGCATCGGCTGCGGCCGCTGTTTCAAGGTCTGCTCGCGCGAGGTCATGCATCTTTACGGCGTCGATGACGCGGGTGAAATCCTCGGCGCCTGCGACGACGAGGATGACGATTTCGATGGCGAGCTCAATCGCATGATCATGGTCGTCGATCATGCCGGCCGCTGCATTGGCTGCGGAGCCTGCGCCCGCGTCTGCCCGAAGAACTGCCAGACCCATATTGCGGCCGACCAGGTCGCAGCATGATCTGAGGAGACAAAACCAGGAGAACGGCGTTGCCCTTAAAAATCTTTTGTCGCGTCCTGGGGCTGGTGCTGTGCAGCAACGCTCTGATTGTCTACTTCGCTTCTCATTCCATCCGCACAGTAGTCGTCACGACGCTGGCTTGCTCGTTGCTCCTTCAGTTGGCCTATTTCGCAAGCGTGCTCTTTCTGATCTGGCGGTCTGGCTGCGTTAGCCGAGCTGGCCAAAGGGCTGAGCATTTCGACAGTTGCAAGGAAGTTGGATCCGAGCCACAAAACCTTGATGAGGTGACGAATGAATCCGCAGATTTACTCCAGCGCGACCAAATGTTGGCCATATCGCTGCTGCTGCCTTGAGGTGCCATGACAAGGTCAGAGCTCAAGCTGGCGCAAATTTTGGACCAACCATAAACATCGAGCAGATATTAGAAGGAATACTGTGCTTGAGAAGTCGATAGTGACCGCAATCCGGTCGATGACAAATCAAAGACGCCTCTAGAAAGAATCGTGAATGGCTAATTCAGCTCCATCGCGTGTTGCCGGAGAGAAAATGCTGGAAAAGTTCGAACGCTATCCGCTCACATTCGGACCCACGCCCATGGAGAAGCTCGACCGCCTCGCCAAGCATCTGGGGGGCAAGGTGGAAATCTACGCCAAACGCGAGGACTGCAACTCCGGTCTCGCGTTTGGCGGGAACAAGCTGCGCAAGCTCGAATACATCATCCCCGACGCGATCGCGTCAAATGCCGATACGCTTGTCACCGTCGGCGGCGTGCAGTCCAACCACACCCGGATGGTCGCCGCGGTCGCCGCCAAGATCGGCATGAAATGTCTCCTGGTTCAGGAGAGCTGGGTAGCGCATCAGGATGCCGTGGTCGGCAACATTCTCTTGAGCCGCATCATGGGAGCGGAGGTGCGCCTGGTCGACGAGGGCTTTGACATCGGCATCCGCCGCAGTTGGGAACAAGCGCTCGATGAGGTCAAGTCAAGGGGCGGCAGGCCCTACGCAATACCGGCCGGGGCGTCTGTTCACCAGAATGGCGGCCTCGGCTATGTAGGGTTCGCGGAGGAGGTGCGCGCCCAGGAGAAACAGCTTGGGTTTGCCTTCGACTACATCGTCGTTTGCACGGTCACGGGCTCGACGCATGCCGGTATGCTCGTTGGATTTGCCAAGGACGGTCGACAGCGGAACGTAATCGGTATCGATGCCTCCACCACCCCCGCCAAAACCAAGGCGCAGGTGCTAAGCATTGCCCAACATACAGCGATGCTCGTCCATCTCGGGACGGAACTCGTCGAGGATGATGTGGTGTTGCTCGAGGAGTACGCCTACCCGCGTTATGGCATTCCGTCCGGGGAAACCAAGGATGCCATCCGTCTGTGCGCACGGCTCGAGGGTATGATTACGGATCCCGTCTACGAGGGCAAATCGATGCAAGGGATGATCGACCTTGTCCAGAAAGGCTTCTTTCCAGAGGGATCAAGGGTCCTCTACGCGCATCTCGGCGGCGCACCGGCGATCAACGGTTACGGCTACACCTTTCGCAACGGCTGACGCTTGACAGATTACGATTTCGCCGTCCTGCTATGTTAGGGAACCGCGTGAAAGGGGGCCGAATACCGATACTCTCGGACTGACGAGACCGAATACCTTCATTCGAAAGGAGGCGCTGACGAACAGCCGGTCCAGCATTGGCACGCATGGCGGCCCAAACGTCGGAGAGGCTAAGGGGGCGCCCGCTGTGAACTTCGGATCAGCAGGAGAGCATAGCCCCCGGTGCGCCGGTGAGCGACGTTGCACGTCGGCACGACATTTCATTCGAATATGCTTCATTTATACGTCGGCGGGCACGGGCCCCAGAACGCATGGTCCGACAGACCGCATGGTCCACACGCGAAAGAAATTCAATCGGAAGCTGAAGGTCCAAGGGCGCTTCAAAGGTGGCTGGATCGATGGCTTCAACGCAATCCGCCGAAAGCTATACCGTGACCCGGGGCTCGAACTTGACACGATCAAGGCTGATCATACTCCGAAATTTTCGCACGTTGGGGTTGGTATAGAGCTTTGTCTTGACGAAGACGTCAAAGGCCTCGACGTCCTCTACCGCTACAACCAGGACGAAATCGGCGTCACCCGTCACCATGTAGCACTGAGTTACCTCCTTCGCCGCGCGCATCGCGCGCTTGAAGTCGTCGACAAGGTCCAGACGTTCACGGTCAAGTTCAACTGTCACAACAACGGTAAGTGATTTGCCAAGAGCCTTCGGATCCACCAGTGAGATATCCGCAACAATCACGCCCTCCGCACGCAACTTGTTCACTCGACGCATGCATGAGGCGGCTGAAGAACCGACGAGTTCCGCGAGATCGGCAAAGGAGTGCCGATTGTTCCTCTGTAGCGCCGTTAGGATCCTTTTGTCTAGGTCGTCCACCGTCTGATGCCCGGCCATACTTGGAGATTTAATATTTACTTAGCTATCTTCACAATTCCATAGATCTCTGCAACGTTTATCACAATTCAGCTGCAAAAATGAAACAAACAAGGCATTCATAACCCGGCAGTTTGATCAAATGTGCACCCCCCTTCCAGATTCAGCCTAGAGGGGTCCGAAGTGCGCCTCATAAGCTGACGACATTTCAAACCGCCCGCTTTGTTTGATCCGCATTTCAGCAGCCGACACGTTTTGGCGCGAACCCCAGAGTTCGATGACGATTGTATCTCCGCCTTCTCTTTGTGCCTCCAGTTAAAAAGCTGCTGTGCAAGCCAGACACTTTTCATTGCCGTATGGCGCGCGCTGGACTGCCATTCATCGGTCTGCTCAAGCACGATGGCTCCGACGAGGCGGATGATGGCATCATCGTTCGGAAAGATTCCGACAAAGTCGGTGTGCCGCTTGATCTCACCGGTGAGCGGCTCCATTTGATTGGTGCTGTTAAGCTCGCAGGGTGCTGGGCCTTCGGCACGGTCAGGTAGACCAGCACGTCGAGTTCGGCATGGTCTAGGATAGCGGCGAGCTTCCGCATCGTGGGCCGAATCTGATCGGCAACGGCGCGCCACTCCAGGTTCGCAGCCTCTGCCGGCTTCGACAAGGCTCTGGCGATGGAGGGGGGGCGACACGCCGCACTCCGCCGTTCTCGGCATGCGCCAGCACATTCTTAGTGAATTGGAGGCGGGGCCATTGGAGAAGTCCGCTTGGGCGAACCGCTTTGAGATGAGACGCGATCCGCCTTCCCATAATGATTTGGCGTGACCCTCAGACTGCTCGTCTTGCCACCGACAGCTCAATCCGGAGCGGCGGAAATACCAGCCGAAGGAATTGGACCAAATATGCGGCTGCCAGCCGCTTGAGGTCCACGGCCGGAGCGTGAGGTAGGCCTAGATCTTCATATATGGAGGAGGCCGCGCCGGGAGCACTGACTACCTTGCCCAATCCTCGGAGAGCCTCGCCGTTAACCTGGATTCGTAGCCCTGTCTGTCGCTCGCATGGTCCGGCAATTTGAACATGCGAAGAAGCCTCGATTGGAAGGGCTCACGCGTTTGGAAGGGCTCACGCGTTCGACGAACGCGCGGATCTCGCGGAGGTTTTCCCCCCCTGCGCGCCGGTTGCCGAGGTGGCGCGCAGACACAGGGTCGCGCCCTGGCAGGTCTGTGACTGGCCCGAGGTCTGATCGGCAGGCACGGCTCGCGTTGCTTTAAGGTGTGGCCTCGGCCACCGGCTTTGCGTCGAGAGCCGGCGCGGAACAAGCGGCGGAGGCTTGCATCGAGACAGTCGCGGGCGACGCCGTGATCTGGGCGCGCATGACGTCGATGCCCGGCATCTGTCGCGGGTGATCAGCGATGTACGTGGGGTCCAACGATCGCGCCGGACGGCCAGATACCAGCGTACGCAAAGCAGGATCACTGAATGCTCAAAACCGTGTCCCTTGAACGTTCGCCTACCGAAATTCGCTGAGACGTTCCATTCGGTGCCAGGGGTGCAGCAGATACTACAAGTAATTTCACAGAATCTTTGCAACCTAAAATCGTGGCAAATGGTACGTTCACACAAACTCTGGGTTTAGGCAGCCGGCACCCAGTTACTTATAAGTGCTCAACTGAAACACGACCCGTGCTCTGATGGTCCAGGTCTCATATCCTCGCAGCAAATCACATATCACCGTACCGAAGGAAAGTGACATGCCGACCCAACATTCCATCAGTTCCATTGACCCTGTAGGAGGCAGGGCGAGTAGCACAATTAGAGAACTTGTAGAAGCGGCTGCCGATGAAGTTTGGAGGCCCCACCTATATCACCAGTCGTTCGGTGACACAGATGCGGCAGAAATTATCGCGGATGATGGGCAGCAGCCAAGGGTTCATTTTGACGACGGCGAGGCTCTCTGTTGCGGCACGTTCGGCGAATTACTGCAAGGCCAGTTACCGGTCGGCTCCGCTCCCCGGGACCCTCACTTCTTGATCACGATGCCCATCGCGCTCTTTGCGCGAGCTCACTTCATGCCGATTGCAGGCACACGATCTGTAACCGTTTTTCCGTCTCATAAAGTCAAAGCAAAACGACTGGCTGAGAATCTCGTGATTGCGCTCGGCGCCTCTGGAGGAATCCTCCTTTTGCAATCTGAGCTCCCCGAAGGCAAAGGGCTCGCAAGTTCGTCTGCCGACCTTGTTGCGACTGCACGGTCAATCGCCGGCTGCTTCAACCGTAGAGTCCGGACATCATTGATCGAGAAGCTAATGGCGGAGATCGAGCCCTCCGACGGGGTGATGTATCCAGGAGTGGTCGCATATCAGCAGCGAGCATGTAGCCTTCTCTCCTTCCTTGGGCAAATGCCGCCGCTTGCAATCGTTGGTATCGATGAAGGAGGGACCGTCGAAACCGTCGACTATGATCAACGGCGAGGTGAAGTCTCCGCCAGTCGCCGAGCAGAATATCAAGGATTACTCGACCGCGCACGGATAGCAATTCCGCAGGGTGACACGGCCACGATAGGCAGAATAGCTACGGCCAGCGCGCTCCTGCATCAGGAACGGGCTCCAAAGGAGCATCTGAACTCGATGCTGAAAGTATCTAAGGCCACTGACGCTCTCGGGGTCATAGTGGCGCACAGCGGCACAATGATTGGAATCCTGCTTGATCGAAGGGCGGCTGACTTTCCACGGAAGCTTAGGTCCGTGCTCGCGCATGTATCGCCGTTCGACAACTCGCCAAAAATATATCTGAACATGGCTGGCTGCCGGTGAGGTAAGCAATATGGACGCTGTTCGCAAACGTCTGCCATTTTTCAGCTATTCTGATGCCTATGCTCTCCCCAGCATTATTAGGTGTGAGACAAACCTCTATCTGGCGCAGTTCGCGTTCATGAAACTTCTGCCTGCGAAGTACATCATTGACCAAGCGCTGGCCCGAGGGGCCTTGACGCAGGGCATGAAAGTTCTCGAGACCTCGAGCGGAACCTTCGCGCTGGGTTTGGCCGTAGTTTGCCGTGAACGTGGATTCCAGCTCGAAATCTTCACAGACCCAGTGATGGACAAAGGCCTGGAAAACAGGCTGAGCTCCTTGGGAGCCGAAGTCTTCATAATAACTGAAAAGGCGAAGCAGGGTGGCTATCAAAGAAGCCGCCTCGACGCATTACACGCCAGAATGAGACAGTTGGGCCACTCCTGTTTCTGGCCCCGGCAATACGAAACGCCAGACAACCCCGCAGCCTATAAGCTCTTCGCCGATCAAATATCGGGGATGTTGGGCGCCAACGCAACGTTGGTCGGTTCTGTGGGGTCGGGCGGCTCTACTTGCGGAACGATAGAGCGCCTCCGCCAAAAAGGCCCTGGCGCGCGCCTGGTCGGCGTGGACACCTTCAATAGCGTCATTTTTGGCCAACTGGACGGCGAGCGGAAACTTCGGGGGCTGGGGAACAGTCTTGTCCCCAAAAACGTGAAGCACGAACTGTATGACGAGGTGCATTTCATCTCGGCTCCGCTTGCATTTGCTGCAACGCGTACTCTTCACGAGCGGCACGCCGTTTTCGCCGGACCGACTTCCGGAGCGAGCTACATCGTGGGGCGCTGGCGCGCTCGGCAGTATCCAGAAGAGACCGTAGTCGTCATATGTCCTGACGAAGGCCACCGTTACGTCGAAGCTGTTTACGACCATAACTGGCTCGAGCAGAACGAATGTCTAAATGAAGGTGTACTCCTGGACGCGCCAGCAAGCCAAAATCATCCCTCGACGGCTCTCCCACCATGGAACCGATATCATTGGAATCGGAGAAGCCGGGAGGCTGTCCTGCACGCACTGGAGAATGCTTCACGATGAACCGAGGTAGCTTCCTTTTCGTGGAAAGCAACACGACGGGCACTGGCGAACTATTGATGAAGCGCGCCCGAGTCCTGGGCTTTGAGCCCTATCTCGTCACGCGCAATCCTGGGCGCTATCCGTTTCACAGGGACTCCGTCGCTCAAGTGATCGAAGCTGAAACGCGTAGTCCGGACGAACTCATTGGGGTCGCCGTCAAATTAAGAAGGCTGGCAGGAATATACTCGTCGTCGGATTATTTTGTGGAAGCAGCGTCACGTGCTGCGACTACGATCGGGCTACCAGCAGCGAATCCGGAGGCTATAGCTACCTGCCGGAACAAATGGAAGCAAGCGGCCGAGTTGCAGCGACAATCAATCAATATCCCTGAAACTCGGCTGGCCACTTCGGTCAAAGACGTGGAGAACATTCTTGCCCAAGCTACTCTGCCAGTGGTCGTGAAGCCGGTCTCCGGAAGCGGTAGTAGTGGCGTGAGGTTATGCGATAGTGCTGCAGCCGCCATTAAGGCATTTGAGAGTGCAAATGACATACTATTGGAACAAGTGGATCTGCCCAGTCCCGACGTCCTCATCCAGCAATATGTACCGGGCAAAGAATACTCTGCTGAGATAATTGCGTACGATGGGGCGCTGCATTGCCTTGGAATTCTTGCCAAGCACAAAGGGCCGGCTCCTTGCTTCGTCGAGGTAGGGCACGACTTCCCGGCCCCGCTACCGGAGCCATCCCTCAAGGAACTGGCTTCTTTCGCTGCGCGAGCGGTATCGGCTCTGGGCCTGAAGTTCGGACCGGCTCATGTGGAGTTCGTGATAACGGAGTCGGGCCCCGTCATCATCGAGGTCAACCCCAGGCTGGCTGGAGGAATGATTCCAGTCATGCTCTCGCATGCCTTGGGCACGTCAATCCTTGACATGGTGATTGGACTTTACGCGGGAGAAGGGTTCACGCCTCCACGCGCGAGCGCAAGGGCGGGAGCCATCCGTTTCCAACTCGCTCATAAATCCGGCAAGCTCAAACGCCTGGGCTTCTCTCGAAAACCAGAGCCGACAGTGCCTGAAGCGGGTCTGCTGAAGTCTGAGGGAGACGAAGTTCAAATAAATGGCGACTTCAGAGACCGAGTAGCTTACGCCGTAGGCGTCGCTGACGATCTCAATGCAGCTGCCGCGGCAGCTGAAAGGATGATCGCCTCCCTTGTGATCGACATTGAGAGGGCTGTGGGTGAATCGGGCAGCAAGCAGCACGGCGGGTCAACCGATGCCAGGTGGACTCTGCATCCCGAAGCGATGAAGTTGCTCGCTCCGCCTATCGAACTCACGCGTGATGGTCGCCTTCTGCAATACCAAGCGGCCATAGACGAAGCACATCTGGTGATGCTGTCGGATCAGGACCTGGTCAGCCAAGCAGCCGCTGCCGATCTCCTCAAGCATATCTTGGACCTCCAGGACGAGGGCTTTCAGTCTTTGGAGGGCCGCCATGCCCCGCGTGGCCTCTATTTAGCTTATGAGGCCGAACTTGCCGCCAGAGTTGGCCCGGAAAATGCCGGCTGGCTACACCTAGCGAGGTCCCGCAATGACTTGAACGCGACCATATCTCTCTTGGTTCTTCGGGAGGCCGCGTGTTCCACCTCGCAGGAAATAGGGATTCTCCAAGATGCCCTGCTTCAGCGAGCGGAAGAGGCATCGAGACTTGTAGCTCCGTTGTACAGTCAGTACCAAATCGCGCTCCCCGGGTCGCCAGGGCACTACCTGCTCAGTGTTTTCTTCGCTCTGGGGCGCGAGCGCCAGCGCCTCCATCGCCTGTTGGAAGACATCAGGAATTGCCCTATGGGAGCCGGTGCGGGCGGAGGCACCAGTTTGCAGATAGACCCCTTGAAAACAGCAAGTCTTCTGGGATTCGAACTGCCGTTCTTCAACTCACTTGATGCGGTCGCGAGCCGCGATCATCACCTGCAAGGGCTTTCAGTTTTCGCTAGCGTTTCAATCTTGCTCAGTCGTGTGGCCCAGGACCTGCAGGTTTGGACCACGCGGGAGTTCGCCCTCTTAGACATTCCTCACAACCTTGCGGGCGGCTCTTCCATGCTCCCCCAAAAGAAGAACCCGTTTCTGCTTGAACACATCAAGGGATCGGCAAGCACCGTGATTGGCGCATATGTTTCTGCGGCAACGGCTACCAGCAAATCGCCTTTCAGCAACTCAATCGAAGCGAGCAACTACGGCTGCTCTCCTTTGGGCCTTGCGGAAGATGCCTTGAAGCGGGCCATAACCCTCACATCGCTCATTGTGCAATTCATGTCTTTCAACGTGAAGCCGATGCGTAAAAATCTGGAAGACGGCTCGTCTATGACGGCCGTCGCCGCCGAACGGATGGCGTTGCGAGGTGTTCCTTTCAGGAAGGCCCACACACTAATTGGTGAGATCGCCAGGCGCCTGTCCCAGGATAACAGCGTCGCGGAGCGCCGAAGCGGTCTGGCCAGCCAACTCGCTGATGATTTGCCGGCGAGTCCTGAAGAATGCAGGGATGCTCTGCAGTTCGGAGGAGGACCCGCAAAAAGATCAACCGACGACCAGGTCTCTGTAGCATCAACGCTATTTCGGGACATGCAGTTGAAATGCGCGGACATACGGGAACGTTGGGCGCAGGCTGAGATGTACCGCAAACAGAGGGTGACAGAACTCATTGATAGGCATCGAGCTCCTTGAAGGATTGAATATACGAATGACGTAGAAAGTCATCGTTCTCGGCGAGCATCTCGGCCAGATATTTGCATAGAGCGGGGAGTTGCGACCCTCGGACGGCGTCAACGATCTTGTTTCGCCTGTGAGCCTAATATGAAAGGCCCGGATCAGCCTTAGCTGCTGCGATCGTCACATGGTTCCAATCCACGGAAGCAAGTCCTCGATCTGGGTAATCCGAATGTTGGTGACGCGGGAGAGGAGATTGGAGCAAGCCAGGCCTGCGGATCGACGTCGTTGAGCTTGGCGATCGTGATCCGCGTCGCGATGAAGGCGGCCCGATTAGCGCAGCGATCGGGCCTACAAACAACAAGACTAAGCTGCTCCGCGCCGTTCGCACCCGTGGACACTTCCCCAGTGACGATGCGGTCAAAAGCTCCTATATCTGGTGCTGAATCAAGCGGCCGAGGAATGGAACGACCGCCGCGCGAATGGTTCGAGGCCAAGACCCAGTTCGCCGTCTTCTTCGGCGAGAGGTTCGTCAGCCAATGACGAAATCGGCCTCGCGCACAGAATTCCTGACCGTCGCATTGTTTTAATTATTGACGATTAGCTCACGCGGGGTTTTGGTAAGGGCTTCGTACCCACCTTCGGATACGACAAAAGACTGCGTAATCGTGATGCCCGTGTCTTTGAGCCACAGTCCTGCCATTAAGTGGAACGCCACTCCGCGCTCCAGCAACGTACGATCCCCGTGACGAATGCTCGCGGTGCGCTCACCCCACGTTGGTGTATAGGCAACTCCGATTGAGTAGCCTAGGCGATTCTCCTTCTCAATCCCATGACTCGTCATCGTTTTCCGCCACGCCAGCTCAATGTCTTCACATGCTACGCCCGGCCGCACTACATCAAGCGATGCGTCAATGCCCTCGATCAAATGAGACGCCAAGTCTCTATAGCTTTGCGGCGGTTTACCAAAATAGATCGTGCGGCTCATCGGCGCGTGGTAGCGCAGACGGCAGCCGGAAATTTCGATATTGGCAACGGAATTGGGATCAATAGGACGATCACCAAAGATCGGGTGAGCTTCACAAGCGCGGACACCGAAACCCATATGCGGTGGGCTCGTAGCCGGAAGCCCACCGAACGATTCCGTGCCTGACATCTGCGCATGATAGATAGCTGCGGCCACGTCGCATTCTCTGACACCGGGTGCCGCGGCCTCAACGGCACGCGCCATCATGCGCTCGGTAATTTCGCCGGCCTCTCGCATGTAAGCAATCTCTTGCTCGCTCTTGACGAAACGCACCCAGTTCACAAGAAGTTCCGCATCCTTGAAGTGAACATTGGGCATTGCCTTCACAAACTCGGCGTGGTCCCGAGCTGTATAATAATAAGCACCCATTTCGACGCCGATCACCTTCACGCGCGGCAACTCCCGAAGGATGATCTCGGCGATGAATTGAGAGGCATGCCGTTCTGCCGTATGAACATAGATATCAGGATAGGGGATGATGCGCTCCTCAGGCAGATAGGTTGTGACGAGCGCTGACGGAGCATCAACCATTCTCCCAATCCAAAACGGCAACTTGATTTCCTGGAATATTACTAGCGCCTGGACAGTATAAAAAGACCAAGCATCGTACCCACTCAAATAGTATATGTTCGCTGGCTCTGTAACAACAAGAGCGTCGAGACCTTCTTCCAGCATTCGGTCTTTTATGCGGCGCAGACGCGATTCATATTCAGCTTCAGAAAAATTCAGTATCCGCATCTGCTCGCCTGTCGTATTTCCAAAGTGTAACGTCTCTGCTAAAGGCTCTCATTGTCGGGTGAGCAAGACGGTTCCGTGCGGAGCTGTTTCTCGACTGCACTGCGCAACTGTCTCTTACAGGAGAGTAGATCGCCGTCACCGTCAATTTTTTCTTGTCGCGCGACCGCGGCATTCGAAGCACTCAAAAGCATCTTCTGCACGTCTTCTCGGGTCAACCAAACGAGCCAGTCGTCGTCGTATATTCCCTGGGCGGGCAAGCGCAGGACTGCCCCATGTGGCTCTTTGCGCAGATAGCCGTGGCGATCTGCTATGCCTTTCTCGATGTTCCAGCCAGCAACCAGCGCGTAAATAAAATCCGGCGACCATTTAGCCCAGGCCAGCCCAAATGCGATCCGACCCAGGAAGGACACGAGCCCGCGCCCCCGAAAATCCTCCCGCAGCCAGAGGTCTCCGCGATATGCCACCAGCCCGGCAATGCCTCGGGCGGACGGTGCGTAGCAGCGACACGAAGAGCCAGGCCCTGCTTTGAGATCAGGGTTCGCGAAGCAGGCTCTGAGCGTCCTGAGGTGCTCTTCAAGGCTGGTATTGGAGAGATCGTACAGCCGCATTGCTTGGACATGCGCTACCCTGTCGTCCCGGTCGCGCCCGATGATCCAAAAAGCCTTTCCAGGTAGAAGATCAGAGCAGTCCGGACGGAAGTGTGGATAGGTCGGCGATTTTCCGGGAAGTTTGCTTGTGATCCCGATATACTTCTCAAAATCGTCTCCCATCGTGATGTGGAGACCGGACTTGCGCGCCAGTACGTGCGCTGTACAGATGAACTTCGAAACGTCCGACCTCGTCACCATATCCTGCATGCCGCTGCATCCTGACGGTTAAAGCAGCCCGGTTTCTAAAGCAGTCGAACTCGGACCGATACTACCGAATTTGGTAGTTAACGTAACGTCTTACAGCCACGATCCATCATCTAAGCCAACCAGGTCCGTCTCGTCCTGCAAACCGCCGCTATCGGCTCATGCGCACGCTGCGCGATGCCGTCCCTCCGACATATCATCGGCGCAAGGCCGAATTCGCAACTTACAGGCTCCGCCTCCTCAAGCTCAGCGCGTCTCAACGAAAGCCCTTGCGCATCCTCTTGGTCTTCGCGGCCACCTGTCCCGAGGCTGCATTCGTCCTATCTCGCCGGCATCCTGCAGTCAGCCGCCCCTTGATCGCCAGCGCAAGCGCGCGGTGGTAAAACCTCTTCAGCCAACCTCAAGCGCTTTCAACAAGTCCAGCCAAAACCGCGGTGACCAACAGCCGACAATAGCCCGACCATCGGCACCACTCGAACCACGCTGCTCATTAATAGGACGGGCTAGCAATGCCGAAGATGTCACGCCCATAAGATCATCTACGTGGCGGGACACGACCAACCACTGCTCGTTGAAAACGATGGCAATCGAAGAGATCCAGTGGCCTTAGCCCGGCAGTAACACAAATTTAAAATATCTTCACGACCCCAAATCGCTGACGATGGTACCTTCACCGCGAGGTCTGAGGTCAGGCACAGCTGGAAAAGTCGTACGCTCGGGATCTCCGCACAGCACGCAACGGAGGGTAAATGGCAATGGCAAGAAGAGCGCTCATTCTGGTTGAAGGCCATAGGCGTATGGGTCTGCGATACGTTCAAGCGGCCCGGCATCTTGAGCTTTTTCCAATTACCCTCTCGGCTGATCCAGCTCAGTACGACTATCTTGCGGCGGAAAGCTGTGAGGCAATCCGTATCGATACAGACAATCTTGATGCGCTGATCCGCGAATGTTCCCGGCTACGTGCCACCTATGACATTGCCGGCATTACTGGCTTTTCGCGCGCCGACGAGTCAGCCTATGCGACGGCTGGCAAGCTCTGCCGGTACTTCCATCTACCCGGACCGAACCCTGCAACGATTGAACGATGCAGCGACAAGTTCGCTCAACGTCAGCTTCTCGCGGAGGCCGGAGTTCCAATACCTGCTTATCGCGTAGCGGACAATGCGACAGTCGTAGAAAGCTCTGCCGCGGAGATCGGCCTGCCGGTGGTTCTTAAACCGGCCGCAGGCAGCGGCGGCAGCGGTGTCCGATTGTGCCGCAATGTCGATGAGTTAGCCGAACAAACGTCCTATCTATTGGGCGGGAAGCACGTATGGCGGTCTTCGCCGAGGATACTGGTCGAAGAGTTCGCCCAAGGCCCCCTCTATGTCGCTCAGATAATGGGAGATGAGGTCATTGCGATTGGCGCTGCTGTATACGGCCCGCCGCCGCACTTTGTCTGTCGTCAGTTGATCTATCCGGCCCTGCTGACTGATGCCGAGCATAAACGTATCGCCGATCTTTCGCTGAGCTGTTTGCGAGCTCTCGGCCTTGGCTGGGGCCCAACGAACATTGAATTCCGGTGGACGAAGCTTGGCCCAGTCGTAATTGAAGTCAATCCGCGCCTTGCTGGCACGCCCGATCCTGAACTGGCTCAGTTGGCTTGCGGTGTTGATCTCGTCACCGAGCACATAAAGCTGGTCATCGGCGAGGAATGGGACTTGCGCAGAAGGCATTCGCAGGCTGCGGCCGCTCGGATCCTAGTCCCTGATCGCGATGGCATTCTCGACTGGATAGATGGCGACAGTCAGGCGGCTGCTATATCAGGCGTCGCTGAGATCAAATTGTATATCCAACCCAAAACATCGATTGTCAGGGAGGGCAATTATTTAGACAAGATCGGACATGTCATTGCTGCGTCAGCCACTGCTGACGGTACTGAGGCGATACTTCAGCGTGCCGTCGACTCAATTAGTTGGTCGATCACACCATTTCCGATCCTTGGCAACGAGGGACAATCTGTACCCCGATAATTTTTCGGGCAGCAGAACGCCATAAGAACCCTAGAGCGTGATAGAGAGATTTCAGCCGGCGGTGAGGATTGCGTTTACGGCGTCGCCCGGCTGGCCGGCGACGTAGTTGCCGCCCACCCAGCGCTCGGTCCTGATGGGTCGATCACGGTTCGATTGGCCCAGCGCCGCCGCATCTGGCGCCTGACGGTGCAGGCTATAGATCTTGTGGCTGCGCTGGCGTAACCGCATCTTGGGCGACTTTCATGCCGGCTTGACGCAATGTTCCAGAAGATGAGAACAAAGGACGCCTATAACTCGATAATTCCGAATTTTATTGCCTTTATAGCTGCGAGCGCTCTGCTAGATGTATCCAATTTTTGCTTTGCTTTTTTCAAATGAAAATTGACAGTATTCACTGATATTCCTAATATCTTTCCTATCTCCCATGACGATTTCCCTCTCGCCGTCCACAGAATACACTCTTTTTCTCTGGAGGAAAGGTGGGGAGGTTCCTCGCTGCCACTCAAACTCGCGAAGTTCGCGACCCTCACATGGAAATGAAACGCGGCAAGTTGCAAGTAGGTCATTGTTCTAGTTTGGAATTCGCGGTCCCAGGATTGAGCAAAGCTCATGATGGCAAAGCTGCCATCAGGGCCATGCAATGGAATGCTAATGCCTGACCTTATGCCGAACGTCGCAGCCTCGTCGAACACGCGCCGTTCGTCCTCAGTCGTGCTTGTGTCATTGTAGACTTCGCTCCATCGAAAGGCGCCTGCCCGCTTTCGACTCGTCTTGATGATTGGGTCTATCTTATCATAGCCCATTTCGATATAGCGCTCCTGCCATGCATCAGGATAATTCAGCATGACTGCCGGATAGCGTCGGACCGGCTCAAAAAATTTCTGGTCGGATGCAAGAAGGCCATAGGCGGTCCACGGGCAATCAAAATTCAAGGCAAAAGCAGATAACAGCTCGAACAACTGCTCAGATTGCGCAGCACCATCAGTCTGATCGAGAAATCGGCCGAACTCGACCGTAAACGCCTCTCTGGCTGCCTTCGGGAGGTGCACCTAGGGGACCAAGGCAAACTGGTCGGACACTCTGGTTGCCAGCCCTCGAAGTTGAGTGACCGCAGTTATCGGCAGGCGTTCCATAGTCTCAGCTCCGCAGCTATTTGCGCTGGATGTTGTCAATGGTGCACAGGTGCACAAAGCTGTCGGTTGCTAGGCTCTGGGCGCCGTCATTCGCCGGCATCACCGAGGCCGGCAGCCCGAAACTTTATCACCATCAACGCACACGTATTGTTAAGTTGAGTTAAGTGTAAGTGTATATTGCGTTTCGGGAGATGTAACTTTGACATTAATGTTTAAATGCTGAAATGTCTCGACAGTGACTTCTAGTAGATCATATCGACATCTGCCCGCGTGATGGGCGATCGGCGGGGCGCTCGGCGGCAGAAGATGATCCAACGTCGAAGTCGCAAGCAGCAACAAACCGACGGTGGTGCGGACGATGCCAGCAATCTCCAAGGCCATGTCTCCCGCCCCAGCCGGGTGGTAGGCCGAGCTTGGCCTCGATCTCGCCGTTGGGCGCGTTTCGCACCGGGCACGTGATGGCCGAGGCCGATGATCCGTGACGTGCGGATCCAGCGGCTGCCTCTCCTACTGTGGCCGCCTCGTCGATCACGGTTATAAAGCCGTAAAGCCCGGCTGCCGTCACGCAATAGGGCAATAGCAGGTGGCAGAGCACTCCGCTCCGCCAGCCCGCATCATGTTCGTGCTTTGCACGTCCAACTCTATGATGGCTGTTCATTGTTTTTCATCGGATAGGTCGCGGGGGCGCCATGCGGCAGGTTCGAAGGCTCGCCGAATCGCAGCGACATAGACGATGAAGTTGGCCACGGGCCTTCTTAACTTCCTAATTGATTGCCGCGGCCAGTTCCGTTTTCGGGTGACGCCTTCACGCACTGAATTAAAGAACGTTGCACCGCCAAGTCGGTCTAGTCCTAGCGTCGCGCAGCGGCCGCTACTGACCCGACGAACGGTCGCGTCGACGATCTTCAAATCACGAAGTAGCGCCTGGAGGGCAGCCACATCGCCGGCGAGAATCCAGCAGCCGAGTTCGACCAATTGTCGAGAAACAAAGCAAAAAGGAGGCATGGGGGTGCGAAGTTTACGCCAAAAGGGCGTCAGCTGCTGAAGCCGGCGGCACAAAATAGTGGGAGTTGAAATATTCGCAGCTTTTGAGAGTCCCAGCGAAGCGCTCCGGCACTAGCGGGAGCTCTGGCAGTCGCAATGCCTCGCATACACCAAAGATCGTATTGCACCTGGTCTTGGTGGCTCCGCCTGCAGGATCGATCGAATGGCGTTTGCCGCCGCGTCGATATCGTTGTCACTGACGAGAGAATGGACAACGGCGCGAACGACGCCTTCGCAGAGAGTGCCGATGCGCACTCCCCGCTCCGACAGCTTAGCCAGAAATCTCAGGGTTGACAGGCCGTCCCGTTCGAGCCGGAAGAACACCATGTCAGTGTCTATGACCCGAGGCTCCAGGCGAATGCCGGGAACGTTCCGAATCTTCTCCGCCAGCAGCTGCGCGCGTCGGTGTTCGATCAGCCGGTCCACCATAGTTTGAAGCGCCACGATACCCGCGCTGGCCATGAAGCCAGCTTGGCGGAAGTCGCCTCCTAGAAGCTTCCGATAACGTCGCACCCGCTCGACGAAGTGCCGTGGCCCGCAACGTCGAAGATCCAGACGTTCACGGTCAAGCTCTACGGTCACGACAACGGTAAGTGATTTGCCAAGAGCCTTTGGATCCACGAGCGAGATATCCGCAACAATTACGCCATCCAGACGCAACTTGTTCACTCGACGCATGCATGAGGCAGCCGAAGAACCGACAATTTCTGCCAGTTCTGTAAATGAGAGCCGATTGTTGTGCGCCGCTACCTCCAACTACGAGCCATCCGGCGCGCTGCGTACCTTCAAGGTGGTCTTCACCGAACGCCCTTCCGGCCACATCAATGCTCGGAGGTAAACTAAATTTAGCCCAGATTTGCTGCCGTTCTGTCACAACACAGCTCGGCCCGCAGTCTTGACGAGCAATTGAGGCACACGATTTTCAACAGTGGCTCGCAGCCCGGCGCGTCGTCGACCGTCGTCCCGCGAAGGAGCGACGTCTTAAGAAACCCCCGCCTATGCCGATCTTTATTATCGCATACTTTTTAGCAAAAATTGGCCATCTCCGGACCTGTCCCGATAGTCGGAGTGGTGCCGCGGATCCTCCTTATTTCAAACCACACCTCCGAACGCGATAACCGTTTCAGCGGGTGGCCTCTTTTGGCACGAACCTCCACCTCAGGTGTCATAGTCTTCAGCGGTAGTTTTGTGGCCGCCAACACCATTTCTCAGGTTAGCTAGAATAGATTTGGCTGATAAGGAAAATCCCTTGAACTTACTGTTCTGAACCTTAGTGCCACCGGAGGGATGTTAGTTGGTCACGAATTTTGCAGTAAACCCTGGAATGTTTCAGGACGCGTTTTTTAGCCGAGATGGATCTGCGCCCGTTCCGCTTATGATCAGAGCGGAAGGGATCTGGATGTTCGATGAGCATGGGAAAGCCTACATCGATGGATCGTCGGGTCCTATCGCCAGCAATATCGGACATGCTAATGAGCGTGTAGCGCATGCGATGTATCAGCAGGCAATGACGCTTGATTATGCTTATCCGCGCGTTGCGCGTCACGCCGGCAACGCCGCGCTAACAGGGCGGCTTTGCAGTCTAGCGGGGGCGCCATTCGAACGGGTCGGTCTCGCGTCAGGCGGAAGCGAGGCTATGGATCTTGCGCTGAAGTTCCTGCGGCAATACGCGGTTGCAAAAGGCTTGTCGAGCAAGCGCATTTTGATCTCCAACATGCCTTCGTATCATGGCGCTTCCATCGGCACGCTCGCGATTTCGGGCGATGAATCCTTAGAACCTTTTCTATCTGGTTTCGCAGTTAGGGGCGCGAAAGTGCCGGCTCCAATGACCTATCGAGGAGAACCGGACTTGTCGCCTGAAGAAATCGCTGAGCAAAGCGTAGCGGCACTTGAGTATGCTATCGTAAATCTAGGCCCAGAAAACGTCCTCGCGTACGTGGTTGAACCAGTGGGCGGTGTGGCAACCGGATGCCTCGTGCCCCCTTCTGTTTATTTTCGGCGCATCCGTGAGTTGTGCGACCGATACGGCGTGTTTCTTGTATTCGATGAGATTCTGTGCGGCGCCGGCCGAACCGGTAAGTTTCTCGCATCACACCATTTGAGCGGCTGCATTCCAGATGTCATTGTCGTGGCAAAGGGAATTGCCGCAGGCTACAGTCCTTTGGGTGCGGTGCTTCTCCCTGCAGAACCCGTTGATGAATTGGCAAAGCTCACCGGTTTTAACTTTTCACATACGTACGGCGCAAACCCTATCTCGTGTGCCGCCGCGCTCGCGGTCTTAGACGAATATGAAGATCGCGATTTGATCACTAACGCCTCGCAAACTGGCCAGCATCTTGGGCAAACATTGCGGCAGCTCATGAACGCCTCACCCATCGTAGGCGATGTGCGCGGAATTGGGCTGCTATACGCGGTTGAATTGGTAGCAGACAAGGAATCGAAAGCTCAATTTCCGTACGATTTCAACGTGACCGAAGTCGCTCGAACCGAGGCGCTGAAGCAAGGCCTCATAATCTACTCGAGGCGTACCTCCGGAGGAAAATATGGAGACTGGTTCATCGTCGCACCGCCACTGACCGTTACCCGAGCCGACTGTGACCAGATTGGCCAGCGATTGGAGCTTATGCTAGAGGGTGTCCGACATGCATTTCAAAGCTGGAGGCGGGGTAGCCGGTCCTGAGAGGTGGTCTGCTTGAGCTAAACAGCTTGAGCCGGAAGTGATCCGATGAGGCCTGAGCATCTGCAATGTAATTCGGCTAGGACAAATATCCGGGTAGTTGCCACGTTGTGGGGAAGTACGCGCTGACGGTCATGGCGATGCTTTATGCCTCACACGATTTCCAGCGGGCGCAGATGATCGTAAACGCATCGGGCTCAGACACCGACTCAATGCCGGCAATGTCGGCATAGTGGACCGATTTGCCGGTCTCTGTGGGACCGGACTGCCCCGAGCTGACCGCCGATCGCATGCTGATCTCGTCCGCTGATGGCTCACGAATACCGGCCTGCAGCTTGCCGGTGGTCGCCGCCTGAGGCTGCGCCAGAGGCTGGCACGCAATCGCAGTTCTCGCTTGCGGCATCCGGCAGGCATTCCGGTCGCGGACAGGCCATCGGCCTGCTGAAGGCGGTGACGGACGGCAATCGGGCTTCGCCTTCCGGGCGGCCGCGACCACTTCAACTTTCTCGCTGCGCGATATACCTGGCATGCGACGTCGCGCCACTTGGTTTTTGGCCAGCTAGTCGACCAGACCGGCCGAAGATTCCGGCCGCAACAGTGAACCAGGGGATCAAGCCGATCCCGTGCGCTTCGTTATAGTCTAGCAGATGCTCTTGGCGCGGTCGCGAGGTTTTAGAGATTCTGCACCGCTGGGAGCGGCACCCTGAGCACCGCTTCGATCTGCTCGACCGAGATAGTCAGGTTAGGCCATTCGCCCTGATTACTCCCCGACGGGTCACCCAGCCTTTGATGGCGATCAGCAGGCCGTCATGGGATACAGTGCCGGTCAGATCGCGATCGCCTGGCCGCTTAAGCGCAGCCCGCTCAGGCCGCTGATCCCGGGGCGCAAGCCCGGTCAAGCATCTTAAGAGATGTCGGCGCCGCCGGCATCACGGCGAGCGGAGCCGAATGCGGGCAGCGTCGATGAAGGTTGAAGCAGCACGACAATCTGAGCGGCGCAACGTGGTTGGCGAAATTGCATCTGCATCTGCTACCCAGCTACATCGTCTCCCTCGGCGTCCATATCAATATGGATGGCCGGCGCGAGTTGGCTATGGATCGGCACGTTGGCCGCCGAGCCGATCTGGACCGAATTCCTGCGCAAGCTGACCCGGAGTGGCCGACCTAGCGACCGAGCTGATCAATGGCAAGATCATCCGGAACGCCGAGGGTCTCGGCATCTTTCCAAATCCACTTGCCATCGTCTGGTTGATCGGCGCTCTGCTGCTCGAAGAACCGGCAGTGCCGACAGCGACAGCCGAGACGGCACTTTCAGTAGGCTGCGGCGCGAGATCGTGAACATGATCATTCCCCATCGTTAGAGCGATTATGGTGGAAAGTGAGCGGCCGGCCTGACATCTCAATCAGACAGGATGGCGCTGGCGCGCCTTCAGAAGAGATAGGTGAGCCGGACCGCTGCAGTGCTAACCCTATTTCGTCGTTCCTCGTACAGCCTTCCTTTGTTTTTCGTTCCCGTCAGTTCATTGCCTCACCGGCAGGTGACACACTCCATCCAGTCGGATAGCCAAAACATGGAAACATTCTCAGTTGATGGACGCCAAGGTCATCCGGCAGATGGTCGTAACGGCGTAGATGGGCAGCCCCCTCATCCTTCGGATCGCTGGCGCAACCAAGGGGAAACCGGTGCACTCGAATAGGATGGCCGCGATTTCGGGATGCACCGCGCAGAGTCGGTCGATGCACACGGCGACATCTGACTCGATGTCGGCGATATCAGTCTCCGGTGGCGGACGCCTCATTTCGTTGTGTCAGAACTTGCCGCCTTCGACCCCGCCGATCACGATCCTCGCCAGATTAGCCGGATCATTGAACCCGACCATACCTTCGCCGCAATGCGTCGAGTCGAAGGTCAGCGCGGCGAGCTTGGCCGCGCGGCAGCTGGCGAAGCAACGTCGACACCAGGAGCAGGCTCGACATCACCACAGGGACACCTACGCCACCACCGCGGCCTGATGCCGGATGAAGAAGCCCCAGTTCGAGCTGATTGCGATGGCACCTCGCTCGATCAGGCGCCGGGCAGTCTGCAATGCAGGCCGGCTCGAGGGCCGGATCACCAGGGACCATTTGATCCGGCCAAGCTCCCGCGACCGCTTGCGAGATGACCGGGAAGTCGAAGGTAGTGGGATTCATCAAATCCCCGCAAATCCGCTTGGGGGGAGGTACGGGGCTGCTGTCCTCGTTCCAGGTTAAGAATTCCAAGTGAGCGCGAGCCCTGCGATGTTATAGACGGTGCTCCGTTGAACCCCAACTCGGGAGGAGGTGGAGATTGCTCAATAAGGAATCATGCGTGATAGGACGTGTGCGGTATGCAGCTGAGTATCCAGGCTGAGATAACCAATGGATGCCGTTGATATTCGGTCACGAGCATCGACACCTTCAAATGGCATATCGTCGGTGCAAGATTGAGCGAAGCACCCACCATACCGGTGACACGCTGTCAGAGGGATAGCTCAGAATTTTGCGGGCATCCATCACCCAAATTGGCAACTACGAAACTCTTCGCTGAGACTTTGATGCCTGAGGTAGAGGTTAGTGCAAAAGGGACCGCCTGCTGAAACGATTATCGCATGCAGAGGTGTGATTTGGAAATAAGCAGGATCCGCGGCACCACTCCGACTATTGAGACAGCCGGAAACGGCGATGTTTGCTAGAGTATGCTATGTGCCGTTGACCTGCCACTGAATTTTCATCCGGCTGCAGTTAGAGCCTCGGCGGGTTTTACGCCGTATGGCGCGGGTTGAGCAACGGGTGATCGGCGGACTGGTCGGGGTTGCGCAGCCGATCGTCCGTTGCGGTGAGATTGGCGGCACAGGCCGCAGGCGTGATGTATCCGAGCGCCGAATGTGGGCGCGATCGGTTGTAGTCGTCTGCCCATTCGGCGATGGTTGTTCGGGCATGGTCGAGGCCGAGGAACAGGGTTTCGTTCAGCAACTCGTCCGCATCCGCCCGTTGAAGCTTTCGCAGAAGCCGTTCTGCATCGGCTTGCCCGGGGCGATGAAGTGCCATTCCACCTGATGATCCTTCGACCAGGCGAGGATCGCGTTCGAGGTGAACTCGGTGCCGTGGTCGGAGACGATCATGCCGGGCTTGCCGCGGTGGGCGATCAGTTCCGTCAGTTCACGCGCCACCCGGCGACCGGAGATCGAGGTGTCCGGGATCGCCGCCAAACATTCGCGCGTCACGTCGTCGACGATGTTGAGCACGCGGAAGCGCCGGCCGCAGGCGAACTGGTCATGGACGAAATCCAGCGACCAGCGGGCATTCGGCTTCGCCTGGACCAGGATCGGCGCCCGCGTGCCGACGGCTCGTCGTCGCGCCCGTCGCTTGCGCACGGCCAGTCCTTCTTCACGGTACAGCCGGTAGATGCGGTTGATACCCGATGCCTCGCCCTCGCGCCTGAGCAGAATGAACAGCCGCCGATAGCCGAAGCGCCGGCGCTCGTTGGCAAGGTCGCGTAGCCGGCCGCGCAGTTCCGTCTCAGGTGGGCGACAAGAACGATACCGGATCATCTTGCGATCAGCGCCCACAAAGGAACAGGCCCGCCGCTCCGACAAGCCCATCGTGGCCTGCAGATGCGCGACGGCTTCGCGCTTGGCGGCGGGCCCCTACCATTTTTTTGAAAGAAGCTCGCGCAGTGCCGACGCTTCGAGCATCTGGTCGGCGAGCAGCTTCTTCAGCTTCGCGTTCTCGTCTTCCAAGGCTTTCAGCCGTTTGGCATCGGAGACGTCCATCCCGCCATACTTCGCCTTCCAGTTATACAGCGTCGCCTCGGAGATCCCATGCTTGCGCGCCAGATCGCCCGCCTTTGCCCCCGCCTCGTGCTCACGCAGAACCGCGATGATCTGCTCTTCCGTAAACCGCTTTCTCTTCATCAGTCCGTCCTTCAATCGAGGCCGGACTCTAATCTCAGATGGAGGAAATTACCCGTGGCAGGTCACCTGGAAGGTAAGCGCTCGCCGTAGTCAAAATGCGCAGCGCGCCGCACGGGCGCGCTATCGCGTCAAATTCGAGCCGCGGGTTACGGTGTAGCGTTTGGGTGAGTTGCGCTGAGGGCGTCAGTCCGGGCCGCCTTTTGAAACCGCCATTGCGCGTCCACCATCAGATTGAGCTTTTTCGCCTGGAGAACTGTGCGATCTAAAGGGCGCAGCCGATGCTGCGACAGGAATGGTCGCGGAACAGACCGGCTCGCCGGGCGCGAACGGAGCAACCGCTCCGAAGCAGGGAACGAAGAATGGCTCAACTCTTAACTGCTATCCCAATTGTCGATGAGCATCATGTTGATCGACGTCGGTATCCACACGGAGTCGCTTTCATCGATGGGCAATACCTGCCCATGTCTGAGGCCAAGATCTCGGTGCTCGATTGGGGTTTTCTGCACTCCGACGCAACCTACGACACGGTGCACGTCTGGAATGGCAGGTTCTTCCGGTTGGACTTGCACCTAGACCGTTTTTGGGGCGGCGTTGAACGTCTTCGGATGAAGTTGCCCCACGACCGCGAAAAGATAGCGTCAATCCTCAACAATTGTGTAGCGCTGTCGGGCCATAAGTCGGCGTACGTGGAGATGATCTGCACGCGCGGTTCGTCGCCGACATTCAGCCGCGACCCCCGCCAAGCGGAGAACCGCTTCATCGCATTTGCTGTTCCTTTTGGCTCGGTTGCCAACAAGGAACAGCTGGAAAGAGGCTTGCACGTGGCGATCAGCGAGACTGTCCGCATCCCGCCTGAATCGGTCGATCCCGCAATCAAGAACTATCATTGGCTCGATCTCGTGAAGGGCCTTTTTGACGCCTACGATATGGGGGCGGAGACGGCACTGATCGTAGATACGAACGGGCACATTGCGGAGGGCCCCGGCTTCAATGTGTTCGTTGTAAGGGACGGATTCTTGAGGACGCCCGCTTTTGGAGTGTTGCCGGGCATCACGCGCCGGACTGTCTTCGATCTGTGCGCCGGGACTGGGCTCTCTGCCACGGCTGCTGATATCAGTCGTGCTGAGATCAAAGCGGCTGACGAGGTGTTCATCACCTCGACTGCCGGCGGTATTATGCCCGTGACGTGCATCGACGGCGCCGCGATCGCCAATGGGCAGGTCGGACCCGTCACCCGCCGGCTCATGGACCTCTACTGGCAAAAGCACACCGACCCGCAATGGTCGACTGCTGTGGAATATCCGTGAACGGAAATGAGCCATGGCGGCGCACTTGGCAAGCGGCTTCGCGACGATGTCAATGAGCTGTCGTAACGCAAACTGGCGAAAGTCGAGCAGGCGCACCTATGACCCCGTGGCGCGCGACGTTGAGCGAATCGACAGCCGTTACCACTCGGTGATGAGCGTCCAGTCCTCGCTGATCATGTGCTTGTGTAGGGCTTACTTCATGCCATTCCTGCGGAGTTGCCGATGAAGAACGCTTTTATTGCCTATTTGTCGGCGGAACTGGCTGGGTCGAAGTCTGCTGGGCTCTACAAATCCGAGCGGGTCATTACCTCGACGCAGTCGTCTGAGATCGAACTCGCGGATGGCAGCAAGGTCCTGAATTTTTGCGCCAACAACTATCTCGGTCTCGCCGACAATCAAGATTTGCGGGACACGGCTAAGGCTGCGCTCGACCGCTATGGATACGGCATGGCGTCGGTCCGCTTCATCTGCGGTACTCAGGAGGAGCACAAGCAACTCGAGGCGCGCATCTCTTCTTTTCTCAAGATGGAAGATACGATCCTTTATTCATCCTGTTTTGACGCCAATGCCGGTCTCTTCGAGGCGCTGCTCGGGGAGGAAGACGCCATCATTTCCGATACGCTGAACCACGCTTCGATCATAGACGGCATTCGCCTCTCCAAAGCCAAGCGCTTCCGCTATGCCAACAACGAAATGGCCGCGCTGGAAGAGGAACTGAACAAAGCCGAAGGCAGCCGCTTCAAGCTGATCGCGACCGATGGCGTGTTTTCGATGGACGGCATTATCGCCAATCTCGGCGGCGTCTGCGATCTGGCGGAGAAATATGGCGCCATCGTCATGGTCGACGATAGCCATGCGGTCGGCTTCGTGGGCAGGCATGGGCGCGGCTCGGCGGAGCATTGCGGCGTCGAGGACCGCATCGACATCATCACAGGCACACTCGGCAAGGCGCTTGGAGGCGCGTCGGGCGGCTACACGTCAGGCAAGCGCGAGGTCATCGACTGGCTTCGCCAGCGCTCGCGGCCGTACCTCTTCTCCAATACGCTGATGCCCGCCATTGCAGAGGCATCGCTGAAGGTGTTCGACCTGATCGAACATGGCGATGCGCTGCGCGAAAAGCTCTATGCCAATGCCGACCGCTTCCGCTCGAAGATGTCGAAGGCGGGCTTCACGCTGGCTGGCGCGGGCCATCCGATCATTCCCTTGATATTGGGCGACGCGACTCTCGCACAGCAGATGGCCGAGAAGATGCTCCAGCGCGGGATTTATGTGATCGGTTTCGCCTTCCCCGTGGTGCCGAAGGGGCAGGCGCGCATCCGCACGCAAATGTCCGCCGCACATTCGAGTGCGGATGTTGACCGCGCCGTCGAGGCCTTCACCGAGGTGGGCAGGGAATTGGGACTCATCTGATGCCCAACATGATTGCAGCGCCTTTGTCCATGCCTACCGGGAATTCATGGTGGTCTTCGACGTTAAGTCCGGGTCGATCTGTGCAACCGGGATGTCGGCCATCTCGTCCAACCTACTGTCGAACTCTAGTGGCACGTTGATGCCTAGCCTGAACGAGGCAGTGCTCGCCTGCCTCGCTAGACTAGGTGAACGTCCCCAGAACCCGCACCGATTTATCTATCTGGAGAGCAAAATGCCAAGAGTTGTTGTCATCGGCGCCGGGATCACCGGTGTATCGACGGCGTATGCCCTTTTGGAGCGCGGTTATGATGTCACGGTATTAGATCGTCAGCGGTATCCTGCGATGGAAACGTCCTTTGCCAATGGTGGACAGCTCTCGGCAAGCAACGCTGAAGTTTGGAACCGCTGGTCGACGATTCTTAAGGGGATCAAGTGGATGTTTAAACGCGACGCTCCACTTCTTATGAACCCTGCGCCCAGTTGGCACAAGTACAGCTGGCTGGCGGAATTCGTGGCGCACATCGCTAATTATCGCGAAAACACCGTAAAGACGACCAAGCTCGCGATCATGGCGCGGAAGCATATGTTTGAGATCGCCGAGCGGGAAGGAATCGATTTCGATCATGTTCGTCGCGGCATTCTTCACATATATCGGGAAAAGGCCGATTTCGATGATGCGCAAGCGGTAAACGAGTTGCTGGTTCAAGGTGGGCTGGACCGACGGCCCGTTTCAGGGGAAGAGATCAGGTCGATCGAACCCACTCTCCGTAGCGCCCTATACGGAGGGTTTTACACGCCGTCGGATTCGACTGGCGACATTCACAAATACACGACTGGTCTCGCACGGGCATGCGAGAGGCGCGGCGCTCGCTTCTACTATGATGCAGATGTGAGACGCGTCGAACGTCAACAGAGTTTTCGAATATTCTACGCAAGTGGTACTGAAGACCGACATGCTGGGCACCATGCCATATGCGCAGACGCCATCGTCATCTGTGCGGGCTGTAGCAGCCGCGACTTTGCCGCGAGGTTGGGAGATCGGCTCAATATCTACCCGGTTAAGGGTTACTCAATCACGGTCGATCTCGATGAGTCGGCGTCACAGGAAGCCGCACCGTGGGTCAGCCTGCTTGATGATCGAGCCAAGATCGTTACGAGCCGATTAGGTTTATCTAGATTCCGGGTCGCCGGAACCGCTGAGTTCAACGGTCTAAACCGCGACGTTCGGGAGGATCGCGTTAGGCCCTTGGTGGACTGGACGCGAATGCATTTTCCGGGGGTAAATACCAAGCGGGTAGTGCCATGGGCGGGGTTGAGGCCGATGATGCCCAACATGATGCCGCGGGTCGGGAAGGGCCGGGCACGCGGTGTGTTCTACAATACGGGCCATGGTCATTTAGGTTGGACCTTGTCGGCTGCAAGCGCCGAGATGGTTGCTGAGATCATTTCGGGTGACCTGCCGACGGACATACGCAAGGTTGCCTGATTGCAATGAAGAGGGTGCGATGAATTTCATACCATACTGCGAACTGCACTATCCGAGAGGCAATCCAGAGGGCTTACGGCGCGGACGCGATCACCGACCTCGACGATGCGGAACAGCGCAAAAGGGCTACAATGCAATGTCGCAGCGAGAAATTTATTGCTTGGGCGAGCCCGCCTGGCTGTGATCTGCCGCATCGTGGAGGGCGCCGCGCCTACTCGAAGGGGTGTCGACCTGGAAATGGGGCAGAGCCCTCGGCCGCGACGGCACGCTTGACCTGATCGCCGCGGTCATGCGAGTCACGGAGCAGGGCGGCGATCGTCGTGCTTCCCCGCAAGATCGCTCGGTTTGACGGGCGTCTCGGAGCTGAAGCCCGACCTGGCCGACGGCCGCGCCGACATGCGGATCGGGACGAAGCTTTTCGGCAAGATCTACCGCATCGTCACCAATGGTACCGCAACCCAGTCGACGCTTACAATGGCCAAAGAAGACGGCGAACTGGGTCTTGGCGTCGAACCACTCGCGCGGCGGTCGTTTCCACTCCTCGGCCGCGTGGTTCAGGACCAGATATAGCAGCCTTATGCCGCCGCGCTTGGGGAAATTGCCCTGCTGCGCACAGTGCGGCACAACTTTGAATTCAGTGCTTCGAACGCGGTTCGGTCTCCGCTGGAGATGATGGGCTTTCGGCATATGGCGCGACTATCCGGGCAAGGGCACAGGAGCGCGCCAAGTCCGGGCAGGCCGGGTTGTGTGCGTCAAGTTCTGCAAACTGAGCCGGTCATGGTGCTGGATCATGCGGCCTGGCGCAGGGCGACCTTCTTGTGCACGCGCAGGTCAGATTCGCACGACATAGGTGCGCCGGCCGATTTCCTCTTTGAGCGCTCAAGTATGTTGGTAACCGCGGTATGATCATGACGGTGCCGCCACTCCTGCTGGAGATAAGCGATTTCCGGCGTATGGCGCGACCATCCGGGAGAGGGGCACCGGAGCACGCCAAGTGCGGGCAGGCCGATGTATTCGATGAGCTGCGAGCTAGCGTTAGTAGCTGGCCGCCCATACGACCTGCCCGGTTGCGGCGAGAGCGCGGATCTGTAGGTGCCGCCTCGCCCGCCGGCTCCCGAATGTTCAAGGAGAGGGAGCCAATGAGACGTGTGATTGGAATGGACATCCACCGCACCTTCGCGGAGGTGGTGTTTTGGGAGGGAGGCCGGCTCCGCCATCACGGACGGATCGACATGACCGGCTTCGGGTTGGAAGGATTCGGCAGCAGCCTGGATGCAGATGACGAGATCGTCGTCGAGGCGACCGGCAACGCCAAGGCGGTGGTGCGGGTGCTGTCGCATTTCGTCGGGCGCGTAATTGTCGCAAATCCGATGCAGGTGAAAGCGAACACACGCAGGATCAAAACCGACAAGATCGATGCCGGCGTTCTGGCGCAGCTTCACGCCAGCGGTTTTTTGCCGGAGGTTTGGCTTCCCGACGAGCGGACCGAGAGGCTTCGCCGTCTCGCCGCACGGCGCAATCAAGTCGTGCGTCATCGCATACGGATGGAGAATGAGGTGCATGGCATCCTGCAGGCGCATCTCGTGCCGAAGCGCCCGCATGCGGACCTGTTCGACAATCGCGGGGCGCGCTTGGCTTGGACGGCACCTGCTACCCGACGACGAACGGGCGGCGGTCGCCATGCCATGCACAGCAAGAAATTCATCGCCTGGGTGTGTGGTCTTCTTCCTAGTTGGAAGTCTGCCGCTAGCGGGCGCAAGCCTCTGATCCGTGCGCGCATGCTCAACATCTGAGGAAGGAGCCGAACGCCAATGACCCGCCCTATATGTGCCCGACCTGCGGCTGGGAAAATTCGGCCGGGTCTGCGCCGACGAGCGCGAGCTCATGGAGAAGGTGGCGTGCCACTTTTAGCAGCTGACCCTGCGTCTGAAGATGAGCTGCCGTGTGCGGTGCACGGATCCTGGCGACATTTCAAACCACGACGCTTTGTGCGGTCCGTATTTCAGCAGCCGACGCATTTTGGCGCAAACCCTCCTGCCCAGGTGCTATCCTATGCGTGCTCGAACATGTTTGTGGAGACGAGTGCTTCGCTCATGGTCGACAAGATCCAATAAGCGCGGGTTAACCGCGCCGGTGGCTCAAAAAGGGGAACTGAAAGATGACGATTTCTCGACGCAATCTCCTCAAGGCGGGTATCGCCGCCGGAGCGGCTTTATCGATCCCTTCCGTCCTTCGCGCGCAGACTTCGCCGACAGTTCGAATGGTAATAGACAACCTTACCGTATTCGATCCGGTCGTTACAACGGCTGATGCTACCCAGACCCATGCACACGCGATTTACGATACGCTATTCGGCGTCGATTCGGAGTTTGCGCCGCATCCGCAGATGGTTGGACAATGGGGCGTTTCCGATGACCGGAAGACTTATACGTTCGAGCTCCGCGATGGTCTGATGTGGCACGATGGTACCCCCGTGACCGCCGCGGACTGTGTAGCCTCGATCCGTCGCTGGGCCCAAGTGGCTCCTGGCGGTCAGGTGCTGATGAAGCGCGCAAAGGACATCTCGAAAAAGGACGAAAAAACCTTCGCAGTCGAGCTCAAAGAGCCTTTGGGTCTACTGCTCGACATCTTGGCGTTCCAGGGTCCATTTATAATGCGCGAGAAGGACGCCAATTTTGCTCCAACGGAGCAGGTGACGGCGAACATTGGATCAGGGCCATTTAAGTTCAATCACGATCTTGCCAGGCCGGGGTCAAGCTTCACCTACGATCGCAATGAGAAATATGTACCCCGCCAGGAGGCGCCGGATGGACTTGCCGGCGGGAAGATCGTGAAGGTCGATCGAGTCATCTGGGACAATGGCCTGTACGGCGATAAGCAGACTGCCATCGCGGCTTTGCAAGCAGGTGAGATCGATTTTCTTTTGAGTCTGCCGGTCGATCTTCTTCCGGTCCTCGAGAGTGACCCCAACGTGGTGTTGGAAGTCTTGGATAAGACTGGCAGTGACATGATCCTGCGGCTGAACTGTCTGCAGCCGCCGTTCAACAACGTGAAGGCTCGTCAAGCGTTGCTTCACCTGGTCGATCAAGAGGCCATGATGCGCGCAGCGTATGGGGATTCGAAATACACCCGTACTGTCACTTCGATGTTCGGAAACGAAACGCCCATCTCGAATGACGAAAATACGGGGTGGTTCAAGAAAGGCGGCGATCCGGAAAAAGCCAAGCAACTCTTCAAGGAGGCGGGATATGCCGGCGAGAAGGTCGTCATCCTGCAACCTACGGACTGGGGGGAGGCAAGCAACGCCTCTCAGTTTCTGGCAGCAACATTGCAGAAGATAGGGATCAATGCTGAGCTCGCGCCGAGTGACTGGGGAGGGCTTGTCGCTCGACGCGCGAACAAGGGCACCATTGAGAACGGTGGCTGGAGCATGTTCATAACCACCGAACCTGAAGCGATCCTTGGCACAGTCATCAGTGACAACACTCTGCCCATGAATGGCGAAAAGGGTTGGTTCGGCTGGCCGCAGAATGAGGAATATGAAGCCCTTCGGGCCAAATGGGCGGATTTAGAAACGCTCGAAGAGCGTAAGGCCCTTGCCCGCAAAATGCAGAAGATATGGTGGGACTATGTGCCTACCGTCCTGTTAGGCCAAAATGTCTCGCCATGCGCGCACCGCAAGACGCTCACTGGCCTCATCGGCGTGCCGGGGGTCGTCCCAATGTGGAACATGCAGAAGACTGAGGCCTAATGGCTGTCTACATCCTCCGCAGGTCAATCTCTGCCATCGGCGTCATGGCGATGGTCGGGATCTTCGTGTTCCTGCTTCTCAGGCTAGCCCCTGGCGACCCTGCGGACATGATCGCTGGCCGCAACGCTACGCCAGAGATGGTTGCGGCCATTCGCGAGCGGCTGGGACTGAACGATTCCTTGCCGCTTCAGTTCATAAATTGGGTTCGGGACATGGTCGGCGGCGATTTCGGTACATCGATTTTTGCCGCACGACCGGTTCTTGAGCTCATATCACAGCGGCTTGAGCCAACCATTTCCCTGTCGCTCCTGACGATGATCGTTTCGGTGACGGTCGGTGTCTCCTTCGGCGTCCTCGCCTCATGGCGAGCTGGCGGTCTTGTTGATCGCATCCTGACGGCATTCGCGACACTTGGTTTTTCTGTCCCGGTGTTTGTCGTCGGCTTCTTTCTCATATACTTGTTCGCTGTCAGGACACATTGGCTGCCCGTCCAAGGATACCAACCTATCGACCATGGCTTCGGGCCATGGCTTGTGCACCTGATCCTGCCGACCGTGACTTTGAGCATTCCCTATATTGCTTTCATCGCCCGGATCACGCGTGCGAGCATGCTCGAGGTTCTGTCGGAAGACTATATGCGAACAGCCGCCGCCAAGGGCGCGTCGTCCTATGCCATGCTTTTCCACCACGCTCTGAAGAATGCGGGTGTGCCGATCCTCACCGTGATCGGCTTAAGTTTCGCAGGTCTGATTGGCGGTGTCGTCATCACGGAAACGGTGTTCAACATACCTGGTGTCGGTCGTTTGGTGCTCGATGCGATCAACAACCGCGACTATCCCATTATTCAAGGTGTGCTCATCCTGGTTTCGGGTCTGTACGTCCTTATCAATCTCGCGGTCGATCTTTCCTACACCCTGGTCGACCCCCGCATCCGGTACTGATTATGACGCTCCTCTCCGCACCAGTTGAATACGTCCCGACGGGTCGCCCGCGAATATCTGACCTTCCCCGTCTGGCAAGGCGGCATCCGCTGGTCGTGATAGGCGGCGGCCTCTTAGCTCTGTTGATCGTTCTAGCACTCGCTGCCCCGCTTTACGCCGGCGATCCATTGAACATGGATCCATTCAAACGCCTTCAGCCGCCCTCCGCCGAGATGTGGTTCGGGACCGACAATTTGGGCCGTGACGTCTTTGC
The DNA here is from genome assembly GCF_040318745.1 of Mesorhizobium sp. M1027. Classification (NCBI taxonomy): domain Bacteria; kingdom Pseudomonadati; phylum Pseudomonadota; class Alphaproteobacteria; order Hyphomicrobiales; family Phyllobacteriaceae; genus Mesorhizobium; species Mesorhizobium sp. M1027. Next base: position 77,879 of record NZ_JAMYMW010000005.1, on the reverse strand, counting down.
ACGAACGATGTTCGGCGCCCGGATCTCACTTTTGGTGGGATTGACGGCGGCGGCGGGCGCGACTCTGGGCGGCCTTCTGATCGGTGTCCTCGCCGGCTTCAACCGCATCTTCGATAATATCGTCATGCGGGTCATGGACGGCCTGATGTCGATCCCGACGATTCTGCTCGCCATTGCTCTTATTTCTCTGACTGCCCACGGGATCGGCATTCTCATCGTCGCCATCACGATCCCCCAGATGCCGAGCGTCACGCGGCTGGTTCGTTCGGCGGTTCTGAGTGTTCGGGAGCGCCCCTATGTGGAGGCCGCGCTCTGCGGCGGTGCGCGCCTGCCGAAAGTGCTGTGGCGGCATATCCTGCCGAGCACCATTCCGCCGCTTATGGTGCAGAGCGCCATTGTCTGCGCCGATGCGATTCTGACAGAGGCCGGGCTCAGCTTCCTGGGTGCGGGCGTGCCGCCCGAGATCCCGAGCTGGGGCAACATGATTTCAAGCTCTCGACTGTATCTCGCTATCGCCCCATTGACGGTCTTCGCCCCCGGTATCTGCCTTGCCGCGATGGTCCTTGCCGTCAACCTGCTCGGGGATGGCCTGCGCGACCTGTTCGATCCCCGCTCAAAGCGGAGGCGCTAACATGCAGATGCATCAAACCGCAGAGAACGACGTGCTTCTCGATGTCCGAAATCTGGAAACGCATTTTTACGGCGAAGAGAGTGTCACCCGCGCCCTTGGCGGCATCAGCTTCCAGGTGAAGAAAGGCGAGACGCTCGGCGTCGTCGGCGAATCCGGATGTGGGAAGAGCGTCACCGCCCTCTCCATCCTTCGCCTGCTTCCGAAGCTGGCCGCCAGGACTGTCGGCGGCGAGGTCCGCTTTCACGGACGCGACCTCCTTGAGCTGTCCGATCGGGAGATGCGACAGATCCGCGGCGGCCAGATTGCCATGATCTTCCAGGAGCCGATGACGAGTCTGAACCCGGTCTATACGGTCGGCCGCCAGATCGCTGAGGCGGTACAGATCCACACCAAGGCCTCGCGGTCGGTTGCGATGGCAAAGGCGCAAGAGATGCTCCGTCTCGTCCGCATTGCGGACCCCGAGCGGCGCGTTAACAACTATCCTCACGAAATGTCAGGCGGCATGCGCCAGCGTGCGATGATCGCCATGGCTCTTGCCTGTTCACCGGAACTATTGATCGCCGACGAGCCAACCACTGCGCTTGACGTCACCATCCAGGCGCAGATCCTGCGGCTCATCGTTGACCTGAAAGAGCGCACGGGAACGGCCGTGATGTTCATCACGCACGATCTGGGCGTTGTAGCCGAGACATGCCAGCGCGTGATTGTCATGTATGCTGGCCGTATCGTAGAACAAGCGAACGTGATAGATTTGTTCGCGCGTCCCGCACATCCCTACACCCAGGGCCTCATGCGATCGGTGCCTGACCGGCGACGCGGCCGACAGCGCCGCCTTCCAGAAATTCCCGGCATTGTCCCAAGTCTTCGCGAGCCCATTGTCGGGTGCAGCTTTGCTCCTCGCTGCCCGTTCGCTATCGACATTTGCCGCGACAAGACGCCCGCCCTGCGTGATGTTGGGTCGAGCCATGCCGCAGCTTGCTGGCGCGCCGAAGAGGTGATGGGCGCATGAACGGTCCTCTGCTGAAAGTCGAGAATCTGACCAAGCATTATCCGCTTGGTGCGGGAATCTTGAAGAAGAGCATTCCGGTGGTGCGGGCAGTGGAGGATGTGTCCTTTTCTGTCGAGACGGGCGAGACGCTCTGCATCGTCGGCGAGTCTGGCTGCGGCAAGTCCACCGTCGCGCGCCTCCTGATGCGACTCGTGGAGCCGACTGGGGGGCGCGTGCTGGTCGACGGGACCGACATTGCCGGTCTCACGAAACACGCGCTTCGGGTGTGGCGACGTCGGATGCAGATGGTCTTTCAGGATCCATATTCATCGCTGAACCCACGCCTCACTGCCGGACAGATCATTACTGAACCTGTCGAGAATTTTGAGCGTCTCAGCCGGAGCCAGCGCCAAGCGCTTGCCGCGGACCTTCTTCAAAAGGTCGGTATGTCGCCCGAGATCATGCACAGGCTCCCCTCCGAGTTATCGGGTGGGCAACGGCAACGGCTCGGTATCGCGCGAGCGCTGGCGTTGGGGCCCTCGCTCATCATCGCCGACGAGGCGGTCTCGGCCCTGGACGTCTCCGTGCAGGCACAGATATTGAACCTTCTTCTGGATCTCCAGCAGCAGATGGGTATCGCCTTCGTCTTCATCTCCCATGACCTTGGGGTCGTGGAGCACATCGCCCATCGCGTGGCGGTTATGTATTTGGGGCGGATCGTGGAGCTTGCGCCGTGTGAGGCGCTCTTCGCCAAGCCGGTCCATCCCTACACCGAGGCGTTGATCGCGGCAGCTCCGGTGCCGGATCCCACACGGGTTCGGCTAGAGGTGCCCGTCGAAGGCGAGGTGCCAAGCCCCATCAATCCGCCGAGCGGATGCGCGTTTCACCCGCGCTGCCCTCTCGCGGTCGATCGATGCCGCATCGAAGTACCACGTCTGGTGCCGATGGCAGATGGGCGGGTCGTGGCCTGTCATGTGCGCGCTCCGGCCATAGAGATCCCGACCCAAACGTCTGCAACGGGCGATCATTCGCCTGCTCACGTGGCTCAGCCTCATAGTCCGGTCCTGAGGTATCGGGAAACGCAAGGATAGCGACGGTGAAGTGCATACTTGTGAAAAGTAGGAGATCGTATGGATTCGCACGAAGATTGCCGCCCTCCGGTCCAGCAGGATGGTGGCTTTGATGCGGTCGGTTCAATTGAAACGAACGTTGCAGACGGCTTCACAATGGCGGCAGTCGGCGACCTTCTCTTTGCGCGGCCCGTGACAAAAGGCCATCATCCTGGCTTGGCAGATGTCCTCAGGATCTTTCATAAGGCCGACGTCACTTTCGGCAACTTGGAAACCAACATCTTGAATGTTCGATCTAAAGGATGCCCGCAGGCTGAGTACGGTGGTGCGTATTGCATCAGCGCTCCGGAGCTGGGACCTGATTTAAAGGCGATGGGCTTCAATATGGTCAGTCGTGCGAACAACCATACGCTCGACTGGGCCATTGAAGGCATGCGCGAAACGAGCCACGCGCTTGATGAAAACGGCATTGTCCATGCCGGCGCAGGCGAAAACCTGGCACAAGCCGGCGCAGCTCGCTTGTTGGAAACCTCGCGCGGTCGCGTGGCGTTGGTTTCGTTTGCTACGACGTTCACGCCGATGTCCCGTGGGTGCAATCCCGCCGGCGAGGCGCCAGGCAGGCCAGGGCTCAACGCCCTTCGTTTGACCAAGACCACCATGGTTCCGGCCGAGATGCTGGAGAGCTTGAGACGGGTGCGCGAAGTGTTACCCGGCTACAATCCCGCCGGACAGGATCCAAGCCGGGTTGTACTTGGCGGGGTGACATACAAAACGGGCGACCAAGCCGGCTACAGCTTCGAAACAGACCCGCGCGACGTCGCCGATATTCTGCGAAACGTCCGTCGGGGCAAGCAGCTCTCCGACTTCTGCATCGTCACTAACCACGGGCACGAGCCCGGGGAATGGAGCGAGGAACCGCCTGACTACGAACCATCATTTGCCCGCAGGCTCATTGACGCCGGAGCAGACGCATACGTCGTACACGGACCGCATCTGTTGCGAGGCATCGAGATCTACAAAGGGCGTCCTATCTTTTACAGCTTGGGGAATTTCTTCTGTCAGGACCTCCGGACGCCCATAGGAGCTGACATGTTCGACGCATACGGCAAGGACCCACGGGTCGACACGGATGCCGAGGTGACGGTCGATGAGGTGGCAAAAGGATACCCGACAGCAGGAGGATTTGTAGGCCCCCAATCCGGTGCGGTCTATTATGAGAGCGTTGTCGCTGTCAGCCGCTTTGAGCAAAACCAGCTTGCTGAATTGAGGCTCTTTCCCATCGAGCTCGGTCGCTTGAAGAGGTTTGCCAACCGGGGCGTGCCGCGTCTCGCTGCCGGGCAGCAAGCAAAAGCCATTCTGGAGCGTTTACAAAAGCTCTCGAAGCCATTTGGAACCCAAATCGACCTCGAGAACGACGTCGGACTGATCCGACTGCGACCCAGCTCGGCGCCATGATGCGGCACGTCATAATGTCTCGGGCGCAGCTTGTTGGCGCTGCTTGGCGATCCCACGTCGGACGGCACTAGACAGAGGCGGTCGGGCCGCGAGGCTTGGGCTCTGCCCAACCGCTGGTAATTGCGATGCCTAGCCTCCACCGGGTTGTCCTGAGCCCGAACTGCTGCGCCATCCCTTTGCAATCCGGAGACTTTCCCATGAACTACCGCATCCTCACTGGCGAGATCGAACATGAGGCAAACACCTTCAGCAATGTGCCGACCACGCTCGAGCATTTCCGGTCCGGCGCCTTGCTGCTGGGCGACGAGATTCCACCAGCGCGGCGGGGCACCCGCACCGCGCTGGGCGCGGCGTTCGAGGCGGCGGAGAAATTCGGCTGGAGGCTCTCTCATCCGCTCGCAGCTAGCGCCACCCCTGGGGGCACGGTGACGAAGGAAACTTTTGAGCAGCTCTGCGCCTGGTTCCTTGCAGGCGCCGAGGGCTGCGATGGCGCGCTCATTAACCTGCACGGTGCGATGGTCGCTGAGGGCTGCGAGGACACAGAAGGCGAGATCCTCGCCCGATTGCGCGCCATTCTCGGACCCGACGCGCCGATCGTCGTCACGCTCGACTTGCACGCCAACGTCACTCAGAAGATGGCGACGAACGCCTCGGCGCTGATCGCCGTGCGCACCTATCCTCATATCGACTACTATGAACGCGCTTGGCACGGGGCCGAGCTGCTCGACCGCGCTCTTCGCGGGGAGATCCGTCCGCGCACCGTCATTGCCAAACGCCCGATGCTGCGCGGTCTTAACGTGGGGCATACCGAGACCGGCCCGATGCGCGAGCTGATCGACCGTGGCGAGGCGCTGGAAGCGTCTGGCAAGGTGCTCGTGGTCAGCGTCTGCGCCGGGTTCTCCCAGAGCGACATTTACGATGTTGGGCCCAGCGTCACCGTCACCGCCAATGGCGACAGCAGGGAGGCGAAGCGCATTGCTGAGGAATTTATGGATTACGCGTGGGAGACACGCGAGTTTGTCTCCGTCCGCGACACTACCATCAGCATCGCCGAGGCGGTGGAACGCGCCAAAACCGGCGAGGCTGGCGCCGACAAGCCACTGGTGCTCGCTGATGTCAGCGACAATCCCGGCGGCGGTGCTTACGGTGACGCGACAAACCTGCTACGCGCGATGATCACGGCCGACCTCCAGAACACGGCCTTCCATGCGATCTTCGATCCAGCGGCCGTGCATGCCGGCATCGCCATCGGCGTCGGCAACAAGGGGCGCATCGTGCTCGGCGGCAAGCACGCCCCGGAGATGGGCGGGGCGCCGCTCGAAGTCGAGGCGCGGGTAGTCTCCATCACCGACGGTCATTTCCGCTGCCACGGGCCCATGGGCGGAGGCGCATGGCGCAGTTACGGGCCGAGCCTGATGCTGCGCGTGGGAGGCATCGAAGTTGCGGTGATCTCGGGGAACGACCAAGCGACCGACCTCGCCCAGCTCACCTCCCTCGGCATCGACCCGCTTCACTGCGCGACCATAGCACTGAAGTCCTATCATCATTTCCGTGCGGCGTTCGAACCGATCGCGCGCGAGGTGATCAGGGTCGATGGTGGCGGGATGATGGGATCCGCCGCCCTCTCAAAAGCCGAGTACCGCCATGTCCGTCGCCCGATTTGGCCGCTCGACAACATCAAGCTCTAGGCGCCTGCCCACAAGGGACCCGACCAACCAGAAGAAATTGTCAGAAACCTGAACCACGTGGATTACGTGCGCACGCTGGCAACGAACGAAGCGAGACTATCGATGGGCAGGCTCGAATTCAAAGGACAGCACTATCTCGACGGCCGCGCGTCCGATCCGAAAGCACTCAGCCGGATGCGCTGCGCCGCCGCCCGCTGACAAGCGCATCACTTTCGAAAGCGACGAATCGCTCAACTTTCCGCAGCTGCGCTGGTCGCTGTCTCACATGCCCGAGCTCGTGCCGTCTGTCAGCATGTGGCGTGGACGGGGCGGGCCTGCGCTGCTCGAACGCAGCGACAAGACCGCCGAAATTGATTAGCTCCCCTTTGCCGGCGCGAAGGCGTGCCCAACAACTCCAAAGGCGCTACTATCTGCCGGAGCTGCGCGCCAGCGCATTCGAGGACGCAACGGTGCGCACAGACTCCTCGATTACGGCGAAAACTACACCGATAGGCACCCCAGTTTCTGGGCGCATGCTCGCGCATGCGACTGGCGGCCTCGGCCGGCTGTGTACAGCGATCCGCAGACTGTCAAACGGCTTCCAAAACTGACCCCCGATTGGAGTGCGCCCCTCGGACCGGACAGGATGAACAAGCAGAATTGACTTGGAAGCCGGGCTTTCGAAGGATGGAAGCCCATGGTGACTTATCGCACGCACAGCATCGAGTTCAAACGTCAGGTAGTGCAGGAGTTCCTGTCCGGCGAGACGCTGCATGGTCTCGCCAGGCGGCACGAACTGCCGCGTAACCTGATCCGCATCTGGGTTCAGAAATACGAGGCCGGCTCCTTCGACGAAGACGTGGCGGCGGCCGACACGATGCAGACCTATGAGGCGCGGATCGCAGCGCTGGAGCGGCTGGTAGGCCGGCAAGCCTTGGAAATTGAGTTTCTAAAGGGGGCTCTGAAAAGCGCACCACGTCCGAGAAGCGGGACTACATCCGTGATCACCGGCCCGGCGGTGTCTCCGTCGCTGAAGGATGCCGGCTGATGGGGATCGCGCGATCAACCTACTACGATCAGCCCGAAACCGCCGTGGATGACACAGCGCTCGTCGAGACGATGGGTGAGATCTCCGACAGCTTCGAAGCTTACGGCTATCGCCGCATGCAGGCGGCGCTGCGGCAGCGCGGCATCGTCGTCAACCACAAGAAGGTCAGACGGTTGATGCGCGAGCACGATCTGCAGCCCAGGATCAGGCGGCGCTTCATCGTCACTACGGACAGCGATCACGAGTTGCCGATCTTCCCGAACCTGGCGAAGAACGTGACACCCGACGGCCCGAACCAGCTCTGGGTGAGCGACATAACATACGTGACGATTGCGGCGGGCTTCGTCTACGTCGCGGTCATTTTGGATGCCTGGTCACGCAAGGTCGTTGGTTACGCCATCGGTCGGTCGATCGACGCGCGCTTGACCGTTGCAGCATTGAAGGCGGCAATCGAACGACGAAAACCCCCGCCGGGCTGCGTCCATCACTCGGACCGAGGGTCGCAATATGCGGCACTCCTCTACCGCAACGTTCTCGCCGAGCACGATCTTATTGGATCGATGGGCCGGCGCGGCAATCCCTACGATAATGCGAAAGCGGAAAGCTTCATGAAGACGATGAAGGTCGAAGCCGTCTATCCGATGGCCTACGAAACCTTCGCCGACCTCGCTGAGGACCTTCCCCGCTTCATTGATGAGGTTTACAACACCCGCCGGTTGCACTCAGCGCTCGGCTATCTCAGCCCGCAACAGTTCGAGGACCAACACGCCCGGCAGATGGTCAAAACTGCGGCTTGACCCTGTCCGGTCCGAGGGGCGCACTCCAGATCGGCGTCCAATTTTGACCCCCTTAGGTTATGCGCGGCGGTCAGCGTTCACCCGGGCGGAGCTGGTCAGGGTTGCGCAGCCCGGGCGAGCGCGGATGGCGCTTGGCAGCTTAACAGGATGATCAGGCGCGGTTCTTGAAGCGCCAGGACTCGTTTCCGGTCTCGATGATCTCGCAATGATGAGTGAGACGGTCGAGGAGCGCTGTCGTCATCTTGGCGTCGCCGAAGACGGCGGGCCATTCGCCGAACGCCAGGTTGGTGGTGACGATGATCGAGGTCCGTTCGTAGAGCCTGCTGATCAGGTGGAAGAGCAATTGCCCGCCGGCTTGCGCGAACGGGAGATAGCCGAGTTCATCGAGCACGACGAAGTCGAGCCGGGTGAGGTAGTCGGCGATACGGCCCTGCTTGCCGCCGCGATGCTCGGTCTCGAGCCGGTTGACGAGATCGACGACGTTGAAGAAGCGGCCACGTGAGCCGTTGCGGATCAGGGCGCGGGCAATGGCGATTGCCAGATGCGACTTGCCGGTTCCGGTGCCGCCGATGAGCACGGCGTTGCGCTGGTCGGCGACGAAGGTGCCGTTGGCAAGGTCCCGGACCAGCACCTCGTTGACCGGCGTGCCGTCGAAGTCGAACTCATCGATGTCCTTGGCGATCGGCAGCTTGGCGACAGTGAGCTGGTATTTGATGGAGCGGGCCTGCTTTTCTGCGATCTCGGCCGACAGCAGATCGCCGACGATCCTCGGCGGCTCGTGCTGGCGTTTGATGCCCGTCGCCATGACCTCGTCATAGGCGCCCCGCATCCCGTAGAGCTTCAACGTCCCCATCAGTTCCAGAACCTGCGTGCGTTCCATCAGCTTGCCCTCCTGAGGCTGTCGTAGCGGGCGCAGTCGGCCTGCGGCTCGTGTTGCAGGCGAAGAGCGTCCGGGGTGAGAATGGTGACGGCCGGCGCCGGATCGCGCCGACGCGCCAGAATGTTGATGATGATGGCGGCGGAGCAGACGTTCTGATCGAGCGCTTCCTGGCAGGCGGCTTCCACCACGTCGAGACCGTCACCGAGAACCGCGGTCAGGATCGCCACCATCTGCCGATCGCCGTCATGGGCCGGCTTCAGTTTGCGCCGCACCCGCTCCATCGCCGAGGGCAGCGTCCAGTCGTGGAATGGCGCACCGTTGCGCAGCGCGCCCGGCTTGCGGGCCAGCACCGGAACATAGTGCCAAGGATCATAAACCGTCTCGTTGCGGCCGAAGCAGCGTGCATGCTCGGCGACGATCACGCCGTCCTGGCGGATGACGATCCGATCGGCATAGGCGTGGATGTCGACCGGGCGGCCGACAGCGGTCGAGAGCACGGAGTATTTGTTGTTATCGAAGCGCACCGTGCAGGTCTTCGACACCGAAGCCGGCATGGCGTGGAAGCCATCAAATGGACCGCGATACTCGACCAGTCTGCCGCGCTCCTCCTCGAACACGTCCCAGATCGTGCGCTCGGGCTGGTCAATATGACGATGCGCCTTGGCGTAGGCGACGCACTTGTCATGCAGCCAGGCGTTCAGCTCCTCATAGGACTTGAAGCGCAGCCGCGGTGTGAAGAAGCGCTCCCGCACCAGCCCGACCTGGTTCTCGACCTGACCCTTCTCCCAGCCGGACGCCGGCGTGCAGGCGACCGGCTGCACCAGATAGTGACTGCACATCTGCAGGAAGCGGCGATTGTATTGCCGGTCCTTGCCGACGAAGATCGTTTCCACCGCCGTCTTCATGTTGTCGTAGATGCCGCGCGTGCAGGCGCCCCCGAAGAAGGCGAAGGCCCGGTCGTGGGCGTCGAACACCATCTCCTGCGTCTCCCGCGGATAGGCCCTGACGAACATCATGCGGCTGTGGCAGAGCCGGACATGGGCGACCTTCACGGTCACCGTCACGCCGTTGATTAGGACGATCTCGTGGCTCCAGTCGAACTGGTAGGCCTCGCCCGGCGCGAAGAACAGCGGCACATAAGCTTCCGCCATCGCCGGCCCCTGCGCCTTCGCCCAGCTCTTCGCGTAACGCCGGACGGCGTCATAGCCGCCCTCGTAGCCGAGGCTGCAAAGCTCTTCGTAAATCCGGATCAGTGTCAGTTGCTCGCGCGCCGTCTTGCCACGGTTGCCATTCAAAAACCCGTCAAGCTGATCCTGCCACGGACCGATCTTCGGCTTGGGCTGCCGCTCGCGTTCGTAGGAGAACGATGTCTCATCGGATCTGAGAATCTTGCGGACGGTGTTCCGCGACACATGCAGTTCGCGGCAAATCCGCTTGAGCGACCATCCTTGCACATGGAATGCGCGCCGAACCCGGGCAATCGTATCCACCGACTTCATCCCCCACACCATCCGCTCGCTAAGACGAGCCGATGGTCGCAAATCAAAGCATCAGGGGGGTCAAAATTGGACGCCGATTCCCCGGCTCATGGGGTCAATTTTGCACGCCGATTCACAACGCAGACCTTGTTTGACTACTTGTGCACCATCCGCACGAAGAGCGAGACCGGCGAATTCGTGGACTACAAGACCGTGAATACCGACGTGCTGGCTTGGGTGACGAACCATCGTGAGGGGGCACTCCTTCACCGAACATTGCATGAACGCCTGTGGGCCCTACTCGGTTGCGAAGAGGACTTATACCTCTTCGTCGATCCCGCAGGCACGGCGATGGCTGGTGCCGTCCTGTCGGCGGCCGTGCGCGACTTGGCTTGCTTCGGCGAGCTTATGCGATGTCACAGCGAGTGGTACGGAAAAACAGCTGGTACCTAACCAGTGATAGAGGACGTGCAAAATGGCGACGCCCCATCCAAATTCGCTTATGAGGAGACGCAGGGCTACGCGCATCGCAGCCATTGGTGGGTGACGCATGATGAGTTGGGGCGTTCCTGGGCCGAGGCATGCACGGCCAGATGCTCTATGTTGCGCCGAAAGCGGAGATGATGGTGGTGCGCTTGGCGTCTCATCCTGCCGCTCCGGAAACATTCCGGTCACTCTGCCATAATACTGGCGTTGGCGCGGACTCTTTCCGCACCACCAGCAGGCGAGCAGGATCGGATTCAACCGCGCCCGCGAGCGCATGGCCTACAACGGCCATGTAGCCGCATTTGAGGGATTTGCGCCTCTGTGGGCGGCGCCCCGCTCGACACGTCCGCGTTCATCCCTGGTGGCCTTTACTGCTCCGCTTCGGCGCTTCGGCGATGAGCGCAAACATGTTCCTGGCTCGGACCCCAAACGACGCTGAGTGTCACCGCTGGCGGTTTCGAGGCAAACTTGGACCGCGTCAAGAAATGGCGCTTCACCCGAGCCTGAGCGGCATCAAAAATCAAAAAACGGCGAGGCCCGATATGTTCCTGAAGAGTCTTTTCCCCCAGGAATTGACGCGCCGACCACCCGAGTATCTCCGCTAGATGGGGATTTTCTCGGTGCGGCTTCCCCGCAGGGTGCGGTTGCGTTTACGGCAGCGACCGCCATCAGCCTACTCGATGTTGCCCTCGCGCAGTAGAGTGGCGGCAACGCTGCGCGTTACCGCTCCGAGGAACCGGACACGCTTGACACACACAAGACGACGCTGACGGGTTCCTCGACGACGATGGACCTGATCTATCAGCCTCTCACTCACATGAGCCAGCAAGGTGAGGCGGTGAGTAGCCTGGGCGAAAGCTGGGAGGTTTGCAACGAGAACGCTCACCTTGAAGTTAAAGGCCGCCATCACCTTCCATGATCGCATGCCCTGCGATGCCGAACCCGTCGCTTGTGAACTTCGCACGCCATCTCAGGCCCGAGGCCGCCTCGCCGAGCGCATTCTTCCTTGGGCCCCACGAAATCTACCAGAAGCGGCGATCTGGCTTCCTTCGACACGTCCCAAGAGCTGGCGAGATTTCAAACTGCACCGCCTTGTGTCATGCACGTTTCAAAAGGCGGCGCAGTTTGGCGGAAAGCTCATCTCCAAAAGGGCTTTATTGAACCTCTGTCCTTTTCCTACCAAAACGTGGCCGGAAAAGACCATCGAAGCGGTTCGGCGCAATGCGTTCAAAACAGGGCTGATGCAACATGAAAAGTCTTGAAGCGTTCGGAGATTTGCAGCGCGAGGCAACCGAATGGCGCCACTATCTCCATGAAAATCCCGAGCTCGATTATCGGTTACACAACACAGCAAAGTTCGTTACCGAGAAACTAGCCTCTTTCGGTATCAATCACATCGAAACGGGAATTGCTGAGACGGGTATCGTCGCGTTAATCCAAGGCGAAGGCAGGGACGGGCCGACCATCGGATTAAGGGCGGACATGGACGCCCTGCCAATCGTTGAGGCCTCAGACAAACCCTGGTCGTCGAAAATACAAGGCAGAATGCATGCATGCGGCCACGACGGGCACACGGCCATGTTGCTGGGCGCCGCAAAGCATCTTGCGAGTACGCGCAAATTTAAGGGCTCCGTCGCCTTGATCTTCCAGCCGGCAGAAGAGATCGAACTACCATCGGGCGGCCTAAAGATGGTCCAGGAAGGAATCATGGATCGTTTCAGCATCTCCCAGGTCTTCGGGATGCACAACAAGCCAGGTATGGAGATCGGCAGATTCGGCATTTGCGATGGCCCGATCATGGGGTCGCAGGACGACTTCGACATTATCGTGAAGGGCAGGGGCGGCCATGCGGCCTCGCCGCATCGAACCGTAGATCCGGTTGTTATTGCAGCACAGATCATCGTTGGCCTGCAAAGCTTGGTCTCGCGCAAGACCGATCCTATGGAGTCGCTCGTGATTTCGGTAACGAAGTTGAAGGCCGCAGAGGCCTATAACGTCATCCCCGATCATGTCGAAATCGCCGGAACTGTCAGGACCCTCGCGCCGAACCTGCGAGACTTCGCCGAACGAGAAATTTTGGCATCCGCACAGGGCATTGCGCGTGGTTTCGGCGCGGATGTCGAGTTCAAGTACCGTCGATCTGTTCCGGTTACCTTCAACCATACGGAGGAAACCAATTTGTCGGTCACGGCGGCAGGCAACCTCGTGGGGGCAGCCTCTGTGGACGACAAGGTCGAAATCAGTATGGGGGCGGAGGACTTCGCCTATATGCTTGAGGCGCGGCCTGGCGCTATGATCTTCCTTGGAAATGGATCATCCCCGTCCCTGCACAATCCAGCGTATGATTTCAACGACGAAGCCCTGTCCTATGGCATCGGCTACTGGGTCAGCTTGGTCGAGACAGTGTTGCCCCTTTGAGTTGGAGTTCGACCGAACTGGTAATCGCCATCCCGACGTCTTTGCGCGCGACGGAGGTATTTAGGAGAAGTGATATGGCCGCTCACGATTTTGCTCGCATTACGACTATCCCTCACTCTCCGTTCTCGAAAATCGAATATCAAGAGCGGGTCGAACGAGCGCGGCATTTGATGAAGGAACATGCTTTCGACGCACTTCTTGTTACCTCGGAACACAACTTCCGCTATTTTGTTGACGACAGTAGCACCACGCCAATTCAGACCACTCGACCGCGCTTTCTTCTAATCCCGTCGTCTGGTGACGCGGTTGCAATTGTTCCCACGGGTGTCGACGAGTTTTTTAAGGAAACCACCTGGATAAGAAAATTCCGCACTTGGCCTGGCCCGAACCCGAAGGATGAAGGTGTATCCGAGCTTGCAACAGTCTTGAATGAATTTTTGCCGCAGGACGCCAGGATTGGGACAGAGCTTGGCGCAGAAAGCAGACTTGGTATGCCTGCAGGGGACTTCTTACGTGTGCGCAATGCGATAAGACCTCGGATATTCGCTGACGCGTCGGACCCGATTTTCACTCCGTTGCGAATGATCAAGTCACCATCCGAAATTGACCGAATTCGAACTGTGTGTGGAATTGTTTCAGAAGCATTCGACAATCTATCGAAAAAGTTGCGTCTTGGTATGACCGAACGAGAGGTTTGCCGCCTCTTTGAACTCGAATGTTTCATTCGCGGTGTCGACAAGACACCCAAGATTGCCAGTGTTTCGGGACGAGGAGGCTACACGCGCCCCTACGGTGTCCCGACCGACAAGGTGCTGTCAGATGGGGATCTGCTTTTTATCGACGCTGGCTGCTTGTTTAATTTCTATTGGAGCGACTTCAATCGCAACTTTTCTTTTGGCGCACCTGATCCGCATACAAAAGATGCCTACCAAGCGGTTTGGGATGCGACAGAGGTAGGAATCGCCGCTATAAAGCCTGGCGTTCCGATCTGCGACGTTTGGGCCGCAATGTCAGATCTACTGGATGGTTCGACGAATCGGGGGAGACGCTCCACCATCGGGCGAATGGGACACTCCATGGGTTTATGGATGCCGGAGCTACCTTCCGTTCAGCCCGATGACCGAACGATACTGAAGCCAGGCATGATCATTAATGTCGAGCCGAGCACGATCTATCCATCGTATTTCGATAATTCGCCGAAGCTAATGCTCCACGAAGAGATTGTTCTCGTAACCAAAGCTGGCGCGCAATTGCTTACGTCTCGTGCTTCTCGAACGATACCGCTCGTCATTAATGAAAGTACTTAGGTGCCGAGAACCGAGGTCGCCGTAATCGCGGGTGACGGTCCTTTGGTTCGTGGCCCCACATCAGGCAATGTCTGTGGCTGCGGCCGACTGCGACGTTGCTGGCGCCGTGTAGCAGGTAGCCGGCATGTGAAGGCCTCGAAGATTATGGCCGACATGAACAAGGACGAGGGGCGCCAATCTTCCAGCTCGCCGAGTGCGGTATCGTCTGCAACGCCTTGCAAATCCGACCGGAGCGGCAAAAGGTGAATTAGGACTGATGCGCAAGGATACCGCTTACGCCACCTCCCAAGGCGTACTGGCCCGGCAGCGAGCTTAGTCTCCTGCCGGGCGCTTTGCTGGGTGTTTGCGCATATTAGCCTGTCTCCGAGCGCCTAATAAAACATGAGCAAGAGTCAGATTGAATGAGCAGTGTCGCAGGCGCAGATCCGGGCTTTGTGCTGGTCCTGAAGCGGCTGACCGAGGACAAGTTCCGGTGGCCGCGCCGGGAGGCAGCGGTGGTCACGCTTACGACCGAGCAATTGCACTGGATCCTCGATGGCATCGACATCGATGCGATGGTCCGCCATCCGGTGCGGCAATATCAGGTTGCCGGTTGAGGGCTCTCGAATTGAGCGGTTGACGCGGCGGCATGCTTTCGATTCAAGAATCTGATGAATCGACCCGGCGAACCGACTGTTGAAGCGTTGATGGCGCGTATTGCTGCGCTGCAGGCGCAGAACCGTCAACTCACCGAACGCGTCGTCAAACTCGAGGAAGAGCTGGCGCTTGCACGACTGCATCGTTTTGCGCCGCGCAGTGAAAAACACATTGACCGCCTCTTCAATGAAGCCGAACAGGCCGCGGATGAGGACGCCGCCGACAGCGAAGATGGCGATGTCGTTGCCCTGCCGAACACGGGCTTTCCGGCGACCGAAGGGGCGACGGGAAAGAAGCGCGGCCGCAAGGCCTTGCCGGAAACCTGCCGCGCGAGCGCGTCGAGTATGACCTTCCCGACGACCAGAAGGCTTGTCCCTGCTGCCGTCACCAGATGCATCGCATGGGCGAGGCCGTTACCGAGCAACTTCATATCGAGGTGAAGGCGAAGGTTCTGCAGAATGTGCGGTTCAAATATG
Organism: Mesorhizobium sp. M1027; assembly: GCF_040318745.1. Lineage (NCBI taxonomy): Bacteria > Pseudomonadati > Pseudomonadota > Alphaproteobacteria > Hyphomicrobiales > Phyllobacteriaceae > Mesorhizobium > Mesorhizobium sp. M1027. The sequence continues at coordinate 62,542 of NZ_JAMYMW010000005.1, read as the reverse complement.
CTTGCCGCCATTGTGAGCGTACCGGCATCAACACGCCGGTCGTGACCGCGCCGATGCCCGCGCAACCCTTGCCGGGCAGCATCGCCACGGCTTCGACGCTCGCCTTCGCGCTCGTTCACAAATACGTCGACGGCACACCGCTCTACCGCCTGGCGCAGGCCTTCGAGCGCGCGGGTGTTCCTGTCAGCCGTGGCGCTCTGGGCCACTGGGTGATCGGCTCGAGCGAAAAGCATCTCTCCCGCATCTATGGCGCGCTGAAGCTGCGGCTCAGATCGCAGCCCCTCATCCATGGTGACGAGACCACGGTCCAGGTGCTGAAGGAAATGGACAGAGCGGCCGCCAGCACCTCGTACATGTGGGCATACCGGAGCGGCCACGACAGTGACGAGCCGATCGTGCTGCTCGATTATCAGCCGGGTCGCGGCCAGATACACCCGCAGACCTTCTTGGGCGATTACCGCGGCATCGTGATGAGCGACGGCTATTCCGCCTGGCGCACGCTGGAAGGAGCAACGCATCTTGGATGCATGGCCCATTCGAGGCGGCGCTTCGTCGATGCCCTAAAGGCGAGGAAGAAAGGCGGCGGCCCGCCGGAACAGGCGCTCCGGTTCTTCGAACAGCTCTATCGGGTTGAAAGGCAGGCGCGGAACGAAATCCCCGATGACGGCGAAACGCGGGATGACTGCATTCGCCGCTTCCGCCAGCAACATAGTGTCCCCATCCTCCAGGCTCTCAAGGCATGGCTCGACGACATCGCCCCAAAAGTCTTGCCGGACAGCAAGCTCGGCGACGCCGTCTCCTACACCCTGAACCAATGGGGATATCTGACGCGTTACACCGAGGACGGCAGCATGCCGATCGACAATAATCTTCTCGAGCGTGACATCAGAATCTTTGCCACTGGCCGGAAAAGTTGGCTGTTCAGCGATACCGTCGACGGAGCCAGGGCCAGCGCCGTCATCTACAGCCTGATGTTGACCTGCCGCGCCTGTGGCGTCGAGCCGTTAGCCTGGCTGCGCCACGTCCTCACTGAACTACCTCAGCGCCCCGAGAACGCAGCCATCGAGGATCTGCTGCCCTTCAACTTCGCCAAAGCAACAGCAGCCTGATCAGACCAGATACCGTTCCCGATTCGAAGGCCATCCGTCGAAAGCGCCCGCGTCAACGTGCAGCGAAAATAGCGCTTACGGTTGACATGGCAGGTCCGCTCACCAACCAGAACCTTGCGTTCACGGCCGATGCGCCGATGGTCCTCCTCCTTGACGCTCGGTACCCTAACCATCGCGCACACGCGCGGCTCGCCTCGTTTGTAGGCGAGCAGCGCACGCACCAACGCCTCACCATCGATCTTGTCGGTCTTGGCACGACGCCGCCGGCGCGACGTGGCAATCGAGGCGGCGTCGACGACATGGCTTTCGATTCCCTCGGCTTCCAGGATTCGATGGATCCAGAAGCCGTCGAGACCCGCCTCCTGAATGACCACAAGCGCAAAGTGCCGGCCGGCGCGCGCCTGTGCCTTGTCCTGAAGCTGGGCAAAGCGTGCCAGCAGTCGCCGCCGCGTACCGCATGTTTCGACATCTTCTCCCCACTGCCCGGCGACAGCGAAGTGATCAACCAGGTCGATTTACTGAGTTCCAAAGAAATGAAGATCGCGCCAAGATCGGTGCGGATAGCGGCAGGCGCCGCAGATCGATCGGCTACAACACGCATGATTGGCCTCCACAGAGTTGTTGGTCAGCAACCCCACTCTGCCAGAGCGCAGGTCGCTATCCACCACCGGTCATGGGATCTTTGATGGAGCATCCTTGTCGTCCGAATCAAAGGATGCGCTATGGGCCAGGTTCTGCACGGGAGCGCCACGACGACAGAGGCGATCCGTCGAGCGATACAACATAGTCAAGCGAGCCTGAGGGCGCTGGCCAAGCGCTACGGGATCAACCAGAAGACGGTCGCAAAGTGGAAGAAGCGGGCTTCGGTCGCGGACGTTCCGACTGGCCCGAAGGAGCCGAGATCGACCGTGCTTTCCGTGGAGGAAGAGGCGGTCATCGTCGCCTTCCGACGCTATACGCTGCTACCGTTGGACGATTGTCTCTATGCGTTGCAGCCGACAATCCCGCACCTGACGCGATCCTCTCTGCACCGCTGCCTGCAGCGTCACGGCATCGGCCGATTGCCGGATGTCGAGGGCGACAAGCCGGCGAAGCGGCTCGGCCGTGCCGCTGATCAGGGAAGCCATCGCAAACGGCGAACTCTTCCGGGCACATGCCTTCGAATACGCCTGCGCCACGAACGACATCGAGCACCGCACGACCAAGGCCAAACATCCATGGACCAATGGCCAGGTCGAGAGGATGAACCGAACCATCAAGGATGCGACGGTCAAGCGCTTCTACCACGAGAGCCACGACAGCTCCGTCGCCATCTCGCCGACTTCGTCACCGCCTACAATTTCGGCCGCAGGCTCAAGACCCTCAAAGGCCTCACACCCTATGAGTTCATCTGCAAGGCGTGGCTTTCCCAGCCGGAACGGTTTTCGCTCAACCCGCTCCAGCAAATGCCGGGACTAAACAGCTAAACGATGGGACTTCGACCAGCGCCGGTCCACCACACGCACTGCCTAAGCGCCCAAAGGCGAGCGGGTCAGGACGCATGCGCCATCAGCTCGCGCGAGATCATCGCCCAATCGGGCTCGTCCAGATCCTGCGGTGGACGGCCAACCCCGGCGAAACAGACGCCGCTCAAGCGATGCGTCGTTCTCACAGACCCGTTGGCAGCGGCCAGCCCGAGACGCCAGCGTCGCGTGTCCGTAACAGAAGGGTCAAAACCGAAGTCTGATCTTCAGCCGTTCCGACATCACAGCACCGAAAGGCGCAGGATCGTTCGTGTGTCCTTCACGCTCGTTCGTCTCGTTTGCTTCTGTCTTGGCATGGCCCCCTCTCAACCCGATGATGAGAGCAAAATGCCAGAACGGCGCTCCCGAGAACCGACCGTCACGTCGATCGCGAAACGTCAGCAAAAATCAAACGCGCGCTCCCGGACACCCTGATCCACAACAATTGGCTCCAGCCCATGTGTCAAGCCACCAAAGTTAGCAGCTCTCGAAAAATGAAAATTAATATATCTTGCTTCCTGTCGTCAACTGAGAAAGACAGGAAATGCTGCCTGAAGTTTCGTTTATATTTGGCGGGATCTCGACGGAGTCCGATTCGTCTATCTCATCATTAGAGCATATTATCTCGTCTTACCTAACCATTCCCGATGCAGAACGACCATTCTCTGTGAAGCATCTATATCATCTTAGCCAAGAAGATTGCCTTGTTCGCACAATTCAAGTCCACAGTGCTTTAACTAGTTCCGATATGCGTGCCTACATCTCCGATACAGGCGCCCGTCGCGGACGCACATTAATCTGCGCGCTCGATGAGATTCAATCGCGCAAAGAGTACGTGGTGAATTTGTTGCACGGACAATTTGGCGAAGACGGAGGAGTACAGACACTTGCGGCGCTTTTAGGTTTACGAGGTACGTTCGGCGACCCATACGTTGCATCGTTGACCATGAATAAGTACGCAATGTCATCGTTCGTTTCCTCGCTATTGCCCAATGAAGTCGTGAAAGTGCCAAGGACAAGGCTAATAAAATCGCAAAATATGATTGATGAAATGCAGATCGCGAAGTCACTACAGGGCCCAATTGTGGTGAAGCCAAACTCGCTTGGGTCATCCTTGTTCACTGATTTATTTCAAGATACTGCCCTATCTGAGCCGGACATAGTCGCACTTCTCCATGCTATACTTGAGTACGATAGTTCCGCCTTATTGCAGGAGTTTATTCCTGGGTCGGAATATTCTTGCGGTTGCATGATAGATTCCTTAGGTGTAACGGTGCTTCCGGTTATCAAAATTGAAACGGAGAGGAGATTCTTCGGCCGAAATGAAAAATGTTCCGGCGACTTGGTCAGGCTGAAGATAGTGGACTGCGGTGATACAATTTCGAATAGAATAAAGTCGATCGTCTCACGCATAGCAACTTCTATTGACCTTTACAATATTGCTCGATTTGATTTTAGAGTTGACGATTCTGCGGGGATTTGGTTTCTGGAATGCAATTATATTCCGGGGCTCGGCAGGGGAAATATTTTTCCAACAATGCTTGAAAGCCACGGTATGACCGTTATAGACTTAATATCTTTCTTATTGTCCAAGTCGAGCCAATTTAAAAGGAAGGACCATCGTATTAGATATTAGGAGCGGAGCGCTTGGTTGAGTGGATAAAATGGCATATATGCTGCTTTCGTGTAGCTCGTTGTCGAGCTGGATGGCGAAGACTTTGAAGGGCACGTCATCCAGCTTGTTGTCGAGCAAGGCGGCAAGGCGTCCCGGAGAACCTGCCGCGTGAGCGGATCGTAATTGCCGCACCCGAGAGCTGCCCGTGCTGCGGCTCTCCAAGTTGTCGAAGCTGGGCGAGGATATTGCCGAGACGCTGGAGGTGATCGCGCGGCGGTGGAAGGTCATTCAGACCGTGCGCGAGAAGTTCTCGTGCCGGCAATGCGAGAGGATAAAGCAGCAGCCGGCCCTCTTCCAGGTGACGCCGCACTGACTTGCCGGACCGAACCTGCTGGCGATGACCCTGTTCGAGAAGTTCGGCCAGCCTCAGCCGCTTAACCGCCAAAGTCAGCTACACCCGCGAAGGCATCCATCTTTGTGTCCCGACATTAGCCCACCAGGTTCGGCGCCTGTGTGCGACGGTGCTGCAGCCGCTCCATGACCTGATTGAGGCCCAGGTTCTGCCGCGGGTCCTACCGGCCCGACCGGATGCTTACGTTAAGGAACCCGACCCTCCCTTGGCTGGCTGCCGCTGACTGTTGCCGTCAGCAACAGTCCTGACTTCCGATCTGGTGGGCACGCTGTAGCAGACTTCATCGAACTTGCCCGCGTTCATCTTGCCCATCTTCGTCGGTGCGATCGCTGGTACCTTCAGCCGTCGCCGTGTCACGTCCGCCGGCCCGGTGCCTTATGGCGGTAGCACCTCCGGATGCTGACGCTACAGTGGCGCTCGGCTTCTTAGCCCCCTTGGGTAATCCTCGGCTAAAGCTTCTTGGTCGCATGCGGCGCAGCTCTCGACGATCCCCCGCCTGGCAGGCCCCGGTTGACGATATCGTGGACCAACGCGGTGTTCCGCTGCCGTCAGATTAAGGCTGTCCGGACCGCGGGCCAGCGCTCATGGGCTCTTCGGTGACGAGAGCCCGCGTTCCTCCTATTCAAAGCCTTTGCATCTGAGGAACCCCGGCGAACTCGGCCGCTACCCGTCATGCCCTCATCAAGTCAAAAATGTACCCTTCCTGGCGCGAAAGATAGCGGTCCAGGTTCCACGATCATTGACGAGCCACTCGAAGCGGATCGTCTCGATGCCGCCATCTTCGAACTCTGAGGTTCGCTCAAAAATGCGTCGGTTGCCGAAATTCGAATGACTAAGCCGTGCGGTTTTGAAAAGTCATCAGCTTTGACCCACCTCGGACCGACTGGAGTTATCCGGAATGGGCGCGCGTTCGGTCACCTGCCGGCCCAAAAGCGCCCCGTTTGTTTCAATTGTCGCCCCTAATTGCAATGAATGTTGCGAAAATCCATGCGAATGTTAAAGTTCTCAAGCGAAAATAGTGGCATCGATGTTGGACGACCTAGACCGAAGGATCCTTACTGCGCTACAGAAGAACAATCGGCTCCCCTTTGCCGAACTCGCGGAGCTTGTCGGTTCTTCGGCTGCCTCATGCATGCGTCGAGTGAACAAGTTGCGTCTGGATGGCGTAATTGTTGCGGATATAGCGCTCGTGGACCCGAAGGCTCTTGGCAAATCACTGACTGTTGTCGTGACCGTAGAGCTCGACCGTGAACGTCTGGACCTGGTCGACGATTTCAAGCGCGCAATGCGAGCGGCCAAGGAGATTACCCAGTGCTATATGGTGACAGGCGATGCCGATTTCGTCCTGATCGTGGCTGTCGAGGACGTCGAGGCCTTCGACGTTTTCGTCAAGACGAAGCTCTATACTAATCCCAATGTCCGAAAATTTCGGAGCATGATCGCGCTTGATCGTGTCAAGTTCGAGCCGCGGGTTACGGTGTAGCATTGGGCGGGTTGCGCCGAAGCCTTCACGGTCGGAGTCGAGTAGCGCAGCCGTTCGGGACCCCCCACAGATCCGGCACAGATCCGGGCGGGCGGATTTCCCGCATCCGGCTCTTCCGGAGGGTGACCCGCGGCTCGACCCTATGCTTGCGCCCAAGCTCGAGGGATGCGCGGAGTGGCAGAGGGAGCGCGTGGCTGCGCCGTCTCGCTTGTGGAGCAATAGCAGAATGCCACTTGTTGCGAAGGGCGATGCAAACCTTTGCAATGGTAACCGCCAAGCACGGACGATCCGCGATTCCCCTGCGCCCAGCTCATCAACGCCGGGTCAAAACGGACGTTTTGTCATATTTTCAACTCCGCTGTCAGTGATCAGCTGCTCTTCCAGCTTCACACATTCGCGCCCATCAGACTCGAGCACATAGTTGAACGCTCCCGGGATGAGGTTTTCCGGATACAGGATGGCCGGATAGGCGTCGCAAAACCCAATGCCATGCATCCATGACGCCATAACGCTGCTCGACGAATCCGCAGGGGGCTTGTGACTGCGTTCCTTAAGGATGAATGACACGCCCGGGCCGTAGCACGGCCATGTTGCTGACCCGTACACCGTGTACAAAGGCGTGCAGTGTTCGCTGTTCATCGGTGGGCCGGCCGTCACCGCAGTGCCAGGTGCGGAGAATCTGCACACATCCCGTAAGGGCCGACAACATGACGCTGAAAGCACCTACTCCGTCGGCAGCACGAAATGCGTGGTTTTCTCTTTGTGCTCGCAAATCCGGCACACCGATTGCATTGGCACGGCTAGAGCTCGCTGGAATGAATGGGCTAGCGGGCAAACATCAAGGGAGTAGCTCATGCGGGTAGCTGTCGTGTGGAACAATGATTATACGGGCGTAATCAATCAGTTCGGTCAGCCCCGTCCACGGGTCGACGACCGGGAGACGGTCGAAATGGTCATGGCGGCCCTGCAAGAGGGCGGCCACGAGACGCTGCTGTGCGAAGGAGATAAAGAATTGCTCGCTACGCTCGAGCGGTTCATGCCAGCCGATCGACAAGCCCGCCCCTCGGGAATCGTCTTCAACAGGACGTACGGAATTCAGGGCGAATGCCCTTGCAGCCACATTCCGGCCATGCTCGAGATGGCCGGCGTTCCGTACACCGGATCGAGCCCGCTCGGGCACGGGCTGGCGACGGACAAGGTCATCACCAAGATACTCATCCGCAATGGAGGCGTGCCGACGCCGAACTTTCGCGTAATGCGTAGCGGCACTGAGAGTACCGGCGACCTGCGATTCCCATTGGTAGTTAAGCCGCGTTATGGATCGACCAGCCGTGGATTGCAGTTCGTAGATGAGCCCGCTCAGCTGAGGCAGACCGTGGAAGGGATCGTCACGCATTATGCGCAGGATGCGCTCGTCGAAGAATACATTGACGGGCGAGAAATCCATGTCCAGCTGCTGGGAAACGCGGAATTCGAGGCGTTGCCCCTGGTGGAGTACGACTTCGGCGACCGCGAAAACCGTCTTTTGACTTGGGAAGTGAAGTGCACGGCGGCAGCGGCGGTGCCGAGTGTTTGCCCGGCGCAAATCGGGAGTAATCTTGCGAGGGAGCTACAGGATATTTCGGTCGCGACCTTCCGCGCCTGCCACTGCCGGGACTATGCTCGCGTCGACCTTCGGATCGATCGCTCCGGCCGGCCATTTGTCCTGGAGATCAACTCCATGCCGGGGCTCGGAAAGACCAGCTCGAGCTTGGTTAATCGTATCCTCGATGTCGCCCACACGCGGTATTTCGGAACCGGCATTACCAAATCATTCCTGGCGCACTGAACGTCAGCAGCGTGGCGATGGTGGCCCATGTCCGTCCGCCGTCGCTGCCAGCGAAGAAGCTATTCTTCGGGTAATTGTCTGTGGCCGGATGGCGCGCTCGACGGTGTTGGCGTCGATTTCGATGCGGCCGTCGGTGAGGAAGCACTCCAGCGCGCACGCCGGCCGAGCGCATAGCGGATCGTCCTTCGATTTTCCCGACAGCTTCGGCAGCTCCTTTCCCAGAGCGCAAAGAGAGCGGCAACGACGGCGGTGGATTTCTCCTGACGCGCAGCTATCCGAGCTACCGGGTTCTGGCCGCGCACGGCCTCCTCGGCGGCCCACAGCGGGGCCATCTGCGCCACCGTCTGCGAGGCGATAACGGAGGAGCCTGCGGCATGCAGTTCCTAGAAATTGCGCGGCACGTGCGAAAGCACGCCGCCAGCACCACGCCATCATTGCCCGATCGGATCGGGCCAGCCGGTAATAGGCGGCGTATCCCTCGACCTGCAGGATGCCGCGATAGCCGTCCAGACGGAGGGCGACACATTCGCCGGCACGGCTGTCTTCGAAGCGGTAGACGGCAAGGGGCTGCTGCCGCCAAAGGGCCGATCATCGCGGACATAATGAGATGGACGACCTCCCACCGCTGAGCCGATGATGCCGAAGGGGAGAAATGAGGAGATGATCATGACAGTCGTTACGATAGGGCTCGACACATAGAAGAGCTGGTTCCAAGTGCATGGGGTCGACGAGGTATGGGCAAGTCATCCTCCGTTGCAAATTGACTCGCAGCAAGGTTCTCACCTTTTTCGCCAATCTTCCACCTTGCACGGTGGGCCTTTGAAGCGTGTGGCGGCGCGCATCACTGGGCGCGGGAATTGGCCAAGCTCGGGCATGCGCCGCGCTAGATGCCGGCGCGCTATGTCCGGCCCTATGTGAAGACAAACAAGCACGACGCCGCTGACGCCGAAGCCTGTTGTGGGGCTGTCCAGCAGCGGCCGGGATGCGATTTGTCCCGCTCAAGACGGTGGAACAGCAGAGCATGCTGATGGTGCATGGCGTTCGCGAGTTGCTGATCCGGCAAAGAACCGGTACGGTGAATGCGTTGCGTGGCCATCTGTCAGAGTTTGGCATCGTTCGGCCCAAGGGAACTGCCAAGGCCCGGGAACTGATGGACCTGGTCGCCCTCGATGATCGCATCTCGGCGGTTGCCCGCGACGCGCTCCAGAGCCTCGTCCGTCATATCCGCGATACTGAGCAAAAGATTGCGGTTTTCAATGATCAGACTCTGGGTATGGCGAAGGAGAACCAAACCTGCCGCCGCCTGATGAGCGTTCTCACCATTGGTCCATTCGCATCGATAGCCCTTTTGGCCGCCGTCGATGATCCGCGGTATTCTCCTCGGGCCGACATTTCGCGGCCTGGGTTGGGTCTCGTGCCCAACAACATTCCACCGCCGGGAAGGAGAAGCTCGGCGGCATCAGCAAACGAGGCGACAGCTATGTCCGGAAGTTGCTCATTCACGGCGCCCGAGCCACCGTTCACAACGTTCGAAGCGGACGGGTTAAGGGAGCTTGGGTTACAGGCCTACTAGCGCGGCGGCATTTCAACGTCGCAACCGTCGCGCTGGCAAACAAGACCGCTCGGATAGCCTGGGCAGTGATGACGACCAGGCAGAGTTACCGCGCAGCGATCTAAAGGACGTCGTTGCTCAGTTTCGGCAATGCGAGGGCGTTGAAGTGTGATGTCATCCCGGTCGGACGGGATCGACCAAACTCGTTGGACCTATTGGGCAATCATGCCCGTCAACGTAATGGGGTGTCAATCCGCGAATCTCATCGAGGTCAGCAGCAAACGGCTGCATCAAAGACTGAATAGATAGCTGCAACCGATAGCTTGTCAGATCACCAAAACGCACTTGCAGAAAGGAGGCCGTCCATAGATGCATCTCGCTGGGGACTGTCGGGAATTCTGTGCGCGAGGCCATGATGATGGAAAGGAGAGAATCATCGCATGGCTATTGAGAAGGAACTTCTGGACCAACTGCTTGCCGGCCGCGATCCGAATGAGGTGTTTGCCAAGGACGGATTGCTCGACGACCTGAAGAAGGCGCTTTCGGAACGGATTCTGAACGTTGAACTCGACGAGCACCTTGAGGACGAACGCACCGACGGCAGCGTCAATCGCCGCAACGGCCATTCGCGGAAGTCGGTGCTGACGGGCACGTCAAAGATGACGCTGTCGATCCCGCGCGACCGGGCCGGGACCTTCGATCCGAAGCTGATCGCCAAATACCAGCGCCGTTTTCCCGATTTCGATGACAAGATCATCTCCATGTACGCGCGCGGCATGACAGTGCGCGAGATCCGCGGCCATCTGGAGGAGCTCTACGGCATCGACGTGTCGCCGGACCTGATCTCGGCGGTTACCGATGCGGTCCTGGAGGAAGTGGCCGAGTGGCAGAACCGGCCGCTGGACGCGGTATATCCGCTCGTCTTCTTCGATGCCATACGGGTCAAGATCAGGGACGAGGGCTTCGTCAGGAACAAGGCCGTCTACATCGCGCTCGGCATCCTGCCGGACGGCACGAAGGAGATTCTCGGCATCTGGATCGAGCAGACCGAGGGCGCCAAGTTCTGGCTGCGCGTCATGAACGAGTTGAAGAGCCGTGGCGTCGCCGACGTCCTGATCGCCGTCGTCGACGGCCTCAAGGGCTTCCCCGAGGCGATCAACGCCGTCTTTCCCCAGACTGTCGTCCAGACCTGCATCGTGCACCTGATCCGTCATTCCCTGGAGTTCGTGTCCTGGAAGGACCGCAAGTCCGTCGTGCCGGCGCTGCGCGCGATCTACCGGGCCAAGGACGCCGAAGCCGGCATGAAGGCTCTTGAGGACTTCGAAGCCAGCTACTGGGGGCAGCGGTATCCGGCGATCACCCAAAGCTGGCGGCGCAATTGGCAGCACGTCGTCCCATTCTTTGCCTATCCCGAAAGCGTGCGGCGGATCATCTACACCACGGATGACATCGACAACCCTGATTTCGACTTTTTCGATTCCTGTTGCGTTTCTTTGTTCGGCTCAGGTGAGCCTGTTTCTTCGTCCCGGCCCACAGGATTTCCCACGCGAGCGTGTCGAGACGCAGTCAAGGCTGGCCGGTGCGATGGCGCCACGGCCGGCTGCGAGGTTTCCAGGCCACGCCTTGACGGCGTCGAGCACGGCGCCATTCTGGAGCGGACCGAGGGCGTCGGTCGTGCCGCCAGATTTCCTTGTGCTATATTTGTCCGGCACGGACGACCACGTGGCAAAGAGTGGTGCGAGAGGATGAGAGTGCCGCCACGCAGCCGTTATAGTCGTTCCTCGTTTGTGGCGTCCGTGCGCCGCTTCGGCCCGCGTGACCGCCAATGCCGAACCATTAGCTCGTAGGCACGTTCGGCATTCTCGGCCGCGGCTTTCTCGCTGTTTCGCAACTCCTTCACGTTGTAGGCGTAAGCCGAACCGCGGCGACCGACACCGCGCTCGCCCGGCGCGCCGGCCTTGAGAGCGAGCTGCCTCTGCTTTGCCGCCACCAGCGCCGGGCGAGCCCAGAAGTAGTCCTGCTCCTTTGTCAGCAGATGCCAGATCAACACGGCGAGCTTGCGGGCGAGTGCCACGGCTGCGACCTGATGGCCGCGCTTGTTACGGATGCGTAGGAAGAAGGCCCTGAGCGGTCCGGGCGCCTTCGCCGTCGCCCAGGCGGCCTCGACCAGCATGGCGCGGGCATGGGAACGACCATGTTTGCTGATCCGGCCATATTGCGCCAAGCCAAGACCGGATTGGCGCACACGCGGATTGAGGCCGAAGTAGCTCACCAGCTTCTGCGGTTCGCGAAACCGCCGGATATCGCCGACGGCGGCGATGATACCGCTCGCGACGATGGCATTGACGCCGGTGATCGTCTGAAGCCGCCGGACTTGCACATCATCAATCGCTTCCCGGGCGATGTCGCGATCGAGGTCGGCCAGATCCTCGGCCAGGCGATCGATCTCGCGGATGTGGCGGGCGATAGCGGCCCGCTCGTCATCGGGAAGCACCTGCCGCTCGAGCCAGGCGCGACCGCGATTGTTGAACAGATCGGCATGCGGGCACTTCGGCACTAGGTGCGCCTGCAGGATGCCATGCACCTCGTTCTTCACGCGCGTGCGATGCCGAACTACCTGGTTGCGCCGCGCGACGAGGCGGCGAAGCCGCTCGGTCCGCTCGTCAGGTACCCAGACCTCCGGCAGAAAGCCGCTGGCATGGAGCTGCGCCAGAACGCCGGCATCGATCTTGTCGGTCTTGATCCTGGCATGAGCGATCGCCTTCACCTGCATCGGGTTGGCGACAATCACCCGGCCGACATAGGGCGACAGAACCCGCACCACCGCCATGGCGTTGCCCGTAGCCTCGACGACAACCTCATCAGTCCGTCGCAAACTGCGGCCGAACCCTTCCAGTCCCGAGCGGGTCATGTCGACCCGTCCGTGATGGCGCAGCCGGCCGTCTTCCCAAACCACCACCTCCGCAAAGGTGCGGTGGATGTCCATTCCAATCACACGTCTCATCGGCTCCCTCTCCTCAACAATCGGGAGCCGGCGGGCGACGCGACACCTACGGATCCGCGCTCTCGGCGCAACCGGGCAGGTCGCAGGGGCGGCCAGCTACTAACGCGAGCTCGCAGCTCATCGAATACATCGGCCTGCCCGCACTTGGCGTGCTCCCGGTGCCCCTGTCCCGGATGGTCGCACCATACGCCGAAAATCGCTCATCTCCAGCGGGGATCGGATGGCACCGTCATGATCATACCGGTTACGAACGCCATAGAGGCGCTGAACTCCAAGCTGCGCCGCGCCGTCCGCACCCGGGGACACTTCCCCAGTGACGATGCGGCCATGAAGCTGCTATATTTGGTGCTGAACCACGCGGCCGAGGAATGGAAACGACCGCCGCGCGAATGGTTCGAGGCCAAGACCCAGTTCGCCGTCGTCTTCGGCGAAAGGTTCGTCAGCCAATGACGAAACCGGCCTCGCGCACAGAATTCCCGACAGTTCCATCTCGCTGCGGCGTGATCGCACCGCTCTTCATCGCCTTGCTCCGCCAGTCGAACAATTGGGCTGGCGCCATCCCCGCTTGTCTGGCGATGGCCGATACATTCGCGCCCGGCTTCAGTATCGCCTCGATCAGCCGCGACTTCGCTTCCGCCGACCAGCGCCGCCGCGGACGCTGCGGGCTTGCCTCCAGCCTGTTCGGGACCGCCTCAAGGACATGGAAACTTCTTCATCAGGCATAGGCGCAGATATAGAAATTGACACTGCAAGCTCCTCGGCTCCCCGGTTCAGTGTCACTATCTCTCGCTCATCACCTGAAGCCGTGCCAGATGCGGCCAGCTTGGCACTTATTCGGGCATCCGGACCATCCACCTGACCGTCCGCCTCGCCATCTCACGGGAGCAACGGCGCCAGATCAAGTACTAGTGTACTAGTGGCATTTGAAGATGCTGCACGAGTCGTGGCACCGGGCGCTCTACCTGCCGAAACTCTGGACTGATGATGGGTATGCCAGAGTCTTCGACATCAGTTCGGCCTCCAGCGACTCATTGAAGGCGAAGGATATCAATGAGAACTAGTGAATTATCACTCTCTAGACTAGTTTCCGTCCATAAACGCCAAACCATTGATCTTATTGCTTTAATCGTGATTTTGCGAAGGCAAGGCCCGGCGGTTTCAGGTACACTTTGGTTTCATGCCACTGATTCCAAAGCACAATCTGCAACCGCCGGAGCCGACAATGCGACAAGAACGCACCGTCCAAGCCAGCATATTCGATCTTTTCGCCGCGCACGAGATCGGCCACGAACTGAAGGCGATGTCGCACTGGCTGGACGAGCGCCGCGATCTGCTTGGCTTGGTGGCGCGAGATTTGGGTCGGCACGGCGTCAGGGCCACCGGACGGCAAGGCCTACCTGCTGAAGCGGTCTTGCGTTGCGCGCGTCTCAAGCAATACCGGCAGTTGACCTATCAGGAGCTGGCATTTCATCTGGAGGACTCGGCATCGTTCCGGGCCTTTGCCCGCCTGCCGTGGTCCTGGAGCCCGCGGAAGTCGGTGCTGCAAAAGACGATCAGCGCGATCCGGCCCGAGACCTGGGAAGAGATCAATCGGGCGCTGCTGTCGAATGCCCGCCAGGCAAAACTGGAAGATGGTGCGGTCGTGCGGCTGGACAGCACTGTGACCTCGGCACTCATGCACGACCCGAGCGACAGCAGCCTGCTGTGGGACGCTGTGCGGGTCATGGTGCGCCTATTGAAGCAGGCTGATGCCTTGGCCGGTGGCGCCGGCCTGGAATGGCGCGATCATTGCCGCGCGGCCAAGAAGCGCGCCCGCAAGATCCAGTTCACACGCGGCCGACCCGACCGCGTCCAACTCTACCGTGAACTGATCGCGATCGCCTGCGCGACCTTGGCCTATCTGAAGCAGGCGACGGAACGATTGGCCATGGCGAGCACTCCGCTCGTCGAACTCTGGCAGGCCCAACTCTGTCACTATCGGCCGCTGATCGAGCAAATCATCGCACAGAGTGAGCGGCGAGTGCTGGCCGGCGAGCAAGTGCCGGCCGGCGACAAGCTGGTCAGCCTGTTGTTCGAGCCCCATGCCGATATCATCGTCAAAGGCAGCCGCGACACCGAATACGGCCACAAACTGAACCTGACCACCGGCAGGAGCGGCATGATCCTCGATCTGGTGATCGAGGCGGGCAATCCGCGCGACAGCGATCGATTGCTGCCGATGCTGGAACGCCACATCGCCTTCTATGGTCACGCGCCGCGGCAGGCGGCGGCCGACGGCGGCTTTGCCAGTCGCGACAATCTGGCTACAGCCAAGACCTTGGGCGTTCGCGACATGGCATTCCACAAGAAAGCCGGCCTCAGGATCGAGGACATGGTTAGAAGCAATTGGGTTTACCGCAAGCTGCGCAACTTCCGTGCCGGCATCGAGGCCGACATCTCATGCCTCAAGCGCGCTTATGGCTTGGCGCGCTGCACCTGGCGCGGCCTTGATCACTTCAAGAGCTACGTCTGGTCCTCTGTCGTGGCCTACAATCTCGTCCTCTTCGCACGTCTCAAACGTAAGCGCCAAGCCGACCCTATCTGGCGCGGCTTGAGGTGATGAGCGAGAGATAGTGACACTGAAGGAGCTGAGGAGCTTGCAGTGTCAATTTCTATGTCTGCGCCTATGCCTGATGATAGGAGCTTCCATATCCTTGAGGCGGTTGCGAACCGGCTGGACGCAAGTCCGCAGCGTCCGCGGCGGCGCTGGTCGGCGGAAGCGAAGGCACGGCTGGTTGAAGAGTCCCTGAAGCCAGGGGCGAACGTGTCGGCGATCGCGCGCCAGGCTGGACTGGCGAGCTCGCAGCTGTTCGGCTGGCGGCGCAAGGCGATCAAGAGCGGTGCGGTCAGGCGGCAGCGAGATGCGGCTCGGCTTGGCTTTGTCGAGGTCACGCCGACAGCGTCTGCGTCGGTGGAGATCGAGCTGGGTGGCGTGGTCATTCGCGCCGGTGCCGATATCAATGAGGAGCAGCTGGTGCGGATCATCCGGGCGGTTCGCCAGGCATGATCCCGGCCGGCGTGAAGGTGTTGGTCGCCAGTCATCCCGTCGATTTTAGAAAAGGTCCCGACGGCCTACTGGCACTGGTGCGCGATGCCGGCTCGGATCCGTTCAACGGCGCGCTTTATGTCTTCCGCGCCAAAAGAGCGGACAGGATCAAGATCGTCTGGTGGGACGGCAGCGGCGTGTGTCTTTATGCCAAGCGACTGGACGACGCGAAATTCTGCTGGCCGCGGATCGG
This sequence comes from Mesorhizobium sp. M1027, assembly GCF_040318745.1. NCBI lineage: Bacteria > Pseudomonadati > Pseudomonadota > Alphaproteobacteria > Hyphomicrobiales > Phyllobacteriaceae > Mesorhizobium > Mesorhizobium sp. M1027. The sequence continues at coordinate 46,759 of NZ_JAMYMW010000005.1, read as the reverse complement.
CCACCACCGGGTCCAGCTCAATCATGCTCAGCTCATGGCTCTGGTTGACGGAATGGACTGGAAACGGGTTCGGACGGAGACCGTCAGGCGGCCGCAATCGGTTGGGTAAAACCCTGCGGCATGATGAATCAGGGAGCTGAAAAAGCGGGAAAATTGCCCGCGAATATGCTCTGATTTTGGCCATGTCGGCACCCGAACTCGCGCTCCCGGACGACGTTGACGCGCTCAAGGCGATGGTTATTGCCATGGCCCAAAAGGCCGCCCTTCTGGAGGAGCGCAACCTCCATCTCGAGTTGGTCAACAAGAGCGCTGATGAGCGGATCGCACGCCTGACGGCGGTCGTGAAGATGCTGGAGAGGGCGCGCTTCGGCAGCCGCTCCGAAAGGTTGCGGACCGGCGCGCTGAGCGAGGAACAGTATGCGCTGGTCTTCGAGGAGATCGAAACCGGCGTGGCGGCCATCGAAGCGCAGATGGAGAAGTCTGCGGGCGGCTCGAAAGCGAAGCGCGCGCCGCGTCCTCGCAAAGGCTTTGCGGCCCATCTCGAACGGGTCGAGGTGGTCATCGAGCCCGAAACGCCTGCTGGCTGCGAAGCGCTGGATAAGATCCTGATCGGCGAGGACGTCTCCGAACGGCTCGATGTCACCCCGGCGAAGTTCCGGGTGATCGTCACGCGTCGCCCCAAATATGCCTACAAGGGCTGGGACGGCGTTATCCAGGCAGCCGCTCCCGCCCGCATCATCGAAAGCGGCATTCCGACCGAAGCGCTTCTGGCGCAGATCGCCGTGTCCAAATACGCCGATGGCCTGCCGCTCTACCGGCAGGAAGCGATCTATGCCCGCGATCAGGTCGAGATCGACCGGTCACAGGTGGCGCAGTGGATGGGCAAGGTCGGCTTCGAGCTCGAGCCGCTCGCCGATTACGCACTGACCCGCATCAAGCAGGGTGAGCGGGTCTTTGCCGATGAGACCACGCTCCCAACGCTGGCCCCAGGATCGGGCAAGGCCAAGACGGCCTACCTCTGGACCTATCTCCGCGATGATCGGCCGTTCGGTGGCAGCGGACCGCCCATCGTCGCCTACCGCTTCGAAGACAGCCGTGCCGGCGAATGTGTCGCCCGCCATCTGGACGGCTATCGCGGCATCCTGCAGGTCGACGGATACGCCGCCTATAACCGGCTGGCCCGATCGGATCGGGGCAATGACGGCGTGACGCTGGCGGCGTGCTGGTCGCACGTGCGGCACAAGTTCTACGAACTGCATGCCGCAGGCTCCTCCGTTATTGCCTCGCAGACGGTGGCGCAGACAAGCCTTCACGCGAGGGAACGTCTTGGTGAGCTAGGACGAATTTTAGTCAATAGCGACCGGTAGCAGTATCCCGCTCCGCCCAACGTTCATCACAGGATCGAAGCTTGCGCGCGACTGAAAACCTGCCAGGCGGCCACCGAATACATAACAGTCAATTCCATACGCCATTTTCTTGATTGACCGGCTTGGCGGGTGCAGAGCTGTAACCTCTCCGGGTCTGACGTACTCTTGAACAACGTAAGGATTGTGGGCGGCCCGGTCAATGTGTTCCTCCCACACCTCTGAGGATGTGAGACGCCCAACCAAGACATGCTCGCCACGGGTCGCATTAGAGGGCTTCAGAACAAGATGGGCCTTGTTCTCACGGATGTAGCCGATGAGCTCGATCCGACGCCGTTCGGGGTCAGTTGTTACCCCTGCTCTAACAAGACGGGTCCATGGAACGTGGCGTGCAATGAGCTCGATCTGCTCGGCGTTGAAGTTCGAGCTGAATCGATCATCGCTGAGTACAGCAAGGATGGCCTTGTCAGATAATATCCACTGGGAGATCCACGGGTTTATCGAAACCACCTCTTGAGCCGCGCAGGCGTCTAAGTAGTCTCTTAATTCCCCGGCCTCAATGACGTCCCTGGGATCGAGTTTATTGTAAACAAGTTGGATGAGTTGGCCGTCCGGACCGGCTAGTCCACGAGGTGTTCGCTTCATCGCGCTAGCATCTAGCAACGCTGCCTTGGCGCCTGCGTCTCTTAGACCGTTCACAATCCAGTCAACTTCGTTTGTGTACCGACCGCGAAAGTTGATCACAGCGGCACTTTTGAGTTCGCTGCCGGTCGCAGCATAATAGGCAGACACCAGCTCCCGGACAAAACAGTTCGGATCTTTCGCGAAAGGCTGCTTGCTCACGTCGAGTGACAGGCCATGTGTCAATGGGTTGGGTATACGGCTCCAGACTTTTGCGGCGAGGCCATTCTGAATAACGCCGCCAGGCGATTCGGTATTGGTTTCGATTATCTTATAATGGCCATTGCTGCCGAAAAGGCCATCCAGTCGGCATATTGTTACAATCGGACGATGTTTTGGAAGACAAGTGATCCAATGCCGCAAATGTTTATAGGCAGGAAATAGGTCTTGTACATCTTCATTGCCGCAATACAGCTCAGCAGCGACATCAAGAAGCTTGACCACAGCCTCAGCGGTAGCACTGAGGTGATTTGCCAGACAGCAGTCTATCGCAAGGGGCCGGAGACATACGGGATACGCCCCGCCCTCAAAGTGCATGCCCGCCTCTGCAATCGCGCGGGACAGTTCGTCTTGAGCCTCCCAGGTCGAGGATGAATCGCAGGTTGCGAGCTCGCGAAGTCGGCGTTCAATTCGCGCATCTGCTTCGCTGACTGCAGGCACCGTCGCAATTGTCATGGGCAGTTCCTATCTAGTGGGCTTATTGGAGTTTGCACGACCCCACAGATTATGGGCACAGTGCGAATTTAGCTCTGGGATCGATCCGGTCAGCCGTAAGCAGGCCGCCGGAGCGCGGCACATCTCATCTTCGTTCAGCGTGGTGTGGCGGGGCGATTTTGTGCCCGTTGGTCGCTGACAGGGCTTGAAGATAGTGTGTTGACGTTTTTCAGGAACTGCCAGATCTGGTGGCTTGACGCTGCCGCGATACCGCGATGGCACTGTTCTACCGTTCATCTCTGCGGGGAAAAGTTACTGTAGCTCTCGACCTATCGAGAAGGATCTCCTCTCTTCGCTGGTCGAACCGGGTCAGCCGCTTAAACCTGCCGCGGGGAATTTCACCCAGTGGGGACCAGAGCTCGGGCCGTTGAGGGCGATGGAATTCACGTCGTGAGTCAAGCGAATAACCATACGCTTGACTCGGGCGTTGAAGACACGCGCGAGACGAGCCTAGTGCTCGATCAGACGGGAGCGACAGATGAAGCGATTCAAGTCAGCCGACACGTCCGCGTTTTCTGTCCATATGATCGATTAGCAACCTGGTTCACCTGCGGCGCTATCGCTTGACCGCAGTTGACTGCCTAGAGGGCGAACCGCAGCCTTCGAGATATGGACGACATCTCCCCTGTAATGCTCGTGCGTGAAAGCACCACTTTCCAGCCGCCATTCTGCCGACGTGGCGACGTGGTCGAGATGCTCTGTGCCAGACCGCCAGCAAATCAAAACGTTGTAACAAAACCTTCGAACGAATTTACAGAACCTTCACGCCGCAAATCGCAGACAATGGTACTTTCAACACAAGGTCTGAGGTTCGCATAGCATGCAACGGAGGCTCAACAAGCAAGAAGAGCGCTCATCCTGGTTGAAGGCAATCCATGGGTATTGGCCTGCTATACGTCCAAGCGGCCCAGAGATCTGGCCTTTTCACTACCCTCTCGGCTGATCCAGCGCATTATGACTATCTCTCGTCGGAAAGGCATCGAGGTAATGGGTGTCGATACGGATAATTGGGACGCGCTAATCCGCGAATGTTGCCGGCCGGGTGCGACATATGACATTGCCGGCATGACGGCCGCCGAGGAGGAGGTCTATGCGCCAGTTGGCAAACTCTGTCGGCATTTCGATCTACCAGGGCCAAACCCCGCATCCGTTGAACGGTGCTGCGACAAATTCGTTCAACGTGAAGGCAAGCGCATCTGGCGCGGGAAGTGCGCCTCCCATCCGAAGCTGATTGCCCATCTTATCCAGAAACGCGCACCATCGGCCAAACGTGTGGTGTTCGAGACCGGCCCCTTATCCGTGTGGTTCTATCACGCGCTCGGCGCAGAGGGCTTGCCCGCGATCTGCATCGATGCGCGCCATGCCAAAGCAGCGCTCGACATGGCCGCGAACAAAGCCGACGCGAATGATGCGGATGGTTTAGCGCATCTTGGGGAGGTGGGGCGTCCTTTCGTGAGGTGCGGGGTGAAAGGCTTCGACAGCATGCTGACGCGCGCGCTCGTTGCGGCACGCACCAGGCTGGTCAGGATCACGACCGAACTCCCAAACCAGATCTGGGGTCTCATGAAGACATTCGGACTGCTTGTTCCCGCCGGCAAAGGAAGCACGTTCGAGAAGAATGTCCGCAATCTCCTGGCGTGTCAGATTCTCATGTCGATCCCCGGTGTCGGCGCGATCACCGCGACTTCGTTCGTGACCGCCATTGAGGAGCCGGACAACTTCAAGAAGGGCGACCAATGCCACCAATACACCACGCCGCGGGACACGATCGGACGTTGGTTCTACAGAAACCTGAGACATGCTTCGGGTCTGCTGATCGAAACGAGGCTGGTCCGGCGTACATCCAACCGGCTGACGACATTTCAAACGACACCACTTAATGCGGTCGGCGTTTCAAAAGGCGATGCATTTTGGCGCGAACCTGCCTCCCCTTATGCATCATATTTCCTGAAGGCGATAATCTCGTCGAGACCATTTTGGATGGCGTATGGCTGCGACGTTTTCAGCGATTCCTGCAGGCCGGCGTCCCTTTCCCGAGATCAGAGTACGAGCGGCGCAGCAGAAGGTACTTGAGGCAATGGCGCGTGCGGATGCAGTGTTGGTCACCGCCCACTGCCATCTTCGGTATCTCGACGGGACAGCATGGGTTTGAGGGTACTTCGCGCCGTTCCCGTTGATCCTCACCTGCCGCTGGACAGAGGCGGAACGGCGCCGAAGGTCCGTCGTGCGACATTGATCGCCAATGCCACTTATGGGAGAGAAGAATGATAGATCTGCTCAGCGATACCGTAACCCTCCCCACCCAGGAGATGCGGCAGGCGATGTTCGACGCGGAAGTGGGTGACGCCGGTTACGGTGAAGACCCGACGCTTAATCGGCTGGAAGCATTGGCGGCAGAAATGCTCGGCAAGGAAGACGCCGCTTTCCTATCGAGCGGATGCCAGGGGAACCTTGCTGCGCTGCTCGCGCATTGTCCGCGTGGGCATGAGGTGATCGTCGGTGATCGCTCCGATCTCTACGACTTCGAAGCTGGCAGCGTTTCGGTGGTGGGGGCTCTCGTCCTGCACCCCGTGCCGACGGAACCCGACGGACGGCTGTCGCTGGATAACCTGCGCTCGGCGATCCGCGACAAGAGCGATTACCAATGTGCGCCGCCAGGCGTCATCGTGCTGGAGAATCCGCACTGCCAAAGCGGCGGGCGTGTCCTGCCCGCGTCCTATATCAAGGAAGTGCGCGAGCTTGCCGACAAGCACGGCCTGCCACTGCATCTCGACGGCGCCCGCGTCTTCAATGCGGCAATCGCCTCGAAGAGGACGCCGGCGGAGATGGCGAAGGACTTCGACTCTATCATGTTCAGCTTGTCGAAAGGACTCGCCGCTCCATTCGGCTCCATGGTGTGCGGAACACGGCCCTTCATCGACCGGGTGAGACGCTATCGCAAGCTCTTGGGAGGCGGACTTCGCCAAGCCGGCTTCATGGCCAGTGCAGCTATCGTGGCGCTTCAAACCATGGTGGACCGGCTGATTGAAGACCACCGGCGCGCGCAGTTGCTGGCGACGAAAATCCGCGACATTCCCGGCATCCGCCTCGAGCCCTCAGTCATCGACACGAATATGGTGTTCTTTCGGCTTGAACAGGACGGTCTGTCGGTCCCAGACTTCCTGGCGGCACTGTCGCAGCGGGGCGTGCGGATGGGAACGCTCCGCGAAGGAGTCGTTCGCGCCGTGCTCCACCATCTCGTCAGCGATCACGATGTCGATACGACCGCAAACGCCATTCGATCGGTTCTGCAGGCGGAGCCACGATGACCGCGGGGCTTCATCGAGGTCTGCGCAGCCCAAAAATGGCGGCACTCTCGCCCGCGACGGAACCAGAGCAATTGGGAGGATAGGAATGTACGGGTGGCGAATCAGTTGTTGCAGCAGCCGCCTGCTAGCTAACGACTCCCTGTATCCTCTAGCTTCTCACTTTAACTAAAAGCAAAGACATGACCTCTTCTGAAATATTGAACGCAGTTTTCGAACATATCGATAACAATCGTACGAACTTTCTTGAACGTCTGATGGATTATCTCCGTCATCCAAGCATCAGTGCCGAGAATATAGGTATCCATGAAGTGGGCGTCCTTCTGGTCGAAATGCTGACGGACATAGGGCTTAACGCCAGCCTGATGCCCACATCGGGGCATCCCATTGTTGTGGCACGGTGGGAAAAAGCTCCGGGTAAACCGACGGTACTGCTCTACGGGCATTACGACGTGCAGCCGCCTGACCCGATTGACAAGTGGCTCTCGCCGCCATTTGAACCCACTATACGAGATGGTCGGCTTTTTGCTCGGGGTGCTGGCGATAACAAGGGTCAGCATTTCGCACAGATCTTGGCAATTGAGTCTCATTTAAAGAGGCATGGCACGTTGCCGTGCAACGTCATCTTATTGTTGGAAGGTGAAGAGGAGATCGGCAGCCCGCACATTGCCGATTTCACGCGTGCCAACAAGGAGATCCTAAAAGCTGATCTTGTCGTCACTGCTGATGGCCCGCGTCATGCGAGTGGCGCACCTCTAATCAAGTTCGGTTCGCGGGGCGAGGTGACCTTTGAGCTCCGTTGTCGCCATGCTAGCCGCGATTTGCATTCGGGTAACTTCGGTGGCGTCGTGCCCAATCCGATATGGACGTTAGTGCACCTGCTCGGCACCATGAGGAATGCCGACGGTGAAATCACTATTGACGGCTTCCACGATGATATTGAACCCCCTTCAAAGGAGGATCTGGCTGCGGTCGAGCGCTTGCCGCTCGACATCGCGGAATTAATGCGAAATCTCAATCTTGCGCGACTTGACGCGCCGAAGGAAAGGCCTTTCTACGAGCGTCTCTGCTTCCGGCCCACACTGACGATCAATGGCTTCCATGGCGGCTATGGCGGGCCTGGCAGTAAGACCGTCCTGCCCAGCGAAGCTTCTGTAAAATGCGACATAAGGCTCGTAGAATCGCAGGATCCTAAAGACATTCTTCGCAAAGTAGCTGCCCATGTGGAGAAACACGCGCCCGATGTGGACTTCGTGGCGCAGGGGAGCATGTGCCCCTCGAAGACGCCCATTGCCTCCTCTTTCACAGCGCCGCTACGCCGTGCTTTCGTCGCTGCGCAAGGGGAGGAGCCTTTGTTGGTCCCCGCCGGCTTCGGCAGCCTTCCTTGCTATGTCTTCACCAAGATCCTCGGCATGCCTGCTTTCCAAACGCCATACGCGAACGCTGATGAGGCAAACCATGCGCCGAATGAAAATCTAGAACTCAGCTGCTTCTACAGCGGGATCCGCACAGGCGCTGCGCTTTTGTACGAGCTTGGTCTGTTGCAACTTTCTGAGCGCGAGGCCTGGTGAAATGCGATCCGCATCGAGGGGCCGTTAGACTAGAGGGACAGGAAGGTTCACCTGCAGGGATTCCCATCACGAGAACTGCGAGCCAGCGGGCCAAGTATCGTTTAGTTCCGAGGACAAGCAGTTGCCGTGCGAAGGGGAGACTCAGCCAAAAAGTATTTTACTATATTCAGACAATCCAGGAAGGTGGTGCAGCAATGCCAAAAATCAACGCCGGGCGGTTGCTCTCGGATCTTAGACGTTTTGCGCAATTCGGCGCGTACCGGACCGGTGTTCATCGCCCAACCTATTCGAAGGAAGACATGGACAGCCGTCGCTGGCTTGCGCAGCAGTACGAAGCCTTAGATCTTCAGGCCCATATCGACGGGGTGGGCAACGTGTTCGGCATGCCGCGCTCGGAACGACGATCACTGTTGATCGGGTCGCACGCAGAGTCCCAGAACCATGCCGGATGGCTCGACGGAGCGCTTGGCGTGATCTACGGCCTCGAGATCGCCCGGGCCTTCGAGGAAACGCCGGACTGCACCGGTCTTCCCATCGCCCCAGTCGCGTGGGCGGATGAAGAAAGTCATTACGTGCCGTTGCTCGGAAGTCGTTCGTTCGTCGGTGACATAGAAGAAGCGGAGATCGACTGCGCGGTGAATGTCGATCACGGCCTGCCACTTAGGGAGGCGCTCCGTGGGGCTGGCCTAGCCGGCGTTCCCCGATCTCTAGTGGAGCCGGGACGCTACGTCGGCTATCTGGAAGCACACATAGAACAGGGCGACGCGCTGGAAGCCTCGAGCAAGCGGATCGGTGTTGTTACCAGTATCGTAGGAATCTGGCAGTACTCAATCGCCTTCCACGGCATCCAGAACCACGCCGGTACGACGCGCATGGCTATCCGAAAAGATGCTGGCGTCGCTGCAGCTACGCTGGCCATGGCCGTTGCCGAGCGCTTTCCTGAAGTAGCCGGCCCGCGTTCTGTCTGGACAACAGGCCGGATGACGCTGGCGCCGGGCGCCCCCAACATAATTCCGGGGAAGGCAGAGATGCTGTTCCAGTTCCGGGATTCAGAGATGTTGGTGCTTGAGCGGCTGGATGCGGTGCTAAGGGAAATAGTTGAAGAGACCGCCACTAAGACGGGCTGCCGTGTCGAGCTAGAGCGGACCGCAACTGGCAAACCATGGCACATGGATCCGTCCTTTCAGGCTGCGATAGAGGCTGCGGCTGCGCGCCACGTCCCCGGTGCTTATGTGAGAATGCCAAGCGGGGCCAGTCATGATGCACAGGTCCTGGCCTGCAAACTGAGATCCGCGATGCTATTCGTGCCAAGCATCGGCGGTGTCAGCCACCATTGGACCGAAAATACAGACGACGATGATCTGGTGCTCGGCTGCCAGGTGCTGGCTGATGCGGCCGAGTCCATCCTCCGTGCCGAACACACCTGACGATTGCGATCTGAGCAAGCTCGATAGTGCCAGCGCGCCATCGTGGAACGGTCGAGATTGGTAGCAGGAGCCGTTATCGGTCATCACGCGCTCGATACGGATTCCCATCTTGGCAAAATAGGCAACGGCGGCCTCGAGGAAGGCGACAGCGCTCTCCTTGCGCTCATCGGGCATGACCTGGACGAAAGCGACACGCGAAGCATCGTCGATGCAGACATGGACGAACTCCCAGCCGATACCGAGGTGGCGGTTGACCACGCCAGTTTGCCGTCCAGTGATGCGATGTGTGTCCCACGGAGCCGATCCGACCGAGCTTCTTGATGTCGAGATGGATGAGTTCGCCCGGATGCTCCCGTTCATAGCGGCGCAGGGGTTCCGGCTCCAAGGCGCTCAGCTTGTTCAAGCCCAACCAGCGCAGAACACGGCTAACAGTCGCTGGCGAGACGCCGGCCTCGGCGGCGATCTGTTTGCCCGTCCAGCGCGACGGCGCAACCGTTCGATCGTCTCGATAACCGCCGCAGACGTCGGTCGGCGCGGCCGATGCGGGCGGGATGAGCGATCTCGCAATCCCGCCGATCCTTCGTGGCGATGTCGGTCGACCCACTTGCGGACCGTCCGCGGGCAGACGCCTGCGGCTGAGGCGACGGCCTCCGGCGTTTGCCCGCTCTCGACCTGCCTTTCAATTCGCTCTCGACCGCGCGGCGTCAGCCGGGCATTCTTGTGGACGTATCCGGTGCTCCGAGAATCACTGAAGCTTCGACAACCTCAGCTTTCCCGGTCCGGACCGGATGAACAACCTATTGAAAGCTCACAGCCAGATAGCACGCGCTGCGCTGGTGCGAGGAGGTAAGGGCGGTAGATTGTTCCTGTTACCCAGGCGGCGAAAATGGTGTGATCGACCAATCTACTAGGCCGACGGCACGCTGAAGTATCGCCTCCGTCCGAGCAGGGCTGGGAGAAGCGGCGATGACGTGTCCGATACCATCTTGGATATCACCTTTTCGGACTATGGGCATCGGGGGTTTCACATAGAGTTGGACCTCTGCGACACCCGACACAGCAGCAGCCCGACTTTCGCCGTCGACCCGATCAAGAGTACCATCGAGATCTGGTATCAGAATCCGGGCACTCGCGGTGTGCGACTTCGTTCTGCGCAAATCCCATTCGTCGCCGATAGCAAGCTTGATGTGCTCGGTGATGACATCGATACCGTAAGCAAGCTGAATCAGTTGGGGAGTGGGCGGGCCATGAAGCCGCGGATTGACTTCAATGACGACTGGGCCACGCTTCGTCCACCGGAATTCAATGCCCGTTGGCCCCCAGCCAAGGCCGAGAGCTCGCAAACAGCTCAGCGAAACATCGGCGATACGCTCATGCTCGTCATCAGTCAGCGGGGCCGGAATGGTGCACTCACGACAGACGAAATGCGGTAGAGGGCCGGAGTCACCGATGCCAATCCCAATGATCTGATCTCCCATTATGTCGGCCCAATAGAAGGGGCCTTGTGCGAATTCTTCGACCAGTATCCTCGGCGGGGATCGCCATATGTGCTGCCCGCCCAACAGGTAGGTCGTGTGTTCGGCCAGCTCATCGACATTGCGGCACAATCGGACACCGCTGCTGCCGCTGCCTACGGCCGGCTTAAGAATCACCGGCAGGCCGATCTCCGCAGCAGAGCTTTCTACGTCGGTCACATCTGCTGCCAAGCGATAAGCAGGTATTGGTACGCCGGCCTCCACGAGGAGCTGCCGTTGAGTGAATTTGTCGTTGCATCGTTCAACCGATGCGGGGTTCGGTCCTGGTAGATCGAAATACCGGCAGAGCTTGCCAACTGTCGCGCAGCAAGACTGCGCAGCGGATGTAATGCCAGCAATGTCGTAGTCCTTTCCTAGCTGGGAACATTCGCGGATCAGCGCATCGAGGCTGTTTGTATCGACGCGGATTGCCTCGGTGCTTTCCGCCGCAAGATAGTCGTACCGAGCTGGATCAGTCGATAGTGTTATTGCTTGAAAGCCAAGACGCCTGGCGGCTTCGACATATAGCAGACCAGGACCCCTCGTATGGCCTTCAATCAGGATGATCGCTTTTCTTGGCATTGGCTGTTAACTCCCACGTTGCGTGCTGTGCGGCGATCCGAGCGAAACTCGGCATCAGTTCCTTAGCCGTGCGTGACCTCAGACTTCGTGGTGAACATACCAGTAGCGGCGATTTGCGGTTGCAAAGATTCTGTAAATTTAATTGACGGATCTGTTGCAACCGATCGGGCCGTCTTTGCCATAACAGCTCTTCAAGGAGCCAAAACCGGGGAGGCGGACGCCGACAAGCCGCTGGTGCTCGCCGATTCAGCGACAATCCAGGGGGCAATTGCGGCGACACTACCAACCTGCTACGCGCGACGATTGCGGTTGGCCTGCAGAACGCGGCCTTCTATGCAATCTTCGATCCGGCCGCGGTGCAAGCCGGCATTCGGGATTGGCGTCGGCACCAAGGGGCGCATCCTGCTCGGCGGTAAACACGACCCGAGTTGGTTGGGGGCCGCTCGACGTCGAGGCGCAGATTGTCTCCATCACCGACGGGCATCTCCGGACCCATGAAAGGTGACACATGGCGCAGTTTTTCGGGCCGAGCCTGATGCTGCGGGCGTGCGGCATCGAAGTTGCGTTGATCTCGCGGAATGCGCAAGCGATCTATCTCGCGCAGCTCACTTCCCTCGGCATCGACCCGCTTCACTGCGCAACTGTAGAAGTCCCTCATCATTTCCGTGCGGCGTTCGAACCGATCGCGAGGCGATTAGGGTTGACGGCGGCGTGTGAGAGCCGCCGCCTTTAACAAATATAGTCTGCCGCCATGTCCGCCGCCCGATTTGGGACTAGCACTGCTTTGGCAGGTTAACGGTTTCATTGCCAAGGATTGGCGATGTTTCGCGCGACGATGAGATGGAGCGCGCGATGGGGCGTGGAGGAGATCACGCCGTGGCTTGAGCCCGTCTCCGGCGCGGCTCGGCCACTGCGGCGGCAGATGTGCCCGCTCTATGTGAGCGGTCTGCCCTGTCCCGGCGTGCGCAAGAGCATTGAGCCGATGGCTGCCCGGCTGGTGGCCTGACCGATACGATCGACTGCATTTTCATTTCGAGCGGCGTCTGGGATGCGGGCCCGCTAGAGGAACAGCTGGCGCGCCAGGCGGACAAGATGGTCGGCGGCCCGGATGCGATGCTGGTCATCGATGACACTGCGAAGAAGGGCAGACATTCGGTAGGGGTGGCGCCGCAATATGCTTCGGCGCTCGGCAAGAATGCCAACTGCCAGACACTCGTGTCGCTGACGGCTTCCTGCGACGAGCGTCTCGTGGCCGCAGGTTTAGCAAGTACTTGTTGGCCTTGCCAAGCTGCTCAGTCTGATCAAGGCGTTACCGTGGGCTGGCATCAACTGATGCGAGCACTAATCGAAGAGGCAAGCTCGTCAGGATCACGGATTTCGAGATGCAGGCCCTGGAGATACTATCTGACATGGACCGACAATCGATCCCTCACGCCTGCGGCCGAGCGGCTGCGAGTGGTTGCGAGGGATGTCGGCCGAAGAGCGGAATTCTTGACGCTAGGGTGCCTGGGCTACTGAATTGGTGGAAGAGATACCCTGCTTGGTGGTCTATAACGCGGCAAGGCATGGCGCGGACCGGTCATGTCGCTTTCCACCGGCTTAAATGTGCATTACTCGATCGAGTGGGAAGATCGGCCGCGGTACGTTCCGATACCGCAGCTTTTCCCAATGCGGGGTGCAGAGTGCGCCGCTGTCGCAGACGATGACCTTGCCGGCAATAAGCTCGAAGGGGGCGCTGAAATGGTGCATAGATTTGAGGCCGACCACGATCTTAGCGGCTGGAACGATGCCGAAGGCGCGGAATTGCTGCAGATCCGCATCTGGGCGGGCTCGCTCACCACCAGAACGTCAATGCCGCCGACGCGCAAGACCACGGTCTCGCCCCACCCGAAATGCAACCCTCCCAACATCGGACCGGCGCCGGTGTAAAAACCATCGCTGATCAGGCGAATCTCGCCCTCGAGGTCCAGCGGCGTTCCGCCGAAGCGCGGATCGGGCTTACCGCCCCGCTTCACCTTCACGCGCTCGCCGCCTTGTGGCGATGTAACTGCTTAGCTGTTTCCGCATCAACCATTGGGCCGAAGGCGGCATCAACAATTCCGGCATCAAGCAGCACCTTCAGCAGATTAGTCGAATCGCCACAGGCACCGCCACCCGGATTGTCAGCGTAGTCGGCGATGATAGGACCTTTACCGCGCTTGTAAGCCTTGGCGATGTCGGCCGCCTCCTCAACCGACATATAGTAATTGATGACGTCAAAGCGATGCTGACGGCGAAGACCCAGGCTCCTTCTCATAGGCTATGGCTTTGGCTACCGATCGATCATCGGACCGACATCGGTGCGCCCGCAACTTGCCTCTTCCAGCATCGGGCGGTGCACGCGCAGGGTGCGTGGTCGAATCTCGCCCTTCATCGCGCGCTGGAGGATGCCGCCGGAAAGCTGGCCGCATTCGCGCATATCGACATGGGGGCAGGTCCTGTAAGACACGACGATATTGGCGAGCTCGCACATCTTCGGCGTGATGTATCCGTGGTGATCCAGTGTGATTGCAATGGGGCATATCCGGGCCGATTGATGCGCGCACGGAGAACCCGGCGGTAAAGAACGGTGAAGAACATGATGAAGTCCTTGTTGGCAGGTGATTGCAAAGGTTGCTGAGCGCGATCAGCGACGCCATGGACGCGCTCGAAGTACCTGACAGCGAAACAAGCGCGAACTCCGGCGCGACTTCGCCGTCGACGATTGCAAACGCCTTCGCTTAGTATCGGCGATCAGATGGTGAGGGTTCAAGCTCGTCCTGTCGCGCTCCGTTGGTGAGCCGAGATTCTTAACCTCGAAAGCGCTCTAGGACGTTTTGGCGATTCAGCAAAGTTGAATATGATTGTTGCCGGCACTACCGAACCGCACATTACAGACACCTCATTTGAAAGCTCGGCATGAGCATGGATCGTGTAACGAAAGAGCAGGTCTTCACAGCCGCCGTCGTAGAGCTGACCTCCAAGCATGTTATGGCCCCCTATGACCGCTTCCGCCGGCGGCGATCGGGCGCTGCCCGGTAACCGCGGATTGCCGGATAAAACCTGAGAGCGAATCGAACCCGAGAACCGCCATGACTGGCCCGCCCGCGCAGCACGCGCGGCGGTTGCGGAAGGTACGTGAGGCAACGGGGCGCGCGGACCTCGTACTCGTTGTTACCGCCACGGCCACCTCCGGTAACTCACCGGAGCCAAGAGACGGCGCGGAAAATACTGAGCCGTACACTACGCGACACTCTCTTCTACATGATCCGTAAATTGCGGACCCGACATGCACAGCGTTGAACATTTCCGGGATATGCAGCGGGAAGCAACCGAATGGCGCCACTATCTCCATGAAAATCCCGAGCTCGATTATCGGTTACACAACACAGCAAAGTTCGTTACCGAGAAACTAGCCTCTTTCGGAATCAATCACATCGAAACGGGAATTGCTGAGACCGGTATGTCGCATTAATCCAAGGCGAAGGCGGAGACACGGGCCGACCATCGGATTAAGGGCGGACATGGACGCCCTGCCAATCGTTGAGGCCTCAGACAAACCCTGGTCGTCGAAAATACAAGGCAGAATGCATGCATGCGGCCACGACGGGCACACGGCCATGTTGCTGGGCGCCGCAAAGCATCTTGCGAGTACGCGCAAATTTAAGGGCTCCGTCGCCTTGATCTTCCAGCCGGCAGAAGAGATCGAATTACCATCGGGCGGCCCGATGATGATCCAAAGAAGTGCGCGCCGGCAGTGGCCTGCGGCAAAACGATGGTATTCAAACCGTCCGACAGGACGCCCCTCTCGACCCTCAAAGTTGGCCGAAATCCTGACCGAAGCCGGGGCCCGAAGGACCTACCACGGGATGCAGGGCTATGGTGACGTGGACGCGACGCTAGCTAAGTCTAGGGGATGCCGATTCCGAAATACCGCGTGTGGGCGATATCGAGGATGCGATTAACGAAGCTCGAGAAGCTGTATCCGGCAGTCGTCGCCGCCAGGGCATAAATGGTGTTCCTACCGATTCCCGGATTGGCGTTAATCTCCAAGACAAAGGGCTGGCCGAAGCGGTCGATCCGGAGGTCGACGCGGGCGTAATCCAGGCACTGGCAGGCACGGAAGGTTGCAACTGAAATATCCCGCAGCATCGTCGCAAGCTTGCTCTCGATTTGCGCCGGGCAAATCTTCGGCGGCGCGGTCGCCGCCCTGTGCATCTTGTCTTCCCAAGTGAGAAGATGCATTTCGCGGTCGCCGAAGTCATGCTCCACCAAAGGCAACACCTCGAGCTCTTCGTTTCCCAGCAGCGCGACGCAGATTTCCTGCCCCTCGATGTATTCTTCCACGAGCGCGTCCTGCGCGCACTGCGTGACTATCACTTCTACGGCCTGCCTCAACTGAGCGGGCTCATGTACGAGCTGCAATCCGAAGCTGGTGGATTCGCGACAGGGCTTCACTATTACTGGGAATCGCAGGTCGCCGGTACTCTCGGTGCCGCGACGCATCACGCGAAAGTCCGGCGTCGGCACGCCGCGATCGCGAATAAGCCTCTTCGTGATGGCCTTGTCCAGCGCGAGCCCATGCCCGAGCGGGCTCGATCCAGTGTACGGAACGCCGGCCATTTCGAGCATGGCCGGAACGTGGGTCTCACGGCCCTCGCCCTGAATTCCCGCCGCCATGTTGAATACCATTCCGGAGGGGCGGGCCTGCGGATCGGATGGCATGAACCGCTCTAGCGCAGGGAGCAGCCCCTTATCGCCTTCGCACAGCAGCGTCTGGTGACCCTCCTCTTGCAGTGCCGCCACCACGCTTTCGACCGTCTTGCGCTCGTTGAACTCCGGAATAGGCTGACCGAATCGGTTGATCACGCCCGTATGATCATGGTTCCACACGATGGCTACTCGCATACGCTACTCCCTGACTGTTTGCCCGCTGTCGCGATCATTCGCTAGCATTTGGCCGATCGAAGCAACAGTTCGTCTGGACGCCGCGCCCTCACGGTGTCCCATGCAATCAGCGTGCCACCGAAGAGGTTGTGCAGCAGAGGGGAAACCACGGGTTTGGCGCCGCTCCCGGCGGAACACTTGCGTCTCAGTGTCGGGTTTCCAACATAGGTGTCTTCAATCGGCCACAGCTGAAGATGAGGACGCGGAACGACGAATAACGACGGTCGACTTTCGTGCCAAACTCGAACATCTGCTCGACAACGACGCGGCTCGGCTATGCGAGTCGGTGAAGCTCACATACGGTCGCCGCTTGCAGCGGCTAAATGAGTAACCCGCCTGCGGCGGCAAGGGCCCATATGGACTAGTCCCGTATTCGATATAGCTTTGAAGCCAGCTAGAATCTCGGTTCGCCTTCTGGTCCTATCGAGGCTGACCAGGCCCTGAAGGATAGGTGTGTTAGCGGATGGTGAGCTTCTATCGTTAGAGTTTTGATCGGGTAATCAATGGAATAGCGGTTCGCCACGCAAACGCCGGACTGCACCGGTCTTCCCATCGCCCGGTCGCGTGGGCGGATGAAGAAAGTCACTACCTCCCCTTGCTCGGAAGTCGTTCGTTCGTCGGTGACATCGAAGAAGCGGAGATCGACTGGAAGCACACATAGAACAGGGCGACGCGCTGGAAGCCTCGAGCAAGCGGATCGGTATTGTTACCAGTATCGTGGGAATCTGGCAGTACTCAATCGTCTTCCACGGCACCCAGAATCCCGCCGGTACGACGCGGATGGCTATCCGAAAGGATGCAGACGTCGCTGCAGCTGCCGAGAGCCGGATTGCCGTCCCGTTCCAATATGCCGCCCTCGCCTATGAGCCCGTGCGCCAACCGATGGCGACGCGCAATCCGTGTCCCATTCCTGGATCAGAGCACGAACTGGGTGCAGCAGGATGTGATGAGGCGAAGGCGCGCGGGCCTTCACGTGGCGGGGAACTACTTAGTCGTACAGCACACACACTCTATGTGATATTCATAAGTTGGAGGCCTGACACACACAGCGCGGAACTTTTTCCGGAATCTACACCACGAGGCAGCCCGGTGGCGCCGCTGACCTCCACGAACATTCCGAACTCGAGTTGTCGGGCGAATTGAGAAACTGACCCCCTTTTGCCTCACTTCGCTTGACACGAGTATCGGGTGCAGGAAACAGCGAGGTTCGCGACCGAGAAGCTGGCTCGTTTCGCGTGGAAGGGCCAAACTGAGGCGACTGGTGATGATCTGACCTGCAACGTCCTAGAAGGTCCAAAAGGAGATATGGACTGAGCGAGCTGAGAGTTCTCACCAACCCAGCCGTTGACCGCAGCGATCATCAACGAGTGCCGATCTTGGCCGAGACCAAACAGCAGGCGTCGCTCTTGCCGACAGCGCGCCTCACTTGCGGCTGGTGCCAGGCTCAAACTAAAATAGCTTGAGTCCACCTTTGACCACCAAATCAATAGTCGAGTGGATAAATATGAATTGTTACCCTCTTCATAAAACTTAATTGAAGCGGCTTTAACTTAAGTTTCACGAATATTGTCTTTCTGCAGTCACCTGCCACTGCTATCCTCGCCGTCAGGAAGTTTAGTCCAGCTTGGCGACCACACGGAGGAAGTGTCATGAGCAGCTCGGATCGACAGACCGCATTGGGGCAGGCCGCGCTGGAGCGTATCAAGGCCTCCTACGCCCTCGACGGCGACGCCGCTGACTTGGATAACTTTTATCGCGGTTCGGCGAGGTCCAATGATGTCGGCCGCGAGGAGTATTGCGGGCCGACGGTCGTTGCAGAACTCGCAAGTGCCGTGCAGACAGCGTATTTGGCCAACGACCGTGCAGCCACGGAAATTCTAGACGCTGGGTACGGAACCGGCCTTATCGGTGTGCAGCTGAAGCAGTCCGTCGGGTCGGACGTGCGCGAGCGTGAAACCGCCTCGGGTTTCAGTTGCTCGATGGATTCGACCTCTCAGATGAGTCTACCGATATGTCAAAGGCGATGTCGACTTCAACGGGCCGCTCTAGTGCGAGTTAGGACATTACAGTCTGCTACGGCGAGAACTGGTTCGCCTCACGCGTTCGAACGGTTTCGTTATCATAAGCACTCGCAAGAGCTATGCGGAGGCAGCATACTTTGGAGATGAGGTGCGACGTCTGCAGAAGGCGGGCCTCATTATGGCGGTGCACTGTCTAACTACGAGAGTTACGTCGCGGAGCAGGGTGACCATTTACTGGATTTTCCAAGTCTCTTGAAAGCAATATATGCCAGGATTGATTGTGAAAATCTCGGTCGAGAAATTAACGTCCAGATGGAGGCGTTTATCTATAGCTTAATCGAAGCGGAGACGTCTAAAAATGGAACGAGTTAATAAAGAAGGCAAAGCATTTCTAAGCGTTGTAAAGAGCTCACTTGAGCCTTCGTATCGAATAATCTGCTTCCCGCACGGTGGCGGCGGTACCCAGTCATTCCGTACTTGGTCTGACTATCTGCCAGAAGACGTTGAACTTATTTGCCTGGATCTTCCCGGGCGCGGTAAACGGTCAGTGGAGGCCGCTATCCGCAGTATGGACGTACTAGTACCGATGGTCACCGAGGCGCTGCCCGAGTACAGCGATCGGCCCTTCATTTTCTTCGGTCACAGCGTAGGTGCGTTGGTGGCTTACGAGACCGCCCGCTCCCTTGAAAAGGCCGGTCGGCCATCTCCCTTTCACGTTGTCGTGTCAGCTCACCCTTCAGCGGATATACCGGCGGATGAGCCGCCGATGTATAGATACCCGGATGACAAGTTAACCGACGTGGTCCGGAGTCTAGGTCTGGTCCCCAAGGAGGCGCTGGCAAATGAGGAACTCCTACGTGACTTCATCTTGCCTCCAATGAGGGCCGACTTCGAACTCGCTGAGACCTACGACCGAAACTTACCTTCGCCTCTCGAGGCGGCGATCACGACAATGGGGGGTGCCCAAGACGAAACAGTCAATGCTAATGATCTAGACAAATGGCGTCAGCTCACGACGTCACGGTTCGCCCGGATTATGTTTGAGGGCGATCACTTCTACACCCATTCCATGACGGCGGAAGTAGTGTCTACGGTCCTGCGTGAAGTTGGGGAGGTAAAGGCACAACTCCCAGCTTCCATTCGGATTGCCGACGCTCTACCTTATCCTGAACTACCACTGCATGACCAATTCCGTAAACAAGCGGCCCTCAATCCGGACGCCCCAGCCGTCGTCTCAGACATTGGGATCTTAACATACCGTGAGCTCGACCACCTGAGCGAGATTCTATCCAGACACCTCCTCGGACAAGGTCAGAGCCGAGGTTCGCGCGTCGGTATCCTAATGGATACCTCACCTGAATACGCCGTCGCGCTGTTCGGTATTCTTAAGACAGGGGCGGCCTACGTCGTTCTTGACAAAGCTCAGCCCGTGGCCGCGCTAATGCGGATGCTTGAGAAGGCATCTGTGGAAATCGTCGTCACCAATAACCGTTGCGCAGCTCGCCTTCCGCCTAACTGGTCGGGTCTTACGCTGTCGCTCGACGATGGTTGGGAAGCGAAACTCGGCAACGCCAGTCCGGCCAATCCCCAAGCGGTGGATCTCGATGCGCCGGCCCAGATCGTATTTTCGTCTGGAACGACTGGTGAACCGAAGGGGATCGTCTGCCCCCACCGAACCAATGTGTGCTCTTACCAGTGGTACAATCACGCGCTCCCATACGCGCCTGATGAGCGCGAGGCGGTCAATCTCTTCTTGGTCTGGGAGATAATGCGGCCAATCCTCGCCGGGATGCCGGCCTATCTTATCCCGGACGACGTTATCTACGATCCGCACCAGCTGGTCGACTACCTGGAACAAAATAGAATTTCCAGAACAGTATTAACCCCTTCCCTGCTCGATGTTCTTGTCAGCAGCGGCTTCCTCGACGACCGCTCCCGCCTTCCGGATCTTCGATTGATCTACCTGTCAGGCGAGGTGGTAACAGCAGCGTTGCTTGCGCGTGTGAAGGATGCGTTGCCTCATGTCAAAATTATCAATAACTACGGCACAGCGGAGACGCATGACGTCACGCACATTGATTTGAGCGAGATCGATCCTACGACAGCACAAAAGGTCGTACCGGTCGGTCCACCTCAGTACAATGTCAGTGTCTATGTCCTCGGGGAGCAGCGCGATCCCATACCATTGGGCTTCCTGGGCGAGATCTTCGTCGGCGGCGATGGAGTGGGGCATGGATATCTTAACAGCCCGGAGATGACACGGGAACGGTTCCTTCCCGACCCGTTCCGCGCTGGTGGCACGATGTTCCGCACTGGCGATCTTGGCCGCATGCTGCCCGGTGGCCAATTGGAGATTATCGGGCGCTGCGCTTTCATGGTGAAGATCCGAGGTTTCAGCGTCGTGCCGGGGTCTGTAGAAGCTGCTTTGCTTCGGTACTCCGGGGTCTGCTCCGCCGCCGTATTGCCGGAGCTTGACCCGACCACCGGCCGGCCTGATCGACTGATCGCCTATGTAGTCTTGCGGAATGGGGCCAAGGGCTGGGAGGCTGCTTTGCGGGCGCATTTGAAATCTGAGCTGCCACACTACGCGATGCCGTCGGACTTCGTCGCTGTGAGGGAATTGCCCATTGCGGCCAATGGGAAACTTGATCGGTCGCGCCTCCGCGAGCTGGCGGAAGAGGCGTGCGCTCCAGTGACAGGTGCGGACGAGGTCGAAACGGCACTTCGCGCAGCTTGGCGCGACCTGCTCCAGGCTGAAGCTGGTGAGCCGCGCGACAACTTTTTCGACTGCGGCGGACACTCCCTTCTGGCTGCCCGTCTTTGCACGCAGCTTCGCAAAAGTCTGAAGGTGGATCTCCGCGTAGTGGAGGTCTTCCTCAATCCGACTTTTGAAGAACTCACGGCTCTTCTGCACAAGCGCGGCGGCGAGCAGGGACGTCCCCAAATCCGGAAGCTCCCCAAAACACCGCCAGTCTCAGCGGGCAGGGCGCATATTAAGGCGTTCGACGGGCGACGCGGCCCCGGGATGGACATTGCGGTGATTGGTATGGCCGCGCGTTTCCCCGGCGCGGAGACCGTCGATGCGCTCTGGGAAAACCTCTGCCAAGGGGTCTGCTCGATCGCCCCGCTCTCCGCGCAGGAGCTCAAGGCCCGGGGCATTCCGGAGGTTGTCCTGAAGCGCTCCGATTATGTGCTCGTGGGTGCCCACCTGAACGATGTGGACCTTTTCGACCCGGATTTCTGGAATCTCTCGAGGCGTGAGGCAACGCTGATGGACCCGCAGCATCGCCTGTTTCTCGAATGCTGCTGGAAGGCACTCGAGTCGGCCGGTTACGCGCCCACCCAGCATGAGGGGCGGACGGGTGTGTTCGCAGGTTCGTCCTTCCCCCTCTATCTCTTACACCATTTGAAGGGCGGCGGCCTCATCGATCCCACTAACGCTCCGCTCGCTTTCCTAACGGATCTCGGCAACGACAAGGACTATCTTGCCTCGCGCGTCTCCTACATGCTGAACCTCAACGGCCCAAGCATGGCGGTGCAAACCTCATGCTCTACTGGGCTAGTGACGATCGCGGTCGCCGCTCAGTCGCTCGCGGCCGGCTATTGCGACATGGCGCTGGCAGGCGGGTCGAGCATCACCTTCCCTCAAGCGGGGTATCAGTATGTCAAGGACTTTATCAATTCTTCGGACGGTGTGTGTCGAGCCTTTGATGCCGATGCCAATGGCACGGTGCTTGGAGATGGGGTAGGGGTCGTCGTTCTCAAGCGCCTCGAAGATGCGCTTGCGGCGAACGACCCGATCCACGCAGTGGTAAAAGGATGTGCCATTAACAACGATGGCCGCGCCAAATCGTCCTTCTCGGCGCCTAGCGCGCGAGGCCAGGCCGATGTTGTGCGCCAAGCACTTGCCTCCGCGGCACTCGGCGCCGAAGACGTGGAATACATCGAAACTCATGGCACTGGCACCAAGGTCGGCGACCCGATCGAGGTCCGCGCTTTGGCAGAGGCTTTCGCGGGGCAAGAGGAAACGGGCAACGCCTGTGCGCTCGGGTCAATTAAACCGAACATCGGCCATGCCAACTTCGCCGCTGGGGTCGCGAGCTTTATCAAGACAGTTCTCACCCTTCAGCACGGGGTAATCCCCGCGACCATCAACATCAACCGGCTGAACGAAGATCTGGGTCTGGAAGACACGCACTTCTTCGTCAATGAGCAGCTCAGACCTTGGCCCCGTCGGCAGGGACGCCTTCGAACCGCCGGAGTCACTGGCCTCGGTATCGGCGGAACCAACTGCCATGTCGTGCTGCAGGAATGGAACAGCGGCAGCGCAAGGGCTTGGCCCGGATCGGTCGCGCGGGGATCTCACGCCCTTTGCCTATCTGCAAAGACTCCCTCGGCGCTACGCCGGGCCTGCCGGAATCTAGCCGTGTTCCTGCGGCGCAAGCGCGAGATCGATCTCGGTGACGTCGCCCACACGCTACGCGTGGCGAGATGCCAATTCGATCATCGAACAGTCGTTGTGGCGCGCAACTTGGACATGGCCATCGCGAAGTTAGAAGAAGAGGCGGATCGTGCGGCTGATCGGACCCTTTCCTCACCGTCGATCGGGTTTATGGTGCCGGGCTGCGGAGTGCAGCACACGCGAATGTTCAAGGATCTGCTCGATCACGTGCCGGACTTCCGCAGTGCTTTCCTGACTTGTGCGGCCGCTAGTCGCCCGGTTCTGGATCGTGACCTGGAGACGGTCATGTTTGGGGAAGATGACGGATACGCGACTGCTTCCTTCGAAGAAATCAGTGTCATGATTTTCTCAGTGCAATACGCCCTGGCGCGCTTGCTAGACCTGTGTGGAGTGCGTCCCGATTATCTGGTCGGACACAGCATGAGCGAATACGTCGTGGCCACCCTAGCGGGCATACTGAAACTTGAAGATGCGATTCGGCTGACGGTTGTTCGTAGCCGTGCGATGGCGAATCTTGGTATCGACGGTGCTATGCTTGTGGCCAGATGCGGCCCGGACGAGGCTGAGCGTATCCTTATGGAGAACGCTTGGCGTGATGGAGCTGAAGCTGGCGAGATCAGCGTTGGTGTCGTGAACTCAAATACCGATCTCGTGTTCACCGGCAAGCGAGAACTTATCGAAAGGCTTCAGGGGAGGCTCGAACAAGTACAGATTCCCTACCACGTCATTAATACAGCTGGCGTCCCCAGTCATTCTGCGCTGATGAAACCAGCGGCTGAGATCATCGATGCGCAGGTCCGCATCGTTGAAAAGCGGTTGCCGGATGTGGCCATTGCTCTGAATTCAGGATCCCTGCATGGCGTCAAAGTGCCCTTACCGCAGAGCCACTGGAGTGGACAAGCAACTGGGACTATCCGATTCGATCGCTCTATCCAGACCGTGGTCGCGGCTGGTGTAACTGCACTCATTGACCTTGGCCCTTCGCGCAATCTGGCCCGTTTCGCACATGGAGCGATCAACCCAGAGGATCGCAAGACAAGAACCCCATCGATTGTCCCAGCCGCGCGCGACGAGAACGATGAAGAGTCCACTGACCGCCATGTCCTTCTGGAATGCCTCGGGGCACTCTGGGCCGCGGGTGTTGCGGTGGATTGGAAGCGGGCCAGTGATCAATTGGAACCGTCCGGTACTCGCCGGCGCCTTCCCCTTCCAACGTACTCATTTGACGGTCACCGATGCTGGCCGGACGATCAGCCTGGGGGCCCGACGCTTCCGCGGCAGCCCGGGGAGCGAGGGCGACACAGGGGGGAAGTGCTCACCTATGCGCAGACTTGGACAGAGAAAATGCTTCCGCGCGCGGTTCCCGGTGGCGGAAGTACAAAGGCGCTACGCTGGTTGGTGCTCGCTGATCGGCCCTTTGGTGAAGCGGAGCACACGGGAAACGTGCTGGCAAACAGCATCACACGGCAATTGGAGGATGCGGGCCATGAAGTTGTTCGTGTTTGCCGACGAGCCAAACCCTTAAATTCGCCCCTGAAAATCAAGGGGCCCACAATCTTCATTGATCCCACCCCGGAAGGCCTGAAGGCGCTCTTCGATGCCGAGGTCGCTTCGGAGTGTCCCGCTGACCGCATTGTCTGCCTCTGGCACCTGAGTGGCACAGCGGACGCGTGCGAGGATCCTGGCACGTTGCAGACTGATCTTTTGCGGAGCAACGACGCCATACTCGATTTGGCGCGAGTTCTTTCCACTCTGGCGCTCCAGACTCCGGTCGACCTCTGGATCGTTGGTGACCGGATCGTTCAGGTCGGTGAGGAACCTGTAGATCCCGAAAAAGCGTGCGTGTTCGGTCCTGCCATCGTGCTACCGCAGGAAAACGCTATGGTCGATTGCCGGGTTGTTGATCTGAATATCGACGACCTGAATATAGCCTATCAGCTTGGGGGTGAAATCGGGCGTGACGTGCCTGGTCCCGATGCAATCGTCGCGCTACGCGGAAACCGACGGTGGGTGCCGCATTTTCCCGAGGTGGCCCTCGCTTCAGAGGTTTCCAGTCGGGAGGTCCTGCGGCCAAGAGGCGTCTATCTGATCACAGGACCTCTCGGGAGGATCGGTTTGTCTTTAACGGAACATCTTGTGAGCCTTGGGGCAACGGTCGTCGCGATAACCCCCCTTGCCGTACCCGAACATTTGAGTTCAGGGCGCGTGGATCTCGATGAGGATGGCTGGACACGCCGACTGGCCGCACTTAACGACTCAGTTATTCTTCGGCAGGCCGACGTATCCGATTTCGACAGCCTGTCGGGCGCGCTCGACACAACGGTTCGGGAATTCGGGCGGATCGACGGGATCTTTCACGCCTCGGGACCGGCCGATGTGAATTTCCTTTCAGAGATGAAGGACACGCCCTCTGCCAGTGAGTTAGCCTCCAAACTCGTGGGGACACGCAACCTTTACGGTGCGATCCAGCGGATACAGTCCATTCACGCGCAATCACCGGAGTTCGTGTTCTTTTTCTCGTCCCTTGCGTCGATCCTCGGCGGACCGGCGATGGCTGCGCACGCAGCGGCCAACGGGTTCATGGACGCATTTGCACGGCAGGCGCAGGGCAAAATCGGTGTCCGGTGGATCAATTCCAACTGGGATGACTGGGAATACTCCTACGATGAGCAGGTGACTGCCGCGTACCAGACATGTCAGGCGAAGGAATTGGCGCTCAGTCCCGACGAGGGGATCGACGTCATCAAGCGCATACTGGCAACCGTGGACAACGGCCAAGTTATTGTAGCCACCCGACCCTTGCCTCCACGCATCAGGGAATGGGTCGACCAGGTCCGGACAATCACGCCCGACGAGCAGTCGAACGAAGAGAAAAAATCTCCGCCCGAAGAAGTCAAAACACGCAAGGTCAACACGTTGAGGCACGGCGATCCGAGAAGCATTTTTCTTGATGAAGTCAGGTCTCTTCTCGGCACCAGAGAAATAGGATTGGACGACAACTTCTTCGACGTTGGGGGGGACAGCCTTTTCGCCGCAGAACTTCAAGCTCACTTGAAGACGAGCGACCGCTGGGGGGCGCCGCAATTAGATGAGATCATTAACGCGGCGACGTTCGGCGACCTGTTTGAGCGAATACGCAGACGTAACCACCCGTCGCAATGACCACAGCGGAAGGAGCGGGAGCATCATACGTGGCGATGCTTGAACGTGGTTGGCGATCTCTTGAGTTGGATTGAAAGAAGCGTTTGAAGCAGACGACTCGATGAGAGTGTGGTCGAACGGTACCGTAAGCACCGAGCGGGGAGCAATGCATCCAGCGGGGCGACCGGGCGGCGCTGAAGCGGTTGCTGACGGTGCTGCGCGACGCGGGCATGGCTGCACCTGCACCGCTGCCGCCGTTCGTCCCGGAGGACCAAGGGTATTTTCCAGGTCAGCGACTACCTGCGACAGGAACGCGGGCTAGTGTGAAATTCCCATCCGCTCAAGGGGGGCCAATTGGTGGATATTATAAGGTTTGATCAACCGAACATCCTCGTCGGCATTCGTCCGATAGAACACGTCGACGAAGCCGCCTTGTTCGCTTCCGAAGTTGCTGCGCTGGGGCGCGCTGTTGCCAAAGTCCGTCGCCAAAGCGGTGCGGCAAGAATTATCGCCCGAACACTCCTAGGTAAACTAGGATTTCCACCGATGCCTATCTTAAAGACGCAATCGGGCGTTCCGACCTGGCCAGCCGGCATTGTTGGCTCTTTGGCCCATCACGAAACGGTAGCAGCCGCCGCTATTGCTGAGAAGAAAATCATCGGGGCGCTGGGTATCGACATTGAACCTAATGAACCTCTTCCGGGCGGTTTGATTGACTTGGTTGCAACTTCCAGAGAGCAAGGCATGTACGACTCACGTTTGCTCCAGCGGCGAGACCTGTTCGTTCTTAAGGAGGCCGTCTATAAGGCCTGTTTCCCACTATGCAACGAAATCCTTGAGTTTCAGGACGTCGAGATTGACATCAACTCCAACACGGGATACGTGAAAAAGACCAATTGTACTTTTTCCATTGATCTCTACCGTTCTAAAAACGTTATCGGCTTGGCCTATAAAAAGGGAACTGATCAGAGATAAGTTGGAGGTTATTTTATTAAAACCTGCCGCTGGTGCAAGATTCTAAGTCTCGCATTTCTATAACAGCCGCGCATTACCGCTTTTGAGGCGCTGGCGCCTGGCCCGGCGCAGCTGAAAGGACTGGAAAAATTCGCCCCAGTATCTGATCTTTGCCCTTAGAGGCGAACTTCACCGAAGCTCGCCAGAGCGTATCGCCATGCCCCAAGTTTCTCCTAATTGGGAACACGCGAACGAAAAAGGCCCCGATCGCCCGCGAACTATCACACGCTGATTTAGCGCGGCTTGCTGACGGACCGAGGCAGATGCCAAAGGGATTTTCGAACCTGTCCTTCGAAATGAGGTGCGGGGTGGTTGTGGTCTGCAAAACTGCGGTCGGGTGATTGAGAAAGAGCCAACAGTTTGGGCACATTCTTCAACATAGCCCCGCGGCTCATGATCATCTCGCGCAAATCTGTAGGAGCCCGTCGGCGGTCAGCACGTTCTGGACCTGCGCGGCCAGGCCATCCATCCCTTTGCGCATGTCGCACGGCTGCGTCGCCAGATAGACGCGCACCCCATAGCCGGCGCAATCATGCCGCCGCCTTCCTAGCACCCGCCGCAGCGCCGCCTCGCTGACCTCGTCCGCGCACGCGCACGCCGCCGGTCAAGACGAACTCAATCACACCGCGCGCTCCATCTCGGCCGCCGCAGTTGGGACCGCAACCGGCGCACCGCTAGTGACCTCCATCAGGATCATTTCCAGCGGCGAAGCCGCCAACGCCGACGCACCCATCTGCCGGCGCCACGTGAACAACAGGTTCGCATTGATGTCGTGCCGCCGCGCCACCAGCGACACCGACGCTCCAGGCTCATAGCTCGACAACCAGCGTTTGGTCTCCTCTCGGACTATCTGCGTGGGTCCGGGGCGTGCGCTGAAGTCGCTGGAGGGCATTCTCCCGGGCAGCCGACGGTCTCTGGATGGTTCCGCCGTCATCATCCCGGCCAAGCGGCGCATCTCTTGCGAATTGATTTGCACCAGGATTCGCTCGCTCCAACCTACCAATGGGGAGAAGTCGATTATGACGGCCATATCCCGGCGCGGCGATCGACATTTGCGGGGAGTTCTGAAATCGGCGAAAGCCGGTTCGGCCTGCTCGGCCGTTTCGGCCGGGTCTTGCGACACCTCCATTGCGCCGGGAGTTCGCAGAGGCCAAGGATTCTTTTGGTGATCTGCACAAACGTTCGGTCCTCCACCGCCTGGCGCATGGGGAACATGGTCGCCCGGGATGCATCGACGTAGAGAAAGTGCCGAGCACGTCCATGGCGTACGTCGACGTGAAGCACGGCAGCGCCTGCTTCGAGACAATTCGACGGGCGGCAGTTCGACCGGGCGTTAACGGGAATACCGGATGATCGGCTTTGGTTCGGTTCCACAGTTAGGCACGCCTGTCATCCGACAATTGTCGCGTGTCTGACAGGGCGCAAGATCCGCCAACCGATGATTCAATGAAGGTTCCTTCTCTGGCACGGTTCATGCTTCGTGGTTTACGATCGCATTAAGAAAGAGGTCGTTTCTCATGATCTTCTTCATCGAAAAGGCCGTCCCCGCCTTAGAGATCGCACCTTTTCGAGCTGAGCGGACGAGAGACTCAGACATCATGGCCCAAGAAAGGAACTGCGCCAGCGCACGGGCGACCACTGTCATTGAAGACGGGTAGGGAGTTTGCCAAATGCAGGCTGCAGCACGGCACCCCCCCCAACCACAGGCCGAGCCTGTTTAGCGAAAATGGGGTCGAGGTTTGCCCTCAAAGAATGACTCGACATTATGACTGACAGTGAGAAGACTGACATTGAGAAGAAAACCGCGGTGATAACAGGCGCGGCCGGAGGTATCGGGCAAGCGATCTCCAGGCAGTTCGTCGCGAACGGCTATCGTGTCGTTGCGGGCGACGCCGACCAGGCTGGCCTGGACAGGCTCGAGGCCGAGCTCAACCGAACCGGGCAGACTGTCTGGAGCAGGGCAGGCGACCTCAGGAACAAGGCCTATTGCGAGGAGCTGATCGACTACTCCATCCGGGCCACGGGACGACTGGACGTGCTCGTCAACAACGCCGGCATCATCACCCGCGGAAACATCCTCGAGACGACCGACGAGCATTGGGAGCGGACGTTCGACATCAATCTGACGTCGATTTTCTACACGTGCCGGAAAGCCATCGGACACATGAAAGGCCACGGCGGCGGTGCTATCGTCAACGTCTCATCGTGTTGGGGTCTTTATCCCGGACCGGGCCATGCGGCCTACTGCACCAGCAAAGCCGCGGTCGCTTCTTTCTCAAAATGTCTCGGCCGGGATCATGCGCCTGACGGGATACGCGTCAACGCCGTCTGTCCAAATGAGGTCAACACACCGATGATCCGGACGGGTTTTGAACGACGCGGTTTCATTCCGGACACAGCCATTGCGGAGCTCAACAAGACCGTACCACTTGGTCGTATCGCAGAGCCGGAAGACATCGCCGACGTTGTGTTCTTTCTGTGCTCCGACGCCGCCCGCTACATCGCTGGCACGGCGGTCGAAGTGAACGGAGCGAAGCCGGTCTACTGAGGACATCCCATGACTGACAGACTGGCAGGCAAGATCGCAATCATCACTGGCGGCGGCCGCGGCATCGGCGCCGGCATCACCCAGCGCTTCGTAGAGGAGGGGGCAAAAGTCGCCATCGTGCAGAGGAACGCACCGCCTGAACCCATGCTCAACGAGCGCGCGATCTATGTGAAGGCGGATCTTTCGAGCTCCCAGGAAATTTCCTCGGCCGTTCAGGCTGTCGTCGAGCGGCTTGGCGGCCTGGATATCCTCGTCAACAACGCCGGGATCATGTTTGAGAAGACGGTCGACGAGATGACCGAGGCGGACTGGGACCAGATGATGGACATTAATCTGAAGGCCCCGTTCCTGCTGACCAAGGCGGCAATGCCACACCTCCGGAAGTGGGGCAGGGGAAGCATCGTCAACATCGGTTCGATCGAAGGGCTGGCGTCCAATCCCGGGCATCCTGCCTATTCCGCTTCGAAAGCGGGCATTCACGGCTTTACGGCGGCGGTCGCCGTGGACCATGGGCATGAGGGTATCCGCTGCAATGCCATTGCGCCGGGCTGGATCAACTCCGATCTCAGCGAGGCTTATATCGACAGCATGGCCGACAGCGCCCGCGTCCGCAAGGAACTGCTCGCGATGCATCCGGTCGGGCGCCTGGGCGAGCCGAGGGACGTCGGACATCTTGCGGTCTGGCTGGCCTCGGACGAGAGCGCTTTCGTGACCGGTCAGGTCTCCGTCATGGACGGTGGCCGCACCAAGCAGTTGCCGCTGCCGATCTCCTGAAAATGAAAATGTCGACAATCTTGCCCATGCCCTAGGAGATGGCGCTGCGTGTCGTCCATGACATCGGTCGAAAATGGACGGCTATGACATTGAAATTTGCAGCTCAGGTAGGAAACCGGCTGGAGGGCTATGCCAAAAATTATTGATGTTGAGCTGACCCGACTTCGTATCGCTAGGGCAGCGGGTAAGGCAATAGCGGCGAAGGGTATTTCGGCAGTTACGATGATCGATATCGCCAACGCGGCCGGCGTAACGACGGGAATGATTACGCATTACTTCGAAAACAAGACGGACATCATCGCAGCTGCCTTGCGCATCCCTTTTCTTAACATGGAACGCAAGATCGCACATCTGCTGGAAAAAGGAGAAACCGATCTCGCGATCCTGCTTGACGCGGCGATACCATCGTCGAAATCTCACGAGGATAGTGTAATCTGGGTGAATTTCTGGGGGGTTATTGCCGCCGATCCTGAATTTCGTAAGCTCAATGCCTCGCTGCATCGCGAGGGAAAGAAGGTTTATGACCGAGTCATCTGGGCGGCTTGGCCGGAGAGTGAAGAGTGGCCAACGGACGTCTTCGAGACTGCATTGCGGTCGATTGTTACGTTCCTCTTCGGGCTGAACGCCGGCGGCGTGACAAATCGTGCCGTCTGGACAACTTCCGTTCAGCGCTCACAATTGGAGCTACATTTGCGCATGGTTCGCTATTGGGCACGACAACAGGCGCTTACCATTTGCGATAATGATAATTAGATAATTCTTGCCGGCGTCGTAACCCCTTGTTTCAGCTTGCGGGGCCTTGACCGACTGGCCGTCGATCACGCCAGCCGTGGGACTGGCCTCGCGCCCGGCTCGCTCGCGATCCAGCATCAGCGCCACGTCGTGGATAGTAAACAGAAAGCGCCGCGCCAACTCGCGGAACCAGCCGTAGCCGTCTGCCAGGGTCCGAAATGGATCGGTAGCATCCGCCAACCGCAACCGGAGCGGACCAAATAGCGCACGGCGTTGACCACCTCTCGGAAATCAACCTCGCGCGGACGGCCGCAACGCCCAGGCTTGGCATCAGCGGCGCGAACTGCTCCCACTCCTCGTCCGTCAATCAGACGGGTGGCGCTTGGTCTTCTTGGCAATCTGGGCCATCCGGCCACGGCTCTGCTCTGTCCACATCCACAGCTTGATGGGGGGACGGCCCCCGACCCAGCGGCATCGCAATGTGCCAAGATGGCGTTGTCAAAGGACCATCAGAGGGAAGGAACCGTCCGCATGCAAGTTATCACGATCGGATTGGATATCGCCAAGAACGTCTTTCAAGTTCACGGCGTCGATAATGCAGGAAACGCGGTGCTCCGTCGAAAAGTTCGGCGCGATCAACTTATCCCGTTGCTTCGCGATATGCAGCCGTGCCTCATCGGCATGGAGGCCTGCGACGGCGCACCATTGGGCGCGGGAGCTGATTGCACTCGGGCATGTGGTCAAGTTGATGCCGCCGGCTTGCGTAAACTCAAGCGCAAAAAGAACGATGCGGCCGACGCGGAAGCGATCTGCGAGCCGGTGACGCGACAGATAATGCGGTTCGTGGCTGTCAAATCGGCGGATGCCCAGAGCATTCTGATGCTTCATCGGGCTCGCCACCTCTTGGTTCGACAGCGCACATCGCAAATCAGCGCGATGCGGGCGCATCTGGCCGAGTATGGCGTCGTCGCACCGAAGGCCCGGGCCCATGTCCGTGGACTAATCGAAGCTCTTGACAAGGGCGATGGGCCGCTCCCCGCGATGGCGCGACAGGTTCTTATCCTCCTCGCTCGAACGATCGAGGGACTTGGCGCGCAAATCCGGGAGATCGAGATCGAGCTTCTGGCGTGGTATCGCACGAACCAGGTCTGCCGGCGGCTTTCAACCATTCCCGGAATCGGCTTCATCACGGCGACCGCCCTCGCTGCCACCGTCGTCGACGCAAAAGTCTTCCGCTTCGGTCGTCAATTCGCTGCTTGGCTCGGCCTTGTTCCAAAACAACATTCCTCCGGTGGCAAAGACAGAATGGGAGGAATCTCGAAGATGGGAGATCGCTATTTGCGGCATCTCCTCGTCGTCGGCGCCACGGCGGTCATCCGATACACGCGTTGAAAAGCGACGACCGTCAGTACCTGGCGAACCAGTTGCTCGAGCGTAAGCCGGCACGGCTGGTCACAGTCGCTGTCGCCAACAAGGTAGCGCGGATCGCCCGGCCGGTGATGGCGCGTGAGGAAAACTACCGCGCTACGCCGTCAATGGTTCGAGGGTAACGACGGTCGCGTGAATGACATCCAGTTTGGACAGGAGAGAACGACATCAGTGATGCAGATCCGGTTAAGCCGGGGATCGGGAGAACCTGAGTAATTCAACGCGCATCGCAGCGCGGCAGCTTGATGAGGGCCCGATCCACCGACACCATCATGGCCAGCGGCCTGAGGCCACACAAAAACAGGCCGAACACATGAATGAACCTGACCGCTTCAGTATTGCCATTGTCAGAATCTTCTTGCTCAACGGGGGGCAATGGTGTGGACCCCGCCCTCTAGGCGCGGTGAAATCTCGAACGCCAACTGCAACCGAAGGAGGATGTCATGCAGGTCGTTCGAATAGGTCTGGATCTTGCGTAGTATGTCTTCGAGGTTCACTGCGTCGACAGCCACGGAAAAGTCGGTGTGCGAAAGACGCTGCGTCGCGATGCGGTAGCCCGCTTCTTCGCCAATCTGCCGCCATGTTTGGTCGGCATGGAAGCCTCGAACGGAGCGCATTATTGGGCAAGAGTGCTTTCCGATCTCGGCCATGAGGTTCGGCTGATCAGCCCTCAGTTCGTGACACCATACGTCAAGTCGAACAAGAACGACCGGAACGATGCAGAAGCCATCTGCGAGGCGGTCGGTCGGCCATCAATGCGCTTTGTGCCGCCGAAGTCGACTGATCAGCTGGCAATTCCGAGCATTGGATTGTCATTGCTCGTGACATCTCGCAGCTGCGACGCAGCCTTGCCGTATCGTCGGGAACGACGATGACGGACTCAGCGACATGGTCCGTTCGCTCATGAGGGAATTGCGGGCGGAAATGGCCGAACTCGATGATCGCATTGCAACCTATGACCGGCGGATACGAGAGATCTTCCGCACCAGCGAGCAGTGCCAGCGGCTTGGAAAGATCGAAGGCATGGCCCCGTAACGGCAACCGCCTTGATCGCTGCCGTCGGCAATAGAACCTGCTTCAAGAACGGCCGTCAGTTCGCGGCCTGGCTCGGCCTGGTGCCGAAACAACGATCCAGTGGAGGGTGAGCCCGCCTATTCGGTATCAAAAAACGCGGCGATCGCTATCTGCGCACATTGATGATCCATGGCGCTCGCGCTGCGCTCGGTAAAGCAGCCGGCAAGCAGGATCCCCAAAGCCTTTGGCTAGGTAAGCTGCGGCAAAGGCGGCATCCCAATGTCGCGGCTGTCGCGCTCGCCAACAAGAATGCGAGGATCGTGTGGGCCATGCTCTCGGGCAGCACATTCTACGAGCCGGCACCGTCGGTGAAAGCAGCTGAGGCGAAGCGGCAAACGAACGAATAACAGAAGGAGGTCTCACCCCGGCAATTGCAACAAAATGGTAGGAGATGGTGAAACGGTCATTCCGTCGCTTCCCGAACCTGGTGTGTGGACCGGCTTGGCTTCGGCCAATGTCTAGGGGCCGATGAGGTGGAAGCGCGCGAAAATCCATCGGGGCTCGCGGCGAAGACGTTGTACAGCCGCATCAGGAAGCGGGATATACGTCAGCAGTTGTGACCAATGATCCTTATCCAGCCGACCTGTTGCAATCGGGCGGGGTCCATATACGTCCACACATGAATCATAACCCAGCCTCAGACGGAACCCATAGCAAGCCGATTTTCAAAACGGTCCCTAATTATGTTAAATGTAAATCGTTTGCAACATCATCTTGCAATATAAACGCAATATTCACCAATCAAATTAAATAAAACCGTGATTGACTAAAAAGATTTCGTAACTATTTTTACGTGAAGTTTTAGAAGTACATCGCGCGTCTGTAGTTGACTTCCGGCAATAAGATATTACAACTGCGCGTTAAATGCGGGAAGGAATTGCAATGTTAGGCTTGCTCCAAGATCCGTCACAAGTCAGTGGCTTCGGCCAAAGCCTCCCCTGAGAGGAAAAATGCCGTTAGCTCAAGCCAAAGGCGAATGTTACGTGCCCCCTGAGACGGTGGCGCAAGAGACACCCAATTCGAGGGCACCATGGCCAAAGTAGCAATTGTGACAGGATCGGCAACGGGCATGGGAGCGACTTGTGCCATCGACCTCGCGGCGCGGGGCTGGAACGTCACGATCAACTATAGTCGAAGCAAGCAAGAAGCCGACGAGACTTATGCCAAAGTTAAAGCGCAAGGTGTTGAAGCCATCGTTGTGCAGGCCGACGTGGGGCAGGATGCCGATTGCCGCAAACTGGCCGCCGAGACCCTGAGCGAATGGGGGCGCATCGACGGCCTTATCAATAACGCTGCCACCACAAAGTTCCAAAAAGTCGGCGACCTTGAAGACGTCACACCGGAGGATTTCGACCGCATATTTCGCGTGAACACAACAGGCGCTTTCATGATGGTCCGTGCTGTGTTTCC
Source organism: Mesorhizobium sp. M1027 (assembly GCF_040318745.1). NCBI lineage: Bacteria > Pseudomonadati > Pseudomonadota > Alphaproteobacteria > Hyphomicrobiales > Phyllobacteriaceae > Mesorhizobium > Mesorhizobium sp. M1027. The sequence continues at coordinate 12,032 of NZ_JAMYMW010000005.1, read as the reverse complement.
GGCCATGAGAAAACAATGGGAGGAACGCAAAGAACGCGGCGCGATCGTGAATGTGTCCACCAATGCCACCCTTCTCGGCAACGGCAGCTCACTGCCGTATATGCTGTCTAAGGGCGCCCTAAATACTCTTACCCTGATGCTGGCACGCTGGCTCAGCCCCGCCGTTCGGGTGAATGCCATTTCCCCCGGCCTTATCCAGACCCGTTGGATGGTGAATGGCGTGGGCGAAGTTGAATACAACAAGATGAAAGAAGACGAGGAACATCGAACACCTCTACGCCAGGCAGGCACACCGGAACAGATGTCTGAGGTTGCGCTGTTCTTCCTGACGGAAGGGTCAAACATTACCGGTCAGAACATCGTTGTCGATGCCGGCGGCCATCTTGGACTGCTGCCGAAGCCCTGCAGCTAAACTTGAACCGGCATGCGCGCGAAAGGGAATGCCAAGCCGGACTCTTATGTTAAAGAGGTAAATATGGACCTGCAGTAGAGAGACGATTGCCATCCTCCAGCGAACCGGGGCGTCGCGTAAGGCCAGACTCGCGTTTCGCTCGTTAAGGGCTCGAGCGCTCTCCATCAAATAAAGTCATTGGCAGCATTACATTTTTGTGCGGTTCCCAAGGCTTTCTAATGTGCTACCGAAGTGCAGTGGCGGTCGACAGCCTGCCCGGACCGGGGCTTCCTTGCATGGCTTTGGCAGAAGGCTTGACTGAACAGTGAACGCGACTCGCTGCCCATGTCTCGCGTTGACTCAGCAATCAGAAGAACAAGAGGGAGAACTGCTATGAGCAAATGGGGTAAAAAGTCGAGCCTACCCATCACCGCTAACCGAAGGGAAATCCTTAAATCCGCGGCCGCCGTCGGCGCTTTTGCCATTACGTCGTCGAGCGGAATTCTTCCAGCGTTCGCTCAAGATCCCGCCCCTAAGAAGGGCGGCCACTTCAAAATTGGGATTGGCGCAGGTGCGCCTTCCGACTCCCTAGATCCTGCAACCTACACGAACTCATTCACAGAATTGTTCGGCAAGACCCTGCATGGTTATCTTACACAGATAGACGCTGACGGGAAGCTTGGTGGTGAGCTCGCCGACTCTTGGAATGTGACGACGGACGCCAAAACCTGGACCTTTAAGTTGCGGAAAGGCGTAGAGTTCCACAACGGGAAAAGCTTGGATGCCAAGGATGTTATTGGCTCGATGAATCACCACCGCGGAGAGCAATCCAAGTCAGCCGCGAAAGACATCCTTGCTTCGGTCGAAGAAATCCGTGCGGACGGTCCTGAGACCGTAGTCTTCTCCTTGAAAGAAGGGAACGCGGACTTCGCGTACCTTCTTGAAGACTTCCACTTGGCTATTATGCCAGTAAAGGATGATAAAACGGATGTCTCCGGAGTTGGCGCCGGAGGCTATGTGCTAGATAACATCGACTACGGCGTCAAAGGCACAGGCAAACGTTTCGCAAACTACTGGAAATCGGATGCGGCTTGGTTTGATTCCTTTGAGGCTCTCTCCATTCAGGATGTCACGGCGCGCACAAACGCCCTGACAACAGGCCAGATCCACGCGATGGACCGATGCGACCTGAAGACGGTCCATCTATTAGAGAGGGATAAAGGTCTGGAGATTTTATCGATCGCCGGAACCCAGTTCTACACTATAGACATGATGTGCGATGCTGCCCCGTTCGACAATGCGGATGTCCGATTGGCGTTCAAATATGCGGTCGATCGGCAGCAGCTGCTAGATACCTTGCTCCACGGACACGGGAAGCTTGGCAACGATCACCCGATCGCGTCTACCAATCGTTTCTTCGCCAAGGATCTGCCACAACGCGAATATGATCCGGATAGGGCTCGGTTCCATCTCAAAAAGGCTGGCCTTTCAGAACTGAAAGTCAGCTTGTCTGCTGCAGACGCTGCGTTTGCAGGCGCAGTCGACGCCGCAACGATTTATCAGCAGAATGCAGCGAAAGCCGGCATCAGTATTGATGTAGTCCGAGAGTCGAGTGATGGTTATTGGGATACCGTTTGGTTGAAGAAACCGTTTTACATGGCCTACTGGCTCGGCCGGCCAACCGCCGATTGGATGTTCTCCATGGGTTATGGCGCCGACGCAGCGTGGAACAATTCCCATTGGAAAAACGCACGTTTCAACGAACTGCTGGTATCTGCCCGCTCGGACCTTGATGATGCCAGGCGCCTGGAAATGTATACGGAGATGCAAAGCATTTGCAGAGACGATTGTGGCGAAATGGCACCTGTCTTTGTCAACAACGTCAATGCCCTGTCCAAAAAAATCGGTCACAAAAAGATTGGACCAAACTGGGATCTGGATGGTTTCCGCTGCATAGAGCGTTGGTGGTTTGCTGATGCGTGATGTGATGCAGCATTAAAATGGCTTCCATCACCAAGATCATCGGTCAGCGCCTCTTTTTGGGCGTGCTGACCTTGTGGATTGTTTCTCTGGTCGTATTTGCCGGGGTACAATTTCTGCCCGGTGATATAGCTACTGAGATGCTCGGGCGGGCAGCAACCCCCGAGACAGTGGCCGCGTTCCGGAAGAGCCTCGGTCTGGACTTGCCCCTTTATCTGAGATACCTCCAGTGGCTAAGCAACGTTCTCCGAGGAGATTTGGGGATCGCGCTCTCCAACGGCCGAGATATTGCGGCACTAATTCGACCGAGGCTATTCAACACCTTGGTCCTGGCGCTAACCGCTGCAATATTGGCGGTTCCCTTAGCATTGCTGACCGGGTTACTTGCAGCGCTTTATCGCAACACTTTTCTAGATCGTCTGATCAATGTTCTTACGCTCACGTCAATTTCATTTCCGGAATTCTTCATTGCGTATATCCTTATCTTAGTATTGGCAGCCAATGCGGGTATATTTCCTAGCCTCTCTGATGTTGATTCTACGGATGGTCTTGCCGGACGGTTGAATGCAGTCGCCCTACCTGCCCTTACTCTTACGCTGGCAGTCCTGGCCCATATGACTAGAATGACGAGAACAACTATCGTCAGTCTGCTTGCAAACCAATATATCGAGACAGCACGGCTAAAAGGACTGCCAGAATGGAGGGTGCTTGTTCGACATGCGATGCCGAACGCTTGGGCGCCGATCGTCACGGTAATCGTGCTGAACCTAGCCTATCTGATCACGGGCGTAGTGGTTGTCGAGGTCGTGTTTGTTTACCCGGGGCTCGGGCAATTGATCGTCGATTCGGTCCAAAAGAGAGACATTCCCGTCGTGCAAGCCTGCAGTCTGATTTTCGCGGCAACTTACATCCTGCTCAATCTTACGGCCGACGTCCTGTCGATCATACGCAATCCGCGCCTTATGCATCCAAAATGAGGGGCGGGCCCTGTGAACAGCCGATGAGCGAAATAAATGGCAATCATTGATCCGCACGCAATTCTTATTTCGGGAGCCAGACAGTTTGCCTCGGCGCCGCTAAGCGCAAAATTCGGGATAGTAGTCATCGCGATATACGTGCTTGCGGCCTTGTTGGCCCCGCATATGACTCCTTATGGTGAAGCCGAGATTGTCGGTACGCAATTCGAACCATGGAGTTCCAAGTTTTGGCTCGGCACCGACAACCTTGGGCGTGATATGCTAACACGGCTTGTATTCGGTGCTCGAAACACAATCGGCATCGCGTTTCTAACGACCTGTCTCGCGTTTTCCATTGGCGCCTCCGCCGGCTTGGCAGCTGCCACCTTGGCCGGATGGGCCGACCAAATCTTGTCACGCCTCGTGGATGTTCTGATGTCCATACCACAGCTGATATTTGCGCTGCTGCTGCTAACTATTTTCGGCACCTCCGTCTCCGCGATGGTGCTCGTCCTTGCTGTCCTAGACTCGACGCGCGTGTTTCGGCTCACCCGGGCCGTAGCGATCAACGTCGCGGTTTTGGACTACGTCGAAGCAGCAAGGCTCCGCGGTGAAGCATCCACCTGGATCATGACACGCGAGATACTGCCAAACATAGCGCCTACCCTCGTAGCTGAGTTCGGCCTGCGGTTTTGCTTCGTGTTCCTGCTAATTAGCGCTTTGTCATTCCTTGGACTTGGAATGCAGCCGCCTACAGCCGATTGGGGTTCTATGGTCCGTGATACCGCGGCATTGATTTCGTATGGTGACATCACTCCACTTCTTCCAGCCGGTGCGATTGCTCTACTGGCGGTGGCAGTGAATTTAGTTGTGGACTGGTTCCTCCACTCAGCAAGTGGGCTCAAAGAGGATTGAGGTCGCTCGCTAAGCGCCGGCCTATTCTCCCAGGCGAGCTCAACGCGAAGTCGCTGCCTCGGTTCAGTCGTTTGATGCGATTGTGCAACGAATGTCGCCTTCAGTGTGGTGCCGGGCCCTTCGTAGTGCCCAGAATTAAATAGCTGGCGACGGGCAATCAACATCGCGGAACCTGCAAATGTCAAAAGAACGCGCATTGTCGGACGAACGGGTTGGCGTGACGCTCTCCAAGGTTGAGCAAGCCAGCCGGCCAGGAACGGCCGAGACATTGCTCAACATACGCAACCTTCGGATTGAGGCGACCGTCTACCCACCAGGCGAGAGCCCACATAAAATGATTCTCGTCGATGACGTGTCGCTAACGCTGAAACGTGGCAAGGTTCTGGGATTGATTGGCGAATCGGGCGCCGGCAAGTCCACCATAGGTCTGGCCAGCATGGGTTATGGTCGCGGCGGGGCGAAAATAACTGGCGGCGAGGTCATCCTTAACGACCGTGACATACTGAAGGTCGGAGCACGTGGCATGCGCACACTCCGGGGCCGCGAGGTCTGCTATGTGGCGCAGTCGGCCACCGCTGCATTCAACCCCGCCCACCGGCTAATGGACCAGGTGGTGGAGGCGGCACTTTTGCATGACATGGCAACGCGAACCGAGGCGGAGAAGCGGGCGATTTTTCTGTTTAAAAAGCTTGGCTTGCCTGACCCAGAAAACATCGGCAATCGTTTCCCCCACCAGGTTTCGGGCGGTCAGTTGCAGCGGGTCATGACGGCCATGGCGCTCTGCTCCGAGCCTGACCTCATTGTTTTCGACGAGCCGACCACGGCGCTCGACGTCACCACGCAAATCGACGTGCTGGCCGCGATCCGGGATGCCATCCGCGACACCGGCGTTGCGGCACTCTACATCACCCACGACTTAGCGGTGGTGGCGCAGGTCGCGGACGAGATAATGGTCCTGCGCCACGGCAAACTCGTAGAGCGGGGAATGACGCAACAGATCATCAACCAACCGCACGAACAATATACCAGAGCCCTCGTTTCAGTGCATCACATCGATCGCGAGGAGAAGGACGGCGGCACTGCGCCTGTGTTGTCAGTCAAAGGCGTGACAGCAGGTTACGGCGACGGAGCAATCAAGGTCTTACGCGATGTTTCCCTGGACCTTCATACTGGACAGACGCTCGCTGTGGTCGGTGAATCGGGGTCGGGTAAATCGACGCTGGCGCGGGTGATCACCGGGTTGTTGCCGCCTTTGGTAGGCAGCATCCAGTTCGACGGGCGCGATCTTTCCCAGCGGCTGGCCGAGCGCTCGAAGAACGACCTGCGGCAGCTTCAGATGATTTATCAAATGGCGGATGTTGCGATGAATCCGCGCCAGACCGTTGCAACAATCATCGGTCGACCTCTCGAATTCTATTTTGGAATGCGCGGCGCAGAGCGCGACCTTCGAGTGGCCGAGTTGCTTGACCAGATCGAAATGGGCAAGAGCTTTGCGGACCGGTACCCTGCAGAACTATCAGGTGGACAAAAGCAGCGCGTTTGCATCGCGCGGGCGCTTTCGGCAAAGCCCAAGCTGATCATCTGCGACGAGGTGACTTCGGCCCTCGACCCCCTGGTCGCCAATGGCATCTTGAAGCTGTTGCTGCAGTTGCAGAAGGATGAGGGGGTAGCCTATCTCTTCATTACCCACGATCTCGCAACGGTGAAATCAATCGCCGATTCGATCTCGGTGATGTATCGCGGGCAAGTGGTCCGCTCTGGGCCAAAGGGTCAGGTTCTCGCCCCGCCGTTCGATCCCTATACCGATCTTCTCCTGTCTTCCGTTCCAGAGATGGAGGTCGGCTGGTTGGACAAGGTTATCAGTTCCCGACGCATGGAGAGCGGCGGGAACTAACCGCTCTCTGTGTTTCTTCGTACGGGCACACAGACTTACGGGCATACGTCGTCGATGCTCTCGGACCGTGTTGTTGCGGCTGCCGAACTGTACCCCTCCGGTGACGCTTCCGATTACCCACATCGTCGGCGGGCCTATTGCCCAGTATGAATCTGCCGTGATTCTGTCCGTGGAATCACGGAGGCGTCACGGATGCGAGACAAGACCAGCAGCAGCGAAGCCGCTTGGCAGGAAGAGCTTTGCGCGGCGGCCCTTCCCGACAAGCGTCTGGTCCGTCGGCTGCAGCGGTTGCTGGATCAGCTGTCAGCAGCGCCGGGCAAGCCGATCCCGGCGGCCTGTGGCGACTGGGCAGCGGCGAAGGCGGCCTACCGCTTCTTTGACAACCCGCGTGTGACCGAACACAGCGTTCTCGCCGGCCATTTCGCTGCGACCGCGGCGCGCGTTGCGGCGAGCGAAGGTCCGATCCTTATCCTGCAGGACACGACCGAATTTATCTACAGCCGCGCGCAGCCGTGCAAAATCGGCTTCACCAAGACCATCAACGCCGGGCGCTACAAGGCCGGGCAGCCCAAGGTGCTGATTTTGTGCGGGGTGCTGATGCATTCGAGCCTGGCCGTCACCCTCACCGGCACACCCCTCGGTCTGACGGCGGTGAAGTTCTGGACACGAACGAAATTCAAGGGAACGCTCGCGCTCAAGCGGCACATCAATCCCACGCGCGTGCCGATCGAGACGAAGGAGAGCTACCGCTGGCTGGAGAACCTGCGCCAGTCCATCGCGCTCGTTGGCGCAGCCGAGCGCTGCGTGCATGTTGGTGACCGAGAGAGCGACATCTACGAGCTCTATTGCACCGCGCAGGACCTTGGCACCAGCTTCAGAGTACAGTCATGCGCAACAGCTTTCAGTTGGACATGCATCGCCGCTGCGCGAACGTGATGCGGGCGATGAAGCCTGATCTCGTCTGCCCTGGGCACGGAGAGCTAATTGGCATGGATCAGTCTAGGATCACCGAGTACACGGACTACATTGACCGCAAGGAAGCAGCCTTCCGAGATATAGTTGACGAACCCGCAGACCATTTTATTGATCTATTTTGGACGCGAATGCTATCATATCTTTCGGCGGCCCGCCCAAATAGCAAGGTGACCTATACAGTCAACATCCGTAACAACTTTGAGCGCAATGCTGTGTATAGCGCTCGCCTACTACCGGCATTCGGTTGGGTCTCGGATGGGGAAGCCGAAAGCATCATGCTTCAACCGGGGGAGCGAGGCGAGATAATGCTCTGGGCCACTGCCCCGTCTCAGGTCGATCCGCGGCGAAGGCTTATCAACGCCGAAGTTCTGATCGACGGTGTATCGCAAGGACCGTTCTGCGAAGCGCTCGTGTCAACCTTACCAGGACCGGACTCGTGACCTTAAGCTGACGGTCGCGGCGATGCAGACTGCGGCGAGGAGATTTGGTCTCCAGGCGGTCGTATCGGGTTGCGAACCGACAGAGGCCCTTGAGGCGACAGAACATGCGCTCGATTGCGTTCCGGCGCGCTAGCCTGAATATCTCAAGGTAAGGGGTGCATCGTAACCGCCCGATTGTCACCGCCTGCCTGACATCGTCGTGATGGCCTATGACACGTGTTTAACGACGTCGTTTGCGACGTGTCTTGTGCGAGGTTTGCGATGCGTGTCGAGATTCTTGGTGCTGAACGGCGTCGTCGCTGGGGTGATAAGAAGAAGCTCGACATCGTCATGTGGGTTGGAATTGACGGGGCGACTGTGACTGAGGTTGCCGAGCGGCATGATGTGACACGGCAGCAGATTTACACTTGGCGGAGAGAGCTGAGGAGGAAGGGGCTCCTGTTGCCGTCGGCGGGTCCCATGTTCCTTCCCGTGGACATGCCCGTGGCGCGGAGCGAACCCTGTATGGGCAAAGGCACCGACAGATTGTCAGCGCTGGTCGAATTGCAACTATGCTGTGGGCGGAACCTGCGCTTTGACAGAGAGATCGATACCGCCACTCTGACTCGGCTTATCCAGGCGGTTGAGACAGCATGATCGGACCGGGAACTGGGGTTCGGGTGTATCTTGCCTGCGGGTTCACGGACATGCGCAAAGGGATCGAGGGTTTGGCTGCACTGACGCAGGATGTGTTGCGCCAGAAGCCGACGGGAGGCGCGGTCTTCGCCTTTCGGGGAAGGCGTGGCGACCGTTTGAAGCTTCTTTATTTTGATGGCCAGGGGTTCTGTCTTTATTACAAGGTCTTGCAGAAGGGCCGCTTTCCGTGGCCGTCGGCGGCCGACGGGACGGCCCGGCTGACGTCAGCGCAAATGGCGATGTTGTGGGAAGGAATTGACTGGCGACGCCCCAATTGGGGGGCGCCGCGGGCGCGTGTCGGGTGATTTATCTCTCTGAATCTAATGGTTTTTATGGCTACTCGCCCTGACTTATGGTAGTCAGGTGCATGCCGAATGTCGCCGAAAATCTTCCAGACGATCCTGCCTTTCTGAAGGCGATGATCGCCGCCTTGCAGGCGGAAAATGCGAAGATGTCGGCGACGTTGCAGGCGCATGACCAGTTGATCCAGGCCTTGCGGCTGCGCATTGCCCGGCTGAAGAAACAGGTCTTCGGCAAGTCACACGCAGGCGATCGAAGCTCTGTTCGTCGACCTGTTCCTGGAAGCCCACGACACGTCGCCGGCCGAGATCGTGCTCGACCTCGACGCCACCGATGATCCGCTGCACGGCCACCAGGAAGGCCGGTTCTTCCACGGCTACTACTACAACTGCTACTGCTACCTGCCGCTCTACATCTTCTGCGGCCGGCACCTGCTGGCGGCAAAGCTCAGGCGTCCAACATCGACGCCAGAAAGGGAGCGGTCGAGGGGTCGAGCGGATCGTGGCCCAGATCCGCGGGAAGTGGCGCAGGGTGCGCATCATCTTGCGCGCCGATTCCGGCTTTGCCCGGGAAGAGCTGATGGCCTGGTGCGAGGCAAACGGCGTCGACTATGTCTTTGGCCTTGCCCGCAACGAGCGGCTGGAGAAGAAGATCGCTTCCGCCTTGCAGGAAGCTCGCCTGGCATCCAGGAAAAGCGGCCAGGCCGCGCGCGTGTTCCGCGACTTCATGTGGTCGACCAAAGACAGTTGGTCACGCCGACGGCGGGTCGTCGCCAAGGCCGAGTGGACGACGCAGGGCGCCAATCCGCGCTTCATCGTGACCTCGCTCAAGCCAAAGCGTTGCGCGGCACGGGCACTTTACGAGGATCTCTACTGTGCCCGCGGCGACATGGAGAACCGGATCAAGGCGTGCCAGCTCGACCTCTACGCCGACCGCACCAGCGCTCACACCATGCGCGCCAATCAGCTGCGGCTCTGGTTCGCCTCGTTTGCCTACGTCCTGATCTGCGCCTTGCGCCGCCTCGGCCTCGCCCACACCAGGCTCGCCAACGCCACCTGCGGCACGATCAGGCTGAAGCTGCTGAAGATCGGTGCGCAGGTCCGTGTCTCGGTGCGTCGCATCAAGGTCGCAATGGCTTCGGCCTGTCCATACGCACAGGAGTTCAGCCTCGCGCACGCTCGAATATGCGCCGCGGCCCGCTGACGCCGCCGGACCTGAACCCTTCCCGCAAACCACTGAGGGATAAATTGCACAAGCCCAGCACCGCCGCTCTCCGCGGCGCAGGCCGCGCTCGTCCTCAAAACCAGGATAAGCAGCGCCGACCAGCACCAGTCAAGATGCGGCTCGAGCCGGGGCGCGGTGAGAGAAGCGGGCTAGAGGAAGGGCGATAGCAGTTCGTCCAGATGCGATTACCTTTGGCGGGATGTTGGGGAAGGCTCCCCGTTCCCTGATCTCCTGATCTGGCGGCGGATGGCGTTTGTTGTCGTAGCCCTCGTCAGCGTTGCCGAGACCGGTTGCTGGCATCTGTTCTAGAAGGACTTCACCCGCCTTGCAGCCGGGGACCTGGACGCCAGTGAGCATAAAGGCGACGGGCCGCTACAAGCCGTAGGTCAGAGCATGGATCTTGGTGGTGCGTCCGCCGGCGTGATCGACCGATGGCATGATTGCGTTCCCGCTGCCGCGCAACTCTCCGCACGCACGGCCGAAGAAACGATGAGAAGCTGGGTCGGTGGTGCATCGGCACCGGCAGGGCATGGAAGATATCGCTCCCTACGCCCTTAGCTGCCCAACGCTGGAAGAGCGATGCGGCCGATCAGCCCCAATGATCTTAACAGTGCGCACGCGATGATCCTCTCGGAGCGCACGGCCCACCGGTGACCTGCCACTGAACTGGTGAGGCGCAGTTGAACGGATCGCGCGACTGCGACCGGAGATCGAGAAGCTGAAGCTCGACAGCCATGGCAGTCGCTCGGAGCGGAAAGCCTGGCTTTTTGACCAGATGGAGTTGAAGCTCGTTAGCGGGAAGCCAACGCCAGCCAAGACGGATCGGCAGCGGAGATAGCGGCGCTCTTGTCGGCGGTCAGGGCCTTCGAGGCAGGCGTCCAACGCGCAAGCCTTTCCCCGAGCATCTACCGCGCGAGCGCGTCGCTTCGCCCCGAAACTGCCCCTGCTGCGGTTCAGCCAAGCTGGCGAAGCTTGGCTAGGACGTCACCGAGAGCTTATCGGTTCTGCTTTGACTAGACCCTTCCCAATGACTTGCGCTGGGCGACTGTAGCCAAAGCTCGCGGAAACTCAGTTAATGTTCGTTTGACCATATTGCATTAGCTCGTGAAGCAGATGATAGAGCATTCAGGCACGACCTCAAACGTGCTACGGGTTGGCCCTTCGGGCCATCCATGGCTTCCGCCGGAAATGGCGCAGCTACGATATTGAAATTGCAAGTCAGGTAGGACCTATCGAGGGCTATGCCAAAAATTATTGATGTTGAGCTGACCCGACTTCGTATCGCTAGGGCAGCGGGTAAGGCAATAGCGGCGAAGGGTATTTCGGCAGTTACGATGATCGATATCGCCAACGCGGCCGGCGTAACGACGGGAATGATTACGCATTACTTCGAAAACAAGACGGACATCATCGCAGCTGCCTTGCGCATCCCTTTTCTTAACATGGAACGCAAGATCGCACATCTGCTGGAAAAAGGAGAAACCGATCTCGCGATCCTGCTTGACGCGGCGATACCATCGTCGAAATCTCACGTCGAGGATAGTGTAATCTGGGTGAATTTCTGGGGGGTTATTGCCGCCGATCCTGAATTTCGTAAGCTCAATGCCACGCTGCATCGCGAGGGAATGAAAATTTATGACCGAGTCATCCGGGGGGCTTGGCCGGAGAGTGAAGAGTGGCCAACGGACGTCTTCGAGACTGCACTGCGGTCGATTGTTACATTTTTGTTCGGGCTGAGCGCCGGCGGCGTGACAAATCGTGCCGTCTGGACGCCTTCCGTTCTACGCTCACAATTAGAGATACATTTGCGCATGGTTCGCTATTGGGCACAACAACAGGCGCTTATGATTTGGGATGATCAGAATAGAGTCAGGAATGTAAAAGGATAGGTAACCAGTGCCGGCGCTAAGAGATGGTGGACGTGCCCGGATGACACGCCGCATGACACAGGAGACTGGATAGGCCAAGTCCCAGACTGAATTGGCCTCTGCACCAGTCACCTGTCCGGCATTCCGAAGAGAGAGCTTTCCGCCCGCGCTTGCACCACGTCGACCGGATAGCGCCGGACTGCGCCTCTCTTGCCGTCGAGCGAAGAAGTGGGCCTTCGGCTAGTCATTTTTTAGTGGGATTTGCTGCTTATCTAAACGGTATGGCTGCCCGCCAGACCGGTCTTTGTGATGTTTCACATTGCTCCGCTGATACCCTCCGGCGAAGGCCGCCTTGCGAGAGGACGGCACGGTAGCGAGGCTGCGCTCTTAAGGTCGCCCTTACGAGCGAAGTTA